>JBCDAU010000051.1:0-38358 GCA_039185015.1 Actinomycetota bacterium
AAGCGCACCCAGGAGTACGTCCGAACGCTCCAGACCTCGCTCACCGACGAGGGCTACGACGGCCCCGTGCTCGTCATGCAGGGCTACGGCGGCCTCCTCCCCGCCACCCAGGCCGCGGACCGGGCGGTCGGGATGATCGAATGCGGCCCGGTCGCCGGGCTCATCGGCAGCCGCTTCCTCGGCGAGCTGCTCGACCAGCCCGACGTGATCGCCGTCGACATGGGCGGCACGACCTCGAAGGTCGGCGTCCTCCAGGACGGCCGGCTCGACTTCGCCAGCGAGCCGATGGTCAACCGGTACCACTACCTGGCACCGAAGATCGAGGTCGTCTCCATCGGCGCCGGCGGCGGCAGCGTGATCAGCCTCGAGGAGGGCTCCCTCGCTCCCCGCATCGGGCCCCGCAGCGCCGGCTCCCGTCCAGGGCCCGTCTGCTACGGCCTCGGAGGCACCGAGCCGACGCTCACCGACGTCATGGTGCTGCTCGGCTACATGGACCCCGACCAGTTCCTCGGCGGCAGCCTCCGCCTCGACGCCGACGCCTGCCGCACCGTGTTCGCCGAGCAGATCGCCGAACCGCTCGGCATGTCCGTCGAGGAGGCCGCCGCCGGCATCTACCGGGTCGCCTGCTCGCAGATGTCGGACCTGATCCACGAGATCACCGTCGAGCGCGGCCTCGACCCACGGGACTTCGTCCTCCACGCCTACGGGGGCACGTGCTCGATGCTCGCCGGCGTGTTCGCCGAGGAGCTGAACGTCGCCAAGGTCTTGATCCCGTACTCGGCGTCGGTGAACTGCGCCTTCGGGCTGGCGGCCAGCGACATCGCCCACGAGCTCGGTGTGACCAGGCTCGTCGAGCTCCCCTCCCCCGCCGCCGACCTCAACGTCGTGTTCGACCCGCTCATGGTCAGCGGCGAGAAGGCGCTGCGGGAGGCCGGCTTCGGGCCCGACCGGTCGCAGCTCCAGCGAGCCGTCGGCATGCGGTACAGCCTCCAGGTACACGAGCTGATCGTTCCGGTCCCCGGCACCGACCCGCTCACCGACGACGCTCTCACGCAGCTGGTCGCCGACTTCGAGCGGGCCTACGAGCAGCGATACGGACCGGGTTCGGCCCACAAGGACGCCGGCATCGAGATCACCCAGTTCCGGGTGACCGCCACCGGCCAGCTCGACCGTCCGGCGATGCGCCCCGAGGCAGCCGCCGGCACGGAAGCGGCTGACGCCCTCCTCGGCGGCCGACCGATCTTCTCCGAGGCCGACGACCGCATGGTCGATGCCGACATCTACGCCTTCGACCGCCTCGGCCCCGGCACCACCATCGCCGGACCGGCCGTCATCCACACACCGGTCACCACCGTGGTCCTGCAGTCGGGCCACACGGCGACCATGGACGCCCACCGCAACCTCGAGGTGACCTTCGCATGACCCTCACCCCCGATCATCCCGCCCCGCTCGCCGAGCACCGCATGAACCCGATCACGTTCTCGATCATCCGGCACCGGCTCTTCCGCATCGTCGACGAAGCGGTCATCACCCTCAAGAACGTCTCCGGCAGCGCCATCACCAACGAGGGCCACGACCTCATGGTCTCGCTGTACCGGGCCGACGGCTCGCTGCTCATGGGCGGCGTCGGCTTCCTCCACCACCTCACGAGCGCGGCCGAGGCCTGCAAGGCGATCATCCGCCGCTTCGAGGGGTCGATCCAGCCCGGCGACATCTATCTCCTCAACGACCCGTACACCGCGGCGCTGCACACCTCCGACGTGTACCTCGTCGCCCCGATCCACCACGAGGGCGAGCTGGTCGCCTGGAGCGCCTGCTTCGTCCACGTCTACGACATCGGCGCCAAGAACCCGGGCGGGTTCTGCCCCGACGCCGACAGCATCTACATCGAAGGGTTCAGCTCCCCCGGCATCCGTCTCGTGACCGCCGGCGAGCTCAACCAGGACGTCTTCGACACGCTCATGAACATGGTGCGGTCACCTGAGATGGTGTCGCTCGACCTGTCGTCGATGATCGCCTGCAACAACGTCGCTCGGGAGCGCTTCCTGGCCCTCACCGACAAGTACGGGCGCGAGACCGTCGACGAGGCGTGCTCGTACCTCATCGACCTGTCCGAGCAGCGTCTGCGGGAGCGCCTCCGAGAGCTCCCCGACGGGCATTGGCAGTCGCGGCAGTACCTCAACGTCGCCGACGAGGTCTCCACCGCCGTCCTCACCATGACCAAAGAGGACGACTCGCTCCACTTCGACTTCACCGGGTCGAGCCCGCAGAGCCCCCACTCGATCAACTGCACGAGGTGGGCGTCGCTCGGTGGCCTCTTCGCTCCCCTGTTCCCGCTCCTCTGCTACGACATCACCTGGAACGAGGGCGTGATCCGCCCGATCAGGATGACCGCCCCGCCGGGCACGATCGTCAACTGCGAGCGGCCCGCCCCCGTGTCGGTGGCCACGGTCGGAGCGATCCAGTCGGTCAACAACGCCGCCTGTTCGACCATCGGCAAGATGCTCGCCGCGAGCCCGACGTACGAGCACGAGGCGACGGCGGTCTGGCACGCCAACCACTTCGCGATCTTCAAGTTCGGGCGCAACCAGCACGACCGCGAGTCGATCGGCATCCTCACCGAGACCTTCGCCGGAGCCGGCGGCGCGCGCACCTTTGCCGACGGTGTGGACGTCGGCGGTGAGATCCCCAACCCGATCGCCCGCATGGCGAACGTCGAGACGATCGAGAACCTCTTCCCGATCCTCTACGAGTACCGGCGCCTGCAGACCGATAGCGGCGGGCCGGGCTTCCATCGGGGCGGCGCAGGGATGGAGATGGCCATCACCCCGCACGACGCGCCCGACGGCGGCATCGACTACGTCATCTCCGGCAAGGGCTCCCGCTTCCCGATGAGCGAGGGCCTCGCCGGCGGCTACCCGGGCGCTCCCAACTCGTACCGCTGGCATCACGCTGAAGACGGCTCGGCGGAGAACGTCGAGTGGGGCGTGTACCCGCTGCGGGGCTCCGACTCGCTCGAGGTGCGCTGGAACGGCGGCGGCGGTGTCGGTGATCCGATCCTCCGCGATCCCGAGCTGCTCCGTGAGGACGTGGCGTATGGACTCGTCTCGACCGACGCGGCTGCGGCGGTCTACGGCGTCGTCTTCGCCGACGACGGCAGCGTCGACGAGGCGGCCACGACGAGCCGGCGCGCGGCGATGCGAGCGGAGCGGCAACCCGCGAACGGCGTCGTGCCCGCCGACAAGCCGGTGAACCTCCGCTATGACGGCGGCGCCTGCTGCGGCGCGTGCGGCCATGTGCTCACCGCCGACCCGAGGACGCCGTGGAAGGCCGGGCTCGTCCCCCTCGAACGCCGGATGAGCGACGTCTCTTGTGCGTACACCACATCGGACGAGGTCGTCCTCCGCGAGTGGGCCTGCCCGCACTGCGGTGTGCTGCTCGACACCGAGACCACGAGGGCATCCGATCCCCCGCTGCTCGACATCGTGACTCCGAGCTGATGCACGACGTCACCATCAGCGCGGAGATCGTCGAGCGCATCGAGAAGCGCCGCGGCCACCTCCACCTCTACGACGAGATCGAGCCTCGCAGCACGGCGCTGGTCGTGGTCGACATGCAGAACGCCTTCTGCGAGGAGGACGCCCCGGCCGAGGTCCCCGCCTCCCGCGGCATCGTGGACAACATCAACCGCCTCGCGGCCGATCTGCGCGCCGCCGGTGGGCAGGTGATCTGGATCGTCAGCGCGTTCGCCGTGCGCGACGGGCGCAGCGACTGGACGAACTTCTTCGACAACATCGTCAGCGCCGAGGTCCGCGAACGGACGATGACCAACATGGCGCCCGGAGCCCACGGCACGCTGCTCTATCCCCCGCTCGACGTGCTCGACGACGACACGCTCGTCGAGAAGAACCGCTACAGCTGCTTCGCCTCCGGTGCCTCCCAGCTGGAACGCGTCCTGCGAGGCCGGTCGCTCGACACGGTCCTCATCGCCGGCACGAAGACCAACATCTGCTGCGAGGCGACCGCCCGCAGCGCGTGGGACCTCGACTTCGACGTCGTGATGGTCTCGGACTGCTGCGCCGCCCTCTCGGACCGGGAGCACCAGTCCGCGCTGGAGAACACGATCCAGCAGTTCGGTGACGTCCTCACCGGCTCCGAGGTCGTGGCCCGCTTCCGACAGCCCTGAGCCGGCTCCCTGGTCGCTTCACCACAGGCAGATCTCGGACGAGAACCGTCGCAATCGGCCGTCGCCGGTCACGAGCCGGACGCCGCGCTCGGACGCCGTCGCGAAGATGAGCCGATCGGCCGGGTCGCGGGGAAACTCAGGCGAGCGCTCGAGCCCGGCGGCCCGGACCGCGATCGGCCACGTGAGCGGTGCCGTCGTCACGCGGTCGGCCATCGAGGCCAGCGCCGCCGGAGCGGTGGTCTCGACCAGCTCGATCCGACCGCGCTCGAGGAGCAACGCCAACTCGTACCAGGTGATGGCTGCGACGAGGAGCTCGTCTGCGCTCTCGATCGCCGAGAGCGCGGAGGCCGACAAGCGATCGACGCTCCCCGACCAGAGCCAGTACAGGACGTGCGTGTCGAGCAGCAGCGACCTCACATCTCCTCGATCACCGGTTCCAGGAGCTCGTCGTCGCTTGCCACCTGCCGGCTCTTCCCGGATCCCGCCCCGATCAGGCTCGCTGCAGACCGCTCCATCGGCACCAGGCGCGCGATGGGCACGCCGTTGCGCTCGACGACGAGCTCCTCACCGGCTGCGACCCGGTCGAGGACGTCGCCGGTCGACCGGTGCATCTCGGTACTGCTCACAGAGTTGCGCATACACACCAGAATACACAGTGACTCTCAACCACCGAGGTTGGCGAGGTACACGTCCCACGCCGGACGGGTCGTCGCGTCCGGGCGGATGAGGCCGCTCGTGCCGACCCACTGCCCGAGCCGGTCGAACAGCCAGCCGAGCTCTGGCTCGGCCGCGAAGGCCTCGCCGTAGTCCAGCTCCACCAGCTCGTCGGACCAGTTGCCGAACTCGAACACGAACGCGGCGACGACCTGGTCGTCGGCCCGAATCGCGTCGAAGGCCGCCTCGAACCACGCGGCCTGGTACTCCTCGCTCGATCCCAGCTCCTCCGAGGCCGGGCAGCCGAACTCCTGGAACACGACCGGCTTGTCGCCGGCGAGCACCATCGACTCCTCGAGGTACGAGGCGGTGTCCTCGGCGTCGATGACCAGGAGGTCGGGATGGAGGCAGTAGTGGTTGAGGCTGAAGACGTCGACCGCCGCAGCCAACTCCCGGGTGGCGGGGTCCTGCTTCACCGCATCCCCACCGGCGAACACGAAGGTGACGGGGATGTCCGGCAGCAGCGTGTCGGCCCGCTCCTCCACGCCGGCGACGAACTCGGTGAACTCGCCGATGTCGAGGTCGTCCTCGAGCGGCGGCTCGTTGGCCACGGCCAGCAACCAGACGTCGTGCTCCTCCAGGATCGGTGCCGCCGCCTCCAGCATCCCGGCGTACGCCTCGGCGGCCCGCTCGGGCTCGAAGCCGCCGAGCCACTCGGGGAACGGCGTTCCCGACACGTCGACGGCCACGATCGTCACCATCGGCAGGGCGCCACGGTCGGTGATGTTCCGGAGCTGCTCCTCCAGCTCGGTGAAGGCGTAGTCGCCCTCCACCGGCTCGACCTCGATCCAGTCGATCATCACGCGGCCGATCGTGGCCTCGGCGTTGGCCTCCTCCCACAGCGCCAGTGTCTGGTCCTCCGTGCCGGGGGCCGGCGGCGCGAACCACGAGATCCCGACGTGGGTTCCCGGCGGCAGGATCTCGTCGAGCTCCTCGTCGACCGGCGTCGCCGACGTCGGGGTCCCCTCGGTCGTCGGCGGGTCGTCGCCCCCGCAGGACGCGGCGACGAGCGCGATGAGGGCGAGCAGCAGGATCTGCAGGTGTGACGCCCTCCTGCTGTCCGGTACGGAGGTGCTGGTCGTCGGAGTCGTCTCGGTCATGAGCCCATCGTGCGGGGCCTCGGCCCCCCGGTCGTCAGGTGCTCAGCGGACCTCCGCCGTCCGCCGATCGGCGGATCGGGCATGCGCCGAACGGCCGCCGTCCACGAGGGTGCCGATCGGTGGACGGGGCTTCGTTGGTAGACACGAAGCGTGTCCGCGCCGTTCTCCAACGAGCCGATCCCGGTCGATCATCTCCCCCGCCTCCAGGAGGACGCCTTCGAGCCCGTGGACCGGCGGTACCTGCGGGCCTGGCTGGTCATCCTCGCGATCGGCGCGGTCGTCGTGGTCGCAGCCGGGGGGATCGTCGCTGCCCTGGTCGACGAGCCGCTCATCCCGATCGGGATCGCCGGTGTCGTCCTCGTCGGGCTCGCAGTGACCGCCTCCCTGTGGACCGCAGAGGTCCGCCGCCTGGGCTACCTGATCCGAGAGCACGACCTGTCCCTGCGCAGCGGCGTGATCCGACACAGCGTCGAGACCCTCCCCTTCGCCCGGGTCCAGCACGTGACCATCACCCGTGGGCCCATCGAGCGCTTCCTCGGTTTGTCCACGCTCCAGGTCAGCACCGCCGGTCCCGACATCTCCGTGCCCGGCCTCGCCGAGACCGAGGCCACCAGGCTGCGAGCACTGGTCACCGAACGGGCCGGACAGCTCGAGGCCGACCCATCGACCCTCGTCGAACCGTGATCGATCTCGGCATCGCGCGACGGCAGTCACCGATCGCCGTCGTCTTCCTCGCCATCCGCACCCTGCGCAACATCGGCCTGACGCAGCTGGTGATCATCGTCGTGTTCGTCGTGAGTGGACCCTTCGACGGGCCACTCATGGTCATCCCGGCCGTGCTCGTGCTGCTGCTCGGGATCGTCTCCGTGGTCGGCTGGTGGCGCTACACCTTCGAGCTCGCCGACGGTGAGCTGATCGTCCGCAAGGGCGTGTTCCGCCTCGAACGCCTCACCGTGCCCGTCGACCGGGTGCAGAGCGTCGCGGTCGAACAGGAGTTGCTCCATCGTGCGACCGGGCTCGTGAAGGTGCAGGTGGACACCGCCGGCTCAGCCGACGCCGAGTTCGTCATCGATGCCATCCCGCGACCGGTGGCCGAGGAGCTCGAGCGCGCCCTCACCACCGTGCCGAGGGCGACGCCGGCCGAGACCGACGCCGGGGAGGGCGAGGACGGCGGCGGCGTCGAGCGCGTCATCCTCCACCACGACCCCAGCCGACTCCTCACCGCCGCCGCAACGGCCTCGCCGCTCGCCGGCCTCGTGGTGGTCGGCCCGCTCGTCGCGCTGCTGGGCCAGTTCGGCGACGACCTCCCGTTCGACCCGTTCGATGTCGACGCCGATCGGGTCACGTGGGTGTGGGCCTCCGTCGCCGTGCTCGTCGCGTTGGCCTTCAGCGTCGTGTTGAACATCGCCCGCACGTTCCTCCAGGACTGGGACCTGAGGCTGCGGGCGGGCGCGACCAACCTCCGTCGTACGTCCGGCCTCCTGTCCCGCACGAGCGCGGCGACGAGCGTGCCCCGCGTGCAGGTGCTCACCACCAACCAGAACCCGCTGCAGCGGGCCGCCGGGCTCCGCGACGTCGAGCTGTCGACGGTCGGTGAGGGCGAGCTGTCGATGGTCGGCTGCGACGACGCGCAGGTCGACGACGTGCGCGAGCTCCTCGGTCTCGTCGACGAGCGGTCGCTGCCGCTCGACGGACGCGTCCACCCGGTTGCCGTGTGGCTGGCGACCCGCAACGGCGCCGCCGTCGCGGTCGTCGTCGGTCTGCTCGGTTTCCTCGTGCTCGATGTCTGGTTGGGGTTCGTCGCCGTGGCCGCCGTGCCGTGGATCTGGTGGACGCGACGACGCCACGTCCGGAACTTCCGCTGGGCACTCGCCGCGGACCTCGCGACGTCGGAGCGGGTGCTCAGCTCGTCCACGGCCCAGGCGCCGACGCGGAAGGCCAACTCGGTGAAGGTCTCCCAGACCTGGTTCGAGCGCCGCCGAGACCTCGCGTCGGTCCGCATGGCGACCGCCTCCGGTTCGGTGCGGGTCGGCATGCTGCCGGTCGCGGAGGCGAGGGCGATCCGCGACGTGGTGCTCCACGCCGCCGAGACCGATCGGCGCCCGTGGATGTGACCCTGGCTCAGTGGGTGTCGAAGATCTCCTGGTAACGAGCGGCGGCCTCTGCGGTCGCGGCCTGCTCCTCCTCGGTCGGGACGAAAGGATCGGCGGCCGGCGGGAGCGCTCCAAGGGTGAGCAGCGCCGCCATCAGCAGCAGCCGGGCCTTGGTCGACGTGAGGTTGTTCCCGGCGATGAAGGGCCCGTAGAGGTTCTTGTAGGCCATGCCGGCCGTGTTGCCCCGGCCGACCTTCACCACGGGGAAGCCTGCGTACATGGCGACGAGCAGCGCGTTGTCGGTGACGGGGTTCATGATCCCGTAGGGGTTCTGGCCCTCCCCGACGAAGCCTGCGAGCGCCGCGTTGGCGAGGTTGAACTCGATGCGGGAGATGATCTCGGGATCGAGCCGGGGGTCGGTCTCGGCCGAGACCTGGCTGTAGCGGCCGAACTTCGCGATCGACACCTGCGGCATGGCAGCGGCCAGCAGCGCCCCTCCGTCATCCTTCACCGACACGGTGGTCGTCTCGATCGCGTCCAGCTTCCCGGCGACGCCTGCGACCTCGTTCGGCATCCGAGTCCGGTTCACCCGGCTCCGGTGGGTGTGCAGCTTCACGGGCCGGTAGGTCAGGTCGGGTGGGCCGTAGCCCCCCATGTCGGCGACCACGCCACCGTGCCCGCCGGTCGCCTCGTAGTTGCCCGGCCGGGCGTCGGTCTTGGTCACCTCTCGGGCGGTGATGACCATCTCGTCGATGATCTGGACCGCTCCGACGGTGTCGAGCCCGGCCTCGTCGAGCGCGATCCCCGACAGCACGTACTTCACGCCATCCACGATGTTGCGGGCGCCGTCTGCGCTCGTGGTCTGGTGTGGACGCTGGGCGCAGTGCCCGACGAGCGGCGCCGTCGTGTCGATGACCAGGGACATCCAGTACATCGACTCCTCGGTGGTCGGGCTGCCCTCCAGCCACTGACCGCCGTCGTACTCGCCGGTCGCCATGACGTCGGCGACGAGGTTGGTGGCGTCGGCGAGCGCACGCAGGTGCGGCTCGTTGTTCAGGTGGAACGGGAAGTAGGCGAAGAAGTCGTCGGCGAAGGCCTCCGGCTCGATGGGACCCTCGCCGACGTCGGTTCGATCCTCGGCCGACTGGCCCTTCTTGTACCCGCCCGAGGGCGCCGGACGGTAGAAGTCGAACTCGACGTCGCCGAACTGCTGGGTCGAGCCGAATGCGGTCAGGCCGAAGCGTTCGATCTCCTCGTAGATGCGGCTCGCATCGGGAAAGAAGGTCTGCCGAGAGGCCGACTCCGGCGCGCCCGGGTAGGCGGTGGTGTCCTCCCACGGCGAGCCGTCGGCCTGCATGGCCATGTAGGGCAGGAGGTACAGGCCGTCGTCGGGCCGGAGCTCGACCTCGAACACCGGCGTGTCGTCCGGTCCGGTCGGCTGGGTGTGGAAGGTGCCGTCCGCATCGAGCCACCCGTCGGGCGAGCCGTAGAGCTCGGCGGCGTCCGACTCGAGCGGGTGCCCCGAGAACATCTCGACGTACACCGTCACCGGCTTGGCGAGCCGCTGCGCCCGGATCGCGTCGAAGCGGCCGGGCAGGAGCGGGAGCCCGGCACGGGCCCGCGCCTTGTTGCTCGTGACCAACGGGGGCGTGTTCTGGATGGTGGCGGTCGGACCGGAGAACACGGCGATGCGGCGGGTCATCCTCCATGCCTCGCACCCCGGTGTTTCCGCTCCGAGTCTGCACCGGCAACACGCTGTGTCCGAGGGGTCGACCTCAGTCCGATCCTTCGCGGCCGCCGGTCGCTCCACTGCTGCGACCGGGGACCCGCGTCAGACGACGGCGGTGGCGATCGAGATCAGGGTCCCCTCGGCCCCTGGTGCACCCACGAAGCAGACGCCGACGGGAAGGCCGTCCACCTCGATCAGCGGGAGCGAGACGGCGGGCAGCCCGGCGAGACCGACCGGCGCGGTCAACGAGAACGTACGGCCTCGCACGTCGTCGATGGTCTCCGGGTCGGCGTCGATGAGCGGCGCCGGTCCAGGCGCCGTGGGGTAGGCGAGCACGCGCCCCGACTGCAGCTGCCCCATCAGGAGCTCGAACGCGGCGTCCCTAACCTCGACGACCCAGTCGGGCGGGGCGGGAGCGGCCGATCGAGCGGCCCGGAAGCGTCCACCCACGTCGTCGGCGAAGACCGGCTGGTGCTCGGTGATCCAGTCGCCGTGGGTCTCCCAGATCTCGACGAGCTGGATCGAGCGAAAGTCCCGCGCCCACTCCGCCCCCACCTGCGACGCGTCGAACCTCGACCTCTCGACCGTCGCATCGACCAGGGTGGCCACCTGAGCGACCGCCTCGGCGAACGCGTCCGCCGCCTCCCGGTCGGCCAGCGCCACCAGATCGTCGAGCACGACGATCGTCGACACGTCGGGGGCCGAGGGGATCTCCTCTCCCGTCACGGCCGACCACGCAACAGCGAGCGTCGAACCGTCCCGGGTCAGCAGCCCGACGGTGTCGAAGCTCGGCGCCAGCGGCACGACGCCCTCCACGCTGAGTCGCCCGTGCGTCGGACGCAGACCCACGATCCCGCAGTAGGACGCCGGCACCCGGATCGAGCCCGCGGTGTCGGTCCCCAGCCCGATGTCCACGAGGCCGGAGGCCACGGCGACGGCCGACCCGCTCGACGAACCGCCCGGCAGCCGGTCGGGGGCGACGGGGTTGAGCGGTGTGCCGTCGTGGACGTTTCGGCCGGCGAGGCTGAAGGCCAGCTCGTCGGACACCGCCACGCCGGTCAGCTCCGCTCCCGCATCGAGCAGCGCAGCGACGACCGACGCATCCTCGTCAGCGATCGGATGGGTCGCCCGCCACGTCGGGTTCCCCGCGCCGGTCACCCGCCCGGCGACGTCGAAAACGTCCTTCACGGCCAGGGTTCGTCCCGAGAGGGGGCCTCCGGAGGTCCCGCCACGGAGCGGACGGGGCCCGGGGAGCAGTGGATCCGTGGACGACGACGGCAACACCGCGGGCACCCTACGCCGCCGGATCGTCGCACCGATCCGACGAAACAGACTGGCAACCTCACCGTTCCAGACTCTCCCCGTCATCGGCGACAGGAGCGACGACGTGCACCGGATCGGGGTCAACCCACGGAACGCGTGGCATGCCGTCGATGGCCGGATCGACCTCACGCGGCCACGCCGCTCAGCCGTGCCGGTCACCGTGGCCGCGAAGCCGGCGCCGGTCACCCTCGATCTCGCCGCCACGGCGATCGTCGTGATCGACATGCAGAACGACTTCTGCTCACCGGACGGCTGGCTGGCCTCGATCGGCGTGGACGTGTCAGGCGCCAGGGACCCGATCGGGCCGCTGAACCGCCTCCTGCCCACGCTCCGCTCGGCGGATGTGCCGGTCGTCTGGCTCAACTGGGGCAACCGCCCGGACCGGGCGAACCTGCCGCCCGGCGTCATCCACGTCTACGACCCGGACGGCGAGTCGGTCGGCATCGGTGACCCGCTCCCGGCGACCGGCCACCCGGTGCTGCAGCGCGGCAGTCCCTCGGCGGCACTCGTCGACGGCCTGACTGCCGCGACCGGCGACCTGCACGTCGACAAGTCCCGGATGAGCGGGTTCTGGGACACCGAGCTCGACGGCGTCCTCCGGAACCTGGACGTCACGACGCTGCTCTTCGCGGGCGTCAACGTCGACCAGTGCGTCCTCGCCACCCTCATGGACGCCGCTCATCTCGGCTACGACGTCGTGCTGCTGGACGACTGCTCGGCCACGACCTCTCCCGACTTCTGCGCGGAGGCGACGAGGTACAACGTCGCCCAGTGCTTCGGTTTCGTGGCCGAGGGCGACGACCTCCGGTCCGCGATCAAGGACGTCCGATGACCACGCCCCCGCTGCTCGACCACGGCTCGGACGCTCGGGCCTGGCGGATCTCACCGGATGACACCGTGCTGCTGATGCCGCTGCGCCGTCCCAGCGAGCTCACCACCACGAGCGTGTGCTTCGAGGTCTGGGAGCCCGGCGGGTCCCAGCCCCCCAACAGCCATCCGGACTCGGTGGAGACCTTCGTCTTCCTCGACGGCCAGGGCATCGCGATCAGCGACGACACCGAGGTCGAGGTCCGAGCCGGCGACGTGCTGACCCTGCCGGCCGGCTCGGTCCATCGCATCCGCAACACCGGTCCCGGCCGCATGCGGGCGCTCACGCTCATGGACCCGGACGAGGGCTTCGTCGATCTGATCGAGCGAGGGACGCCCGCCGAGCTCGAACCAGCCGACCTGCAGGTCCTGCTCGGCGCTGTGCGGGACGACGCGTCGTTGCACGCGGCCGTCGCCGACTACGAGACGTCGCTCGTGGCCGGACGCGCCGACGACGCCGCCGACCACTTCGCCCGCGACGATGACGGCGCCGTCTCCCGCTTCGGACCGACCGGGTCCGCCTGGGGACACGACGCCATCCGCGACGTGCGCCGCGCGACCGTCGCACCGCCGACGAGCGACGTCATCCGAGCGGAGGTCGGGATGCTGGCTCCCGGCATCGGCCTCGCACGTGCCGAGCTCAGGCGGAACGGGACGACCGTGTTGCGCACGCAGGTCTGGCAGCTCCTCGAGGACCGCTGGCGCATCGTCCACGCCCACGTCTCCAACGTCTGAGGACGGAACCACCTCCTCGTCCCACGCTGGCGCGGTTCCGTCGCCCGACACAACGGGCACGGAACGTCACCACTCGCCTACGATCGCTCGCGCGTATGGAGTTCCGGGTGTTGGGTCCGCTCGAGATCGTCGACGACGACGGTCCCCGAGAGCTGGGCTCGAAGAAGCAGCGCCTCCTGCTCGCGTCACTGCTCATCGAGCCCGGTGCCGTCCGGTCCACCGACCGCCTCATCGAGGATCTCTGGGGCGAGGCGCTGCCCGGCGACCCGCTGACGAGCCTGCGGGCGTACCTCTCCAACCTCCGCAAGGTGGTGGAGCCCAACCGGGCCAGCGGGTCTCGTTCCACCGTCCTCGTCCGGCGAGGCGACGGGTACGCACTCGCCGTCGACCCCGAGCTGGTCGACAGCGTGGCGTTCTCCACCGAGGTCGAGCGGGCCCGCGACGCCGACCACCCGGAGGATGCGCTCGCAGTCCTCGACCTCGCGCTCGGCCGGTGGCGGGGAGACGCCTTCGCCGACGCCGCCGACGAGGACTTCGCCGCGGGAGCGATCACCTGGCTGACCGAGCTCCGGCACGAGGCCGAGCTCCGACGAGGAGAGGCGCTGTTCGATCTCGGGCGGTGCACGGAAGCGGCGACGCACCTGCGGCGCCTCGTCGAACGGGCGCCCTACGACGAGGCCGGTCACGCGCTCCTCGCCCTCTCGCTGACCGCCGACGGCCGTCAGGCCGAGGGCCTGCGCGCGATCGACCACGCCCGCCGGATGCTCGGCGAGGAGCTCGGGCTCGAACCCGGTCCGGTGCTCCTCGACGCCGAGCGCCGGATCCTGCACCACGACCTCCCCACACCTAGCCCGAGCCCCGCCCAGCGCGCGGCGCCGACTCCCGAACGCCACGCCGTCACGACGCAGCTCCCCGGCCGCACCGAGGCCGTCACCTCGCTCGTCGAGCTCCTCGACCGATCCGCTCAGGGCGCCGGTGCGGTCGCGATCGTCAACGGCCCCGCCGGCATGGGCAAGACCCGGCTGATGGAGGAGATCACCGGGCCCGCCGCATCACGGGGCCGAACGGTCATGTGGGTCCAGGCGGACGCTTCCACGACCGACATCGGCCTCTGGCCGTGGGCGACCGGGCTCCGCGACCTCCTCGACGGTCAGGATGCCGAGACCAGGCAGCGGTGGGTCGGCGCCGACATGGCACCGCTCGCCGCGATCGTGCCCGGCCTCGGCGACGAGCACGGCGTGCCGAGCGACGACGCGGCGCACGGCCGGCACCGGGCCTTCGACGCCGTCACCCAGCTGCTCCGACGGGTCACCTCCGACGGTGAGCGCCCCATCGTCGTGTTCGAGGATGCCCACTGGGCCGACCGCGCCTCACTCGAGCTGCTCGCTCACCTCGTGAAGCGCCTCCGCGAGCTCCCGCTCGCCATCATCACGACCAGCCGGGACGAGGGCCTGGACGATCCCCGCATCGCGGAGATCAGAGCGCTCGACAGCACCGTTCGACTCCCGCTCCAGCCGCTCGACCCGCGTGCCGTCGCCGAGGTCGTCGCGACGGAGCTCTCGTCGGTCGACGGCGAGCTCCTCGACCGGGTCGCCGACGAGGTCCAGCGGCGAGCCGGCGGCAACCCGCTCCTCGTGTTGCACCTGCTCCGCGACCTCGACGCCGGCGATCCACTCGCCTCGCTCGACGCCGGCGACGCCCCCGCGTCCGTCGCGGACGTGGTCGCTCGCCAGTTGCATCAACTCGGCGACGGTGCCGATCGGCTGCTCGCTGCCGCCGCGACCGCACAGGCCGAGTGGGGACTCGACGTCGCCTCGGCGGCGTCCGGCGTCGACATCGGCACGTCCCTCGACCTCGTCGAGGCGGCGATCGCCTCCGGCCTCGTGGTCGAGGTGCCCGATCGCGTCGGCCACTTCCGCTTCAGCCACGATCTGGTCCGCGAAGCGATCGACGCCAGGTCGTCGGCCCTGCGCCGAGCCCACCTGTACGCCACGGTCGGACGCGAGATCGAGGCCCGCCGCTCCCTCGACGATCCCGAGGTCGTCGCCGACCTCGCACGCCACTACTGCGTCGGGGCACCGGCGGGGACGGCCATCCAGGCCGCGGAGTGGTCGATCACCGCCGCCGACCTCAGCCTCGAGACCCACGACCCGGACGGCGCGCTCCGGGTCGTCGCCGCCGGACTCGATGCGCTCGAGCACCATCCGAGGGGTGCGGACGCCGATCGGCTCACGGCCGAGCTGCTCCTGATGAGATCGGCGGCGCTGCGTCGGCTGCACGAGTCCGTCGAGTCCAAGCAGACCGTGCTCGCCGCCTGGGACATCGCCGAACGGCTCGATGACTCACGACTCATGGCCAGGACGGCGGTGCTCTACTCGGGCAACCATGCCGCGAGCACCTGGCTCGGCTACTGGGTCGACGGCACCTCCTCCAACAACCTCACCGAACGGGCGCTCGCCCGCTGCGGCGATGACGTCGACCCGGCCGACCACGCCCGACTGCTCAACGCACTCGCCTTCAACCGCCACGACGGGTTCGGCGACGGCGCCGGGACCCGGATCACCGACGAGGCCCTCACCATCGCGCGATCGGTCGACGACCCACAGCTCCTGATCGAGACGCTCGCCATGCGTCACCAGGCGGCGCAGTTCACGATCACGGTCGCCGAGCGACTCGGCCTCGCCGACGAGATCATCGCCACCGCCAAGGGCGCCGGCATGGCGATGAACGAGCTCCACGGACGGCGCATGCGGCTCGGGGCGCTGCTCGACCTCGGCGATGCCGGGGCCGTCGCCGAGCAGCTCAACGCCATCGAGGCCCTCGCCGAGCGGAACGCACCCGACCCGATCGTCGAGTTCGCCGCCGCCTGGGTGCCGGTCTCGCTCGAGGTGGCGCAGGGTCACCTCGATGCGGCGGAGACCGCGGTCAACGACCTCTTCCGGCGCTACGGCACGCTCGGCGAGGGGCGCCTCGACGTGCTCTTCCTCCTCATGTTCCTGGTCTGCCGGGAGCGTCGCCTGATCGACGTCGTCGAACCGGGGCTCCGAGGTCGCCTCGAGACCCAGGACAGCGCGGCATGGAAGTCGGCGCTGGCCATGGTTCTCGTCGAGGCCGATCGTGACGAGGAGGCCGCCGAGCTCCTCGGCGGCATGCCCGACGACGACTTCACGACCGTCGTCGAGAGCCCGCTGCAGTACATGACGCCGGCGCTCGCCGCGGAGGCGGTCGCCCACCTCGGCGACGCCCATCGTGCGGCGCTGTTGCTGCAGCTGCTCACACCAGCGGTCGGGCTGATGGTCAACTTCAACCTCGGCATGCAGTACCACGGACCAGCCGGCTACTTCGTCGGCCGGCTCCTTCGCGTCGTCGGCGACCTGGACGGCGCCGAGGCCACGCTCGTCGCCGCCCGTGAGCAGGCCGCGGGATGGCAGTCACCGCTCCACGTGGCCCGGTGCGACCTCGCGCTCGCGGAGGTCGCGATCGCCCGTGGAGGGTCGCCGGACGTCGCCCGGTTGATCGATCTCGGCGGCCAGCGCGGATGGGCGGTCGTCGCCTGGTGGGGCCGACGCCTCGCCGGGGGCTAGGCCCAGGTCGCCACCACGGCCTTGAGCGCATCGACCGCAGCCCACGCTTCGGCCCGCTGCGCTCCGCCCCGGACCGAGACGTCGAGCCCCAGCATCCAGATGACCACGATGCCGGCTCGCACCTCGATCTCGGCCGGGGTACCGCCCGCCTTCGCCACGAGCTCGGTGGCTCGTTCGCGAAGCGCAGCCCGGTAGGTGGCTCCGAAGTCCTCGAAGCCCGGCGTCGACCCCCGGAGCTCGGCCGAGGACGCGACCAAGAGGCAGCCCTTCGACGCCGCCCCGCTCAGCACCTCATCGAGGAGGGCGTCGAGGAACGCCTCGATCCCCTCGATCCCGGGGCCCGACGAGGCGATCAGGTCCCGCATCGTCGCCATGCGCCGGTCGAGATACCGGTGCAGACACCGAGCGAACACGTCCTCTTTGGAACCGAAGGTCCGATACAGGCTCGGCTTGTGGACGCCGGTCGCCTCGACGAGGTCGGCCACCGAGGTCCGGGCGAAGCCCTGTTCCCAGAACAGCTCGGTGAGCTGGTCGAGCGCCGTCTCCTCGTCGAACTCGCGCGGCCGACCTCGCGGTCGGCGGGTCTCGGTCTCGCCCATGAACGGCACCGTACGACATTTTGGAACCGATCGGTAGGGAAATTACTTGACAATTTCGGACCTGTCGGTTCTGAATAGGTCTAGACACGAATCCAAGCAACGGACGGAGACCGCGATGACCGATTTCTCGAACCGCAGCGCACTCGTCACCGGTGCGACCTCGGGCCTGGGCATGGAGGCTGCCGCCCAGCTCGCCGAGCAGGGGTACGGCGCGGTGACCATCACCGGTCGCAGCGACGCCAAGGCCGAGACCGCTCGCCGGCAGCTCGTCGAGCGCACCGGACGCGACGTGTTCACCACCCTGGCCGTCGACGTGGCCGACCTCGCGTCCTCACGCGGAGCCGCCGACGAGCTCGTCGCCCGGAACGGCCGGTTCGACACCGTGATCCTGAACGCCGGCATGGTGCCCGCGAAGCTGGAGCGCTCGCCGGACGGCATCGAGCAGGCGTTCGCGGCCTCGATCGTGGGCCACCACGTCCTCACCGAGGCGCTCGCCGAAGCTGGACAGATCGACGGCGCGTCCGTCGTCATCGTGGGTTCGGAGGCCGCCAACGACGACCTGCCGAAGATGATGGGGTTCGGCATCTACGACTTCGCCAAGGGTGAGCCGTCTCCATTCGGAGCGACGCCGGCCGAGGCCATGCGCGCCTTCGCCACGGCCTCTGGCGACGTTGCCTACAGCGGGGAGAGGCAGTACTCGACGACCAAGGTCTTCTCCGCGTGGTGGGCGGCGGGCATGGCTCGCCGCCATCCGAACACCCGCTTCTACAACGTCTCCCCCGGCGCCAACCTCGGCACGGACGCTGCCCGGCACCTCACCGGCGCGACCAAGATCATGATGGCCGTCATGGGCAAGATCGGTCGGTTCGTGGGGATGGACCAGCCGGTCCACAAGGGAGCGAAGCGGTACCTCGACGTGGCCCACGGTCTCGACGGCCCGTACCAGAACGGGTCGACCTACACGTCCAAGCCGAAGCGGATGACGGGCTCGATCGTGCGCCGGACCGAGGACCACCTCGTCGACACCGCCCGCCAGGATCTGGGCCTCCAAATCATCGACGAGCTGACCGGCGTGCGCGTCTGAGGTCTGCGCCTCAGGTCGGTCCGACCACGAGGTAGCCGTCGACGGTCGTCAGCCAGGGCGAGGTGGGGCGCTCGGGCAGGTCCAAGCCGTGGGCGTCCGAGCGGACCTCACCGATCCACTGATCGTGCTGGTACTCGTGGTTGATGACCGCGGTCAGCAGGTTGCCGGCGACCAGGCGCAGCTGCGCCGGGGCGCCGACCCGCCCCTCGTCGATCTGCCCGATGCGGAAGCGCACGCGCTCGGCGACCGTGCCCCGGTAGTCGAGCAACCGGCCCAGATCGGGCAGCGCGCCGCGATCCGGCTCGGGCGTCGCCGAGTCCATGAGCGAGTCCAGCTCCGGGTCCACCAGCGGTTCGGCCGCCGTCAGGTTCCGGACCATGAAGTGGGCGACGGCGGGCTGGTGCCCGAGGTGCCAGCCGATCGCCGAGGCATCCTCGTCGGGCCGCCACGCCACCTGCTCCGGCGTGAGCCCGGAGCGCAGCTCGTCCGTGTGAGCCAGCGCTCGTTCGTACTCGACCATGAGCTCAGCGAGCGTCGGCGTGGCCATGGCGGGTCTCCTCGGTTGGTCGGTCGGTACCACTGCGCCCCTCGATCGCCCGCACCGCCCGCTCGGCGGCAGCGAGCGCTCCCTCGACGTGACCTGGAGCGACCGGCGACGTCTCGGTCGAGGCCCAGTGGAGGCGGCCGGCGCCCCAGGGCTCCTGATAGGCCGGATGGCCGTACGTCGCGTAGGTCGTGATGCGCTCCACACCCGGCGGCGATGTCGCCGGGTCGGCCCGCCAGTCGGCGACGAGCAGCTCCTCCGGCGCACCGGCGGCCGGGCCGAACAGATCGACGAGCTGGCCCAAGAGCTCGTCCTCGGTCGGCGTCGCGACCCCGTCGCGGAGCGGAGCGAAGCCGAACAGGACCGCCGGCTCGCCGTCGGGCCCGCTCAGATCGTGCACCTCCCGCATCGGTCCGCTGTGGCTGATGGCTGCGCCGGCCAGGCCCTCGTCGCGCCAGAAGGGCGCGGCATACCGAGCGACGACCTTCGCGATGGCGCCCATCCAGACCGGCGTCGTCGCGGCGAGACCGCGGAGCGGGCGGGGAAGCTCGGGCTCGATCTCGATGCCGTGCGCGACCAGTGCCGGCGAGAGCGCCAGGACCACGTCCGCCGCCGTGGTCAGGGAGTCGTCGTGCGCGACCTCGACGCGATCGGACCCGAGGCGGATGCGGTGCACGGTCGTGGAGGTTCGCAGCACCGTCGGCTCGAGCCGGGCGGCCAGCGCATCGGTGATGCTCGCCGCACCGGTGCTGAAGCGACCCGAGGGGACGTCGATCGGATTCCCCTGCACGCGACGGGCTCCTGCGGCGTCCTGGTACATCGCGTCGCCGTCGAGGTGCTGCGCATGCGTCGCGATCCCCAGGTCCTCGACCAACGCCGCCACCCGTCGCTCCCCCGGCCAGAACCAACTGGCGCCGAGATCCAGGCCCACGCCCTGACGGACGACGGAGTGCAACCGGCCGCCGGTTCGGTCGCGGCGTTCGAGCACGAGCACCGAGCGGTCGATCGACAGCGCGTCCGCCACGGCCAACCCGCCCACGCCGGCTCCCACGACCACGACGTCGACGTCGGGAGGGGGACCGGACACGGACGCAGACTCTACTACTCAGTAGACTTGGCTGCATCGCCAACGCACGAGGCGCCGGGCTGAGCGAGCAGCGTCGACGCCGCAGCTTCGAGCAGCAGGAGACCCCGGCACTAGGGTCGATCGGCGTGTGCCTCGGGTCCGCCGTACGGCGGCGACGATGACCGCTGACCACGTCGTCCGCGGCGCGACCGGCGTCCCCATCGCGGTCCACGAGCTCGGCGGCGACGGGCCACCGCTGCTCGTCAGCCATGCCACCGGGTTCTGCGCGCGGGTGTACCGGGCGCTCGCCGAGCAGCTCGCCGGGCAACGCCGGGTCCTCGGGGTCGACCTGCACGGACACGGACTCACCCCGTCGACCGGCCAGACCGTGACGTGGGACCGCCTGGGCGACGACCTGCTCGCGGTCGTCGACGACCTCGGGCTCCACGGTTGCGACGGGTTCGGCCACTCCATGGGTGGGGCCGCGTTGCTGTTCGCCGAGCACCGCCGACCCGGGAGCTTCCGATCGCTGTTCCTCTACGAACCGATCGTGTTCCCGGACGCCGTCCCGCCACCCCAGCCCAACCCGCTCGCCGTCGGGGCCCGGCGCCGACGGGAGACGTTCCCCACCGCAGAAGCGGCACTGTGGAACTTCGCCTCCAAGCCGCCGCTCCGGGTGGTCCGGGCCGACGTGCTCCGCGACTACGTGGACCACGGGTTCGCGCCGACCGCCGACGGCGGCGTCACACTCCGCTGCACCGGTGAGGCCGAGGCTCGCACCTACGAAGGCGAGACCCCGTCGCGCAGCGCCCGATTCGTCGGCCTCGAGGCGCCGACGACGGTCGCGGTCGGCCAGGAGCCTCCGTCCGACATCCCGCCACCGCCGGCGTGGGCACCGGAGCTGGTCGACCGGCTCGCCGACGCGAGGTTGATCGTGATAGAGGAGCTGGGTCACTTCGGGCCCTTCGAGCACCCGCCCTCCGTTGCTGCCGCCGTGTCCGCCCACCTCGACGGCGTCGGGCGACGCGCCTCGTTGGCGTCGCCGCCGATCGACTGAGCCGAGGAGCCGCACGTGAGGGTCATCATCGCCGGAGCGGGGATCGGTGGACTCACCGCTGCGCTGGCGCTCCACGAACAGGGCGCTGACGTGACCGTGCACGAGGCCGTACGCGAGCTCGCCCCCCTCGGCGTCGGCATCAACGTGTTGCCCCATGCCATGGGGGTGCTCGCCGGACTCGATGCCACGGAGCCGATCCGGGAGATCGGCGTCGAGACCGCCGAGCTGTGCTTCTTCAACCGACACGGCCAGCTCATCTGGCGCGAGCCACGAGGCCTCGCTGCGGGCTATGACGTCCCGCAGATCTCGGTCCATCGCGGGCGACTCCAGATGACGCTCCTCGAGCTCGTGCGCGAGCGCCTCGGCGCAGACGCGGTACGAACGGGCCGGCGGGTGGTCGAGACCCGCGACATCTCGGGTGGCGTCGAGGTGGAGATCGAGACCGCCGACGGCCCGATCGTCCAGCGGGGCGATGTGGCGGTCGCTGCCGACGGCATCCACTCGGCGATCCGAGCACGGCGCCATCCCGACGAAGGCCTCCCGCACTGGAGCGGCAACCTCCTCTGGCGTGGGACCACGTGGGCGGATCCGTACCTGACGGGGCGGTCGATGTTCATGGCCGGCCACCGGCCGCACAAGTTCGTCGCCTACCCGATCTCGAGCCCGCGCGAGGACGGGCGGGTCCTCGTCAACTGGATCGCCGAGCTCGACTGGACCGACGTGGGACTCTCCGACCGGGAGGACTGGAACCGGACGGGCGAGCTCGCCGACTTCCTCCCCCGGTTCGAGGACTGGACCTTCGACTGGCTCGACGTGCCCGATCTGATCCGCCGCAACGAGGGCGTCTACGAGTTCCCGATGGTCGACCGCGAACCGCTCGATCGATGGTCCGTCGGGCGCACGACGCTCCTCGGCGACGCTGCGCACCCGATGTACCCGATCGGGTCGAACGGGGCCTCCCAGGCGATCCTCGACGCACGGGCACTGGCCGATGCGCTCACCCAGCACGGCGACGTCGACGATGCGCTCAGGGCCTACGAGGCCGACCGTCTACCGCCCACCGCGGCGATCGTCCGGGCGAACCGCCGTCACGGCCCCGAGGTCGTGCTCGACCTCGCCCACGAGCGGGCGCCCGATGGTTTCACGGACGTGGGTGACGTGTTCGCCGCCGGCGAGCTCGAAGAGATCGCCGGGCGGTACAAGGCGGTCGCCGGCTTCCAGGTCCGCAAGCGATAGCGCCGCCGGGCGCTCAGTCCGAGGTCTCGACGATCACCACGCTCCGGTCGGACGCTGCGATCGCATCGACGGCGATCTCCTGGTACTCGTCGGAGCGGTAGCAGGCGACGGCATCGTCGAGGGTCGGGAAGCGGGCGATCACGTTGCGGGAGTGATCGGTGCCCTCCATCTGCTCGTACCGCCCGCCGCGGGCGATGAAGGTCGCGCCGTGGGCGCTGAGGATCTCGGTCGCTCGGGCCACGTAGGCCCCGTAGCGCTCCTCGTCGGTGACGTTCACATGAGCGATCCACAAGCCGGCCATGACGGCCCCCTTCCCCTCGACACCATGATCGTCGACCGAAGCGGAGCCGCCTAGTGTCCGCCGACGTGTACAACGTCGACGGCGGCATCGACGAGATCCCCGTCAGCGCCGACGGCCGCCTCTGGCTCTGCGGCAAGCACCTCATCGGGCCTGACGTCGAGGGCCTGATCGCCCGCGTCGGAGCGAACGCCGTCGTGTGCCTGACCGAGCGACGCGAGCTGACGGAGCGCTATCCGGACTACGTGGCCTGGCTCGACCGAGAGATCGACCGACGGGCGATCTGGCGCCCCATCCCCGACCTGTCTGCGCCGCCGCTCGAGGACCTGCTCCCGTTCCTGACCGCGCTCGCCGATCGGCTGCGCGACGGCGACGGCCTGATCGTCCACTGCGCCGCCGGCATCGGACGCTCCGGCACCTCCGCCGTCGCGCTGTCGATGCTGCTGGGGTCCTCGCGCGCCGACGCCGAGCGGACCGTCGCGGAGCACCGTGCGCTGGCCGGGCCGGAGAGCGGATCGCAGACCGAGTTGATCGATGCGCTCGAGCTCCACCTCGCCGGCGGCTGAGGCCGAACGGTCCGGTTCGTACCAGCACGTCGCCAGTAGTGTCCCGGCATGGCACTCATGGACATCATCGGACGGTTCCTCGGGCGTTCGGCGCCGAAGTCGGGCGACGCCCTCATGGACACCCTCCTCCCCATGCTCATGAAGGGCGGCGGCTCGCTCGGCGGGCTGGGCGGCCTGCTCGGCAAGTTCAACGACGCCGGTCTCGGCGGCAAGGCCGACAGCTGGGTCGGTACTGGCGACAACGAGCCGCTCGACGCCGCCGAGGTCGAGGAGGCGTTGGGCGGCGACCTCGACGAGATCGCGAGCCAGGCCGGCGTGAGCCGCGAGGAGGCCTCGTCGGGCCTCGCTGGGATGCTCCCCGGGCTCATCGATCAGCTCTCCCCGGGCGGTCAGCTCCCGACGGGCAGCCTGGGGAAGGCGATGAACGGTCTCGACCTCGGCAAGATCCTCGGCCGCTGATCGACAGCGGCAACGCGAACCGCCGCCGATCAGCAGCGGTCAGGCACGCCGCCGCCGATCAGCAGCGGTCAGGCACGCCGCCGCCGATCGGCGGCGCGAGCAGCCCTGCCGAGGGTCCCGCTCGGTTCCTAGACTCGGTGGCGTGGCCGAGGAGCGCGACGAGGAGCTGGACCGGATCATCCGGCGCGCGCAACAGCTCGACGACGAGCCCACCGAGGCCGTCGACCACGATGCGCTCATCAACGCCGCGGCCGAGGCCGGGATCTCCCCGGAGGCGATGCGCCACTCGGTGGCCATCGAGCGGCTCGGCCCAGCACCGAGGCGACGAGCCGGCGATCGCGTGGTCGGTCCGCGCCGAGTGGTCGTCGAGCGACGGGTCGAGCGCTCGGGCGACGACCTCGTCGCTGCGCTCGACGACTGGCTGACCAGCGGCCATCACCTCCGTCGCGTCGAGCGCTCCTCCGAGCGCATCGTGTGGCGGAAGCGCACCGACGCCGCTGCGAGCATGCAGCGAGCGGTGAAGTCGTTCGCCGGCGCTGCGGCGCTCGGGTCGGTCCAGCTGATCGAGGCGCGGGTGATCGCGATCGACCAGGGCTCGTCGCTCGTCCGCATCGAGGCCGACCGGTCGGGCGCTCGCACCACGACGCTCGGTGCGACCGGTGGCATCGGTGGGGCTGCGCTCGCCGCCGGTGGGGTCGCCGCGGTGGCCGCGCCGCCGATGGCCGTGCTCGCCGTGCCCGGGCTGCTCGTCGCCGGCGTCGCCGCCCGACACGGCCGCCGATCGGCCGACAGACTCGACACCGAGCTCGTGCGACTCTTCGACCAGCTCGTCGCGGGCGAGCGACCGAGCCTGCTGCCTCGCCGCTCTCGGCGCTGAGCGCCGGCCGGTCGCCTATCGGCGGAAGACCTGCATCGCCGAGATGTGGTTGTCGAGACCACCGAGGCCACTCACCGACTGGGTCACGACGAAGCACGTGCCCTCGAATCGGGCGTGCTGGCACACGTAGACGGCGTACCCCGGCGACACCTGGATCGAGGAGATGACGTCGTTGCCGATCCCGGCCCGGACGGACTCGATGTCGTAGGTCCCGACGCTCAGCGCCCACGACGCCCCGCTGAACCCGCCGCCGGCGAAGACCGTCACCGGGGCGGACGGCGCCTCGGTCGTCGTGGTCGTGGTGGTGGTCGTCGTCGTGGTCGTCGTGGTCGTGGTGGGCGGGATCGACGGCGGCGGTTGCGTGGTCGTCGTGGTGGTGGTCGTCGTCGTGGTCGTGGGTGCGGCCGTCGTGGTCGGGGCTGCGGTGGTGGTCGGCGCGACGGTCGTCGTCGGCACGATCGCCTGGGTGGTCGAGGGCGCAGGAGGCGTCGTCGTCGGCGTGGTGGCCGTGGTCGTGGTCGGGGCGGTCGTCTCGACCGGTGTCTCTCTCGAGGGTGCGGCGGTCGTGGTCGGCGCGTGCGCCTCGGTGGTCGTCGGCGCGTGGGTCTCGGGCGGCGGCGGGTGCGCCTCGGTCGTCGTCGGCGGGTGCTCGTCGGGGTCGTCCTCGTCGGCTGCCCCTGCCGCCGGTTGCCGGATGGCGAGCGAGGTGAGGCCGGTCACGGGGATCGGGCTGTCGAGCCACGACGAGGCGGCACCCTCGGTCTCAGCGGCCACGGCCGCCACCTCGGTCGTGGTGGTGGGTCCGACGGTGCGGTCGGCGTCGTCGTCTTCCCCCGATTCGGGCACCGTCGAGCGGGTCTGCTCGGCATCGAGGCCGACGGCGAGCACCTCGGGTCCGCTGCGAGCGATCGGTCCGCCACTGCTCCCGGGGCTGATCAACGCCCAGGCCAGCGCCAGGAGGCCGACGTGCACCACGACGAGCGCGACAACGGCCGCTGAACGTTGTGGGGACCTCGCACGGCGCACTCGCGCAGCGTAACTGTGTGGTCGTCGAGCGTGTCGTACCACCCCCAGCGTCCGGACAACCGATTTGAGCGGTCACGGCCCTGGCCCTCCGCTCGGTGCACTGGACCGCTGCGAGCTGACGGGCTAGAACCTGAATCTGAGTTCGACTTTCGGAACCGGGGTGGACGTGGGGCGCACGCAGTGGACGGCGGATCTCGAGTGGGTCCGCACGCCGCGCCAGACGCGGAGCGAACGCACCCAGACCGCCGTGCTCGATGCCGCCGCCGCGCTGTTCGCCGAGCGAGGCGTCGACCATGCCTCGGTCTCCGACATCGCCGCACGGGCCGGGACCTCGGTCGGCACGATCTACCACCACTTCAGCGACAAGCAGGGCCTCGTCTTCGCCCTCTTCGATCGACTGGCCGCCGAGCTCGACGCGACGACCGCCGACGCCGTCGACCCGGCCCGATGGCACGGCGCCGGGATCGCCGACGTCCTTCGTGGCTACCTCGACTTCGCGCTCGACGTCGGGCGCACGCTTCCTGCGTTCCGGATCGTCAGCAGGGCCGCAGCAGCACGGGACGTCGGCGCCCGCGAACTGCTCGAGAAGCTGCACCGGAACATCGACGAGGGCGTCCGTGCGCTGCTGCTCGCCCGGGCCGCCGAGATCACCCACCCGGCTCGGGAGCTCGCCGTCGATCTCGTGCTCGACCAGATCGCCGCCATGCTCCTGGTCCGGCTCGAACCCGAGCTACGACCGAGCCGCCTCGCCGAGCTGGACGACGACGCCTGGATCGACGAGACGCTGCACTCAGCCCTGACCCACCTGGGCCTCACGACCGACTGATCACCGCGAGGCGCCACGGGGAGGCGCTGCGAAGGGGGAACCATGACCATCGGCGCTCCGGCACCGCACGACATCTTCACCGACAACCACCGGTGGGGTGACGTCGACGAGTGGAACCGCGCCGCGCTCGCGCTCCACGACAGTGGGCCGATCCATCGCATCGAGCGCGAGGGGTTCTCGCCGTTCTGGGCGGTGGTCGGACATCCCGAGCTGCTGGAGATCGAGCGCCAGTCGGAGCTCTTCACGAACGGTCCCGAGGCCGTGCTGACCGACCTCGCCTCGATCGAGCAGCGTCAGCTCGACATCAAGACGCTGATCCACATGGACGCGCCCGATCACCCCAAGTACCGGCGCCTGACCGCCAACTGGTTCAGGCCCGCCAGCATCAACCGGCTCAACGACCGCCTCCAGCAGCTGAGTGACGAGGCCGTCGCCAAGCTGGCCGCCGCGGTGGACGACTCCGGGTGGGGGCGGTGCGACTTCGCCAACGACATCGCCCTGCCGTTCCCGCTCCAGGTGATCCTCAAGATCCTCGGCCTCCCCGAGGAGGACTACCCCCGGATGCTGATGCTCACGCAGCAGCTCTTCGGCGGACAGGACCCCGACCTGCAGCGCGAGGAGCTGACCCCCGAGGTCCTCGCCGAGGTGCTGGGTGACTTCTACGCCTACTTCGTCGGGCTCACGGCTGAGCGGCGGGCGAACCCGACCGAGGACCTGGCCACGTTGATCGCCACCGGCACCATCGACGGCGAACCGATGCCCGACCTCGAGACGCTCGGCTACTACGTGATCATCGCCACCGCCGGTCACGACACGACGTCGTCGGCGATGTCGGGCGGCATGCACGCCCTGCTCGAGCACCCCGACCAGCTCGCGGCCGTCCAGGCCGACATCGACCTGGTCAACAACGCGGTCGAGGAGATGATCCGCTGGACGGCACCGGTACGGCACTTCATGCGCACGGCGACCGAGGACACCGTCGTCGCCGGCCAGCCGATCGCGAAGGGCGACTGGCTCTACCTGTCCTACAAGGCTGCGAACCTCGATCCCCGAGTGTTCGACGATCCCCTGCGCTTCGACATCACTCGGCCGAACGCCGACAAGAACGTCAGCTTCGGCTTCGGCATGCACTACTGCCTGGGCGCGCAGCTCGCCCGCAACGAGCTTCGGCGGCTCTTCGCGACCATGCTGCCCGCGCTCGACGAGATCTCGCTCGACGGTGATGCCGCTACGACCAAGACCACCTTCGTCGGCGGCCACAAGACCCTGCCGATCCGCTACCGCATGCGAGGCTGACGGCATGCACGATCGATCTGCGTTCGGACACGACACGACCACCGAGGAGGTGCTCGACGGCATCGACCTGACCGGTCGGCGAGTCCTCATCACCGGTGCCTCCGGTGGCCTCGGCGCCGAGAGCGCCAGGGCCCTGGCGGCCAAGGGCGCATCCGTCACGGTCACGGCTCGAGATCTCGCCAAGGCCGGTGCCGCCATGGCCGCCGTCGCCGAGGAGACCGGCAACGAGGTGCAGGTCGAGCAGCTCGACCTCGACGACCTCGCCTCCATCCGCGCCTTCGCCGATCGGTTCGCCGCCGCACACGACGCGCTGGACGTGCTGATCAACAACGCCGGCGTCATGGCCTGCCCGCAGGGCACGACCACCGACGGCTTCGAGCTGCAGTTCGGCACGAACCACCTCGGGCACTTCCTGCTCACCGGACTCCTCGCCCCGACGCTGCTCGCCGGCGACGCCGCTCGAGTCGTCAACCTGTCGTCGCGAGCCCACCACCGATCACCGGTCTCGCTCGACGATCCGGCCTTCGAGACCACGGCATATGACCCGTGGGTCGCGTACGGTCGCTCCAAGACGGCCAACGTGCTCCACGCCGTCGAGCTCGATCGCCGCTTGGCCGGACGGGGCGTCCGGGCCTACGCCGTCCACCCCGGGGCGATCATGACCGACCTCGCACGGCACCTGAGGATGGAGGACATCGAGTCGATGCGCTCCTCCCGGCCTCAGTTGCGCATGAAGACCGTGCCGGCCGGTGCTGCGACCAGCGTGTACGCAGCGACGGCGCCCGAGCTCGCCGGCCAGGGTGGCGTGTACCTCGAGGACTGCGGGATCGCCGAGGTCGACGACGAGGCACCCGAGCACGGCGTCCGGTCGTACGCGCTCGACCCCGACACCGCCCGAGGGCTGTGGGGGCTCAGCGAGCAGCTCGTCGGTCAGACCTTCGATCTCTGAGGCGGATGGCACCCGATCCCCACGTCTACTCGGCCATCACCGCGACCGACGACCCTTCGCGCTTCACGCTCGTCGTGGAGGCGGAGCTCTGCGCCTACGGCAACGACCGGTACTTCCTCATGGGTGGTGTCGGCTCCGGCTCGGCCGTCGAGGCGCTGGAGATCGTCACCGGTCGTCCGCTGATCACGGCCTCGACGCAGTTCCTCTCCTACGCCACCCTCGGCGAGGAGCTGACGATCGTCGCGGAGGTCCAGGTCGAGGGCCGGGCGCTCACCCAGGCTCGTGCGACCTCCTGGGTCGGTGACCGCGCCGTCGTCGCGGTGACCGGCGCGTTCGGCGAGCGGCCCGACGACGAGGAGCGCGCCTGGTTCACCATGCCCGACGTGCCGGCGCCGCTCGACTGCCCGGTCCGCCTCCCCGAGTGGCACGAGATGCCCTCGCTCCACGACCGCATCGAGCAGCGCCTCGTTCCCGCGTCGGACGCCGCAGCGACCGGTCGGATCCTGAGCTGGACCCGACCGCTTCGCCCGGGACCGCTCTCCGCCGGGTACCTGGCCGTGCTCGCCGACTTCCTCCCGATGAGCACCTACGAGGTGTTCACGCGAGCGCACAGCACCAACAGCCTCGACAACGTGCTCCGCATCCACGGATCGGCGGCGTCGGAGTGGGTCCTCATGGAGCATCAGCTCTCGGCGATCGGACGAGGGCTGTTCCACATCGAGGGACGGCTCTTCGCCGAGAACGGGACCCTCGTCGCGACCGCAGGGCAGTCCGGGCTCGTCCGCTACGGCGATCGGTGAGCCGAGGAGCCGCCGGGGACCGGTTGCTCACCCGGGAGTTCCTGACCGTCGGCGCCGCGTCCGGTCTGTACTTTCTCGCCTTCGGGGCGCTCAACGCCCTGACCCCGCTGTTCGTCGTCGACGAGCTCGGCGGCACCGAGGCGACCTCAGGGTTCGTCATGGGCTCCCTGGCCATCTCGGCACTGCTGTCCCGACCGCACTTCGGTCGGATCTCCGATCGGCACGGCGCCCGGCGCATCGTGCTCATCGGAGGACTCCTCGGCGTGCTCTCGATGGTGATCGTCGTGGCGGTGCCGACCCTCGTCGGCGTCGTCGCCTCCCGCCTCGTGCTCGGTGGCGGCAGCGCGGCCGTCGTCACCGGCGCGACGACGCTCAGCCTCGACATCGCGCCGGCCCACCGACGAGGCCAGGCCGCGAGCTACATGCTGATCGCCTTCCACGTCGGCCTCGGACTCGGGCCCGTGGGCGGTGAGGCGCTCCTCGACCGGTTCTCCTTCTCGACGGTCTTCGCCTGCATCGGGGTCTGCGCCGCCGCCTGCGCGTTGGTCGCCCGCACGCTCCCGGTCCGCCCGACCGCGCCGGCGGCCGAGCCCACTCCCCTCGTGCACCGCGGCGCCCTCCTGCCCGGCGTCGTCTCGCTGCTGGGCGTGTTCGCCTTCAACGGCTTCCTGCAGTTCGCTCCGCTCTACGGACGCGAGATCGGACTGGAGGACGTCGGACTCGTGTTCACCGTCGCCTCCGGCACGATCATCATCGTGCGGATCGCGTTCGGGTCGCTACCCGATCGAGTCGGCCCGATCCCGGCAGCGTCGGGCGCACTCGTCGTCACGATGATCGCCGCCACCACGGTGGCGCTGTGGTCCGCGCCCGTCGGCATGTTCATCGGTGCGGCGCTGCTGGCGATGGGGCTGTCACTGCAGTCTCCGTCGCTCATCACGCTCGCGGCCGACGGCGTGCCCGATCGAGAACGAGGCGCTGCCATGGCGACGTTCACCGGGTTCTTCGACATCGCCAACGCCACGATCGGGCCGATGGTGGGCCTCATCGTGATCGGCGCCGGCTATCGGGCGGCGTTCCTCGCCACCGGCGTGTTCGCGCTCGTCGGCCTCCTCGTCCTGCAGCTCGGACTGCGTCCCCGGGCCGCTCAGGTGTAGGCGAGTCGGACCCGCTCGAGGATGTACGGGCCGGAGTAGACCGGCGGGTGGCGCGGATCCTCCCCCGGCTCCAGGCACGACGGCAGGCACTCGACGAGAGCGTCCCAGTTCGGCTGGTGGAAGAACGGGATCGACACTCGGGTGACGGTCGCGGCCTCACCCGTCGGGGCCGGCACCCGATGCTTGGTCGAGCGCCACCGGTCGTTGGTCCAGATCTCCATCAGGTCGCCGATGTTCACCACGAACGCGTCCTCGACCACGGGCACGTCGAGCCACTGGTCGCCGTCGCGGTCGTAGACCTGGAGGCCCGACTCGTCCTGGTGGAGGATGGTCAGCGTGCCCCAATCGCTGTGCGGACCCTTGCGCCACTGGCCCGGGAGCGGCTCGGCGGCCAGCGGCGGGTAGTAGTTCGCGACCAGGTTGGTCATGTGGTCGTCGATCTTGTCCGCGAAGAAGTCCTCCGGCAGCTCGAGGGCCAGCGCGAAGAGACGCATCATCTCCTCGGCGAGCCCTTCGAGCGCCGCGTAGTACTCCTCCCACACGGGCTGGAACCCAGGGAGGTCCTCGGCCGGCCAGATGTTCGGGCTGCCGTAGCTCGCGTAGTCGTCGCCGAGCACCTCGGGCTTGGCGACACCGGGCTCGCCGAGCCGGTTCGAGGTGTACATCTCGCAGAGGTCGGGGGCGGTCTCGACCTCGGACGCCGCGACGTAGGACGGGGCATCGATGAACCCCCGGATGCTGGCCTCGTCCCCGCCGGGAGTCGATCGGCGCTTGACCTCACTCGGCAGCTCGAAGAACGCCAGCGACGTATCGTGCATCCGGTCCACGAGGTCCGGGTCGATCCCGTGACCCACGATCACGAGGAAGCCCGAGCGGCGGCACACCTCGTCGATCGTGCGGGCGAGGCTCGCACGACCGACGGGGTCCGCTGCCGCTGACAGGTCGATCACCGGCACGTAGCCGTCCTGCACGACGCCGTGCTCGCCGAGCATCTCCGACTCGCTGATGACCATGACGGACTTCCCCCAGGATTCGCGTCTCCACAGCGTGTGCTGCCGCGATGACATGGTCGTGACTGCGACGTTGCCGTCGCGAGGCGGGGCGCCTTCGTCGATCTGTCGTCGTCAGACGGGCGTCGGCAGCTCGAACCGGCTCGTCACGTTGGCGAGATCCGTCGCGAGATCGGCGAGGTCCTCCGCAGCTCGGGTGGCCTCGGCCGCAGCCGACTCCGTCTGCAGCGCCGAATCCGACATCGCGCCGCCGGTGCTCGCCACCTGGGTCACGTCGGTGCTGGCCCGATCCAGCATCGTGGCGATCTCCTCCACGGTCGCGTGCTGCTGCTCGACAGCGGCCGCGATCGTCTCGGCCGACTCGTTGACGGTCGAGATCGCTTCGTTCACGGATCCGTTCGAGGCCGCTACCTCGGTGCAGGCGAGCTGCACCTGCCGGATCTGACCGTCGATCTCGTCGAGAGACCGCGCCGTGTCCTCCGCGAGTGCCTTGACCTCGGCGGCCACGACGGCGAAGCCGCTCCCGGCCTCACCTGCCCGTGCAGCCTCGATCGCAGCGTTCAGGGCGAGGAGCGACGTCTGGTCCGAGATGTTGCTGATCACCTCCAGGACGGTGCCGATCTGTTCGCTGGCGCCGGAGAGCTCGCGGATCGTGGCGTCGCTGCGGCCCGCTGCGTCGACGGCCACGGTTGCCTCGTGGGCCGTCGAGGTACTGGAGTCGGCGATGGATCCGATCGAGGTGCGGAACTCAGCCGCCATGGCGGCGACGTTGATCACGAGCTCCTCGATGCTCGCCCCTCCCGTCGCGACCGTCGTCGCGCCGGCCGCGGTCTCGGACGCCGCCGAGCTCAGCTGCTGTGCCGTCGCAGCGAGTTCCTCGGAAGCAGCGGCGAGCTGCGAGCCGGTCTCGGTCAGGCGGCCGATGATGTCGACGAGGTTCGTCGACATCATCCGCAGGGACGCTCCGAGCTCGCCCGGCAGTTCCTGGCGGAGTGAGTCATCGGCGAGGCGCCCGTCGGCGACCGCCGAGGCCTGCGCGCCCACGAGCCGGAGGTTGTCGCCCATCGCGGCGAGGCTCCGACCGAGCTCGCCCGGCAGGTCCGCGTCGAGGGCCGTGTCGGCGGTGCGGCCGCCACCGGCGGCATCCGCCATCGCCCCGACCGCTCGGAGGTTGTCGGTCATCGCAGCGAAGGAGGCGCCCAGCGCACCGGGCACGGGCTCGTCCAGCACCGGGTCGGAGACCTCCCCGGCAGCCACCGCCTCGGCCTTCCGCCCGACGGTGGCGAGCATCGCTTGCATCTCGTTGAAGGTCGATGCGAGGCGCCCGGACTCGTCGCGGACAACCACGTCGAGCTGATCGACGCCGGTCTCGCCCCGTGCGATGGCCTCGGCGCGACCGGTGACCGCACGGAGCCGCCCGGACAGTCGCCGTGACACGAACCAGCCCACGAGCGCAGAGGCGATCGCGCCGCCGACGAGGAGGACCGTCTGGTTCCGCTCGGCCTCGTCGGCGACCGCGATCATGTGCGCGGTGTTCTCCTCACCCTCGACGGTGAGCTGGGCGACGAGCGGGATCACGACTTCCTCGAGTCCCTCGACGGCGTGGAGGACGTCGAACGTGATGTCCTGCAGCTCGCTGTCGGCCGCCGAGGCGAGTGGTGCGACCGCCGCCTCGATCTCGGTCAGGTGCGCTCCGAGCTCGACGGCGAGGTCGTGGGCCTCGTCCGAGATCAGCTCGTTCTCCACGAGGTGGCCGTAGGCCTCGCGCGCCGGGACGAAGTGGTCCTCGATCACCTGCGCGCCCTCGGCGAGGGTGTACTTGCCGTCGGCGATCTCGAGCAGCACGAGGAGCGGTTCCTCCGCGTAGTCCGCACGCACCTCCGCGACTTCCTCGAGCGGGATGAGCGAAGCGTCGTGGAGCAAGAGCCCCTCCGCCTCCACCCGTCGCAACGAGCTCACGCCCATGGCGCCGGCCACGAGCCCTGCGGCGATGGCGAACGCCACCAAGGACAGGATCTTCGACGAGATCGATCTCATGTCATCCCCCGGGATGCCACCGTTATTGTCGGACGGCCCCCGCTACCACACCAGAGCCTCTCCGCCCCATCGACAATTCGCCCATCGATCTTGAGGAGTTCGCCACCGAGGGGCTCGCTCCCGGCGAGCACTCCAGGGCGCGCGAAGCGAGCAGAATGGCGTCGTGGCCAGCTTCTTCGACCGGAACCGCAAGGCGCTCATCGCGAAGGGCATCGCTCCGGAGCGCCTCCCACCGGGGCAGTACTCGACCGATCGCTTCCCGGTGCTCCACGTCGGTGACGTGCCCGACTACGGCGACCTGTCGAACTGGTCGTTGACCATCGGTGGCGCCACGGAGCGGCAGATGGTCCTGTCGTGGGCGGAGATCCTCGACCTCCCCCAGGTCGAGACCGTGGTCGACATCCACTGCGTGACCAAGTGGTCGAAGTTCGACACCGCCTGGCGCGGGGTGGCCATGGAGACGATCTTCGAACTCGTGGGTGTGTTGCCCGAGGCGAACTTCCTGATCGAGCACGCAGAGGGCGGCTACACGACCAACGTGCCGCTCCACCGCATCCGCGGCAACGACGACCAGGGACGACCGCGAGCGTTCATCGGGCACACCTTCGACGGCGAGCCCCTCGACCCCGAGCACGGCTACCCGCTGCGGATGGTCATCCCCGAGCTCTACTTCTGGAAGTCCGCCAAGTGGCTCCGTGGTCTGGAGCTCAGCGTCGGCGACCAGCCCGGCTTCTGGGAGCGGAACGGCTACCACAACGAGGGCGACCCGTTCCTCGAGCAGCGCTTCGGCTGAGCGGGCTCGTCCTCCCTCCTCGGGCGGCGGCCGTCAGGTCGGGAAGCCCGTGACCGTCGTGACGGAGTCCGGCGGTGGGTCGTCGCCGAGGCTGCCGAGGAAGGGCAGGTTCGAGAAGTTGAAGATGCCCCCGTCGCTGGCGACCATCAGGTAGCCGTCGCCGAAGGGCACCGCTCCCACCACCGGCTGGTTGAGCGGCACCCCACCCATCGAGCCGAGGAACTCGGCCTCGAAGGAGAAGATCCCGCCGTCGTTCGCGACGAGCCAGTAGCCGACACCATCCGGGTCGAGGGCGATGCCGACCACCGGGCCGTTGAGGGTCTGACCGCCCATCGAGCCGTGGAACTCGGCGTCGCCGATGGCGAACACGCCGCCGTCGAACCCGATCATGTAGACGCCGCCGCCCGTGGGTGTCGCCACCGAGTCGATGATCGGCCCGTTGAGGGCCGGTGCGATGCCGAGGTCGACGAGGTCCTCGATGTCGCCCGCCGCGCCGAAGGCGAGGGCCCGGCCTCGATTGGTGAAGACCCAGTAGCCGCTCCCGTCCGGGAGGACCGAGATGGTCGACGGCGCCTCACCGTCGGGCAGGGTCGAGAGGTCCACGTCGCCGAAGCCGGTCGCTCCGGCGAGAGCGTGGACGACCCCGTCGGCGGTGAGGATCCAGAGGCCAGAGCCGTCGGGCGTCGACGCGGAGTCGACGACGCGGCCCGGCACGGCCCCGGGGTCAGGAGCGTCGCCGAAGCCGTAGAGCTCACCTCCCGCATCGCCCATCCAGTAACCGACCGCATCGCCGGTCGGCGGCACCGTGTCCGGCGGCATCGTCGTCGGCGTGGTCGGCGACGGGTCGACGGGCGGGGTGAAGCCGTCTCCGGCGAGCCAGGTGAACAGGCTGAGGGCGTAGTCGAGGTTGTCGAAGCGGGTGATGTCGGTACCGGCCCCGCCCGGGTTGAAGAACGTGTTCCGGTCGTAGTGCCCGGCGAGACGGCCGCTACCGACCTCGGCGACCCACAGGGCGGCGTCGTCGGCGGTCGCGGCGCGGGTCGATCCCTGCGCGTCGCCGGGGTTGAGCCGGACCTGCCCCTCTGCGGCCAAGAGCGTCGTGACGTCGATCGTGGCGCCGCCGAGGTCGAAGGGCGACACGCCCTCGCCATCGATCTCGGTGATCCCGTCGAGGATCGGATGCCCAGGCGTGACGAACTCGCTGTCGTCGATCGAGTACGTCCCGGTGTCCTGGTGGACGACGATGCCGTACTCGTCGAGGAACTGCTGGTCCGAGTTGGGGGCGTCCTGCCAGCTCCCACCGAAGTTGGCGTCGGAGATGAACAGCACTCCCCCGCCGGCCCGGACGTAGGCGTCGAGCGCATCGACCTGCGCAGCGGTGTAGGTCGCGTTGTTCGAGCCGAGGACGATGACCGCGTAGTCCGTCAGGGTGAGCGCCGTGAGATCGACGGGCTGCCCTTCGCTCGGACCGGACGCGTTCTCGGCCGTCTCGGCGATCTGCTCGACCTCGAACCCCTCACCCCGCAGGACGTCGGCGAAGGTCGCCCAACCGTGGTTGCCGCCGTCGAAGGACTCGTTGTCGATGTCGGCGAGCTGCTCGGTCCGGGCGTCGTCGTTGCCGGCTTCGAGGAACCCACCGCTGCGGTCGGCGCCGCGGATGAAGAGCACCTTCGGGTCGTCCTCGTCCTGCGCTCCAGCCAGACCGGCGGCGCCGAGGAGCGCGGCAATCGCGAGCAGGGCGATCACGAGAGAGCGCCGACGGGTGCGGACGAGTGCAGCAGCCACGGCGGTGAGTCTCTCGCCTCGCAGCGGCCGCGTGTCGGCGTGACCGGATCCGTTACCGAACGATCACCTTCCCGCCGCACGCCGGACGCGCCGATGGGCCGGCGGGTCGAGTCCGACCCGCCGGCCCCGTGGGGCAGCGTGGCTCAGCGGCCGCAGCGGGTGAGCCAGTAGTAGGCGCCGTCGAGCTGGGCGACGGTGGCCTCGGACTCCATCGAGGAGCCGTCCATGAGGGCGAACTCGACCTCGACGATGGTGACGTCCTCGATCGTGATCATGCCGGCCGGCGTGTCGACGTCGATGTCCCGGGGCTCGCCGATCGACCAGATGTCGACACCGGTGAAGGCGCCCGTCGTCTCGGCGACGTACTCGGCGCACTCGCCGTCGCCGAAGGCCATGGGGATCGCCGGATGCAACCGCTCCAGCAGCGCCTCCTGGTCCCGGACGATGTGCTGCTCGACGTACCAGTCGAGGAAGGCGTCCAGGCTCGGATCCTCGGTGACGATCTCGGCAGGCGGGTCGACGAGGGCCTCGCCGGTGGTCGACTCGTCGAGGACGGGGGCCTCGGTGTCCGCCGCCGCCTCGGCGCTCTCCTGCTCGCTCTCGTCAGCAGCGCCGTCGTCGGTGAGCGGCGCGGTGCGGGTCGGCTCGAACTCGAAGCACTCGTCGTCGAACGCTGCGCCCTCGGCGCCGGTGACGGTCACCGTGGTGCCGGGTCCACCGTCGATGGTGCCGAGGAGGTCGACCGGGTCGGTGTCGTCGCCACCGAGCTCGAAGCGATCGAAGGCGTGCTCGCCGTAGCTGTTGATGCCGAGGGGACCCTCGAAGCGGCCGTCGACGACGGGGATCTGGACCGGCTCGCCACCGTTGAGCGAGGGACCCTCCACCCAGACCCACCCGCCGGTGAGGCCGTACACCTCGCCGCGCACCCAGATGCCGGAGGGCGAGTTCTGCTCGGCGACCGGCTGGTGCGACACGTTGAAGCAGAGCTGGTTGAGCCCGGGGGTGACGGGCTCGTCGACGGGCTCGGCGTCGATGACGTCGTCGGCGAGACCACTGCCGACCGCGATCTCGAACTCGCCGTCGTGCTCGACGACCGGCGGATCGACGGCGACGAGGGCGTCCTCGTCCTCGGAGACCGTGCCGCCGGACGTCGTGAGCTCGAACCACAGGTCGTCGAGGTCGCTCTGCTGGTGGGCGGGGACGTCCGGGATCGTGACGGCGACCGAGCCGTCGGTCATCGCCGTGCCCTGCAGGTAGATGCAGAGGTAGACGCTGTCGCACTTCGGAGCGAGGCGGGAGGACCCGCCGTCCTTGTCGTCCCGGGAGCGGTAGCCCTCGGGCTCGGTGGCGGTGACGGCGTACATGCCGGCCGCCGGGGTGAAGGTCAGGATCGCCTGGCCGTTGGAGAGGGTCGTCCCGCTGGTGACCTCGTTGTTGCGCTGGTCGATGAGCTGGACGGCCACACCGGTGAGCGGGTTGCCGTTGGTGTCACGGGCGATGACCGTGAGCTGCTGGGCGTTGTTCGGAGCGGTGGGCGCCAGGGCAGCGTCCGAGCTCCCGCCGTTGAGGGCGAAGAACGAGCCGAGCGCCAGTGCGATGACGGTGACGACGGCGAGGGCGGTGGTGAGGTTGCGGTTCATGTCGGTCTCCCGAGTCGGTGCCGGCTCGCTGCCGGCTAGGTGACTCCACCGTGAGACCGAGGCGTGAGAACGCCGTGAAACGCCTACAAGCGCGGCCCCTCGGCGCGGATCTGCTCGACGGTCTGCATGGCGTCGCGGAGCCGCTCGATCCAGTCGCCCTGGTGCTGACCGACCAGGCGGACGCACCAGGCCAGGGCCTCGGAGCGAGAGCGGGCGACGCCGGCATCGATGAGGGTGTCGAGCACGGTCCGCTCGTCGATCCGGAGGCGGGTCATCACCGGGACGGAGCTGGTGGAGAAGCGAACCTGCAGGTCAGCGCACTCGACCGCCCAGGAGATCTTCCGCTGCCAGCGGGCCTCGGCGTCGAGGGCGACGGCGACCCGCGCGTCCCTGGTGGCCTCCCGGAACCGATCGGCCACCGCCTCGCAGTCGGCCCGGGACCCTCCGCCGACCAGGCGGCCGATCACCATGATCTCGTCCTTGTCCGCCACGACCCGCACGTCGCCGTCGAACCAGTCGGCGGGCAGGCGCTCGCCGAACCAGGCGGCGGCGTCGTCGTGGCTGCAGGTCGGGCGCTCGGGCACGGCGGTGGGCTCCTCGTCACATCTCGGAGGGAATACTTGCGGGCCTCTCTATGATTACTCGATTACGCAGCTAGGACAACCCCTGGAGTCGTCCCCATGAGCACCACCGATCTCCGAGTCCTCCCCGTCCTCCCGACGCCGGACGGCGTCGTGTTGCCGGGCATGATCATCACCGTCGCCCTCGAGTCCGACGAGGCCCGCCTCGCCGTCGAGTCGAGCGCCGACGGTCACCTCGTGCTCGTGCCCCGCATCGACGGGGACTTCTCGCGCCTCGGCGTCACCGCCCGGGTCGAGAACCGGGGACGGCTGCCCAACGGCACCCCCGCCCTGACCGTCCGCGC
>JBCDAU010000052.1:0-37662 GCA_039185015.1 Actinomycetota bacterium
CCATCAGGCGCCGCCGGTCGCCGACACGATCGACCCTCCCTCGCCCACGGCGCCGGAGCCGTTCGCCGCTCCTGCCGAGCCGGTCGTGGCGTCCCCCGGCGGCGCCGCCGCGCTCGACGACGGCGGCGGCGGCGACGGCGGATCGGTCGCCACGACCGGCTCGGCAGGCGCGGCGAACGGCTCCTGCGCCGTGGGCGAGGGAGGGTCGATCGTGTCGGCGACCGTCGGCTCCTGATGGCCGTTCGACCCGGGAGCGCCGGCATCGTCCAACCCGAGCGACGGCTGCATCGTGACCGGAGCGAGGGCAGCCGGATCGGCACCGGCCGCTCGCCAGGCTTCGAACTCGCCGGTCTCGAGCCGTTCTCGGATCACCCGGAGCGGGAGGAAGTGGTCGCGCTGTTGGAGCAGGATCCATCGCAGGCACTCGACGTCGGGCTCGAAGAACTTCCGGTAGCCGGACGGCGTCCGTTCCGGCTCGAGCAGGCCCTGGCTCTCCAGGAAGCGGATCTTCGAGATCGTGATGTCCGGGAACTCCTCCTGGAGGAGCGAGAGGACCTCACCGATCGATCGGTGCGCCCGGGTCCCGGTCACGCCGTGGCGCTCTCGGGCCGGAGGTACACGAGCTTGAACTTGCCGATCTGGAGCTCGTCACCACTCGCCAGCCGGGCCGACTCGGTCCGGCGCCGGTTGACGTAGGTGCCGTTGAGCGAGCCCGCGTCCCGGACGACGAAGGTGTCGTCGCTGCGTTCGAGCTCGGCATGCCGGCGCGACACCGTGACGTCGTCGAGGAAGATGTCGCTGTCGGGATGCCGGCCGATGCGGACGGTCTCGCCGTCGAGGGGGTAGGTCGAGCCGGCGCGATGGCCGGCCTCCACCACGAGGCAGGGCCGCCCCAGGACCTGGGGGACGAGGTGCTCGTGGTGCTCGGTGTCGACGTGCTCGCCGCCGTCGTCCAGCAGCGTCACGTCGAGCGCGGCACCACAGGACGAGCAGTAGCGCGCGGCGGCCGGGTTCCGGTGGCCACACTGGTTGCAGAAGACGTCCCGCACCGTCACTCCTCCCCCCGGCGTCGGGTGTGGATCAGGCCCCGTCGACCAGCGTGCGATACGCGGCCGAGTCCATGAGGCCGTCGAGCGCGGTCATGTCGGACGGGCGGATCACGCAGATCCAGCCCTCGCCATACGGGTCCTCGTTGAGCTTCTGGGGAGCGTCGGTGAGCTCGGAGTTGACCTCGACGATCACTCCGGCGACCGGGGCGTAGATCTCCGACACCGACTTGGTGGACTCGACCTCACTGAAGCTGTCGGAGGCCGCCACCTCGGTACCGGTGGCGGGGAGGTCGACGAAGACGACGTCGCCGAGCGCATCCTGGGCGTAGTCCGTGATGCCGATGCGCACGAGGTCACCCTCGGTCCGGACCCACTCGTGGTCCTCGGAGTAGCGCAGGTCATCAGGAAGCTCCATGAGGTCCGAAGCTACCGGACCGCTGACCAGGTCGGCGGGACTGCTCATGCGCCACCGGCGGCGCGCGCGGCCCGGCCCTCGCGGAGCGCCGCGAGCCCTCGCGGGACGTAGTCGAACAGCGAGTAGTAGCCCACAGCCCCACCGATCGCGACGCAGATCCAGGCGACGACCTGGGCGAAGCCGTCCCACCAGACGCCGCTCTCGGCCACCAGGAACGCCGGGAAGGCGAGCATGTTGAAGAACGTCGCCGTCTTGCCGGCGAAGGTCACGTCGATGCGACGTGCGCCCAGCGCCGCGAGCACGATGCCGGCGATCGAGATCAGCACCTCCCGAACGAGGATGATCATGGCCACCCAGAGCGGCATCGAGCCGTCGATGATGATCGACACGAGCGCCGTGACCAGCAGGAGCCGGTCGGTCATCGGGTCCAGGATCTTGCCCAGCTCCGACACCTGTCCGTACCGACGGGCGAACCAGCCGTCGACCCAGTCGGTCGCCCCGAGGGTGCCGAGGAGCACGCCGGCCCAGAGCCGGTCGTCGAGGCCGAACAGCAGCCAGACGAAGACCGGGATCAGGATGAGCCGGATGAAGGTGATCAGGTTCGGGACCGTGAAGGGCCGCCACTCGGTCGCCACGGCCGACGAGCCTAGGACCTGGCGCGCGAGTACCGACGGGAGCCGATGACCCGGCGGCGCGCTCCCGGCGGGAGCGGAGGGTCGGTTCGCGTACGCTCCGCTCCGTGCCCAGCATCTTCTCCCGCATCATCGCCGGTGAGCTCCCGGGTCACTTCGTGTGGCGCGACGACCAGGCGGTCGCCTTCCTCAGCATCAACCCGCTGCAACCAGGGCACGCGCTCGTGGTCCCGGTGGCCGAGATCGACCACTGGCTCGATGCGCCACCGGAGCTGAACGCCCACATGGTGGGCGTCGCCCAGGCCATCGGCGCGGCCCAGCAACAGGAGTACGACCCGGTCAAGGTCGGGCTGATGCTCGCCGGGCTGGAGGTGCCCCACCTCCACTTCCACGTGGTCCCGATCCGCGGCGTCCACGACCTCGACTTCGCCAACGCCGCGACCGAGGTCGACCACAGCGAGCTCGCCGAGCACGCTCGCCGGCTCCGAGCGACCCTCCGCGCCGCCGGTCACGGCGCCTCGGTCCCGGAGGACTCGTAGCGAACACGGCCCGGCCGCAGCCCGTCAGGGCGAGGACCTCGGGCGGAGGGTGGGGCTCCGGGGCCCCACCCGGGCCATGACTCAGTTGACGAGCTTCTCGCGACCCTCCCAGTAGGGGGCGCGGAGCTTGAACTTCTGGAGCTTGCCGGTGGCGGTCCGCGACAGCTCGTCCCGGATCTCGACACTGGTGGGGCACTTGTAGTGCGCGAGCCGGTCGCGGCAGTGGTCGATGAGCTCCCGCTCGGTCGCCTCGGTGCCGGGATGCAGCACGACGAGCCCCTTGACCGTCTCGCCCCACTTCTCGTCGGGCACGCCGATGACCGCCGCCTCGGCCACGGCCTCGTGGGAGAAGAGGGCGTCCTCGACCTCGATCGACGAGACGTTCTCGCCGCCGGAGATGATCACGTCCTTCTTGCGGTCCGAGATCGTGAGGTAGTGATCCTCGTCGATGGTCCCGCCGTCACCGGTGTGGAACCAGCCGCCCTCGAGGGCGTCGGCACTCGCCTCGGGCTGATCCCAGTAGCCCTCGAGGATGTGGTTGCCCCGGGCGAGCACCTCGCCCTGGTCCGAGATCTTCATCTGGATCCCGAGCGCAGGAGCGCCCGCACGGCCGAGGGCGACGGCCCGGTCGTGGACCGACATGTCGTCGAACTCGCGACGGCGCCGGTTGATGGTCAGCAACGGAGCGGTCTCGGTCAGCCCGTAGATCTGGATGAACTCCCAGCCGAGGGTCTTCTCCACCGCCTCGATGGTCGAGGTGGGCGGCGGGGCGCCGGCGACGACCATCCGCACGCGATCACGACCCGGGATCTCGCCCTGCCAGCTGCCGGCGGCGTCGAGGATCATCGCCACGACCGCGGGTGCACCGCACATGAGCGTGACGCCGTGCTGGTCGATGCGCCGGAGGATGTCGGCGCCGTCGACCTTCCGAATGACGATCTGGGTGCCGCCCATGCCGGCGACGCCGTAGGGCATGCCCCAGCCGTTGCAGTGGAACATCGGGAGGGTGTGCAGGTAGACGTCGCGGTCGGTCACCGAGGTGTGCAGCGCGAACGTCGTGGCGTTGAGCCAGATGTTCCGGTGCGTGAGCTGCACGCCCTTCGGCCGCGCGGTGGTGCCGCTCGTGTAGTTGATCGTCGCGGTGTCGGCCTCGAGTCCGTCCCATGGGCGCGGGTCGGCACCGTGCAGGTAGAGCTCCTCGTCGCCCTCGGCGCCGAGGACGATCTTGGGGATGTCGATCGAGGCGACGGTATCGACCATGTCGGGGTCGACGAGGAGGAGAGAGCACCCGCTGTGCTTGACGATGTACTCCATCTCGACGGTCGAGAGGCGGAAGTTGATCGGCACGAGGACCCGACCCCAGCCGCTCACACCGAAGAACGACACGACGAACCGAGCCGCGTTCATCGACACGATGCCGACGCGCTCACCCACGCCGATGCCTCGCTGGTCGAGCGCAGCCGCTTGGGCACGCGCCAGCCGACCGACCTCGGCCCAGGTCAACGAGCCGAGCCCGCCGCCGACGACGTCCGGCTCGTCCACGAGACCGATGCGGTCGGCGTAGACCGTCTCGGCCCGCCGCAAGAAGTCGTTGACGGTCAGCTCGACCTTCATGTGCGCATCCCCCAGGTTGTGCGAGGCGCCCGACGTTAGTCAGACCGACCGGTCGCGGCACGACCGCGACCGGGCCCGACCGGCGATGGATACGGTCGGGCTCCGGGCCGGGTCGAGGTCCTCGCCGAGGGCTCCGCCCCGCTCAGGTCACCCCGCGCCCGGGGCGACCCAGGCGTTCGCAGCGAACTGGTCCTCGAGCGGGGTGTGCGCCACATGGTTCGTGCAGCTCGACATCGTCGTGTCGGCCGCGGCGAGGATGACGTCGAGGACGTCCCGACGCTCCCATCCCGCGGTGAGGAGCGTGTCGACGCCCGCGCCGTCGACGAGATCGTCGAGCTCGCCCTCGGGGTCTTGCCGCTGCGTGAGCAGCGTCAGATGTCGAGGGCTTCCCGGTCGAGGAGGTCGCTGTTGTTCACGATGAACTCCCGCCGCGGCTCGACCGCGCTGCCCATCAAGACGTCGAACACCTCGGCGGCGGCCGCGGCGTCCTGCACCGAGATGCGGCGAAGGGTGCGGGTCGCCGGATCCAGGCAGTGTACGGCGAGGTCCTCGACGTCCATCTCGCCGAGCCCCTTGAAGCGGCTGACCTTGTTGCGAGTCCGGCCGGACTCGGCAAGCTCGGCGATGATCTCGTCGCGCTCGACATCGGAGAAGGCGAACCGCTCCTCGCCTCCCGACGTCCGCACCGAGTAGAGCGGCGGCACGGCGGCGAACACCCGGCCGGCTTCGAGGAGCGGGCGCATGTAGTGGTAGGTCAGTGTGAGCAGCAGGCAGCGGATGTGGCTGCCGTCGACGTCGGCGTCGACGAGGATCACGACGCGCCCGTAGCGGGCCTGTTCGAGGTCGAAGGCAGGCCCGGCGCCGGCCCCCAGGGCCGTGAAGATCGCCGCTGCCTCGGTGTTGTCGAGTACCTGCTTCATCGTCGACTTGGCTGCGTTGAGGATCTTGCCGCGGATCGGGAGCACGGCCTGGAACTCGGCGTCCCGGCCCTGCTTGGCCGGCCCGGCCGCCGAGTCGCCCTCGACGATGAGGAGCTCGGTGCGGTCGACGTCGCGGCTGCGGCAGTCGGCGAGCTTGGTCGGCATCGAGGCGGACTCGAGCGCCGACTTGCGCCGCAGCGTGTCGCGGGCCTGGCGGGCAGCCTGGCGCGACCGGACCGCGTTGGCGACCTTGTCGAGCACCCGCTTGATCTGCGCCTTCTTGCCGCCGCCGGTGAGCCAGCCCCGCATGCCTTGGGCGACCACCTGGTAGGTGATCGACTGCACGGGAGCCGTGCCCAGGATCTCCTTGGTCTGGCCCTCGAACTGGGGCTCCGCCACCGTCACCTTCACGACGGCGACGAGGCCCTCCTGCACGTCGTCGCCCGTGGCGCTGGGCTCGTTGGCCTTCAGGGCCTTCGCCGACTTCAGCGCCTCGTTGATCGTCGTGGTCATGGCTCGCTGGAAGCCGGCCACGTGCGTGCCCCCGCCCGGCGTCGGGATGGTGTTGACGAAGGACACGACGGTGGTGTCCCACCCGGCGACCCAGCGGAGGGCGACGTCGACCACGCAGGTCCGCTCGACCTCCTGGGCGACCTGACGGCCGTCCTGGAGCACCTGGACCGTCTCGGTGAAGCGGTCCTCGCCGTGCAGCGTGATCGGCGGCACCACGGCCTCGCCGTGGGTGAGGTGCTCGACGTAGTCGGCGAGCCCGTTCTTGGACCGGAACACCTCCTCGACGGTCTCGGCCGGGCGGTGATCGGTGACGGCGAGCGTGAGCCCGGGGATCAGGTACGACATCGTCCGGCACCGATCGAGCACCTTCGCGAGGTCGATGCGGGCATCGGCGTCGAAGATGTCGTGGTCGGGCCAGAACCGGACCCGGGTGCCGGTGCGTCCCTTCGGGATGCGGCCGACGACCTCGAGCTCGCCGCCCTTGCGGAACCGACCGGTCGGGGTGAACCGGCCGGCGACGCGCTCCTGGAAGCCGAGGCGATGCGTGCGCCGATCGCGATCGACCTCGACGACGACCTTGCGGGCGAGCGCGTTGACCACTGCGGCGCCGACGCCGTGCAGTCCGCCGGAGGCCGCGTAGGCCCCGCCACCGAACTTCCCGCCGGCGTGGAGGCGGCTGTAGACGAGCTCGACACCCGTGAGGCCGGTCGAGGGCTCGATGTCGACCGGGATGCCGCGTCCGTCGTCGGTGATCTCGATCGACTCGTCGTCGTGGAGGGTGACGGTGATCTTGGTGGCGTGTCCAGCGGCGGCCTCGTCGACGGCGTTGTCGAGGATCTCCCAGAGCAGGTGGTGGAGGCCGGTCGACGAGGTCGAACCGATGTACATGCCCGGCCGTTTGCGAACGGCGTCGAGCCCTTCGAGCACCTGCAGATCGGTGGCGTCGTACCCGGTCGCCATCAGCGAGCCCTCCCGACCGCGAGCACGGGGGCGGACTGCGGCTCGCCCGTGCCGTCGCGTCGCGACGCGACCACCGGCAGACCGATCGGTGCCGTGGCCGCCTTGGCGAAGAGGCCCTCACCCTCGCCGACGACGACGGCGGCCTCCTCCGGCCGTCCCACCCAGGCGCCGAGCACCTTCGTCTCACCCCTGCGGAGCTTCATGGCCCGCACCCCACCGGTGGCCCGGCCCTTGGCCGGGAACTCCTCCGCCGCCGTGGCGCTGATCGCACCCTGGTCGGTCCAGGTCACGACCACGTCGCCGTCGATGATGGGAGCCGCGGCGACGACGGCAGCATCGGCCTTCACCTTCATCCCGGCCATGCCCCCGGCGCCCCGGCCCTGTGGGCGGACCTGGTCGAGCCCGGTGCGGAGCAGCTGACCGTCGTCGCTCACGATCGCGACCTCATGGCCCTCCCCCGAGGCGAAGGCGGCCACGACCCGGTCGCCGTCCTTCAAGGAGATGACCTCGCTGCCCGAGCGGGTGTCGGCCACCTCCTCGGCGGTCAGACGCTTGATGACCCCCTGGGCGGTGACCACGACGAGCAGGTGCTGCGCCGTGACGTCGGCCGCGCCGAAGAGACCGACCAGGCGCTCGCCGCGCGACAGGTCGAACAGCTCCGTCGCGGCGGCACCCCGGGAGCGTCCGGCCACCTCGGGGACCTCGACCGCTTCGATGCCGAGCAATCGGCCGCCGGTGGACACCGCCCAGACGTGCCCGCGGACCGTCGCCGGAGCGAGGGCGAGCAGCACGTCGTGCCGACCGGCCTTGGCCTGATGCTCGTCCTCGCCGTGACGGCCGACCACGAAGGTGGTCGAGAGCGTGATCGTGCAGGGATCGTCCGCGACCTCGAGGCTCTCCGGCCGCTCCATGACCGCGTCGTCGGCCGCGACGAGCCGAGTGCGCCTCGGCGTGCCGTGCTCGTCCGCGACCTCGCCCAGCTCGTCGCCCACGATCTGCCGGCGTCGAGCCTCGTCGGCGAGGATCTCGGTGAGGTCGGCGATGATCGCCCGCAGCTCCTCGAGCCGGTCGCGGAGCTTCTGCACCTCCAGCGTCGTCAGCCGTCGCAGCGGCATGTCGAGGATGTGCTGCGCCTGCACGTCGGACAGCTCGAACGCCTCGATCAGCCGTTCGCGTGCTTCGGGGGTGTCTGCCGACGACCGGATGATGCGGACCACCTCGTCGATCGCGTCGAGCGCGATCAGCAGGCCCTCGACGATGTGCGCCTCGTCCTCGGCTTTGCGCTTGCGATACTCGCTGCGCCGAACGACGACCTCGAGCCGGTGGTCGAGGTAGTGGCGCATCAGGTCGAGCAGGCCGAGGGTCGTCGGCCGTCCGTCGACGAGCACGACGTTGTTGATGGCGTAGCTCTCCTCGAGCGGGGTGAGCCGGTACAGCTCGCTCAGCACCGCCGACGGATCGACACCGGTGCGGCACTCGATCTGGAGCCGGGTGCCGTGGTGTCGGTCGGAGAGGTTCTTGACGTCGGTGATGCCCTGGAGCTTCTGCTGACCGAGCAGCTCCTTGATGCGACCGATCACCCGCTCGATGCCGACGTTCCACGGCAGCTCGGTGACGACGATGCCCCGGCGCCGCGCGGTGACGTCGACCAACTCGGCGTTGGCCCGGACCCGGAAGCTCCCTCGGCCGCTGCGATAGGCGTCGGTGAGGCTGCCGTCGTCGACGAGGATGCCGCCGGTCGGGAGGTCGGGTCCCTTGAGCTTGCGGCGGACCCGCCCGAGGGTGACGTCCGGTTCGGCGAGCACCAACTGCAGCGCCGCGCACACCTCGTTGACGTTGTGCGGAGCGAGGCTGGTCGCCATGCCCACGGCGATGCCGGCCGTGCCGTTGACGAGCACGTTGGGGATCCGGGCCGGGAGGACCTCGGGCTGGGTCAGCTCGCCGTCGAAGTTGGGGACGAAGTCGACGGTGTCCTCGTCGATCTCGGCCACCATCTCCATGGCCGCGTCGGCCAGACGGGCCTCGGTGTAGCGGTAGGCGGCGGGCGGGTCGTCCGGCGTGCCGAAGTTGCCCTTCGGGTCCACGAACGGCAGGCGGACCGTGAAGTCCTGACCCATCCGGACCAGCGCGTCGTAGATCGCGGCGTCACCGTGCGGGTGGTACTTGCCCATCACGTCGCCGACGATGCGGCCGCACTTCTTGTGCTGGGTCCCGGGCCGCAGACCCATGTCGAGCATCGAGTACAGGATGCGGCGTTGGACTGGCTTCAGCCCGTCGCGGACGTCGGGGATCGCCCGTGAGGTGATGACCGAGAGCGAGTAGGCGAGGAACGACTCGCGCATCTCGTCGGCGACGGGGGTCTCGATGACGCGCGCGGCGAAGTCGGTGTCGGAGGGGGTGTCGGGCATGTGGTTCCCACCCTACGAAACAGACGTTCGACAGCGGTGGAGGGCGGTGTCACTCCCGGATGGGGCCGAGCAGCCCCACCCTCCTCGCCCGGTCCTCGCCCTGACGGGCTGCGGCGGGGCCGTGACTCAGGTCAGCAGCGCTGCGAACTCGGGATCGTCGGGTTGGATCGGGTCGCGCAGCTCGGCGCCCCGGTTGCGGACGTTGCCGACCGCGGTGTCGACGGCGTGGGCGACCAGGAGCCCCTCGGGTGCGGACACGAGCAGACGCCGGAGGGCCTCGGTGTCGCGCTGGTCGGGGTCGAGCCACTCGTCGAAGGCGGTGCGGGGCAACAGGACGGGCATCCGGTCGTGGATCGGCGCCATGAAGGCGTTCGCTCCGGTGGTGACGATCGTGCAGGAGTGCAGCTCCTCGACGTCTCCCTCCGCCTCCGGGTCACGCCAACGTTCCCACAGCCCGGCCATGGCCAGCGGCTCCCCGTCGGCTCGGTGGATGTAGTACGGCTGCTTCCGCTTGGGGTCGGCGGCCGACTTCCGCCACTCGTAGAAGCCGTCGGCCGGGATGATGCAGCGTCGCCGGGCGAAGGCCGACCGGAACGAGTTCTTCGTGGCCACCGTCTCGCCACGGGCGTTGATCATCCGGTTGCCGATCTTGATCTCCTTGGCCCACCGGGGCACCAGGCCCCAGTGGAACGCCTCGAGCCTCGGTGCCGTCGGTTCGCCGCCCGGTTGGACCACGGCCGCGACGTCGCTCGTCGGCGCGACGTTGTAGTTCGGCGCCAGCTCGGGCAGGGCCACCTCGGCCCCGAAGTAGGCCGCGACCTCATCGGGAGGGGATGCAGCGACGTACCGACCACACACGCCGGCGACGCTAGCCCGGGGTCTGCGACCCACGGGGACCACAACGCCCGCCCCACCCGCCGGGCAACCTCAAGCGTGCGGAGGCTGCGACCGATAGGGGTCAGGTACGGAGGGCGACGATGGACGCTGCACAGAAGGAGCTCCTCGACGAGGTGCTCAGCCTGCCCGGCCAGGCGCAGAGTGCACTTGCGGTGCTTCGGGTGCTCGACGACCCCGAGGCCTCGGCCGACGACGTTGGGCGACGCCTCCAGGCGGATCAGGCGCTCTCGACGAGGGCCGTCTACATCGCGAACTCCTCGTTCTACGGCCGCGTGTCCAAGGTCGCCGGTCCGGCCGAAGCCGCCGCGGTGATCGGCTTCGACACCGTGCGCAGCCTCGCCGCAGGCGTCGCGTTCGGCCTGTTCGACTCGGCGGGCTCGGCGCTGCCGAAGGCCTACACCGACCACGCCACCGCGACGGCTGCTGCGGCGTCGATCCTCGCCGAACGGCTTCGTGAGTCCGTCGGCGATGCGTTCTCGATCGGCCTGCTCCACGACCTCGGCTCGGCGTTGCTCGCCATCCGCCGGCCTGACGAGGCAGCCGAGACCCGCGACGACTCCCTTCGCACGGGTCTCGGGCTCGAACAGCTCGAGCTGGCCCGCTTCGGCATCCACCACGGCACGCTCGGGGCGCTCGCCCTGCGGGCCACCCGCTTCCCGCCGGAGTACGTCGAGGCGATCCTCGCCCACCACCGCGAACCGGAGCTGGATGACCCGGTGATGGGGCGGATCCTCGTGGTCGCCAACGCGGTCGCCCACCGGATCGACGAGAAGTGGCCTCACGATCACCAGGAGTCGCTCGAGGATCTGATGCACCTCGTCGGAATGGAGCCTCAGGAGGCCGACGAGCTCGTGCGATCGTGCACACGAGCGATTCCCGAGCTCGGGATGATCGGCTGACCGCTCAGCGGGTGACGTGATCGCACCTCGAACGGGCCGCCGCCGACCTGTTCGAACACCACCAGATCGTCGAGGGGGAAGGCCTGGCCGTCGACGGCCGCGAAGTGCCGGCGGGCGTCATCGAGGATCCGCTCACCCTCCTCCGACCCCAGCCGCCGTGTCAGGGTCATGTGGAAGCGGAACTCCTCGAGCACGTAGGGATAGCCCCACGCGACGAGCAGCTGCTCCTGGCGATCGCTGAGCCCTGCTCGTCGACGGCGCGCGAGCTCGGCCTCGTCCGGAGGAGCCGCGACCTCGGCGCAGCTCACGACGCAGTCACCCGCCAGCACCGAGACGTCGGCCGCTCCGACCACCGGCACGAAGGCCAGGAAGCCACCGATCGTGCCGATCTGCAGGACCGGCCGCTGTGGCGACGAGCGGGCCGCGAGCGTGGCGACCACCTCATCGACATCGTCGACGTCGGTGCCCTCCGCGATCTCGAAGGGATTCCGCATCGTGGCGTGGAAGCCGTAGCGGGAGGCGTCACCGGTGACCTCGTCGAGCACGGCGAGCGCTGGGACGGCGGGGCGCTCCCACGGTCGCTCGATCTCGGGGGAACGCCCGAGCCAGCGTGCGGCGAGCTCGTGCCACTCGGTGTCGGCCCGAGGCGCGACGTAGACGGCGACCCGGTGCACGTCGGCGACACTACGTGACCGTCGGTGAACGCCGTCCGTCTCTGCACGACGATCGGGCGAACGTTGCGTGGCCGTCCGGTTCGGGCTCAACGACGGCCGGCGAGCTCGGCCGGCGACCTCGGCCGGCGACGCCGGAGCGTGGAGGGCGCGGCGTGCGGCCCAGGCGACGGTCCCGCCGCCGACGAGGGTCGTTGCCGCGATCACGATCCACATGACCAGGCGGACGACGGCTTCCGCCGGCTCGAGCCACCAGCTCGCGGCGTAGATCGCCGAGGCGAGGACCGGCAGCGGGAGCATCGCCGGCAGGTGCCGCGCCCGAACCGGCCCGACGAGGTCGGCGAGCACGCTCGGTTCGTCGTGGCGTGCGGCCTCTCGGCGGAGGAACCAGACGGCACCGCCGACGAACACCGCGAACATCGGAGCCGCCCAGGGGAGCCCGACGGTGTAGGCGATGAGCATCGCCGCCGTCGCGGCCACGGCGAGCCATCGCACCGCCCGAGACGGTCGGAAGCTGTCGACGGGCCCGAGCCGGCCCCACAACCAGTGCGCGAGGGCGAGCAGCGCGGTGTATCCGAAGGCGTAGAGCGTGAAAGCACCGGGTCCGAGGAGCTCGAGCGTTCCGCCGTGCTCGACGAGCTCCGGGTCCTCGACGTTCTCGGGCAGGACCGAGGTGAACGCCCACACGCCCCAGAGCACGCCGAGCGCTCCCGATGCGAGCGCGATGGACCGACGGCGACCATCGAGCAGCCACCGATGGAGCAGCCACCAGACGACGACCACACCGAGCAGGCCGTGCCAGCCCGTGAAGTAGGCGGGGAAGATCGGCAGCGGCCCCCCGCTGTAGGTGACCGGCGTCAGGATGCCCTCGACGATCATCCCGTAGATCACCGCGACCATGACCATCGCCGGCGTGCTGCGGACCCGGAAACGATCGATCGTCCACAGCGTCGTCCCGACGGCGACGGCGTAGTAGCCGACCACGACGGCCATGTCGGCCGGGCCCGGGTCCCAGTACCAGTACATGCGCTCGGAGACGATCGCCATGATCGTCGCCGACACGAGCACGAAGGCGAGGCGGCGCACACCGGCGCGCCACCGATCGCCGCGCGTGGGCCCGGTGGGACCGGTGAGGGTGACCGTCATGGGTGCCGACCGTACGAACGGTCCCTCGATCCGTCGTCGGGCACGCGGCCGATCTCCCGCGTCACCCGATCGGCGGACGCGTCAGACGTACGTGGAGCCCTTCACGGCGTCGCGGTCGGTGCGCATGTCGACGTTGACCAGCGCCGGCTTGCCGCTGTCGAAAGCCCGACGCATCGCCGGGCCGATCTCGTCCGGCTCGGTGACGTGCTCGCCGTGGCCGCCGAGCGCCTCGACGACGAGGTCGTAGCGGGTCCGGGCCAGCTCGGTGGCGACCAGGCGGTCCGCGCCGTAGATCATGGCCTGCGGTCGCATCATCTGGCCCCAGGCGGCGTCGTTGCCGACGACCCCGACGATCGGCAGGCCGAAGCGGATGGCGGTGTCGAACTCGAAGCCGTTCAGCCCGAAGCTCCCGTCGCCGTAGACGATCAGCACACGCTTGTCGGGGTGGGCTCGCTGAGCGGCGAGCGCGAACGGCATGCCGACGCCCAGCGTTCCGAGCGGACCCGGATCCATCCAGAGGCCGTCCTTGGGGACCCGGATGACCTTCGCGGCCTGGGCCACGATGTCGCCGCCGTCACCGATCACGATCATGTCGTCGGTGATGACGTCGGCGATCTCGCGACACAGCCGCAACGGGTCGATCGGGACCTCGTCGCTGTCGAGCTGGCTGCGGAAGCCGGCCTCGAGCTCGTCCTCGCGGTCGCGCAGCTCGTCGCGCCAGCCCGTGAACGACAGCTTGCGATCGCCGGCCGCGAGCAGCTCGGTGAGCCGGGCGAACGTCGAGCCGAGGTTGCCGACGAGGCCGACGTCGGCCGCCCGGTTCTGACCGATCAACGTCTCGTCGAGGTCGAGTTGGATGATCTTGGCGTCGGCGGGGATCGTGGCGCCGAACTTCATGCGGAAGTCGAGCGGCGTCCCGGCGAGCACGACGAGGTCGGCCCGCGAGAGCGCGTCCTTGCGAGAGCGGTTGAGGAAGCACGGGTGGTCCCAGGGCACCGCGCCGCGGCCCATGCCGTTGCAGAACACCGGGAGGTCGGTCGCATCGAGCAGCTCGATGAGCGAGGTGGCGCCCTCCGACCACTTCACGCCCGTGCCCGCCATCAGCATGGGGCGCTCGGCGACGGCGAGCAGGTCGATCGCCTCCTCGATCTCGGCATCGGCGGCGGCGTGGCGCACCCGGTACTCGCGGAGCCGTGGCAGCGGCGGCTCCTCGGAGAGCGGAGCGTGGAGCACGTCCATCGGCACCTCGAGGAAGCTCGGACCGGGCACGCCGGAGAGGGCATGGCGGATGGCCAGCTCGACGTACTCGGCGAGGCGCTCGGTCTGATAGCAGGCGTCGGCCCACTTGGTGATCGGGCGCATGACACCGACGTGGTCCATCTCCTGCAGCGAGCCCCGCCGGAGGTTCGAGAACGGCCCCTGTCCACCGAACACCACGATCGGCGAGTTGGCCCGCCAGGCGTTGGCCACGCCGGTGACGCCGTCCGTCACGCCCGGTCCGGCGGTGAGGATCGCGACCCCGACCCGTCCCGGGTGCAGCCGAGCCCACGCGTCGGCGGCGTGGACGGCCGCCTGTTCGTGCCGGACGTCGATGATGTCGATGCCCTCGTCGAGGCACCCGTCGTAGATCCCCATCACGTGGCCGCCGGAGAGCGTGAACACGCAGTCCACCCCCGCCGCCTTGAGCACCCGTGCGATCAGCCGTCCCCCATGCGTCATGAGGCCGAGCCTAGGTGCGAAGCGATGGACGGCCCAGGGCCGCAGCGCCGTGCCTCAGCGCAGGATCTCGGCGACCCGGGAGAGGACGCCGTTGACGAAGCGGCCGGAGTCGTCGGTGGAGAAGCGCTTGGCGAGCTCGACCGCCTCGTCGATGACGACGGCGAGGGGCACGTCCGGTCGGTGGGCCAGCTCGTATGCGGCGAGCCGAAGGATCGTGAGGTCCATCGTCGCGATCCGGTCGAGCTTCCAGTTGACCGAGGCCGACGAGATCGCCTCGTCGAGCTCGTCCCGGTGCTCGTCGACGCCTCGGGCGAGGAGCGCGGCGAGCGGCGCAGGGTCGAGCGCCAGGCCGTCGATCACGGTGCCGACGTCGACGCTCCGGATCGAGGCCTCGTAGAGCAGGGCCATCGCCCGCTCGCGGGCGTCGGACGACGAGGACAGGTCAGGCTCGCTCGATGTAGTCGCCGCTGCGGGTGTCGACCTTGATCTGCTCGCCCGGTCCGACGAAGAGCGGGACCTGCACGACGCGCCCGGTCTCGAGCGTGGCCGGCTTGCGGGCGCCCGAGACCCGGTCGCCCTGGATGCCGGGCTCGGTCTCGGAGATGGTCAGCACGACCGAGGCGGGCAGGTCGACGCCGAGCACCTCGTCGCCGTAGTACTGCAGCACGACCGAGTCGGACTCCTTGATGAAGTCCGTGGCCTCGCCCAGCGAGGCCGTCGTGACGTTCGTCTGCTCGTAGGTCTCGCCGTCCATGAAGACGTAGTCGTCGCCCTCTCGGTAGAGGTACTGCATCTCGCGCTTGTCGATGATGGCCCGCTCCATCTTCTCGCCGGCGCGGAACGTCTTCTCGACCACCTGACCGGTGCGGACGTTCTTGAGGGTGGTGCGGACGAACGCGCCCCCCTTGCCCGGCTTCACGTGCTGGAACTCGACGATCTGGACGAGCCCCTCGGGCAGATCGACCGTCATGCCGTTCTTGAAGTCGGCCGTGGAGATCGTGGCCATCTGCGCTCCTCGCGATGCTCTGGCGGGCTGGCGACCGGCGAAGGATACGCGGTGGTCCGGCGCGTCACACCACCGGTGTCTTCGGCGCTGCGGTCAGGCACTCGACACCGGACTCGCCGACGTGCAGCAGATCCTCCCAGCGCACGCCGCCGACCTCGGGCAGGTACAGCCCCGGTTCGACCGTGATGGCGTGCCCGGCCTCGAGCGGCGAGTCGGAGCGGGCGAGGAACGGATCCTCGTGGATGACCATGCCCACGCCGTGCCCGACGCCGTGCAGGAAGGCGTCGCCGAGTCCGGCTTCGGCGAACACCTCGGCGGCCGCCCGATGGATCGAGCGCGCGCTGACCCCGACGGCGACCCTCGCGATGGCGGCCTGTTGGGCCTCGAGGACGAGATCGAGCAGCCGCTGCTGCTCGGTGTCGGGTGCGCCGACGACGAAGGTCCTGGTCATGTCGGAGCGATAGCCGTCGACCTCGGCGCCGACGTCGATCACCACGAGGTCGCCCCGTTCGATCCGGCGGCCGCTCGGCGTGGCGTGCGGCAGCGCCGAGTTGGGCCCGGAGGCGACGATCGTCCCGTAGCCGGGTCCGTCGGCGCCGCGGTCCTCCATCGCCCGGTCGAGGGCCCGGGCCACGTCCCGCTCGGTGGCACCCGCCCCGAGGAGGGGTCGCACCTCGGCGAGGGCGGCGTCAGCGATCCTGGCGGCGGCTCGCATGCGGGCGAGCTCGGCGGCGTCCTTGCGCTCGCGCAGCCGGGGGACGAGCGGTGGGAGCGGTACCACCTGACCCGAGCCGTCCGCATCGAGGCGGCGCGCCTGGGCCCAGCTGACCGCGGTCTCGTCGACGCCGACCGCTCCCCTACCGACGAGCGAGCTGATCCGCTGCGCCTGCTCATCGTGGCCGGCGATGAGGAGCCGGGCATCGGCACCGGCGGCGAGCAGCTCGGCCTCGGCCCGGTCGCGGTAGCGGGCATCGGTGACGAGCACGGCCTCGTCATGGGCGACGACGACGGTGCCGGCGGACCCGGTGAACCCGGTGAGCCAGCGCACGTCGACCAAGCGGTGCACGACCAGCGCGTCGACGTCGTGCTCGACGAGCAGGGAGCGCAGACGCTCGATGCGGCCACCGACGAGCAGCGGTGGCAGCGTCACCAGGTCACTCCGACGCGGTCCGCTCGGCGATCAGCGCGGCGAGCCCGTGGACGGCCAGCTCGTAGCCGGCCGAACCGAACCCGGAGATCGTCGCATCGACGACGCCGGACACCACCGAGACGTGGCGCCATTCCTCGCGGGCGAGTGGGTTGGAGATGTGGAGCTCGACCTTCGGCTCGTCGTAGGCCAGGAGGGCGTCGTGCAGCGAGCGCCCGTAGTGGGTCAGGGCCGCGGCATTGACGATCAGCCCGACCGTCGTGCGCCTGGCGGCGTGGATCTCGTCGACGAGGTCGCCCTCGTGGTTCGACTGGCGGTGCCGCACCGTCATGCCGTGCGTCGCTGCCGCCGTCGTCGCGCGGTCGACCAGGTCGCCGAGCGTCTCGGAGCCGTAGATCAGCGGCTGCCGCTCACCGAGCAGGTTCAGGTTGGGCCCCGACAACAGCAGCAGCTCGCCGCTCATGGAGCGCCCATCGCAGCGAAGGCCCGGCGGAGGTCGGCCGGATCGATGCCCGGCACCACCTCGGGACCGTCGGGGCCGTCGAGGATGAAGGTCAGCGAGCCGACCGCCTTCTTGTCGCGCCCCATCAGCTCGATCAGCTCGTCCGGATCGGCGTCGTCGGGCAGGTCGTACGACAGGCCCATTGCCGTCAGCACGTCGCGGTGGCGCTCGACCCGATCCACGTCGATGCGTTCGAGGACCCGAGCGAGCTCGGCAGCGAACACGAGGCCGATCGCCACCGCCTCGCCGTGTCGGAGATCGAAGCGACCGGCGATCTCGAGCGCGTGGCCGAGCGTGTGGCCATAGTTCAGCAACGCCCGACGGCCGCCCTCTCGCTCGTCGCCGGACACGACGTCGGCCTTCAGGCGGACGCAACGGGCGACTCGCTCCGGCAGCGGTAGGTCCTCCAGCTTGGTGCCGTCGGCCTCCGCGCCGAGGAAGGCGTACTTCGCGAGCTCACCGAGGCCGCTGCGCCACTCCCGTTCGGGGAGCGAGCCGAGCGTGTCGGTGTCGCAGATCACCGCCGCCGGCTGCCAGAAGGCGCCGACGAGGTTCTTGCCCTCGGCCAGGTTCACGCCGGTCTTGCCGCCGATGGCAGCGTCGATCTGGCCGAGCAGGGTCGTCGGCACCTGCACCACCGGGACACCCCGGTGATACACGGCGGCGGCGAAGCCGGCCACGTCGGTCACGAGACCGCCGCCGACGCCGACGACGCAGTCGCCGCGGCTGAGGCCCCAGCGGGCGAAGGCGGAACAGAGCTCGCCGATGCTGTCCAGGGACTTGGCCGACTCGCCCTGGCCGATCGTGAACACCCGATGCTCGGTGCCGGGATCGACCTCGACGGGGATCTCGGCCTGCGTGACGACGGCGACCCGCTCGACCGGCGGCAGGACCTCGGGCAGGGCCTGGATCGCCCCGGCACCGACGTGCACGTCGTAGGAGCGATCTCCGAGATCGACGTGCTCCACGATGAACCCGCTCATGCCGGCGTCACCGCCGCGGCGATGTGCTCGACGACCTCATCGGGACCGAGCTCGTCGACGTCGACGGTGAGGGTGGCCACCGCTCGATGATACGGCGCTCGTTCGACGTCGAGCCGCTCGAGCGCAGCGGCCGCGCCGCCGGCGAGCAGGGGCCGAGCGGCCACCTCGTCGGAGCCGAGGCGGTCGACCAGCGTCGCCGGCCGAGCACGGAGCCACACGACCTCATGGTCGTCCAGTCCGCTACGGACCGCAGGAGTGGTGACCGCTCCGCCGCCGAGGCTGAGGACCACCCGGTCCCCGGCGAGCAGGTCGGCGATCACCGAGGACTCGATCCGACGGAAGCCGTCCTCGCCGTGCTCGGCGAAGAGCTCGGGGACCGTCCGAGCGGTCCGCTCCTCGATCGCCACGTCGCTGTCGACGCACGGGAGACCGAGGTGGGCTGCGAGCCGACGACCGACGGTCGTCTTGCCCGCGCCCATGAGACCGATGAGGACGATGCTCGCCACGGCCCGAACGCTAGGGCGTCGGCGGAGCGACGCCTCGCTACTTCAGGATCTCCTGGCCGACACAGAGGTCGAAGTCCACGTCGCCGAGCAGGAACGTGCCGCAGCCGGTGCCGACGTCGAGGGTCACGACCTGGAAGGAGCCGGCGAACGTCTCGCCCTCGGCGACCTCTTCGTAGGCCGTGCCGTCGACCACGATGGTGGCCACGGTGCCCGTCTCGATGTCGTAGACCTCACGGAGCTGGATGCGGGTACCGCGCTCGGGAGCGAACTCGGTCGTCGGCGGCGGCGTACCCGGGTCACCGACCTCGGCCGGATCGTCGGCCGGGTCACCGGCACCATCCTCCGGTACCTGGGTCGGCGGCGCCTCGACGGCGAGGGGACGCTCGAACGGGTTCTTGGCCCCGAAGACCTCGAAGGTCTCGATGATGCCGGAGGCGGCCTGCGCCAGCTCCGCGTCGGACGGCTGGGCCTGGACGGCGGCCACCCGATCGACCTCGGGCGTCGAGGTCGACGAGGACGGCGTGGTCCCGAGTGCGCTGAAGGCGACGGCGGCACCGAAGGCGGCGACGCTGAGCACCGTGGCGATGATCAGGAGGGCGGGCGCCCGCCCACGGTCGAGATCGCTGTCGTGGGAAGTCACTCGACTCCTCCGCTCTCCTCGGTGGGCGCTCCCTCGGCGGGAGCGTCGGTGGCGACCTCGGCCGCCGGGTCGCCGGCTCCGCCGCCGCCCGACACGAACGTCGTCAAGCCGATGGTCCAGACCAGCCGCGGCGGGCCGAGGTCCTCGCCGGACTCCGCCGCGAGGTTGAGCTGGTCGACGACGACGATCCGGTGGATCCGGTTCAGGCGGTTGAGGAAGTCGAGCACCTGGAAGTACCCGCCGTCGCCGTTGATCTGGATCGTGACCGGCGAGAGGCCGAACGCATCGGTGGACACCGGCTCGCTGGCCGAGAAGTTGAGGAACGTCACGCCGGATGCCCGGGCGGCCTCATCGATCGAGAGCAGCACGCCCGCCAGATCCGGCTGCTCGGGGATCGCCGCACGCAACGACTCGAGCTCGCTCTGGAAGAACGGCCGCTGCTCGACGAGGAGCGACAGCCGGTCCCGTTGCTGCAGCAGCGTGTTGAGTTGGGTCTCGGCGCCGTCACGGCGCTCCTCGGCGGCAGCGAGGTCGTCGCCGGCCGGCGAGAAGAGGAAGACCCACCACAGGCCGATGATGGCGACGCAGGCGAGCGCCGTGATGATCAGTCCACGGCGGCTCACTGGTTCTCCTCCACGCCCTCGGCCGGTTCTTCGGCGGGCTCGCTGGAGGCCAGGGTGCCGCCTCCCGGGAAGTTGCCGAGATAGTCCTCGACCCGGTCCGACAGCGCCGCAGGCGACAGGATCGCCGACGACGAGAAGCTCGACTCACCGAGACCGAAGCCCTCCTCGCCCGGCGACCGGTTCGAGGTGGGCACCCACAGGGTGGCAACCCCGGGCAGAGGATCGAGCCGCAGCAGCCAGCGAGCCGAGGACGTGTGATCGGCGCCGTTGCCCGAGACGGTGATCGAGCCGGCGGTGCCGTCGGTCGGAGCCGATGCCTGCAGCGACGTGATCCAGGTGTCGTCCGGCATCACCGTGGCGACCTCCTGGATGATCTTCGTCCACGCCACGTCGTTGCGGAGCGCGGAACGGATCAGCTCCTGGCGTCCCCCGAGCTCGGACTCGAGGGCCTGGACGGTCCCGAGCGAGCCGATCTCGGCCTGGACGACGGCGACCTCGGCCTCGACGCGCTCGGCATCGGCCTCGATCTGCTCGACCTGGTCGGAGCGACGAACCCACAGGGCGCCGAGCGCGCCGACGAGGACGAGCACACCGGCACCGACCAGGACCGCCTGCTGCCGGGCAGCCCGGCGGCGGGCGACCTCGGGCGGCTGCAGGTCGAGTCGGCGGACGCCACCGGCAGCCGGGCGGCCGGCGAGGGCGAGGCCGATCGGCACGGCGGCGAGATCCGCGACGTCGAGCAGCTGGCGCTCGCTGAGGCCCGTCGAGCCGAGTTGGATACGGGCGAGCGGGTCGGCGTTGACGACCTCGACGTCGAGCTGCGACCGCAGCTTGTCGTCGAGGCGAGGCAACCGGGCGCCGCCGCCGGTGAGGAGGACCCGGCGGAGCGCCGAGCCGTCCTGGGCGAGGTGGTAGTCGAGCGAGCTGCGGATCTCGTCGATGAGCGGGCCGACCCGGTCTTCGACGATCGAGTTCGCCCGACCGTGCATCGCCGGATCGAGCTGACCGGCCATGAGCTGACGCTTGATGCTCTCTGCGCCGTCGGTGTCGGTCTCGAACTCGCGAGCGAGGCCTTCGGTGACCGTGTCGGCGCCGAGGGTCAAGATGCGGATGAAGCGTGGCACGCCGAGCTCGTGGATGACGATCGAGGTGATCCCCGCTCCGATCGACACGATCGCGTCGGCGACGGCGCCGGAGTCGTCGAGCGAGCCCAGGTCGGTGTCCGCCAGCGCCCGCACGAGGCCGAAGGGCACGAGGTCGACCAGCTCGATGCTGAGGTCGGCGCCCTCGATCGCCTCGATCAGGGAGCCGATCATGTCGCGCTGGGCGGCGACGACCAGGACCTGGACGACGGCCTCGTTGTCGACGACGTCGCGCTCGAGCTCCTGGAAGTCGAGGACGGCGTCCTCGAGCGGGATCGGGATCAGCTCGTCGGCCTTGAACTCGATCGCCTGTCGGAGCTCGTCGTCGTCCATCTCCGGCAGGGTGTCCGGGCGGACCACCACACGCTGGTTGCCGACACCGACGATGACCTTCTTGGTGCTGAACCCCACCTCACGCCACAGGCGCTTGAGCGCCTGGGTGACGAGCGACGGTTCGGCGACCTCACCGGCGACGACGGCACCCGGTGGCAGGGCCACCTGTCCGAAGCGCTCGAGCGTCGGGATCCCGTCACGTCCGATCGAGAGCTCTGCTGCTCGAACGGCGTGCGTCCCCACGTCGAGGCCCACGTATCGAGCCATCAGCTTCCAACCTCGTGTGTCCGGGTGTCACGGCAGATCATCGTCGGCGCCCCGGCCGCGACCGGGGCTTCAGTCCGGTTCCCGCACCCGGCGGGACCATCGATGATCAACGAACAACTCACCGACAATCCCATCGGCCACACTACTGGCGCCTTTAGGGCGGATCAGCGCACCCTGGGTGCTCGTCAGCCCACGTACCAGGTCACGATCGGATCGCCCACGAGCACGGCGAGTCCCGCTCCGGCCGCGAGGAACGGGCCGAACGGGATCGGGGTCGTGCGACCGCCCCGGCCGGCAACCATCACCATCGCTCCCATCACGGACCCGAAGAAGAAGCCGGCGAGCAGTCCGAGCGCCGGATGCAGCGGTCCGAGCCAGCCGAGGAACCCCCCCATCAGCCCAGCGAGGCGGACGTCGCCGAACCCCAGCCCCTTGGGACTCGCCACGTGGATGGCGAACAACAGCCCGTAGGAGCCGGCGGCGCCGAGCAGCACCCGGATCGCCGGCCACGGGTCGGCGGCGATGGCCGCGTCGACGGCCAGCCAGGGCAGGCCGACGGCGGCGGTGGCCTGCAGGATCCGGGTCGGGATGCGGCGACAGTCGAGATCGACGGCGGAGACGGCGATGAGACCAGCGGCGAAGGCACAGAAGGCCGGCAGCTCCCAGGACCAGCCGAACCGGAGCGCCATGACCCCGAAGGCGATGCCGGTGACGGCCTCGACCGCCGGGTATCGGACCGAGATGGGCTCGGCGCAGGTCCGACAGCGTCCGCGGAGCAGGATCCAGCTGACGACCGGCACGTTGTCCCGGCCGGCGATGGCGGTCTCGCAGCGCGGGCAGGAGGATCGGGGGGCGATCACCGAGGCGCCCGCCGGCACCCGGTGGATGGCGACGTTCAGGAACGAACCGACGAGCAGGCCGTAGACAACGGCGATGGAGACGACGAGCACGGTCACCCCGCTCCTGTCGGCCTGATCGGCCGGCGCGAAAACGCGACACGGGCCGCCCCGCTGGTGGCGGGGCGGCCCGTGCGGTGACTCGTGTGAGTCAGCGGTGACTACCAGCCACCGGTGACCCAGGTGTTCGCGGCGTTCGCAGCCGGAGCGTCGGCGCAGGAGCCGTCGGCGGCCGCGTCGACCTCGTAGTAGTACGTGCCGGCGGTGGCACCGGTCGCCTGCTCGAGCAGGTGGAAGCAGCTGCCCGACTCGGAGTAGCCCGAGAACACGGCGCTCTGGTCGGTGAAGACCGCACGCACGGTGCCGGAGGCCGAGGCGTTGCTCACGGCGCCGTCCTGGAAGGTCAGGGACGGCTCGGCGAGCGCGACCAGGGCCCGGATCTCGGCGCTGGTGTCGACGTCGGCACCGGCGCCGATCCACTCACCCTCGTCGGCGTAATACACCTTCGCGGCCGTGAGGGCGTTGCGGAGGTTGGACTGAGCCGAGCGATCCTCGGCACCCTCACGGGCACCGAGGAAGGTCGGGATGGCGATGGCGATGAGGATGGAGATGATGAGGACCACGACCATCAGCTCGATGAGCGTGAAGCCGTCCTCGTTCTTCTGCTCCTCACGGATGCGCTTCAGCATCGTGGGGTTCCTTTCGGATGATGTGCAATGGATGTGTGACGGCCGCTCCCACCGGTCACCCGGCGGCCACTGTCGTCATGGAGTCCTTCGGACGGTGTGCCCACCACCCTGAGTGGTTCCTTCCCGATCCGGGCCTCGTTGTTCCGGAATTGCGAGACCCCCGACCGGCTCGGCGATCGGGGGTCTGCGTCATCTCCCGGTGTGGGTCGCAGGGCTCCACCTGCTCCCCGTGTCGTCGCCCTGACGGGCTGCGGCCGGGGCCGTCTCGTTCCCCCTACTCGATGATGTTCACGATGTTGAACATCGGCATGTACAGCGCCACGACCATGCTGCCGACGGCGCCGCCGAGCACGACGATGAGGAGCGGTTCGAGCAGCGACGTGAGGGCGTCGACGATGGCCTCGATCTCCTGCTCGTAGAACTCGCCGATCTTGCCGAGCATCTCGTCGAGCGCACCGGTCTCCTCACCGACCGCCATCATCTGCGAGACCATCGGGGGGAAGATGCCCTGGGCGACGAGCTCCTTGGCGAGCGGCTCGCCCTGGCGGACCGAGTCCTGCACCTGCCGCACAGCATCGGCGACCACGGCGTTGCCGACGGTCTGGGTGGTGATGTCGAGCGACTCGAGGATCGGCACACCGGCCTTCAACAGCGACTCGAGCGTCCGGCTGAACCGGGCGAGCGCCGTCTTGTGCACGAGCCCACCGAAGATCGGAGCCTTCAGCTTGGCCGAGTCGAGGATCCAGCGTCCCCGTTCGGTCTTGCCCCACCGCTTGATGCCGAAGGTCAGGAGCACCGAGCCGATGACGATGATCGGGAAGAAGGTCGTGAACCCGCGGGAGACGGCGAGCAGGAGCTTGGTCGGACCCGGCAGCTCGCCTTCGAGGTCGGCGTAGAGGGTCTCGAAGGTCGGCACGACGAAGAGCAGCATCGCTGTGAGGATCAACAGCACCAGACCGAGCACGGCGATCGGGTACGTCATCGCCGACTTGATCTTCTGTCGGAGCTCGACCTGCTTCTCGATCGTGGTCGCCAGCTGCAGCAGCACCGAGTCGAGGACGCCCCCGACCTCGCCCGCCCGGATCATGGCGATGTAGAGGTCGTTGAAGGCCTTGGGGTGCCTCGACATCGAGTCGGACAGCGACATGCCGCCTTCGACGTCCTTCGCGATGTCGCGGATGATCTCCGCGAGCGCCTTGTTCTCGGTCTGTGCAGCGAGGATGTTCAGGGCTCGCAGCAGCGAGAGCCCCGAGTTGATCATCGTGGCGAACTGCCGGCTGAAGACCGAGATGTCCTTCAGGGCGACCCGGTCGCTGAGACCGGGGATCTTGATCTCCATCTGGAGACCGCCGCCCTGCTTCTTGATCTCGACGGGCGTCATGCCCATCTCGCGCAGCTTGGCGCGGACGAGCTCCTCGTTCTCGGCCGCGAGGGTGCCCTCGATGGTCTTCCCCTGCGGGTCACGCACCTTGTAGGCGTACGTTGCGCTCATGATCTGATCTGCTCCGTCGGTGTGCTCGGGCTCAGCGCCCGATCAGCGTCCTGAGGTTCTGCTCGTCGGCGCACTTCTCGATCGCGGCGTCGAGCTCGATGCGGCCGGCCTTGACCAGGTCGGCGAGCGACTGGTCCATCGTCTGCATGCCGTACTTCGCGCCGGCCTGCATGGTCGAGTAGATCTGGTGGGCCTTGCCCTCTCGGATGAGGTTCCGCACCGCCGGGATGGCGACGAGGATCTCGCAGGCGGCCACCCGGCCTCGTCCGTCCCGGGTCTTCAGCAGCGTCTGCGTCACGACGCCCTGCAAGGTCACCGCGAGCTGCACGCGGACCTGCTGCTGCTGCTCCGGCGGGAACACGTCGATCATGCGGTCGATCGACTGGGGCGCATCCTGGGTGTGGAGCGTCGCGAAGACGAGGTGACCGGTCTCCGCCGCGGTGAGCGCCGTCGAGATCGTCTCGAGGTCGCGCATCTCGCCGAGGAGGATGACGTCGGGGTCCTGACGCAGGACGTGCTTGAGCGCCTTCTCGAACGAGTGCGTGTCCTCCCCCACCTCGCGCTGGTTGACGACGCAGCGCTTGTGGCGGTGCACGAACTCGATCGGATCCTCGACCGTCATGATGTGGCGGGTCTGGCTCTCGTTGATCACGTCGAGCAGCGACGCCAGCGTGGTCGACTTGCCCGAACCGGTCGGACCGGTGACGAGCACGAGCCCGCGCGGGACCTCGGCGAACTGCTTGACCGACTCCGGCAGGTTGAGGGTCGAGAAGGGGACGATCTCGCTCGGGATCGCCCGCATGACCGCGCCGACCGAGTTCCGTTGCACGAAGACGTTCACGCGGAAGCGACCCTTGTCGGGGATCGAGTGGGACGTGTCGAGCTCGAGGTGCTCCTCGAACCGCTCTCGCTGCTTCTGGGTGAGCACCTCGTACACGAGGCGACGGATCTCCGAGCCATTGAGCGGCGGGTGCTGCTCCAGGCGGGTCATCTCACCGTTCAGGCGGATCGCGGGCGGCATGCCGGCGGTGAGGTGGAGGTCCGAACCGCCCTTCTCGACCATCTCCACGAGCAGCTCGTCGAGGTGGAGGTCCGTGGCGGACCCCGCGATGCCTCCTTCGACCGGTCCGTGCAGCTGGTCGAGCAGCTCGAGGAGCTCGCCCCGCTCGGCGAGGGCCGCGCGGATCGTGTAGCCGGTCGCCTTGGCGATGGCCTCGGTGGCGGCGGCGTTGCCCGGGTCCTCCATGGCGACGACGAGCTCGCCGTGCTCGAGATCGAGGGCGACCGCACGGTGCTCGCGCGCGAGGTCCTCCGAGATCACCTTGACCAGGTCGGGACGCGGTGCGACGGCGTCGAGATCGGCGAACGGCACCCCGATCTGCTGGGCGACGGCGGAGAGGAGGTCCTTCTCGGCGACGAGCCCGTTGCGCACGAGCAGTGTCGAGAGCGGCACCTTGGCCTCGGCCTCGGCAGCGAGCGCCTCGATCAGCGCGTCGCGTGAGAGGACCTTGCGCTCGACCAGGAGCTCACCCAGTTGTCGGGACGGAGTGCTGACCATGTCGGTCCCATCGGTTCGACGGGCCTGCTTCCTGAGGATTCGTCCGACGATCCCTCCCGCCGACCCAGCCGGCTACCGCGAGGACGGCCCGGCCGCAGCCCGTCAGGGCGAGGACCTCGGGAGGAGGTTGGGGCTGCGGGGCCCCAACCGGGCGTGTCTCAGGCGACGACCCTGAACACCTCGGCGACGCTCGTCGAGCCCTTGGTCGCCTGCATGAGGCCGGCCTGGCGGAGGGTGAGCATGCCCTGGTCGATCGCGACCGATCGGAGCTCCTCGCTGCCGGCTCGGCCGGAGATCAGCGTCGAGAGCTCCTCGGTGATCATCAGCACCTCGTGGAGTGCCAGCCGCCCCCGGTAGCCCGTACTCGAGCACTTGCCACAGCCGACCGGGCGGTACAGCTTCTCGGGGAGCTCGACGTCCCAGTTGGCGGCCTCGAGCTCGGCCTGCGTGGGCTGGTACGCCTCCTTGCAGTGCTCGCAGAGACGGCGCGCGAGTCGCTGTGCGACGACGCAGTCGAGCGCGGAGGAGACGAGGTACGGCTCCAACCCCATCTCGACGAGACGGGTCGGGGTCGAGGTCGAGTCGTTGGTGTGGAGCGTCGAGAGCACGAGGTGACCGGTGAGGGCGGCCTCCATCGCGATCACCGCCGTCTCGTGGTCACGGATCTCACCGATGAGCACGACGTCGGGGTCGGATCGCAGGATCGACCGCAGCGCCGCCTCGAAGGTCAGGCCGGCCTTCTTGTTCACCTGCACCTGGTTGATGCCGGGGATGCGGTACTCGACCGGATCCTCCACCGTGATGACGTTCTTCGTCGGGTCGGTGATCTGGTTCAGCGTCGAGTAGAGCGTCGTCGACTTGCCCGAACCGGTCGGGCCGGTCACGAGGATCGTGCCGTACGGCAGCGTGTACGCCTTCTCGTAGCGCTCCATGCTGGCGTCGAGGAAGCCCAGGTCCTCGAGTCGCAGCAGGGCCGTGGAGTTGTCGAGGATCCGCATGACGACCTTCTCGCCGTGCACGACCGGGAGGGTCGCCACGCGGAGGTCGACGTTGCGACCGGACACCTTGACCGAGAGCCGGCCGTCCTGCGGCTTGCGTCGCTCGGCGATGTCCATGCTCGCCATGATCTTCAGGCGGGACACCAGGCCCGCCTTGACCCGGCGGTCGGTGGTCATCGCGTCCTTCAGCACGCCGTCGACGCGGTACCGGACCTTCACCTCGGTCTCGGTCGGTTCGATGTGGATGTCCGACGCACGGTCGGTGAGGGCGTTGGCGATGATCCCGTTGACGAGCTTGACGATCGGGGCCTCTTCGGTGAGGTCCTTCAGCTCTTCGAGGTCCGAGTCGCCCTGCTCCTCGGCCACCAACGAGCCGAGATCCTCCACGTCGGTCTCGAGCTTCGCGTTGCGCTCGATCGCAGCCTCGATGGCGCCGCGGGTGGCCACCACCGGCCGGATGTTCACGCCGGCGACGGAGCGGAGGTCGTCCATCGCCACAACGTTGGCCGGATCGGCCATGGCCACGACGAGGCGGCCGTCCTCGAAGGCGATCGGGATGGCGGTGAACCGGCGGGCGAGGTGGGTCGGGATGACCGAAGCCGCCGCGGGGTCGATCGTCACCGCCTCGAGATCGACGTACTCCATGTTGAGCTGCGCAGCCAGCAGGCTGACCAGCTGCGACTCGGAGAGCATCTTCTCGTCCACGAGGATGCGACCGAGCGGCGCGTCGGTCTCCCGGTGGATCTCGAGCGCCTTGTCGAGTTGCTCCTCGGTGATGAAGCCCTGGTGAACCAGCAGCTTCCCGAGCTGGACGAGTTCCGACATACGTCCTCACCATCGGCCGGTTCGGGCCGGAGATGAGTTCCCTTCGTCGCTACTTGACCGAGTTCAGGAGACGGAGCAAGGCGCGGGGGTTGACGTCGTCGTCGTCCTCACCCTCGGCCGGCTGCTCGTCGCTGGCGGCCCGCTCGGCGAGCGCGGCCTCATCGGCCGGCTGGTCCGTCTTCTCGGACGGTGCGTCGGCCACGGGCTCCTTCGGTTCGGCCGGCTTCTCCGCCGGCTGGTCCGTCGGCTTCGCAGCTGGCTTGGCCGGCTCGGCAGGAGCCTGCTTGGCCTCGGCGGTGTCCGGAGCGCCGACCGACGGCAGCTGCGGATCGACCTTGCCGACCACCTCGACCACGCGGGCCGGCATGTCGCTCGTCACCGAGAGCAGCGACCGGTCGACCAGCTCGGCGATGAGCCGGCAGCCGGGCACCAGGCCCATGCCGAGCGCATCCACACACGCCTGGATCTGCATGCCGCTGCCGACCTGGGAGAGCACGGCCCACTGAGCCGGTTCGACGGTCACCGCGGTGGCGATCGCCGGGCTCAGCACCAGCCACTGGTCGAGCGACGGCAGCACCGTGCTGAGCTGCTTCCACTCGGCCAGCCGGGCGGTGGCGGCCTCGATGACCTCACCGATCTCCTCGGCGACGGTGGCCGTGTCGACCGACTCCTCGCCGTGGAAGTGGAACTCGCCCATGTCCAGGCGCATGAGCTGGAAGACGACCTCGGTGTGGTCGTCGCCGGCGGCGTCGGCGCCGAGCGCCGAGCCGAGCACCCGCCCGTTCTCGACCCAGAGATTGCCGGTCGTGTCGCCGGGCCCGCCGGTCACTCGCAGCCGACCCTGCTTCTTGCCCAGGTCGAGCATGCGCAAGACCTCGTCGACGCCGAAGTCCGAGAGTGTCCCCTGCAGTGCCACGATGATCCTCCTACGAGCCCACGGTTCCATCGGCACGGACGGGCGATCACTTGACCGCCCGTGGGGAATTTTCGGGCCGTTCAGGGGGCGAGCACGGCCTCGGTCATGGCAGCGACCGGCGCCTCGTGACCTGTCCAGTGCTCGAAGGCGATCGCCGCCTGCTGGACGAGCATCCCCAGCCCGCCGAGGACGTCGGCGCCGGCCGCAGTCGCAGCGTCCAGCAAGGGCGTCGTGCCCCGTCGGTACACGATGTCGGCGATGAGCTGCCCCGGCCTGAGGGATTCGCTGGCGATCGGGAGCGGATCGTCCGGCGACATGCCCAAGGACGTCGCGTTGACGATCAGGTCGGCGTCCCGGATGTCGGCCGACGCAGCGAGACGCCCGACGGGCCCCGCCAGCTCGGCCGCCGACTCGGCTGCGGCCGCCGTGCGGTTGAGCACGGCGAGGTCGGCCGGGCCCGAGCGGGCGAGGGCGAGCACGATCGATCGCGCCGCTCCCCCGGCCCCGACGACCACGCAGCGGCGACCCGCGGGGTCGAACCCGGCATCCGCCCGGAGCGACCGGACGAAGCCGTCGCCGTCGGTGTTCTCCCCCACGAGCTCATCGCCATCCCAGCGGACGCAGTTGGCCGCGCCGAGCGACTCGACGTCGGCCGTCCGGCGGTCGACGGCCGCCGCCACCGCCTGCTTGGCCGGCATGGTGACCGACAGCCCTCCGAGGCGGAGCGCTCGCATCGACTCGACCGCAGCCGGCGCCGCATCGGCGTCGGCCTCCCACGCCACGTAGACCCAGTCGAGGTCGAGCGCAGCGAACGCGGCGTTGTGGATCGCCGGTGAGCGGGAGTGCCGGACGGGGCTGCCGATCACTCCGGCGACGGTCGTCATGGCGGAGGGTGTCCAGCCGAGGTTGCGGCTCATCCGCAGTAGCCGCGCTCCTGGCAGATCAGCTTCGCCGCCTCGAACTCCTCGGCCGTGACGGCGAACGTGTGGCTCCCGTCCTCCTCGGTGCGCACGTAGTAGAACCAGTCGCCCTCCGCCGGGTTCAGCGCGGCCTCGATCGAGGCGGCACCCGGCGAGGCGATCGGCGTGGGCGGCAACCCAGCGAACCTGCGGGTGTTGTACGGCGACTCGACCTCGAGGTCGCTGACGGTGATCACGTTGTCGCCGGTCGCGTAGATGACGGTGGCGTCGATGCCGAGCGGCTCGCCGACCTCGAGCCGGTTGTAGATCACGCGGGCGATGAGGGGTCGGTCCTCCGGGGTCGCCGCCTCCTCCTCGATCATCGAGGCGATGACCAGCACGTCGTAGGGGTCGTAGCCGACGAGGTCGCGGGACGCGTTCAGGCTGAGGCTCCGGCCGACGTCGTCGAACCTCCGCAGCATCCGCTCGACCAGCAGCGCCGGCGACTCGCCCTCCTGCACGGCGTACGTGTCGGGGAACAGCAGCCCCTCGAGCGGCTCGGCGCCCTCCGGCACGCGACCGGGCGGCGGCGCGAACTCGCTCACGTAGTCGGTCTGGCGAAGGGCCTGCTCGAACTCGAAGGCGGTGTACGGCAGCTCGCCGACGCCCTGCACCTGGTCGACGATCTCGTCGACGGTCAGGCCCTCGGGGAAGAGGATCGGGAACGTGACCGCTTGCGCGACCTGCACCGGTCCCGCCGAGAGCGTGTCGATCACGTCCCAGGCGGCCGAGTTCTGCTGGAACTCGTAGTCACCGGCCTGGAAGCCGGTGCCACCCCGCAACCGCACGTACCAGCGGTAGACGGAGGCGTTGGGGATGATGCCCTCGGCCTCGAGCTCGTCGGCGATGTTCGAGGCGGTGTCACCGTCGCCGAAGGTCAGCACCACCGAACCCACCGGCTCACCCGGCGGGTCGATCTGCTCGACCCCCCACCGGTAGGTGCGCCAGCCGACGAAGACGAAGGCGCCGAGGATGGCGACGACGATCAGGATCGCGAACGACGACCCCATCCACGGGAACCGCCGCTCCGGCACCTCCTCCCACCACTCCTGGGGCCACTGCTCGCGACGTTGCCGTTCGCGCTCGAGCACCGACAGGCGCTGGCCTGGTGAGAGCGCCGGATCGGCACCGGTCACCGGCGGCGCGGTCGGCGGCGGGGGCACGGGGCCACCCGGATCGTTCGGCGGCCCGTCGACCGGTGGGAGATCGCTCATCGCTCGCCGTCCAGCCAGCTCTGGAGCAACACGGCTGCTGCGACCTGGTCGACGACCTGGCGTCGCGCCGCTCCGGACATGTCGAGCTCCTTCAGCGTCTGATGGGCCGTCACCGTGGTCAATCGTTCGTCGTGCAACTCGACGGGCACACCGACCATGGTGGCGAGCTCGTCGGCCTCGACCCGGGCGGCACGGGCCGCCGGGCCCTCGGTGCCGTCGAGGGACAGCGGGTGCCCGACGACGACGACCTCTGCCTCCCACTCTGTCACGAGATCGACCACGCGACGGCGCGCTCGCGGGCGATCGCGGCCATCGATCACCTCGATCGGCGTCGCCACCGAGCCGTCGCTGTCGCTGATCGCGACGCCGATGCGGCGGCTACCCAGATCCAGGCCGAGCGCTCGGGGCACGTGCTCGATCAGATCCCGGCCGCTGCCCGGATCTGGTCCAGCGCCGGGTCGATCCCGTCGATGTCGCGGCCGCCGGCCACCATCAGGTCGGGCGCCGGACGTCCGCCGCCACCGATCGTCTTGGTGGCATCGGCCAGCAGCTCCTTCGCCTCGATGCCGGCGTCCGGTGTCACGGCGGCGACGAGCACGACACCTCCACCGTCCGGGGCACCGGCGATGGCGACGGCCCGGATGCCGGCCTGGTCGCGGATGGCGACGACGAGGTCGCGCACGCCGTCGCGCTCGAGCCCGTCGACCCGCGCCACGACGACGCCATCGACCGCGGCGGCGGCGAGGTCGCCGGCCTGCGACACGGCCGCAGCCGCCTCGTGGGCCTTCAGCGACTTGCGCAGGCTCTTGATCTCGTCGAGGCGACCCTCGACCGCCTTGGGCAGTTCCTCCGGAGAGGTCCCGAGCAGCTCCGCGAGCTGGGCGAGCACGTCTTCGTCCTGCCGGAGGCGTTCGATGGTCGCGGTGCCGGTGATGGCCTCGATGCGGCGAAGGTTGGACCCGATCGAGCTCTCGGACACCACGCGGAGGTGACCGATGTCGCCCAGCGCGCCGACGTGCGTGCCGCCACACAGCTCGATGGAGTGATCACCCGCCTCCAGCACCCGGACGACGTCGCCGTACTTGTCACCGAAGAAGGCGATGGCGCCCAGCTCGGTGGCGTGGTCCATGGTGGTCTCGTAGTGGCGCACGCCACCGTTGCCGAGGAGCTCGCGGTTGGCGAGGTCCTCGATGGCGGCGAGCTGCTCGCCCGACACCGGCTCGTAGTGCGAGAAGTCGAACCGCATGCGATCGGGGCCCACCCACGAACCGGCCTGCTGGACGTGCTCACCGAGCACCTCCCTCAGCGCCCAGTGGAGGATGTGGGTCCCGGTGTGGTTGCGCTTGATCGAGGCGCGCCGGGCATCGTCGATGAGGGTCTCGACCTCGGCACCGACCGCCGGCAGCTCGGAGCCGGCGGCGACGACGTGACGATGCAACCCGGGCACGGCGTAGGTCGTGTCGGTCACCCGGACCGAGCCCCCGTCCCAGGCGAGCTCGCCGACATCACCGATCTGCCCGCCGGACTCGGCGTAGAAGGTGGTGCGGTTGAGGAAGACCTCGACGGTGTCATCGGCCGCGCCGTCGAGCACGGCGATCACGTGGCCGGTGGTGGTCGCCTCGTCGCGGACGAAGTCGGTCTCGCCGAACTGGTCGAGCAGCTCGCGGTAGCGCGCGACGTCACCGGGGCCTCCCTGCTTGGCCGCCTCGCGAGCGCGACGCCGCTGGCCCTCCATCGCCTCGTCGAAGCCGGCGCGGTCGAGCTCGAACCCGCTCTCGGCGAGGACCTCCTCGGTCAGCTCGACGGGGAAGCCGTACGTGTCGTGGAGCGTGAAGGCGACGTCGCCGGGCAACGTCCCGCCCTCGGCGAGGCTGCCGAGCTCGCCGTCGAGCAGTCGGGAGCCGGCGGCGAGCGTGCGGCGGAAGTTCTCCTCCTCCCGGCCGATCACGTCGCGGATGAACCCGTGGTTCTTTCGCAGGTCCGGATAGGCCTCGCCCATCAGCTCGACGGTGGCATCGACCATCGACGGCATCACGGGCGTCTCGACGCCGAGCTTCCAGGCGTGTCGTACCGCTCGTCGGATGATGCGGCGCAGGACGTAGCCCCGCTCCTCGTTGGACGGGAAGACGCCGTCGTTGACCAGCATCGTGGTCGAGCGACCGTGCTCGGCGAAGATCCGGAGGCTGACGTCGGATTCGTCGTCGTCGCCGTAGCTCACGCCCGTCACCTGGGCCGCCCGCTCGATCAGGGGGCGGAAGACGTCGATGTCGAACACCGAGTCGACGCCCTGGAGCACGCCGAGGATCCGCTCGAGCCCGGCGCCGGTGTCGATGCCCGTGGCGGGCAGGTCGTGCAGCTCGCCGGCCTCGTCGCGGCGGTACTGCATGAACACGAGGTTCCAGATCTCGACGTAGCGCTCCTCGCCGCCGTGCGCCGGGCCGCCCTCCTCGCCGTACTCGGGGCCCTTGTCGTAGAAGATCTCGGAGCACGGACCGCAGGGACCCGTATCGCCGGCCGCCCACCAGTTGTCGTCACCGAGGCGCTGGACCCGGTCGGCGGGCACGCCGACGTCGTCGATCCAGATCCGTTCGGCATCGTCGTCGGTCAGGTGGACCGTGACCCACAGCCGATCGGGGTCGAGTCCGAGGACCTCGGTGAAGAACTCCCAGGCGTACGGGATCGCGTCGGCCTTGAAGTAGTCGCCGAAGCTGAAATTGCCGAGCATCTCGAAGAAGGTGAGATGACGCTTGGTGCGGCCGACCTCGTCGAGGTCGTTCTGCTTGCCACCGGCCCGGACGCACTTCTGCACCGTCGTGATGCGAGCGGCGGGCGGGGCCTCCTCGCCGAGGAAGTAGGGCATGAACGGGACCATGCCCGCGACGGTGAACAGCAACGAGGGCTCGTGCGGGATCAGGCTCGCCGAGGGCCGGACGAGGTGGCCACGCTCCTCGAAGAAGCCCAGGAACGTGGAGCGGAGCTCGTTGCTGTCCATCCAGGTCAGGCTACCGGTGACCCCTCCGGCCACCCTGCCCCATTCGCCCGTCGAGATCGTCGGGCCGCAGCGGGTCGGGGCGCAGTCCGAGCTCCGAGCGGAGGATCCGCTCCTCCTGCCGGGCGGTGGCCCGCCCCTCGGTCACGGCGTCGCCGACCGAGCGGACGATGTCGTCGCCGGCGCGGCGGGCCATGCGCACGGCTTCGCGGGTGACGTTGGCCGGGGTGATCTCGCCGACCTGCTCCCGCATCTTGCGTTGGGTCCACAGCGTCGAGCCGACGCCGACCCCGATCCAGAAGATCCGTCGCATCCGTTCCTCCTCGGCCTAGGCCACGAGCCGAGGACGCTCGGTCGTGTCCAACTCGTTCTCCGCCTTGCGCCGACGGGTGAGCCGTCGAACTCCTCTTCCGATGCCCCGGAACGCCGCGACCGACCGCACTGCGGGCGCCACGGCGACCACCCGCACGAGCCGGCTCACCGAATTGGCCGTCTCGGCCGCGCTCTCGGCCCGGTCGGCCACCGCCTCGGCGCTGTCGAGGAGACCCTCGACCCGGACGAGGTCGTCGTCGACCACGCCGACCACGCGGCGGAGCTCCTGCACGGCCGGCAGCGCCTCGTCGCGCAGCTGGGTCACGCTCGACCGCATCTCCTCGACGATCCGCAGCAGCGCCCACAGGGTGACGAGCAGGGCGCAGACCGCAGCGACGCTGGCGATGACCACCACCACCGCTGCCAGATCGCCGGCGGTCACGTCGGTTCCCCGTTCACTCGGTCCTCCTCGTCCCGACCACCGCCGGGCCGCAGCTCGGCGAGGCGCCGGGCCAACGACCCCTCCTCGCCTCGATCGGTGGGACGGTAATACACCCGTTCGGCGACGCCCGGTGGTCGGTACTGCTGCTGCACCCAGCCACCGGGACGGTCATGAGGGTAGACGTAGCCGTCGCCGTGACCGAGCGAGCGGGCGCCGGAGTAGTGCGCGTCGCGAAGATGCACCGGTACCTCGTCACCCACCCCGTGGTGCACGTCGGACTCGGCCGCGCCGATGGCGACCGTCACGGCGTTGGACTTGGGCGCGAGTGCGAGGTGGACCACGGCGTGCGCCAGGTTGAGGCGAGCTTCCGGGAGGCCGACCCGGTCCACGGCCGACGCGGCCGCGTCGGCGACGAGCAGAGCGGTGTGATCGGCCGCGCCGATGTCCTCGCTGGCGAGGATCACGAGCCGCCGGGCGATGAAGCGCGGGTCGTCGCCGGCCGCCAGCATTCGGGCGAGCCAGTAGAGCCCCGCGTCGACGTCGGAGCCCCGGATCGACTTGATGAGCGCGCTGGTGACGTCGTAGTGGCCGTCGTCGCCATAGCCGAGGGCGCGCTGGTCGACCGCGGCCTCGGCATCGGCCAGCTCGATCGCCGGAGGCTCACCTCGGGAGGTGGCGAGACCGGCGGCGAGCTCCAGCGAGGTCAGCAGCGCCCGCCCGTCGCCGTCGGCCAACCGCACGAGGTGGGCTCTGCCCCCGGGGGCGATCGTCGCCCTCAGCTCGGGCAACGCTCGCTCGACCAGATCGTCGAGCGCGGCGATGTCGAGCGAGCGGATGCGGAACAGCGTCGCCCTCGACAGCAGCGGCCCGTTGACGGAGAAGTACGGGTTCTCCGTCGTGGCCCCGATCAGGGTCAGGAGCCCGCTCTCGACGTGGGGCAACAGCGCGTCCTGCTGGCTCCGGGAGAACCGGTGGACCTCGTCGAGGAACAGGATCGTGCGGATCGACCGCTCCCCCAGCCGGGCCTCGGCCTCGGCGGCGATCCGACGGACGTCCTTGACCGACGCCGACACCGCGGAGAGCTCTTCGAACGCTCGCGCCGTCGAGCGAGCGATCACCCGGGCGAGCGTGGTCTTGCCGGTGCCGGCCGGTCCCCAGAGGATGATCGACGGCAGGCGGTCGGCCTCGATCAGCGTGCGCAGGGGCGCGCCGCGACCGAGCAGGTGGTCCTGCCCGACGACGTCGTCGAGGTGGATCGGTCGCAGCCGGTCGGCGAGCGGCGCCTGCTGCCGCAGCGCGTCGTCGGCCGCGGAGGCGAAGAGGTCGTCGGCCATCGACGTCGAACGTAGTCGTGGGCGGCGGCGCGAGTGGCTTGTCCTGCACGCGCCCGGCGAGAATCGAGGGCCACGGGGAGGAGGGGCGATGAGCGCTCTGTTGGGGAAGCACGCCGAGGCGAAGGGCGACCATCCGGCGCTGATCGACGAGCGTGGCGTGACGTCCTGGGCCGAGGCGGACTCGAGGGTCAACCGTCTGATCCACGGTCTCCGGTCGATGGGCCTCACGGCAGGCGACACCATCTCGGTCGTCTCCGGGAACCGCAGGGAGTGGTACGAGGTGGCCGGCGCGCTGAGCCACGCCGGCATCCGCTACGTCCCGGTCAACTGGCACTGGAGCGCCGCCGAGCTCTCCTACGTGCTCGAGAACTCCGACTCGAAGGCGATGGTGGTCGAGGATCAGTTCGTCGAGCTGGCCCGCGAGGCGCTCGCCCGTGACGATGCTCCGGACCTCGACGGTCGGATCGTCGTGGTCGGTGAGCCCGACGACCTCGGCACCGCGTACGAAGCCCTCCTCGCCGGGCAGCCCGACGACGAGCCCGAGGACCAGGGCCTCGGCGGGCCGATGTTCTACACCTCGGGCACGACCGGTCGTCCGAAGGGCGTCGCATCCGGCGGTCCGCTCGGTGGTGGCAACGCCGACCCGGCCATCCTCGAGTTCATCGGCGCCGGCCTCACCGGCACTCTCGACGTACCGGCCGACGGCACGAGCCTGATCGTCGGGCCCGTCTACCACTCGGCCCAGTGGGCCTGGTCGTTCCTGCCGTTCATCGCCGGCTCGACGATCGTCTCCCGCCACCGGTTCGACCCGGCCGAGACGCTGCAGCTCATCGACGACCACGCGGTCACCAACATCCATCTGGTCCCGACGCAGTTCGTCCGGATGCTCCGGCTCGACGACGACACCAAGGACGCCTTCGACGGCTCGAGCCTGGAGTGCGTGTGGCACGGCGCCGCGCCGTGCTCGCCGGAGGTGAAGCGGCGGATGCTCGACTGGTGGGGCCCGGTGGTCCACGAGTACTACGGCTCGACCGAAGGATCGGTCGTGACCGCCATCCGGGGCCACGAGTGGCCCGACCACCCGACCAGCGTCGGCACGTCCCTCGGCATGGTCGAGATCTCGATCCTCGACGACGACGGCAACGAGATGCCGACCGGCGAGTCCGGCACGATCTGGATGAAGAACCTGATGGGGACCGAGTTCGAGTACCACAAGGACAAGGAGAAGACCGACGCCAACCGGCGCGACGGCGGGCTCTTCACCACCGGCGACGTCGGCTTCCTCGACGACGAGGGCTTCCTCCACCTCTCGGACCGCAAGATCGACATGATCATCAGCGGCGGTGTCAACATCTACCCGGCCGAGATCGAAGGCGTGCTCGTCACCCATCCGGCGGTGTCCGACGCCGCGGTCTTCGGCATCCCGAACGAGGAGTTCGGCGAGGAGGTCAAGGGGGCGGTCAAGCTCCTCGACGGCTTCGAGGCGTCCGACGAGCTCGCAGACGAG
>JBCDAU010000053.1:0-33496 GCA_039185015.1 Actinomycetota bacterium
CCAGCCGATGGGAGGCGAGGAGACGTGGGTGCCGAGCGGGCGTGCCGGCACGCCCGACCCCCACATAGACTGAGCCGCCGATCAGCCGGTGACCGACGCGTCACCGGAGGCGACGCTGGACGAGCTCGTCCGGGTGCTCCAGGCCGCGTGAGCCGTCGGGGCGGCGCGAGCCGACCAGCGCGCACCGCCCCGATCATTCACTCGACGAGGCGCTTCCAGAAGGTCACCTTGTGATCACCGGGCCCGTAGAAGTCACGCACACGAGCCTCCTCGACGAAGCCACGCGCCGCGTAGAAGCGACGCGCGGCCACGTCGTCGGTGAGGCTCGACGTGTCCACGATGAGGGTCCGAGCGACGGTCTCGCCGCGGGTCCGCAGGTCCCGCTCGAGGTGGTCGATGAGGACCGTCCCCGCGCCGCCACCGTGTCGGTCGGGATCAGCGGCGATGAAGTACAGGTTCCACATCCGGTCGGCGAACGGCTCGGGCGCGTAGTAGACCGCTGCCGTCACCGATCCGTCGTCGAGCACGATCCACTCGTCATCGTCGAGGGTGCCGTCGAAGAACCCGGCGAGCATCTCGTCGAAGACGCCCACCTCGTCGGGCTCGAACATGTGGTTGTCGAGCGCCAGTTGTTTGATCTGTTCGGCGTCCGCTGCCGTGGCGGCGCGGACGATGGGGTCGTTCACTGTTCTCTTCCTTCGCGAGATCCGTCTGACCAAGGGCTCGGGAGCCAGAGCGCGGCTCGACCGAGCGGTGCCGTGCGCGCAGCGTCCGGCGCACGGCGGTTCAGGCGGTGATGTTCGACCTCACGAAAGGACCTCCGGCCGTCGCCGACGACCGTAGTCCGCGGCGCTGGACGACCGTGCCCGATTTTCGGGACGTCGGCCTACCAGCCGGGATCGAAGCCGCCGGCGACGAGGTGATCCCTCACCCTCAACTGGAGGTGTCGAGCCCGGCTCTCCTGGTAGTTGCCGAGGGTCTGACCCCGCTTGAGGCTGGCCCGGAAGCCACGGGTCTGGGCCGCCATGTTGGCGGTGTCCTCGTCGTAGACCTTGCCGAGACCGCCGAGTCCCTTGGCGAGCGTGTAGCTCTCGTCGACATCGAGGTGGGTGATCTCGGGCGGGAGTGGAGCTTCGCCATCGAGCGGTCGGGGCCGCAGCATCAACAGGTCGAAGTAGCAGTGGTCGATGCTGTCAGGATCCGGCCGGAAGCGGTAGACCATCGGCAGCTGCAGGCCCGGGAAGAAGAAGGCGTTCGGGAAGCAGAAGTACTCGATCGAGTCGAGGGTCATCGTGACGCTGAGGTGGGAGAAGTCCCGCCCGTACTTCTTCCCCAGCTCCTCCTGGACGAAACCGGCGATCACGTCGCGGGCGCGCTTGCCGTCGGCCAGCTCGATCGGGTCCATGTCCTTGGGGCGGTTGCGGAGGGCGTGGGCGAGGATCTCCTCCTCGGTCCGCTTCACCGGTCGCTGCGGGCTGTCGAGGGCGGTGGTGTGGATGAAGCGGCTGACGTTGGGTTCGAAGACGTCGTACTGGGTGGTGACCTCATCGCCGAGCTGGCCGCTCGCGTGGGTCTCGCGCACGTGGTACGCCTCGAGGAACGCCTCGATCCCGGCCTTCCAGTTGCAGGGCAGGCGCTTGCGCACGTGGGTCTCGACGTAGCGGCCCTCGAAATCGAACTCGGCGAAGTGCTCGACGAGCACGCCGAGGTGGTCGGCGAGAGGAGCGGCGTCCTGGTCGAAGTTGATCCAGACGAAGCCGGCGAAGACCTCGACCGGCATCTCGGGCAGTCGGTGCGACTCATCGCCGACGTGCGGGAAGTCCCACCGATCGGGCAGGTCGATGAGCTCGCCGTCGAGCGACCAGGTCCACCCGTGGAACGGGCACTTCAGCTGGTGGGCGAACCCGCAGGAGTCCGGCGGCCGCAGCTGCGTGCCACGGTGCATGCAGGCGTTGTAGTACGCCTTGATCGATCCGTCATCGGCCCGAAGGATCAGGGCCGAGAGGTCGCCGATGTCGTACACCTGATAGTCGCCGGCCTCCGGGATGTGGTCGACGTGGCAGGCCCACTGCCAGGTCTTCGACCACATGTGGGCGTACTCCGCGGCGGCGTAGTCCTCCGAGATGTAGTTCTCGTAGGGCAGATCCGCGTCGCCGAAGAATACCGGCGACTCGACCAGCATCGGCGCCGGCGGGGGCGGTGCCGGATCGGCCAGCAGCTGCTCGTGCAACGTCGGTCCCGGGGCCCGTGCCACCCCCGGAGCCGCATCCCCCTGCGTCCCGTTCCCGTCGGTCATGCCCTGAACGTTAGTGACCGAGATCGGTGCCGGCCGAGCCCGTGGGCCAGACTTCGACAATGGGGGCACGTGATCTCGGACCGGACGACCTCGTCTGGGACCACTTCAGTCGACCCCGGGACGAGGACGTGGTCGCCAGGATCCACGCCGCTGCAGACGCCGGCTACGCCGGCATCGGCTTGTTCCTGGGGGCGTGGGCGAAGCTGCGGGACCACGACGACGCACTGGATCGCATCGACGCGGCGCTCGATGAGACCGGGATGTCGATCGTCAACATCGAGACCGCCCGCGGGTGGGCCGGCGGCGACGTCGAGGGATGCCGGCGCCAGGCGGACCTCGCCTTCGAGATCGCCGACCGGTACGGCTGCCGGTACCTCCAGGTCATCGGCGACGCACCGGGAGCGCTGGACGTGGCGACCGCCGCCCAGGGCTTCGGCGATCTGTGCGACCGGGCCGCCGACCACGGCCTCCTGATCGGCCTCGAGTGGGTTCCGCAGATGACCAACGTCGAGACGGCCACCCAGGCCCTGCAGGTGGTCGAGGCCGCTGATCGGGCGAACGGCGGGTTCTGCTTCGACGCCTGGCACCTGACCCGGTCGACCAACGACGTGGAGGAGCTGCGGGCGTTGCCGGGGGAGCGCATCGCTGCTGCGCAGTGGAGCGACGGGCCGCTCGTGCCCGACGTCGACGACTACTACACCGACACCACCAGCAACCGTGTGCCACCGGGGAGCGGGGAGTTCCGGCTCCTCGAGATGGTCAGGGTCCTCGACGAGATCGGCTCGGAGGCACCCACGAGCATCGAGCTGCACTCGACGGCCCTCTATGCGGCACCGATCGACGCTGCGGCGCAGATCGCCGCCGACGGCATGCGCGGGGTACTGGCGGTGGCGAGGGGGAACGCATGAAGGACCGAGTCGCGATCGTGACCGCAGGCGCCGACGGGATCGGCCGCGGGATCGTCGAAGCACTCGCCGAACGGGGAGCGATCGTCGCCAGCCTCGACCTCGATCAGGCGGCGAACGAGGCGTTGTGCGCTGAGCAGGCCGCGCTCGGCCACGACGTGTCGGCCCTCACCTGCGACGTCGGCGAGCTCGACGACGTCGTCCAGGCGGCACAGGACGTGATCGAGGACATCGGACGGCCGACGATCCTCGTGAACAACGCCGGTCTGTGGAGCGACACCTCGCTCACCGGAGGAGACGTGCGTGCCCAGGTCTCGGCGTACCGCAGATCACTGGACGTCAACGCCGTCGGCGCGTTCGCGATGACGGCGTCGGTGGTCGAGGCGATGACGCAGGCCGGCGGCGGTGACGTCGTCAACGTGATCACCGATCACGTCCACCCCGCCCACCGCATCGCCTATCCAGGTGCCACCGGCTACGACGGCGGCAAGTACGCGCTGTGGCGCCTCACCTCGTCGTGGCCGGGGGAGTTGAGCGAGCTGGGCATCCGCGTCAACGGCCTCTGCTTCGGCGCCACCGACACGCCGATGCTCCGGGCGGTGAACCCCGGCATGGCCGAGCAGGGCATGCGGCCCGCGGACGTGGCCCGCGCGGTGTGCAACGTGATCGACCAGGGGCCGGACGGGCCAACCGGCAAGAGCTACCTGTTCGGCCTGTCACGGGCACCGCTGGAGGTCAGCCGGGCGCAGATCGAGGCGCTCGCCCCCGGCGGCGACGAATCGCTCCACATCGTCGACTGGTGAGGAGCGGGGAGGCTCAGCCGCCGTAGTGGTGGGTGACCACCCGGCCGGCCCGCATCTCCTCGGCTGCCTGGCGGGCATCAGCGATCGCCCGGTCCAGCTGCTGCGCCGCGCTGTCGGCGTCGCCCGCCCAGTCGAGGTCGTCGATGAGCCGGCCGAGGCGGTCCGCCGAGCGCCACGCCGCGAAGCGCGACCACTCGGTGTAGAGGGCCCCGGGATCGTCGACGCCGATCAGGTCGGCGGAACGGCTCTGATCGTCGATCGTGGTGTCGAGGGCGACGTAGCCGTTGACCATCGTGATCCGCTCCCCGGGCTCGTCGAGCGGCGCCGCGCGGTGCACGACCATGTTGCCGTGGAGCGCGATGCCCCAGCCGGGACCGGGCAGCTCGGGTGCTTCGACCCGATCCGGCGGGGGTGTCGCCCCGTGGCTCGCGAGCTCGGCCGCCTCGTGCTTCGTGCCCCGGAACCACTGGAATCGCCCGCCGACGACGTCGGCCGGGTCGGTCACGGTGATCACGACGTCGAGGGGCAGGGTGTCGTGGTGCCACTTGTCGATCGGGTCGCCGACGCTGGCCGGTGGGTAGTTGAGGTGGCCGAGGTGATGGGGCATCGGGTGGGGAGCGACCGGCGTGTCGTAGATCGCAGCGAGGTGCGCGTTCAGATCGGGCGACAGACAGAGATCGCGCAGCCAACGGGAGCGGTAGCAACCGCCTCGGACGGTCCGCTCGATGCGATCGGCGGCCGGCTGGACGAAGGCCTCGAGACGTCGAGCGGTGTCGAGGAGGATGGCTGCTCCCTCGTCGCTGAGGACGCGGAACGGTCCGGCCAGCGCGACTGGTGTCGCGGTGGCCGCGATCTCGGCATCGGCATACCCGAGCTCGGCGAGCTGGACGATGCCGACCGGCGGCTCCAACGCGAGGTGTCGCTCGGGATCGAACGGCTCCTCCTGGTCGAGCCACTCGAAGCCCGGGGGCGACTCGCTCGGGAACGGGATCGCCAGGTGCGGTGCCATGGGCGAAGCGTACGGGCGCTTCGCCGGCGTGCTCACGTCCGCTCGACGACCAGTTCCCAGCTGCGATGGGGCCCTCCGAGGCGCGACGCGCTGGGTCGCGCGGCCTCGGGGTCGGCCAGCGCAGGAACACCGACGCGATCGAGGAGCGCGCCGGTGGCGACGACGGCCACGTCGCGAACTCGGGCGTAGCGCGACCGCGGTCGATCCTCGGGCACCGCCGGGAAGAGGGAGGGGGGCCCGAGCGCAGGCACGACACCGGCCGCCAGTCCGTCAGCGCGGTGGTGGCCCCGCGGCTCCCGTTGGCACAGGTCGAGTCGGAACGGATCGAACGTGTCCGGGTCGCCGAAGATGCGTGGGTCGCGGTTCGCCGCAGCGACCGAGCAGATCACTCGTGCGCCTTCAGGAAGGAGTTGCCCGAAGCGCTCGACCTCGTGCCGAGCCCATCGCTCGGCGGCGACGACGGGCGGCGAATGGCGGACCGCCTCCAGCCAGCCGGCGACGACGAGCCGTCGGTCGTCGACGATGCGCTCGGCGTGACCCGGATGCGTGGCGAGGAGGAACCAGAGGTTGGCCATCGAGCCCGGCAGCGTCTGTGGGTCGGCCTCGACCACGGTGGCGGCGATGTCGTCGCCACCAACCGGCCGGTCCAGCTCCAGACGTGCTGCCACGGAGATCAGATCGGCACCGTCGTCGCCGCGTCGCTCGTCGACCAATCGGTCGAACCGGGCGGCGAGCTCGTCGAACGCGGACAGCGCGCTCGCCCGACCTGCCGGGTCCGCCATGCCGGCGTTGCGCAGGCGCCCGACCGTCGAGACGAACCACGGCCAGTCGTCCGGGTCGAGCCCGAGCACCCGGCACTCGAGCTCGGCAGCCAGTCGGTCAGCGACGCCCAGCGCGACCTCGCCCTCGGCGCCGAGGGCCCGCGCGACCAGGCGTTCGGCCACGTCGGCCGCGTCGGCGTCCCAGACGTCCGCCTCGGCCTGCATCACCGGGACGTGACGGCCCAGGTCCCGGCCGCGGCGGTGCAGGTCGAAGGACCAACGCCAGGTGCGGGTCTCGAAGTTCGCGTCGTCGACGAGCACGGACGTCACGTCGTCGTAGCGGGTCACCCAGAAGGCGTTGCCCGCCCAGTCGCGGTAGCAGGGGCCGTGCTCCCTGAGGGCACCGACGAGCCCATACGGGTCGTCGAGGTACCGGTCGGACCAGAGATGTCTGGGCAGGATGTCGGGCGACGACTCGGTGATGCGCCGACGCTGGTAGATCTCGTAGCTGCGGTATCCGCGCTCGTCGGCGTCACGCGATGGAACCGCTCGCTCTCCCTCGTCCGGGTCGGCCTCGACGGCGAGGGAGGGCCGGTCCGCGCTGCGACTCACGATGTGATGGGCTCGAAGCTGATCCAGAGCTCCCGGATCGCTCCGGTGCCGATCGGCGCCAACGAGCCGTCGATGTCGGTGGGCATGCGCTCGGCTTCGATCCGGACTTCGGTGATCCGCTCGGCCAGGACCTGGGAGCCGACGACGGTCTCCTGCTGGGAGATCCACGCGCCGGGGCAGAGGTGGGGGCCGACGCCGAAGGCCATGTGGTTGCGCCGGCCCTCCGAGTCGTAGCCGGAGCGGAGCAGCTTCTCCCAGTAGAGGTCGACCCGGTCGATGTCGAAGCGCTCCGGCTCCTCGAAGACGCGCTCGTCGTGGTTCGCAGCGAAGTCGACCATGTGGATCAACGAGCCGGCGGGGATCGTGACCCCGTGGAGCGTGATCTCGTGGCTGTTCTGTCGAGGCTGTCCGCCGACCGACGACGAGTGGCGGAGCGCCTCGTGGAAGGCCTGCAGGAAGCGATCCGGGTCGGCCACCACCGTCGCGAACTGCTCCGGGTGCTGCAAGAGCAGGTACCAGAGGTTGAGGATCGCCCCTCGGGTGGTCTCACCGCCGCCTCCGACGATGAGTGCGATGTTCGAGGTGATCTCCTCGGTCGACATCACCGCGCCATCGATCTCGGAGCGACAGAGCTCGCTGATGATGTCGAGGCCGATGATCTCGCCGCCGTCGTCGATCAGGTGGCCCGGCTCGCGGCGCCGCAGCTCGACCAGCTCGGTCACGTAGTCCTCGAGGTCCTGCCGAGCAGTGATGCCCTCGTGCGCCGTGTCGGAGCCACCGAGGCCCCGCATCATCGCCGAGTACCACCAGAAGAAGCGGTCCTGCGCGTCGTCGGGGATGCCGAGCACCTGACAGACGACACGGATCGGGAACTCGTTGGCGAACGCCTGCCCGAGCTCGATCGTCCGGCGACCGGTCGCCGGATCGACGTGGACGAAGTCCGCCGGCTCGGGTCCGGCGAAGCGCTCGATCAGCTCGTCGGCGAGCTCGCGGATGGCGAAGAGACGGCGGTCGAGCGCCTTGCCGATCAGGTGGCGGCCGTAGATGTTGCGGCGGCGTCGGTGCTCGATGCCGCTGAGCTCCAGCTGGGTGTTGCCGAGGACCCCGGAGGAGCTCCCCTTCGGGATCGTGTTGAAGCCGGCCTCGTCGAAGTAGCAGGCGGTGACGTCCTCGAACCGGGTGACGTAGTAGGCGTTGTGCTGCACGTCGTGGAAGACCGGGTAGTGATCCTGCAGGATCCGGTAGTAGGGGTAGGGGTTCCGTTGGAACTCCCTGGTCGAGAAGATCCGAGCGTCGAACAGCGGCGTGCCGTCGGGTGCGGTCCCCATGTCGTAGGCCGTCCCCAGCGGCTGCAAGGGCACGTCGAGGCGCGCGCGCTCGGCGCGTCGGCCCTCGGCGAGCGCGACATCGAGCGGATCAGCAGCTCCAACCATCGGCATCTTCCCCTGCCTGTCCCCGAGGCGAGTCTTCCAGGTCCCGGTCGCGCGGACCTCACCCGTCGGAGCGGCGGCCTGCGCTCAGCCGACGACGGTCGGAGCGAACGCCGTCGACGAGAGACCGGCACGACCGTGTTGTCCCCGAAACGTGACCGGCGTCACCGCCACGCGCGACCATGCGTGCCGAGCAGAGGAGGGAGACGCTCATGTACGCAGGGGAGTACCTCGCCAAGCATCCCGACCGGCCCGCGCTGGTCTTCGTGCCGGCGGATGGTGGCGACCACCAGGTGACGACCTACGACGAGCTCGAGGGGCGGGCCAACCAACTCGCTCACCTGCTACGCCGTCGCGGCCTCCAGCGCCTCGACCACTACTCGATCTTCATGGAGAACCACCCGCGCTACCTCGAGGCCTGCGCAGCGGGCGAGCGGGCGGGGCTCTACTACACCTGCGTCAACTCGTACCTGACGGCGGACGAGCTGGCGTACATCGTCGACAACAGCGAGTCGAAGGTGCTGATCGCCTCGGCGGCCAAGGCCGAGATCGCCCTCGAAGCAGCCAAGGCGTGCCCGAACCTCGAGCTGACGTTGATCGTCGGCGAGGTCGACGGTCCGCTTCCCGAGCAGACCCTCGACTACGAGTCGGCGCTCGCCGGCCTCCCGACCGACCCGATCCCCGACGAGAAGCTGGGCACCCCGATGCTCTACTCCTCGGGCACGACCGGCCGCCCCAAGGGCATCGTCCGTCCGCTTCCCGACACCGAGCCGGCCGACGCCATGGGCCTGTTCCAGTTCCTCATCGGGCTGTGGCGGTACCGAGAGGACATGATCTACCTGTCGCCCGCCCCCCTCTACCACTCGGCGCCGCAGGCCGCCGTCGGGCTCACGGTCCGCATGGGCGGGACGGCCGTGGTGATGGAGCGCTTCGACCCGATGCGCTACCTCGGTCTCATCGAGCAGTACCAGGCGACCCACTCGCAGCTGGTGCCGACGATGTTCAGCCGCATGCTCAAGCTCGACCCGGCCGAGCGGGAGCGGCACGATCTCTCGTCGCTCGAGGTGGCCATCCATGCCGCCGCCCCCTGCCCCGTCCAGGTCAAGGAGCAGATGATCGAGTGGTGGGGTCCGATCATCCACGAGTACTACGGCGCCACCGAGGGCCTCGGCTTCGCCGCCTGTGACTCGGAGGAGTGGCTCGCTCACCGGGGCACGGTCGGCAAGATCGTCGCCGGCGTCGTCCACATCATGGACGACGAGATGCAGGAGCAGCCCACCGGCCGACCCGGGACGATCTGGTTCGAGACGGCGACCGAGTTCAGCTACCACAACGATGCCGAGAAGACGGCGGAGTCGACCTCGTCCGACGGCTCGATGACGACGGTGGGCGACGTCGGGTTCGTCGACGAGGACGGCTTCCTCTACCTCACCGATCGCAAGACGTTCATGATCATCTCCGGCGGGGTCAACATCTACCCGCAGGAGACCGAGAACCTCCTCATCACCCATCCCAAGGTCGCCGACGCCGCGGTCATCGGCGTGCCGAACGAGGATCTCGGCGAGGAGGTCAAGGCCGTCGTCCAGCTGATGCCGGACGTCCCCGCGGACGACGCGACGACCGAGGAGCTCCTCGCGTTCTGCCGCGACCAGCTCAGCCGCCAGAAGGTGCCGCGCTCGATCGACTACCGGGACGAGCTGCCTCGGCTCCCGACCGGCAAGCTCTACAAGCGGCTCCTGCGCGACGAGTACTGGGGTGAGGGCACCAACAAGATCGTCTGACCGCTCCCGCGGAGCGTTGTCGGAGAAACGCGCTGGGTGCCACAGAACGAGGTGGCGGAGCATCGTTAGCCTCGCCCCATGCGCGGCGGAGCTTCGATCACCGGTCGGCGCGTCGCGCTCGTGGCGCTCGCTCACCTCGCGCTGGTCGGGGGAGCGGTCCTCGCGACCCGCGGCGCCGACGTCGTCGGTGCCGACGACGAGCCATCGGTGGTCAGCACCGTCGAGGAGGTCGAAGCCCCGACCTCGACCCGACCCCCGACCTCGACGCCGGACGAGGCGCCATCCGACACCACGACGACGACCGAGCAACCGATCGCCGAGGCGCCCGGCGTCGACGACGAGCGTGCCGACGACGAGGCGGCCCCCGCGCCGACGATCGACACGAGCCGGCTCCGCGTCAGCGAGCTCGACACCTTGCCGGCGCTGGCTCCCGGTTCGCCGGACGCCAACCCGACCACCACGACGGCGGCTCCCACGACCACGACGGCCGCGCCCACGACCACGCCACCGCCGACCACGACGGCGGCTCCGACGACCACAGCACCACCACCACCACCGACGACCGCCGCGCCGGCGACCGACCCTCCGCCGGCCACCACCGTCGTCCCGCCTTCGACGACCACGACGACCACCACGACACCGCCGACGACCGTCCCGCCGACGACGACGACCGTCCCGCCGCCCACCAGCACCACGACGACCACGACCACGACCACGGAGCCACCGCGGACCGGTCCCTTCGCGGTCAGCGCCGATGGCTCGAGCGGCCTCTACGACGACCTGCCATCGGGTGCGGAGCGGGCGCGCTGGGTCGATTGCGACCCGTTCGCCGGGGTGTGGGTGTGCGCGACCCGCGACCTGGCGGGCCGGCCCGACCGGCGGGCCGCATACAACGCTGCCCTCGGCATCTGACCGCCCGGCGGTCGACGCCCCGTCATCCTCCCGTGACAGGGCCCTGAGAGGCTGGCGCCGTGACGCAGCTCAGCGAGATCGATCGGAAGATGTTCGACGTGGCCGTGGCCCAGGCGGCCGAGGGGCTCGCGGAGGGCGGCGTGCCGATCGGCGGCGCGTTGGCGATCGGCGAGGAGCTGCTGGGCGCGGGCCGCAACCGGCGGATGCAGTGGGGCTCGGCCATCCGACACGGCGAGACCGATGCGCTGGAGCAGGCGGGCCGGCTCCCGGCGACGACCTACCGGCAGGCGACGATGTACACCACGCTGTCGCCGTGCCACATGTGCAGTGGGGCGATCCTGCTCTACGGCATCGGTCGCGTCGTGATCGGCGAGAACCAGACCTTCGTCGGCGCCGAGGAGCTCCTGGCCAGCCACGGCGTGGAGCTCGTGATCCTCGACGACCAGCGCTGCATCGACATGATGACGCGATTCATCGCCGAGCATCCCGAGGAGTGGAACGAGGACATCGGCGAGCCGTAGCCGTCAACGCGCCTCTCGGGCGTACGGCCGGGCGAGATCGGCCGGCCCCTTGAGCCGCCTCGCCCACCTCGGGTTGGCGCTCGCTGCGATCACGATCAGGTACGCGGCGATGAACGGGATCATGGCGAGGAAGTCCGACGGCACCTCGACGTCGGCGATCTGGAGCGTGAAGCCCAGTCCCCGGAGCGCCCCGAACACGTAGGCACCGATCAGCGCCAGCAGTGGGCGCCAGGCCGCGAGGATCACGAGGGCCACGGCGATCCATCCCGCCCCGGCCGTGAGCCCTTCCTGCCAGGTTCCGAGGATGGCGAGTGAGAGGTAGGTGCCGCCGACGCCGGCGGCGAACCCGCCGATGGCGGTGGCGACGTAGCGGTACCGAACGACCGGGATGCCGGCCGCATCCGCCGCGGCGGCGTCCTCGCCGACCGCCCGGAGCGACAGCCCGACGTTGCTGCGGAACAGCACCATCGCGGCGCCGGCCACGGCGATCCACGAGATGTAGACCACGATGTCGTGCCCGAACAGGATCGGGCCGACGCCGGGCAGGTCCCGCATGGCCTCGGGGAACAGCGGCGACACCGTGATGCCGCTGGCGGACTGCAGAAGCGGATCGTCGCCGATGGTGCCGACGTACGCAGACAGGCCGGTTCCGACGATGACGAGCGACAGCCCGGAGACGGTCTGGTCGACCCGGAGCGTCACCGCGAGGAGCGCGTGCACGAGGGCGAGCAGGGCGCCGGCGATCCCGCCGACGACCAGGGCGAGGAGGAGGCTGCCCGTGCCCCGGCCGGCCCAGAAGCCGGCGACGGCGCCGACGAGCATCATCCCCTCGACGCCGAGGTTCATCACCCCGGAGCGCTCGGTCACGATCTCGCCGAGGGCGGCGAGGAGGATCGGCGTACCGGTCACGATGGCGCTCGCGATGGAGAGCACCAGCACGGTGTCGTTCATGCTCCCGCCCCTTCCGGCTCGGGTGGTGCGCTCCGCAATCGGATCCTCGGCGTCTCCACCCGGTTGGTCACGAAGAACTCGCTCGCCGTCACCGAGAGGAAGATGAGGCCCTGGAGGAGGAGCACGATCTCCGACTGCACGCCGACGGTCTGGAGGCTCGAGCCGGAGGTCGTGATCGCCGCGAGGAACACGGCCACCGGCACGACGCCGAGCGGGTTCGTCCGGGCGACGGCGGCGACGACGATGCCGGTGAAGCCGATGTCCACCGCCAGCGACTTCGGGTCCAGCCGGCCCGTCACGCCCGACACCTCCACGGCCCCGGCGAGGCCGGCCAGCGCACCGCTGATGCCGAGCACGACGATGATCCGCGCTGCGACCGGCATGCCGGCGTAGCGAGCTGCGGCCTCGGAGTCGCCGATCGTGCGCAGGTCGAACCCCCACGTCGTTCGTTGCATGAGCAACCACAGCCCGATCGCGGCGCCGGCGGCCACGAAGATGCCCCAGTGCAGCCGGCCGGAGAGGATCGGCAGCTCTGCCGACTCGGGGAGCGCGAGGCCCTGGGGCACCGGTCGTTCGGGGTCTCGCCAGAACGACATCGACCCGAAGATCAGGTAGTTCATGAAGGAGAGCGCGACGAAGTTGAGCATCAACGTCGTGATGATCTCGTCGGCGCCCAGCAACGCCCTCGGCACGGCGGCGAAGGCGGCCCAGACCGCCCCGGCGATCGCCCCGGCGAGGATGATCGCCGGGAGCATCACCAACGACGGAGTGTCGGCGGGGAGCCACAGCGCGAGCCCGCTCGTGGCGATCGCTCCCATGTAGAGCTGGCCCTCCGCGCCGATGTTGTACACGCGCATCCGAAACGCGATCGCTGCGGCCAGGCCGGTGAGCGTAAGGGGCGTGGCCAACGTCAACGTGCGCGTCCACGCGTTGACACCGTTCATGCTCGAGTCGAACATCGTGCGGTAGGCCTCGATGGGGTCGTTCCCCGCGGCGAGCAGCACGAGGCCGCCGGCGACCAGCGCAGCGACGAGCGCGGCGAGGGGGATGCCGAGGCGGATGCCCGGCCGAACCGCCCCGCGCGGCTGGACCCGCACCCCTCGACTCACGTGAGCTCCTCTGCGCCGCCGGTCATCAGCAACCCGACGTGGTCGACGTCGACCTCGTCGCGGGCGAATCGACCCACGATCTCGCCCTGGAACATCACGAGCAGGACGTCGGCGAGGTCGACGACCTCGGCCAGGTCCTCGGAGAAGACGAGCACGCCGCGTCCCGCTGCGCGCTCGGCGAGCACGTGGTCCCGAACGGCACCGGCCGCGGCGAGATCCAGACCCCGCGTGGGGGCCGCGGTGACCAGCACCTCGTGGGGCCCGGTCACCTCTCGGCCGACGATCGCCTTCTGCAGGTTGCCGCCGGACATCAGGCTGACCTGCAGACCCTTCCGGGCGCCGCGCACGTCGAAGGCGTCGGTGAGGTCCTCGGTCGTCTCCTGGATCCGGCGGCGCCGCAGGAAGCCGAGACGCGAGTGCGGCGGCCGCCGGTAGCTCTTCAGCACGACGTTGTGATCGAGGGGCAGGCCCGGCGCCAGCGCCGTGCCGAGGCGGTCCTCGGGGATGTACGAGAGGCCGGCCGCCGCTCGCTGCCGGGAGGTGCGCCCATTGCACTCGATGTCGTCGATCACGACGGAACCGGTCGCCGCACGGAGCCCGGCCAGTGCCTCGTGCAGCTCGCGCTGGCCGTTGCCGGCAACACCCGCGACGCCGACGATCTCGCCCCGGCCGACGCTGAAGGTGGCCGAGTGCACGGCGGGGACGCCCCGGTCGCCGGTCACCCGCAGGTCGGTCACTCGCAGCACGGGCCGCCCGGCGTCCTCGTGGTGGGAATCGCGACGCGGTGCCGGATCGTGGTCGCTGGTGCCGAACATCATCTGGCGGAGGTCGGTGACATCGAGGTCGCTGGTGATCCCGGAGCCGGCGTTGACCCCGTGCCGGAGCACCGTGACGCGGTCGGTGTGGCCGAGGATCTCCCGCATCTTGTGAGAGACGAGCACGACGGCCCGTCCCTGATCGGCGATCTGGCGAACGGCCTCGAAGAGGCGTTCCGCCTCCTGTGGGGCGAGCACGGCCGTCGGCTCGTCGAGGATCAGCACCCGCGCGCCCCGGTACAGCTGGCGGAGGATCTCGACGCGCTGTTGCTCGCCGACCGACAACTGCCAGACCTGCGCGGTGGGGTCGACCTCGAAGCCGTGGACGTCCGCCAGCTCGGCGACCTCGGTCTCCAGCTGGCGCCGCGAGGTACGACGGCGCTTCATCCCGAGCGCGACGTTCTCGGCGACGGTGAACGAGCTGACCAGCCGGAAGTGCTGGTACACCATGCCGATGCCGACCTTGCCGGCGTCGATGGGGGAGCGCAGCTCCAACGGCTCGCCGTCGAGCAGCACGCTGCCGGCATCGGCCCGGTAGAGGCCGGCCAGGATCGAGCACAGCGTCGACTTGCCCGCGCCGTTCTCCCCGAGCAGTCCGTGCACCTCGCCGGCCACCAGGTCGAAGTCGACCTCGTCGAGGGCGCGGACGCCGTAGAACTCCTTGGTCAGCCCCCGTCCGGCCAACACCGCGGCACCACCAGGGGTACCGACGGCGCTGGCCGGATCGGACACCGACCGGGCGTCAGCGGGCTCAGCCCGGGATGGAGCCGCTGACACCCTCGACCAGCCACTGGCAGCAGTTGATGCGGTCGCCGAAGGGGATCGTCTCGCCCTCGGCGATCACGACGTTGCCCTCGTTGTCCACGATCGGCCCGGCGAACGGGTCGAGGGTGCCGTCGATGATCCCCTGACGGGCCTCCTCGACGAGGGCGAGGATGTCGTCGGTGACGGCCGGTCCGTAGGGAGCGGCCGTGATGTAGCCGGCCTCGAGCCCACCGAAGGCGATCTCCGGCTCCCAGGTCCCGTCGATGACGGCCTCGATCTGCTCGACGTAGTACACGCCCCAGTCGTAGAGGAACGAGCTGGCCCAGGCCTCGGGCTCGAAGTCGGACCAGTCGTTGGTGTAGCCGATGACGTACCCGTCGTTGGCCGCGGCGACGGTGGCGTAGACCTGCGCGCCGACCTCGTGAGCGAGCACGTCGGCCCCGGCGTTGACCAGCGCCTCGGCGGCCTGCTGCTCGACCGCCGGGTCGAACCAGGTGTTCAGGTAGACGACCTGCACCTCGATGTCGGGGTTCACCGTCTGGGCGCCGAGGGTGAAGGCGTTCACGGCACGGTTCACCTCGTTGAAGGGGAACCCGACCGGGTAGCCGATGATGCCGCTCTCGCTGAGGCTGCCGGCGACGATACCGTCGAGGTAGCGACCCTCCTCGGAGGCACCGTCGAAGTGGCCGACGTTGTCGGCGGTCTCGAAGCCGGCCCAGGTGAGGAAGATCGTGTCGGGGTAGGCCGCCGCCACGTCCATCATGTCGTCCTGGTAGTAGGTCGTGCCGATGACGATGTCGGCGCCGCTGGCCGCAGCGTCCTCGAAGGCGTTGGTCGCCGTCTGCCCGGGGTCGATGCTCTCGACGAAGTCGGTCTGGATGCCGGGGAACGCTGCCTCGATCGAATCGAGGCCGCGCAGGTGCGTCGTGTTCCAGCCGCCGTCGTCGGCCGAGCCGTCGAGGATCATGAACACGGAGACGTCGCTGAAGTCGCCCTCGGCGGCGGCGCCCTCGTCGGACGACCCACCGTCGTCGTCGGCCTCTGCCGTGGTCTCCTCGGTCGCCCCGGCGACGTCGGCGTCGTCGTCGTCGCTGTCACCGCACGCGGCGGCGATCAGGCCGAAGGCGAGCAGGACGGCGAGGAGGCGGAGGATCCCGAGGGGTCGGGGCGAGCGGTGGTCTGGTGATGGCATGGGGCGGGAGTCCAGACCACCGACGTGTCGTCGATGTTGCGTGGGGATGAACCGGCCTGACCCCGTCGTTCGCGCGACAGCTCCGGATCAGTCGGCGGTTCGATAGGCGAAAGTCTCGTCGAAGCGCCGTTGGAGGTACTCGCCGGCGAGCACCGTCTCGTACTGCCTCGGCGCATCGTCGGTGATGCAGCTCGGGAGCGTCTCGACCACGGCATCCCAGTCGCCGGTGACGAACACCGGGACCGAGTAGCGGTCGGTCCCGACCGGCGGCAGGACCCGGTGCACGGTCGACCGGTAGCGGTCGTTCGTCCACCGCTGCATGAGGTCGCCGAGGTTCACGACGAGCGCGTCGGCGGGTACCACGGCGTCGATCCACTCGCCGTCGGCGTTCTGCAGCTGGAGCCCCGGTGTCCCGTCGGAGTACAGCAGCGTCACGCAGCCGTAGTCGCTGTGGGCGCCGGCACCGAGCTGACCGTCCGACGGCAGCTCCTCGACGCCGGGGTAGTGGAGCAGCCGGGTCTCGACGAGCGGGCGTCGCAGCCGCGACTCGAAGAAGTCGGCGTCGAGATCGAGCGCGGCGCCCATCACCCGCAGCACGGCGTGCGCCACCTGGAGCGTGACGTCCTGGAAGTCCTCCAGCGTCTCGCGGAAGCCTTCGAGCTCCGGCCAGAGGTTCGGTCCGTCGAGCGGGGAGTTGCGCGGATCGTCGGCCGAGCGCTCGATCGCGATGTCGAAGGTCTCCTTGAGGTCGGTGGGGATGTCGGGCTGGAGGTGCTCGGCGCCCATCGAACCCCAACCCCGGTTGTTGGGGGACTTCTCGATGGCCACCGCCGCCTTGGCCGCCTCGGGCAGCGAGAAGAAGGTGCGGGCAGCGTCCAGCACAGCCGCACGCTGCTCCGCCGAGATCCCGTGGCCGGTCACGCCGAAGAAGCCGATCTCGGCGCACGCCCGGTCGACGCCGGCCGACAGCTCGGACGAGGGCGCCTCGCCACCCATCACGGTGGAGATGTCGAAGGTGGGCAGGGTGGTCATGGAGCTCCTCGGATCGACCCGAGCACAGCACACGCGCTCCGGCGTCGACGTGGGTCACCGGTGGATCACGATCCCGTGAACTCAGCACGGCCATTCGGCAGCACGAGTGCAGATCGCGCGAAGGTGCCGCCGATGCGGCCCGACCCTCGACGCTGGTACGTGCTCGGCGTCTGCGCGGGCGGACTCTTCCTCGTCGTGGCCGGGGTGACGGCGCTCAGCGTCGCGCTGCCCGACCTCGAACGGTCGCTCGGGGCCGATGCCGCCGACCTGCAGTGGATCGTCGACTCCTACGCCGTCGTGTTCGGCGGTCTCCTGCTCACCGGCGGCGCCATCGGCGACCGCATCGGTCGGCGGCCGGCGTTGCTCATCGGCTTCCTGCTCTTCGGGCTGGGCGGGCTGGTCGGTGGCGTGGTCGACAGCGTCGACGGGGTGATCGTCGCTCGCGTCGTGTCCGGTCTCGGTGCGGCGATGCTGATGCCGGCGACCCTCTCGACCCTCACCGAGGTGTTCGACGAGGACGAGGTGCCGCAGGCCATCGCGTGGTGGGCCGGCGTCGCCGGTGGTGGCTCGGCCCTCGGACCCGTCATGGCCGGTTGGTTGCTCGAGGTGTCGTCGTGGCGAGCGGTGTTCCTCGCGAACGCCGTCGGCGGCGCTGCGGGCATCATCGCCGTGCTGGTCGTCGTTCCGAAGCTGGCACCGGCCACCAGCGGGCGGCTCGACCTCGGCGGCGCGGTGCTCTCGACCGTGACGATCGGCGCGACGTTGTTCGCCGTCATCGAAGCGCCGGGCCACTGGACCGATCCGATGGTGCTGGCCGCCGTGGTCATCGCGATCGCCGGTCTCATCGCCTTCATCGGCCACGAACGGCGCACCCCGGTCCCGATGATCCCGGCGAGGGCGGTCGCCTCACCTCGGTTGCGGACCGGCGCGGCGACCCTCGTCCTGACCGCGGTCGGCTTCGCCGGCGTCGTGTTCGTCGCATCGTTGCTGTTGCAGTTCGCCTGGGACGAGGGCCCGCTCGTCACGGGGCTGGTCGTCGCCCCGATCGGCGTCGTGGAGCTCCTCGTCGCGAGTCGGGTCCCCCAGCTCGGCCAACGCTTCGGCATCAACCGGGTGATCTCCTACGGCATCGTCCTGATGTCGGCCGGCTACGTCGGCATGGCGCTGACGCCGATCGGGGAGCACCTCCTCTTCGTGGCCGCCGGAGTCGTCGCGGGCGTCGGCAACGGCCTCGTCATCCCCGCGTCCATCGACCGGGTGATCGGCGACGCCGATCCGGAGATGGCCGGCGTCGTGGCCGGGATCAACGAGACGTCGATCGAGCTCGGGGCGTCGCTCGGCATCGCGATCCTCGGTTCGGTGCAGCGCGTCGCGTTCCGCAACGAGTTGGACGTCGACGTCGACTCGTTCACCGAGGGCGTCGAGGCGGTGGGGGAGCAGGCGGCCGCAGCGGCCTACGACACGAGCGCCGGGTACGCGCTCATCGTCGGGGCGGTCATCGTGGCGGCGGCGTTGCCCTTCGCGAGACGGGACCTGGAGTCCGCCTGCGTCACCGCGCCCCCTCCGGGTGAAGCCGCTGGGCCCACCAACGCCGATACGCGATCGTGAAGCCGTCCACCGCCAGGGCCACCTCGTCGAGGTCGGCGCCGTCGGGACGTACACGTCTCGGTGTCAACCGCTCGAGCAGCAGGCGATCCTCGGTGTTCACCGCGTGTTGGAACTTCGCGTAGGCGCCGACGTCGTCGTCGAGATCGAAGTTCCGGGCGTTCTGCTGGAACACGAGCGCGCGGTCGTCGTCGATCGGCGTCAGCGTCATCTGGATCCACTCGGTCCGGTCGTCGTCGAACCGGATCCGGAGCTCGGTGGCGAAGGGTGCCGAGTGGACGTACGAATACGCCACCTCGATCGGCACCGGGGCACCATCGAGGGTGAGTCGGTCGAGCTGGTGCATCAGGATCCCGTGGCGGATCGTGTCGCCGTCGACGAGCACCTCGATGTCTCCGACATCGGGATGTGATGCGTCGCCGAACGTGTCGGCGTGCACGAACGGGAAGTGGGCGAGATCGTTGAAGTTCTCCACGATCCGGCCCGGCGCCGCTTCCCAGCGCTCGGGCTCGAGCTGGAACCGCAGGAGCCTCGGGCCGTCGAACGCCGAGAAGTCGGGCGGCTGACCCTCGGGCTCGGCGACGAGGCTGGTCCACACGAGCCCGTGGCGTTCCTCGACCGGCAGCGTCCGTAGATCGAGACGACGGGCCAGGCGAGCGTCCGGGCGTGCTGGGAGGTGCACCGCCGAGCCGTCGGCGCCGTAGTGGAGCCCGTGGTAGGGACACACCAGGCAGTGCCGGCCGTTCGGTGCGATGCGGACGTCGCCGCCGGACAACGGGGCGCCTCGGTGCGCGCACCGGTCGTGCAGCGCGACGACGGCGTCGCCGAGGCGAGCGATCACGAGGTCGACGCCGAGGACCGTGGCCGCGACCGGGCCGTCGTCGAGTTGGCTCGAGGTGGCAGCGGCGACCCAACCGGAGCCGGCGGCAGCCACGAGTGGCGTCGTCTCGGTCATCAGACCGCCAGGGCGTCCATCTTCTCGCCGAGGTAGACGCTCGATCTCACGGGCGGGTACTTCGCCGGCTCCTCGTCGCTCACACAGCTCGGGAACGCCTCGACCAGCGCGTCGTGATCCGGCTCGTGGAAGAAGACGAGGCTGATCAGCTCCTCGTCGGGGTCGCTCGCCGGTGGTGGCAGGACCCGGTGCTCGTTGGAGCACCACCGGTCGTTGGTCCAGCGGCGGAACATGTCACCGGTGTTGATGATCAGGCCGCCCTCGACGTACGGCGCGTCGATCCAGGTGCCGTGCTCGTCGAGCACCTGCAGCCCGCCGAGGCCGGGCTCGCGGTCGAGGACCGTGAGCGTGCCGAAGTCCGTGTGCGGGCCGACGCGGAACTGCCCCTCGGCCGGTGTCTCGCGCGAGCCGGGGTAGTACCAGTTGATCGTGCCCGTCGAGGTGGTCGCCGAGCAGCGGTCGCGCAGGTCGGTGAGCGGGAGACCGAGTGCCAACGACCAGACGTCGAGCAAGTCGTCGGCGAGCCGCCGGGCGTGCCGCCACCACGCCTCGGCCGCGGGTCGGAACCCGGCGGGCTCGTGCGGCCACTGGGTCGAGGCGTACCACCGCGGTTCCCGGCTGCGCAGCGATTCGTCGGGGACGTCGACGGCGCCGTACGCCCACGTCTCCTTGAGGTCAGGGGGTGTCTCGACCCCGTAGGTCGCCGCGTTCGACTCGAGCCCCGGTCCGATCCAGCCCCGATAGGCGGCGGAGGGTGCGGCGCACCGAGCCTTGTCCTCGGCGGGCAGCGAGAAGAACGCGCGGGCCTCCGCCCTGCAGGTGGCGGTCACCTCGGGGGGGATGCCGTGGTTGACGACGAGCAGGAAGCCGAGCCGTCGGAGGTGCGCGTCCACCTCGGCGGCGAGCGCCGCTCTGGTGTCCTCGTCGCCCTCGAACCAGGGGCGCAGGTCGATCAGGGGGATCTCGGTCACGGCCGCACCGTAGGCATGCCGGTGTTTCGCCCCGATGAAGTGGGGCCTCCGGGATCAGATGGGCGTCAGGCGTTCCAGAAGCCGGCGTGCTGGGCCACGATCCGTTCTTCGAGCTCGGGATAGGGACCCCGCACCTCGACCGGGCGCTGTCCGGAATCGAAGACCGTCCGGCAGCCGAGCGTCTGCGTCTTGTTGGCCGGGTCGTCGCCGGTCAGCTCGGCGAGGCGCTCCTCGGTCATGCCGAACACGACCGCCCCGATCTCGGCCCAGTAGATCGTGCCGGAGCACATCGAGCAGGGCTCCACCGACGTGTACAGCGTGGAGCCTCGGAGCGTCTCCTCGTCGAACTCGATCGCAGCGCGGCGGGCGAGGTTGGTCTCGGCATGTCCCGGTCCCTTGTCGACCGAGTGGTTGTTCTTGCCTTCGGCCAAGACGGTGCCATCGGCGGCCACGAGCACGGCGGCGAAGGGGTGGTTCCCGTCCTCGACGGACTCATCCGCCAGCTCGATCGTCCGCTGCAGGAAACCGATGTCGTTCATGCGGCGATCATGCCGCACGCACATGACGGGAGCATCACGATCGCGATCGCGACATCAGCCGTGGGGACGGTTGACCCACCAGTCGGGACCGTCCGGGTGCGCGCACTCGAGGCCGTTGCGATCCCACGAGGCGAGGTCGGCGGCGGCCACGTGGGTGGTCTCGAAGAACGAGAGCAGCGCAGCGTCGGGGTCGTCGGCACCGACCAACGCCGCGTGGGGGAGCGCGAACTCGCCGAGCGCGTCGAGCCAGAACGCGTCCGAGGGCTCGACCGCCGCATCCGAGAAGCCGTCGGGGGTCGGATACGCGTACGCGTAGAAGATCGGCGCCGGCGCCTCGGCGTTGCCCGGCCAGAACCCCACGCTCGTGACCTCGTGCGAGTACGCCTCCTGGGCGACGTCGTCGGCGAAGTTCGGCACGCCGCCGGGATGGGCCGGGGCCTCGCGGCCGGAGAACCGCGTCGTGGCGAGATCGAAGCTGCCCCAGAAGAAGTGGACCGGACTCGCCTTGCCCCGGAAGCCCGCCCGGTACCGCTGCATGACCCTCGTGCCGTCGATGAGCGCCCGCTGCAGCGCTCGAGCGTGATCCGGCTCGAAGGTCGAGTGCGTGGTGTCCTCGGGGAACGGGATCACCTCGGCGAGCTCGTTGGGGGTCGTCGAGATCTCGACCGGCATGCCCACGGAGGCGAGCATTCCCATCAGGTCGCCGTAGAAGTCGGCGACGGTCCGCGTCTCGAGCGCGAGCTCCCGCCGCGCCCCGTCGGTCGTCTCCAACGTGAGGCGCTCGGCGAGGACGTCGAAGGTGATCTCGAAGCCGCCCTGCTCGTGGGGGACGAGGGAGCTGCGGAGGCCGCTCGGCGTCGGGTAGAGCACGACCGACCAGGAGTGGTTCAGCCACGGGCTCTGCACGAGTCGGATCTTGCCGACGACCTGGGTCCAGAGGTGCAGCGTCTCGAGCGTCTCGGTCCACTCGTCGGTGGGGAGCGGGCTCCACGGTGAGGGCAGGGGGGAGGTGGTCACCGACAGAACGCTATTGCCACCGCGTGCGCACAGATGACGGTCAGCTGGGAAACCCGGTGACCGCGGTGACCGGGTTCGGTGGCGGGTCGTCGCCGAGGCTGCCGAGGAAGGGCAGGTTCGAGAAGTTGAAGATGCCCCCGTCGCTCGCGACCATGAGGTAGCCGTCGCCGAAGGGCACCGCTCCCACCATCGGCTGGTTGAGTGGCTGGCCACCCATCGAGCCCTGGAAGTCGGCCTCGAAGGAGAAGATCCCGCCGTCGTCGGCGACCAGCCAGTACCCGACGCCGTCGGCGTCGGTGGCGATGCCGACGACGGGACCGTTGAGGGCGACGCCGCCCATCGATCCATGGAACTCCGCATCGCCGACCGCGAACACGCCACCATCGAACCCGATCATGTAGGCCCCGTCGCCGGAGCGCGTCGCCACCGAGGCGATGATCGGGCCGTTCAGGATGTCGCCGATGCCGAGGTCGACGAGATCCTCGAGGTCGCCGGCGGCTCCGAACGAGATCGCTCGTCCCCGATCGGTGAACACCCAGTACCCGGAGCCATCCGGGAGCACGGAGATGGTGGCCGGGATCTCGCCGGACGCGAGTGCGGTGGTGTCCACGTCGCCGTGGTCCGTGCCGCCGGCGAGGGCGTGGACGACCCCGTCGGAGGTCAACACCCAGAGCCCGGAGCCGTCCGGCGTCGAGGCGGTGGCGACGATCTGGCCCTCGACCGAACCGGGATCGGGCGCATCGCCGAAGCCGTACAGCTCGCCGCCGCCATCACCCATCCAGTAGCCGACCTGATCGCCGGTCTGCGGCACGGTCACCGGCGGCATCGTGTCGGGCGGCGTGGGGTCGTCGGGCATCGTCGTCGGGGTCGGCATGCCGTCGTCGGGCTCGATGGACACGGCGGCCTCGTCGCCGAGCTCCGCAGGGACCGGGAAGCTGCCACCGTCGTCCGACACGGCGACGACCTGCTCGACCGTGGCCCCGTCGACCGGGTCGAACCAGCGCAGGCGATAGGTCCCGGCGGCCATGCCGTCGACACCCATGGTGGCTGGAGCATCGTCGGCCCAGAGGAGGTAGACGCCGTCGGTCGGGTCCGCGAGGACGAAGCGGGTGTCGGCGGCGGCGAGGTCGTCACGGGGCTCGGTCTCGTCGAAGCGGGCGCCGTCCATGAAGGTGTTGATGCGGCCGAGGTCGGCGAGCATCTCGTCGGTCGGGTCCGTCGCCTCCCAGGCGTCGTAGAAGAGCACGTACCCGCCGGCCATCGCGGACGCCCAGAAGGTCCGCCGCAGCGTCGTGCGGTCACCCGAGGCGAGGAGGTCCTTGTGCCACGGGTGGCACTCGGCCATGACGTAGACGTCCTCGCCCCATTCGCCGGCGTCGTGGATCCCGTCGACGCTGCGCACCGACCGGCTGCCACAGATCTGCTGGGCGAACACGTCGATGTCGGTGTTGCCGAGGTACTGGTTCGACTCACCGTTGTTGTGGTGCACGCCGAGCGGGTGGACGTCGTCGTGGAGGCGGATCTCGGTAGCCAGCGCCTCGGCCTTGGCGACGTCGGTCGCGGCGTCGGCGCAGGCCTTCATCTTGTGCTCCTCGGTCGGGAGCCACACGAGGTGCTGGTAGTCCCGGAAGCGGGTGACGATCGTCTCGACGAAGGCGCGCTCCGCATCGGGGAGCTCGGTGTTGCAGGCACCGAACGGGCGGGCGCCGTCGTCGTAGAGGTGCATCCACGTGACGATCCCCGCCTCGTCGAGCTGGCTCAGCAGCCCGTCCCAGGTGTCGAGCAGGGCCGCGTCGACGCCCATGCCCGGGTCGTCGGCATCCACGAAGGGGTGCTCATCTCCGCCCCCATCGCCGCCGTACGCCCGCACGACGTGGACGTAGATCGCACGGACGTCGTGCTCGATCAGCTCGTCGACGATCTCCTGTTGCCGGGACGGCTCGTAGTACAGGAAGCCCTCGGGACCTCCGGAGCCGGCCATGAAGTACGGCTCGCCGCTGGTGGAGTACTCGAACCAGTGTCCGCTGTCGTCGACGGTGAGCGGCCCGGTACCGATCGTCGGAGCGGTCGAGCCGAGGGCCTGGGTGGCGATCCAGACCCCGAGCAGCGTCACGACCGTGGCGAGGAGGCGCAGTGGGGGACGGCGCCCGGGGCGAGGGGAGTGGTGCGACTGTGGCGACATGGGATCGACGGCTCCTGCTCTCGAGGTGGCCCGCATCCCGCCCGCGCGCACGGTAGGCGTCCCGCCTGTCGTCGGATGTGAGACGCCTCGCAAGCGGTGGTCGACTGCGTACGACCGGTCGGGATCTGACCGAACGCTGGCGGTTCCCTTGCACACCGGACAGAGGCCACCGGGGACCACGCCGCGCGTTCCGGCGAGTCCCGCTCGCGCTCAGATAGCGTGTCCGCCGTGGTCGCACCACGAACGAGGAACCGGACCGCGACGATCCTCGTGCTCGTCGCCATCCACCTTGGCGCGCTCGCGGTGGCGGTGACCGTCGCCCGACCCAGCACGCAGCGGGTCGCGCAGCCCCAGGACCTCTCGGCCGCCGACGTCGATGCGCCCCGCACGCTCCGGGCGCCGGCGACCGCGCCGCCGTCGCCGGATGCCACCGCGGCGCCCACGACGACCGCGGTCCAACCGATCGTGGTCGATCCGGACCAGGCCGAGGCCGAGGAGGCCGCGGTGTTCGGTCCACCGCGAACCGTCCTCGGCGAGCTGCCGCTGCTCGTCCCGACGCCCGCCGGCACGCCGGGCGAGCTGGAGGATGTCGCCGAGGTCGCCGACGAGGACCACGCTCCGCCCACGACCGTCGCCCACCCTCCGACCACCGTCCCCCACGACCCGCCACCGCCCGATCAGGGTGAGGCGGTCGACGTCGCGACGACGGCACCGCCGTCCGACGTCGTGGACGTGGCGGAGAGCCCGGCCACCACCACGACGAGCGTGGCCCCGGCGACCACCACCACGGAGCCGGCCACGACGACGACCGCAGCACCCACCACGACGACGACCACCACCACGACCCGTCCGCCGCGTTCGACCACGACCACCACCACGACGCGCCCGCCGCGCACGACGACGACCACCACCACCACGACCACCACCCAGCCGCCGGCGACCACCACGACCACCACGACGACGACCACCACCACGACGACGACCACCACGACGCAGCCACCGGGCCCGTCGGACGCTCCGTTCCTGGTGCTCCCCGGTGGGTATGGCGCCTACAGCGCTCGCCCGACCGAGGTCGAGCGGGCCAAGTGGGTGGACTGCGACTGGTACCGGGGCGTCGAGGTGTGCGCTCCCTTCTGGATGGACACCGACGAGGACCGGGAGCGCGCCTACCAGGTGCTCTTCGGCTGACACCGGTCGCCGACGACGGGTGAGCGAGGCCGTCGAAGGGTGGCCACCTGACCCGCCACCGTTCCGATCCGAGCAGTAGCGTGGCCGAGCATGCGGAACTCGCCCCCTGCCCGTGAGCGCTCCGGCGCGACGGGTCGGGCGGTGGCGTTCGTCGCCGCCGTGCTCGCTGCCGGCGTCGCGCTGCTGCTGATCGGCGCGGTGACCGACACGGCCCCGGGGGACGCGTCCGGTCGACTCGAGCCGCTCGACTGCGATGAGGTCCGCGACGAGGGCGTGAACGACGGAACGGACTCGTGGGGCGCACCGATCCGGTTCCACCGTCATGCGTGCGTGGTCGACGGCACGCCGGTCGCCTTCCACTTCGACTTCATCATCGAGGCCGGAACGCATCCGGTCGGCGAGGTCGACGACCCCGACGGGGGAGCGCTCGCCGTCAGCGGTGAGGGCTGGCGGATGCACCTCGTCGGCGAGGCGGTCGACACGACCGAGGTCGCTGCGGCGATCGCCGCGCACACCGACGGCGACGTCGGCAGACTCCTCTCGCCGTTCATCTGCAGGATCCGCCACCCGGACGGCGCCTCGGCCTGATCGCCTCGCGGTGGTGTCCGCTCAGAGGACGCCTTCGACGTCGGCGAAGGTGAGGTCCCAACCGTCGAGACGTCCGGGCTCGGTCGGCGCGTCGACGGCCACCGACCATGACGTCAGGGCCGAGCGCCCGACCGAGCGGCTCGATCGTCCGCCGCTGTGGCCCGCTCGCAAGGTGACCACGGCGCGCTCCTTGGCCGCGGCGGCGCGGATGACCCGGCCGACGGCGGCATCGGCGCCGGCCGTGTGCTCGACGACCAACGTCCGAAGCCCACGACGAGCCACCACCCGGTAGACGAGGCCGGCTGCGTCATCGCTGAGGCCGAGGCGCACGGACTCGTAGCGATACCCGGACTCGGGACGGAACCTCCACCGGAGCGCGTCGGCCGTCCAACTCGTCCCGATGCCGCTCCGGCGGGAGCGCTCGTCGGGCACGGGGTCCCAGTCGGCGAGACGGGCGGGCCGGGGGACGACCGGGGCGGCCACGTGGGGGAGGTCGCCGACGGCGCTCCACCCCAACTTCACGTAGGCGGCGCGGGACGCCGGCACCGAGGTCGAGAGGACGATGACCGGCTCGCCGCTCGCACGGCGCCGCTCCATCTCCGTCCGGACGAGCGCGGCGAAGATCCCCTGACGCCGCGCTCGAGGAACGACACCGCCATCGAGGGGACGGAGGCCGACGACCTCGCCATCGGTGGTGCACCACCGCCACGGGGTGAAGAGGCGGACGCCGACGACCCCGCGTTCGTCGCGTGCGACCCAGCCGTCCGACGGACCGAAGGGACACTCGCGGTGCTTCCAGCGGAACCACTCGGCGGTGAGGTCGTCCCGGTCGAAGGCCGCAGCCAGCGCTTCGACGATCTCGGCGTCGGCGCAGTCGGCGGCCGGAACGATGTCGTAGGCGGCGAGGGGCGCCGATCCGCTCACCTGGCGATGCCTCGGGCCCGCCGCGTCGCGTGGAACAGGAACGAGTGGGCGCCGCTCAGGATGGCTCGGGCTCGGCCCACGGATGCATCAGCGGACAAGCGCAGTCGCGACAGGCGCATCGGGTGCACGTCGAGGCGCGTGAGTCGATGGTCGAACACCAGACCGACGGGGTACTTGAGGTCGAGGAGGGTTCGCTCCGTCGCGTCGGCCCGGTTGCCGTTGGGATAGGCGAACGTCGGCCGGTCGAGACCCAGCTCGTCGACGAGCCAGGCGTGGCACCGGCGGATCTGCTCCTCCTGCTCGGCCGGGGTGCAGGTGTCGAGGCACGGGTGGTCCCACGAGTGGTTGCCGACCCCATGACCTGCGTCGATCCACCGCCGCAACGAGGCGGTCGTCAGTTGCACGCCGGTCAGCGCTGAGCCGGAGCGTCGGATGATCTCGTCCTCGAGCTCGGCCACCAGCGCACGGCGGGCGTGGTCCGGCATCGCCTTGATCTCGACGAGTGGGGCGGGCACCACGGCGCCGAGCCGTTCGGCCTCACCGACGATGTCCCACCACATCGGCCGATCGGTGTCGACGAGGCCGGGGCACACGAAGATCGTGGCCGGGACGCCGAGCTCGTCGAGGACGGGCTGGGCCCGCTCCATCACGGTCGGGGAGCCGTCGTCGAAGGTGACCCACACCGCCTTCGGGGGGAGTTCGGCACCGTGCTCGACGGCCTCGATCACCTCGCGTTCGCCGACGGGCCGGAACTGCTCGGCGATCATGGAGATCTGGGCGCGGAAGCGCTCTGGGTCGGTGACCTCGTGGTAGGCGATCGTCCGCAGCCGCCGCCGGCTGACGGCGGTCGCCGGCCCGGCCACAGCCGTGCGGCCAAGGAGCTCGACGGCACGACCCACGGATCCCAGCCTACGCTCCGGCTTCGCCCACGTGAGCGACCGGAGCACCACGTTCTGCGGCCGCAGGCGGGCTCTCGGCGGAGTGATCGGTCTCCCGTGCGAACAGCGCGTGTCGTGTCGGATTCGGTGAGGGCGGCAGCCCGCAGCGGCACCTAGGTTCGGGCGAGACCACGAGGGGATCCGGCATGCCGACCATCGACGTACCCGTCATCGATCTTCGCGGCGTGATGGCGAATGAGCCTGGAGCGCTCGACACCGCGGCGGCGCGGCTCGACGATGCCTGTCGCCGGATCGGCTTCTTCGCCATCTCCGGGCACGGCGTCGATCCCCGGCTGGTCGACGACGTGGTCGCCGCCGCTCGCGGCTTCTTCCAGCTCGAACGGGTCGAGAAGGACCTCGTCGCCCCACCGTCGGCCTTCGACTTCCGGGGCTACCTCGGGATGGACACGACGGCGCTCGCTGCGACCATGGGGGAGGAGACGCCTCCGGATCTGTGCGAGTCGTTCAACGTCAGCGGCTTCGACGACGAGGCGATCCGGGCCCGTGCGACGGTTGAAGGATACGAGGCCATCTTCCGGGAGAACCTGTGGCCGGCCCGGCCTCCGGAGCTCCGGGGCGCGTTCGAGGCGTACCAGGAGGCGCTGGAGTCCTTGTGCCGGTCGTTGCTTCCGGTCCTGGCCGCAGCGCTCGACCTGCCGGGGGACTGGTTCGACGACAAGCTCGACGACCACACCAGCCTGTTGCTCGCCAACTGGTACCCGCCGGTGACCGGCGAGGTGCCGGCCGGGCAGCTCCGCAGGGGAGCGCACACCGATTACGGCGCGTTCACCGTCATCGCCGTCGAGCAGTTGCCGGGACTGCAGATCTCGATCGACGGCACGTGGTGCGACGTACCCCTGCTCCCCGGCTCGTTCGTCGTCAACCTCGGAGACCTGATGGCGCGGTGGACCAACGATCGCTGGGTGTCGACGCTCCACCGGGTGGTCGTGCCGGAGGGCGAGGCGGCCGGCGTCGACCGGGTCTCGGTGCCGTACTTCTTCCAGCCGTCGTTCGGCGCGGTGATCGAGACGATCCCGACGACGATCGACGCCGACCACCCGCTGCACCACGAGCCCGTGGTCGCGGGTGAGTGGATCACGGCCAAGTCGATGGCGATGCTCGAGGACTGAGCGCTCCTCGTTCTGACGTCCGCGAGACTCCATCGCATGGACACGAGCGAGCTCGACGAGGCGAAGTACCTGTCGTTGACGACGTTCACCCGCGACGGCGCACCGAAACCCGCGCCGCTGTGGTTCGTCGGCTCTGGTGGGCGCTATCAGATGACGACCGATGCCGACGCGTGGAAGGTCAAGCGCATCCGGAACACCCCCGACGTCTGGCTCGAGGTGTGCGACATCCGGGGTGAGGTCGCTCAGGCGGCGACGAGGTTCGAGGCCAGAGCGGAGCTGACCGACGATGCCGGTTCGGCGCGGATCGACGACGCCGTGATGGCGCGCTACGGCCTCGCCGGGAAGGCGATCATGGCGATCCAGTGGGTCGGTCGGAAGGTCAGGCGCCAGCCTCCGAGGACACCGCAGGGGATCGAGTTGACGGTCACGGGCGCCGTCTGAGCCGGTCCGCGCCGGGCTCTGAGCGGAGCGGGGGACCGCACAAGCCCACCGCAGCGACATCCGCTGCTCCTGGACCAGGTCGACGCGCTCATCGCCGCTGCGGCGATTCGACTCGACCTGCCCGTTCTGCACAGAGATCGCGACGACGCCATCGCCCGCCACACGAGCCTGATCGTCGCCTCGACCGGGGAGGAGTGAGGCATCTCCCTTCTCCTATCGGAGATAATCACCGTTATCTCCGATACGGAGGATCCAGCTTGTCTTCTCGACTGGGGACCAGCTCCGTAGCTCTGAGGCGCACCCACTCGAAGCGTCTCCCGATGCGGCGGCTCGGTCTGGCTTCAGAGTCTTCGAGTCGTGCCGGGATCAACCTAAGGCCAGCCCCATCCTGCGGTTCCGCCGGTGTCCGTCCAATGCCGAGCCGGTTCCCGAGCTGGTTCCCGAGGCGGCAGGCGACACTATCTCCGCTGGGGGTACTAGGTGGGCAATCTTCAAGTCGGACTCTGGTCGTCATCGATCAGATCCGTTGGGCTTGGCGACGCTGTCCTCGCGTACACACACCCGCCGACCCACCGATCGTGGCCCGCTTCGGTTGGGCAGCTTCACCCATCTCGACGAGTGCCATGGATCTACCTCTTCACGTTGGTGACCTGCTGCAAGCGACTTCCGCGGGCCCACTCAGAGTTCGCAGCTCTAGCGGGGGATTCCATGGACCTTCGCTATGGCAGCGATCCCGTCACCGATGTCCCGGCCGGGCACAGCTACTTCCCCGCCAGGCCAAGGACCCCACGTACCTCCGCGGCGAGGGTCGAGGCGTCACGTTGTTCGCGCCGGACGCGGAGGACCACATCCTTCTGTTCTTGAGCTCGCCTCACATGGAGGTCGAGGCTGTACCAGCCCTCGTCGACATGGACTCCGGTGATCGTGCTTGCGTCCACTCGCAGCCGGACTGACTCGAGCGAGTATCCATGGATTCCGGAGGCGCTCACCTCGATGGATCGGCCCGCCAGTAAGGCGGCCGAGACGAGAACGACAGCCGGCCCGCAGAAAGTGGCGACGAGAGCGCCAGCTCGACCTGCGACTGTGAGGTCAAGTGAGAAAACGGCATACAGTCCGACGCTCGTGGCCGCTAGGCCGAAGGTAAGCCAACGGATTAGGTAGGGATAGGCGAGCCCGAGGCTCAACGTACGACTCATCCGCAGATCACAATCCAGAGGAGTCTTCTACGCGTTCTGTTCGACCACGATCGTCGTAGGAGTTCGTCACCCCAAGCTCCTCCATGATCACAAGTGGTGCTTGTGGTCCGTTGACCAAGATGCTGGAGATTCTCTCCGATTCCAAGAGGCACACCGCCCAATCAACCGGCTCCGCCCTCTGCGGCGATGCGCTTGATGTGATTGGCGAGGTACGGGTCGTCCGGCGCGTGCGGGTAGGCCGATCGAAAGGCGTCAGCAGCGTCCTCTGCGTCGACGAAGCCGCAGTCGAGCCAGATCGAGACCATGTCTTCGTAGTCCTGCGGGTTCGATCGATACAGCTTCATGATGAAGATGACGCGTGCCGCAGGCACCAGGACCGTCAGACCGCCGGACTCGAACGCGACCGAGCAGTCGCCGTAGGAGGCGTCCGCCGGCCAGAACCCGGCCGCGTGGTCGTGAGCCAGTCCGACCGAAGGCCGTGAGCTGCCGACACGCGCCGAGCGACTTTGACGACGCGGCCGTCGAGCCGCTTGGCGGAGTCGACGTCGTGGGTTGCCGCTCGTTGCGTGTGCCACAGCAGCCAGGAGCCGCCCACCATCACTATCTCGGCGGCCGCCCCGATCTCGGTGAGCCCCTGGCCGATCTCGCCGAAGAGCGTCTCGAGGAGCTGGCGATCGCCGAGCGGGGCCGACGAGCTCACGCGGCTCGTCGGCCAGATGGCCCGGTGTCCCGGAAGATCGCATCGGCGCCGAGGGTGATGTTTCGGCGTCGAAACGCCTCCGGGCAGTTCGCCTCGGCCCGGGCCAACATCGCTGGCGTTCCCGGTGGCGACCACGGTTCAGCCGGCAACGGAACCGATCGCGTCCATGACGGCGCCTTGACCCCTGCGGCCTCGGCCAGCAGCTCGGCGACACCGGCGAGAATGGCATCGAATGCCGTGTTGGTGCGCCGGGGAGCGTCAGCGACGGCTTCAGCCACCGTTTCAGGGTGTTCGTGGCACCAATCCGCGAAGGCGCGCAGGCGAGTCCAGTCGATCCTCAAGCGGTCCTCCCCCGCCTGGACAGCCGACGACAGCGAAGCCAGCGTGGGCGGCGCATCGCGACGAACCTCGACCGTCAGGCGCAACTCGAAACCAGCTGCTGCGAGGAGGCAACACAGGGTCCCCACGCTCGGGTCCGCCTGGCCGTTCTCGATGCGAGTGACGGTGGTCGTGGGGACGTCGGCCTTCGCCGCCAGTGCCCGAGCCGAGAGCCCAGCGCGAAGCCGAGCCTCAGCGAGCAGCTTCGAAGGAGTTACGACCATAGGCGTAGCATAAAGGCTACGACCAAGAGGCACAACGATGAGAGGGCGGGCCGGACCGGGCTCCTTGGCCGATCAGTCGCTACGTGTACCGGACCGCGGTCAGTCGTCGACGCTTCGCGGGGCGTTCACTGAGCGTCCGAGTGAGCATCCGCCGGTTCGGCGGAGGCGTCCCGCTCATCGATGAGTTCGTCGAGCGCACCGCTGTCGACCGGCCCACGCCCGGTGACTCGGTCGATCAGCGAGCGGACACGCATCGCCCGAGCGCACTGCTCGGCGTGGCTCCACAGGTCATCGGGGCCAGTCCACTCCACCATCACGACAACGGTAGGCCTGAGTGCCCGGCCGGGTCGTTCCGGGGACTCAGCCTCGAGCTGAGGACCCGCGCGTCCGGCGCCGTGGTGAAGCCGGGCGGGCGCGGTGGGGCGTGGACGCCTCGGTCGACTCGCGCTGGTAGCGCTGCTTCGGTGACGGCTTCGTCTTGCGGCGAGGCTGCTGGATCGGACGTGGTGCAGGCATGGTCACTCCCCTCGTTCTCTGTCCGATCGGCCGGCATCGCCCGCGTCTGAAGCACGGGCCATCAAGCCATGACGTGCATGATTGGTGTGTGGCTCGGAGTCGGACGCACATCGAGATCGAGGACGACTACGTCGAGGCGATCATGGAGCGCGTGGGGATCGAGATGCACCGCTGACCACGGACGCCGCTGCAGCGTTTCCCGGTCGTGAACATCACCGTCGACTCGTTGAGCGCCGCACCCTCCGCCCCTAGCGTTGCGTCTCCGACCTGGCACTGCGGAGGGGAACCATGTCGTACGTCGTCGCCACCGATGTCGGTGGGACGTGCACCGACACCGTGGTCGTGAGCTCTGATGGGGCGCTCACGATCGGCAAGGTGCTGTCCACGCCACCCGACTTCGCCACCGGAGTCATCGACTCCGTCCGAGCGGCCGCCGACAACCTGGGCCTGAGCCTCGGCGAGCTGCTGGCCGACACGTCGCTGTTCGTCCACGGCTCGACGGTCGTCGACAACACGCTGCTCACCGGCGACGGGGCCCGCACCGGCCTCATCACGACCGCCGGCTTCGAGGACACGCTGCGGGTCACCCGGGGCGCGTACGGGAGGTGGTCGGGTCTTCCCGAGGACCAGATCAAGCACCCGGTCGCCACCGAACGACCCCGCCCGCTCGTCGACCAGCGCAGCATCAGGGGCGTGCCCGAGCGCGTGGACTACGAGGGCAAGGTCGTCCAGCCCCTCGACGTCGAGGCCACCGAGGCGGCCATCCGGGCCCTCGTCGACGAGCACGAGGTCGAGGCCATCGCCGTCTGCCTCCTCTGGTCGTTCCGGAACCCGAGCCACGAGCAGGCGATCGCCCAGCTGATCGAGCGGGTCGCACCCGAGGTCTACGTCTCGCTGTCGAGCGACATCGCTCCCCTGCCCGGCGAGTACGAGCGGACGTCCACGACGGCCATCAACGCCAACGCCGGCAAGCGCACCCAGGAGTACGTCCGAACGCTCCAGACCTCGCTCACCGACGAGGGCTACGACGGCCCCGTGCTCGTCATGCAGGGCTACGGCGGCCTCCTCCCCGCCACCCAGGCCGCGGACCGGGCGGTCGGGATGATCGAA
>JBCDAU010000054.1:0-32662 GCA_039185015.1 Actinomycetota bacterium
CCGCCGCTGCGCGGCGTCCTGGGGGTGACGCCCGGGTTCCCGGGTGTGGTGGCCAACGAGGCGGTGTGGTGGGCCATCCACCGGGGGACGGTCCACTGCCTCCTCGGTGAGAACGGGGCCGGCAAGTCGACCCTGGCCGAGACGATGTACGGCGTGCATCGGCCCGACGAGGGCTACCTCACGCTGAACGGCGAGCGGCTCGACCTCCGCTCGCCGAAGGATGCGATCGCCCGGGGCATCGGGATGGTGCACCAGCACTTCGAGCTGGTCACGCCACTGGCGACGGTCGAGAACGTGGCGCTCGGCACGACCGGGCCCGGCCGCCTCGACCTCGCCAGCGTTCGCAGCCGCCTCGAGGAGCTCTGCGATGCGTACCGCATCGACCTCGACCTCGATGCGCCGGTCGGCGAGCTGCCGGTCGGCCTCCAGCAGTGGGTCGAGATCCTCAAGACCATGTACCTCGGCGTCGAGCTGCTGATCCTCGACGAGCCGACCGCGGCCCTGACGCCGGCTGGCGTCGAGCGGCTCTTCGAGTCGATCCGCCACATGCGGGAGGACGGTCTCGCCGTCATCCTGATCAGCCACAAGATGCACGAGGTCACCGGCATCTCCGACCGCGTGACCGTCCTCCGCAAGGGGAAGGTCATCGACACGGTCCAGACCTCGGAGGTCGAGGCCGCGGAGCTCGTCCGGATGATGGTCGGCCGATCGGTGGAGCTGTCGAAGGCCACCGACCACCCCGATGCCGGCGAGACCAAGATCACCGTCGCCGACGTCGTCGCCGGCAAGGCGACCGAGCGTGGATCCCTCCGCGGCATCAGCTTCGAGGTCGGTGCCGGCGAGATCTACGGCATCGCCGGCGTCTCCGGCAACGGCCAGGACGCGCTGTTCGACGTACTGGTCGGCGTCCGCGAACCCGACGGCGGCACGGTCACCATCGACGGGAACGAGACCCTCGGACTCGACCCCAAGGCGGTCAGCAAGCTCGGGGTCGGCAGCGTGCCGGCCGACCGCATCAACCAGGCCCTCCTGATGGACTTCAACATCGACGAGAACCTGGGTCTGGGTCGCCACCGCGACCGACCCTTCTCGATCCGGGGGATCCTCCAGCGAGCGGCCTTCCGGCGTCGGGCCGAGCAGGCGGTCGACGACTACGAGATCGCCTGCCCCTCGCCGACCCACATCACCCGCACGCTCTCGGGCGGCAACCTTCAGAAGATCGTCATGGCGCGTGAGCTGGAGGGCCAGCCCGACGTCATCGTCGTCCACCAGCCGACCCGCGGCCTCGACATCTCGGCCGCCGAGAACGTCCGGCAGCGCCTCCTCGAAGAACGGGACCGCGGCGCCGCCATCGTGTTGATGTCGGAGGACCTCGACGAGGTGCTCAGCCTGTCCACCCGGGTGGGCGTGATGTTCGACGGCCAGATCGTGGGCGAGATGTCGCACGACGCCCTCGACCTCGACCGCATCGGCGCCTACATGGCCGGCGTGATCGACGACTCCACCGACCGAGAGGTGCTGGTGTGACCGGCGTCGCGACCCCGCCCGCCCCACCACCCGCTGCCCCCGAACCTCCCGAGCCTCCCGCACCCTCCGGTCGCCAGTGGCGCATCGAGCGGCGGCTCCAGACACCGTGGTACCTCGAGGTCGCTGGCATCTTCGCCGGCATCGCGCTCGCGGTCCTCACCACGGCGATCCTGATCGCCCTGGCCGGCTCCGACGTGCTCGAGTCGTTCCGGGCGCTCTACCGGGGCGGCTTCGGCACCAGGGCGGCGACGATCGAGACGCTGGTGCAGGCGACGCCATTGATCTTCACCGGCCTCGCCGCCGCCTTCGCCTTCCGGGCCAAGGTCTGGAACATCGGCGGTGAGGGCCAGCTGTTCGCCGGCGCGATGGGTGCCTACTGGGCGTCGTTGATCCTCGACGACTCGTTGCCCGGGATCGTCCTGTGGCCGGTGTGCTTCGCCATGGCGATGCTCATGGGCGCCGGTTGGGCGGGCATCGCCGCGGTGCTCCGGACCCGCTTCGGCGTCAACGAGATCATCACGACGGTGATGCTCAACTTCATCGTGTTGAACCTGCTCAATTTCCTCCTCAACGGGGCGTGGCAGGATCCGGCGTCGTTCTACGCCCAGACCGACCGGATGTCGGACGCGTTCGCTCTCCCCCGCATCCTCGAGCCAGGACGGCTCCACCTCGGCTTCGTCATCGCGCTGCTCACCGCGGCGCTGGTGTGGTTCATCCTCAACCGGACGTCGTTCGGCTACGAGGTGCGCGGCATCGGAGCCAACCCGAGGGTGGCGTCGTACGGCGGCATCGTGAGCAACCGCATCATCATCGCCACGATGCTGATCAGCGGCGCCATCGCCGGCCTCGCCGGGGCGAGCGAGCTGCTCGGCACCCAGCTGCGCCTGCAGCCGGGCATCTCCAACGAGTTCGGGTTCACCGGCATCATCATCGCCCTGGTCGCTCGACTGCGACCGGCCGGCGTGATCATCGCCGCCATCGCGGCCGGCGCGCTCACCAACGGCGCCACGACGATGCAGATCACCACCGGGGTGCCGGCGGCGCTCGTCGACGTCATCACCGGCCTGGCGCTCGTCTTCGTGCTGGTGACCTCGGTGGTCGTCAACTACCGACTGAGGAGGGTCCACTCCGATGGATGAGTTGACGACGCTCGTCTCGCTGAGCGTCCTCGTCGGCGCGGTCCGCATCGGCACGCCGCTGCTGCTCGCCGCGATCGGCGAGATGGTGGTCGAACGAGCCGGCATCTTGAACCTCGGCATCGAGGGCACGCTGACCTTCAGCGCCTTCGGCGCGTTTGTCGCCGTCGACCAGACCGGCTCGCTGGCCTTCGGCGTGATCGCCGGCGTGCTCTCCGGGATGCTCGTGAGCCTCGTGATGGGGGTGCTGACGGTCACCTTCAAGGTCGAGCAGGTCGTGGCCGGCCTCGCGCTCAACCTGCTCGGCATCGGGTTCGCCTTCTATCTGCTCAGGGCGATCTTCGACGAGGGTGGCACCGACATCCCGACGGTCGAGACCTTCGACGTCGTCGAGATCCCGGTGCTCTCGTCGATCCCGTGGATCGGCGAGATCTTCTTCTCCCAGCACTGGCTGGCCTACGTGGCCTTCATCTCGCTCCCGCTCGTCTGGTACGGCCTCAACCGCACGGGCTTCGGACTCGAGCTCCGCAGCGTGGGCGACAACCCGAAGGCCGCGGACCTCCGCGGCGTGAGCATCGCCAAGATCCAGTACTTGGCGCTGCTGTTCGGCGGGTTCATGTCGGGGCTGGCCGGGTCGTTCCTCAGCATCTTCTCGACGGGCCAGTTCTTCCCGGCCATCGCCGGCGGACGCGGCTGGATCGCCCTCGCCATCGTGATCTTCGGCAACTGGCGGCCGGGACGGATCCTGATCGGGTCGCTGTTCTTCGGCTTCCTCGAGGCCTACCAGCTCACCTTGCAGGCCCAGAACAGCGACCTGCCGCTGAACCTGCTGCTGGCGCTGCCGTACATCCTGACCATCGTGGCGCTCGTGGTGAACCGGTCCCGGAGCAACTCGCCGCTACATCTCGGTGTGCCCTACCTGCGCGGCGTGAGGTGAGCCGATGAGCGTGATCGTCCCGACCGTCGACATCTCCGGCTTCGCCACGGGCTCGGCGGCCCGTCGGGCCGAGATCGCAGCGGCCGCCGACGAGGCGTACCGCGCCATCGGGTTCCTGCAGATCGCCGGCCACCCCGTCCCGGCATCGCTGATCGAGGCGATGCTGGAGGTCACGACCGAGTACTTCGACCAGCCGCTGGAGGTGAAGCTCGAGCACGTCATGCCGCCCGAGTGGAACCGGGGCTACGCACCGCCCGGCGCCGAGGCGCTGAGCTACTCGGCCGGGCTCGAGACGCCGCCCGACCTCTTCCAGGCCTTCAACATCGGCACGCAGATCCACACCGTCGACCCGGCGAGCCGGCCGGAGCGGCACGCTGCGCTGTACCACCCCAACGTCTGGCCCGAGACGCCCGCACGGATGCGGGACATCTGGGAGGAGTACGCCGCTGCGGTCGCCGCGTTGGCCCAGCACATGCTCGAGATCCTCTCGGTCGCCCACGGCCTAGATCCCGACTTCTTCCCGTCCCGCGCCGACCAGGCGCCCGACGTGCTGCGAGCCCTCGACTACCGCAGCTTCGGTGACGCTCCGCCGGTCGACGGTCAGATGCGGCTCGGCGCCCACTCCGACTACGGCATGTGCACGATGCTCTACGCCGACCCGGTGCCGGGGCTCCAGCTGCTCGACCCGTCGGGCGAGTGGCACGACGTCACCCCGGTACCCGGGCACTACCTCGTCAACGTCGGCGACATGCTCGCCGCGTGGACCAACGACCAGTACCGCTCGACGGTGCACCGGGTCGTCCCGGCCCAACCGGGTCAGTCGGTCGTGCGTCGTTCGCTGGCGTACTTCCACGAGGCCAATCCGGACGCGATCGTCGAGCCGATCCCCTCCTGCGTCGATAACGAGCACCCGCCGAAGTACGAGCCGATCAGCGCCGGCGACCACCTCCTGGCCAAGGTCGTGAGCGCCCGCGACATGGAGACCGCCGACGCCGTGCAGACCACCGGCGACCGGTCCGACGCGCTGCTCGAGCACTGATCCCACCCGCCGTTGATCCTGGGGGAAACGACCGATGACCGATCAGATGGAGTCGGCGGTCGCCGACCGCGCCGACGTGGTGCTCGTCGACGGGTTCGTCCCGGTCATCGACATCGCCGCGGCGTTGTCCGGTGATCCGGCGGCGCGGCAGGCGACGGCGGCCGCGATCGACCAGGCGTGCTCGACGTCCGGCTTCTTCGTGATCGCCGGTCACGGTGTCCCGCCCGACCTCGTGAAGCGGATGGAGGACGTCGCGCTCGCCTTCTTCTCGCTGCCGGCGGACGTGAAGGCCAGGTACGCCGTCGCCGAGGGAGATCCGACCATCCGCGGGTGGTACGGCACGCCGTCCTACGTCGGCGCGTCGGACGGCAACGAGACCGCCCCTGACCTCTGCGAGCTCTACACCTCTTGCCGGCTCGGCGATCCCGGCGTGTCGACACCGGACTCGCTCGGTGAGGACTTCGCCGTGTGGTCCAAGGCCAACGTGTGGCCCACCGAGGAGCTCCCCGAGTTCGAGACCACCTCCCACGAGTACTACGACACCCTCGAAGCGGTGTCGGCTCAGCTCATGCAGCTCTTCGCCCTGGCGCTCGGGCTCGAGGAGACCTTCTTCGACGCCTACATCGACGACCACATCACGAACCTGACGATCAACCACTATCCGGCGGTCGAGGGCGAGCCGCTCCCGGGCCAGTACCGCAAGGGCCCCCACAGCGACTGGGGCACGCTCACCGTGCTCTACCAGGACGGCACCGGCGGGCTCGAGGTGCTCGACCGAGATGCCGACGAGTGGGTGTCCGTGCCCGTCATCCCCGGGACGTTCGTGGTGAACATCGGCGACCTCATGGAGCTGTGGACCAACGACCGCTGGCGGTCGACCAAGCACCAGGTGCCGGTCCCCCCTGCCGAGGTCCGCTCGGTGCCGCGGGTGTCGATGCCGTACTTCCACCAGCCGAACTGGAACGCCCGGGTCGAGGTGCTGCCCTCGTGCCTGCCCGACGGCGAGGAGGCGAAGCACCCGCCGGTGACGTCGGGGCAATACCTCAAGGACAAGATCGCGATGTCCTACAGCTAGGTTGTGTTTCCTGCCCGGCGTGGGTCCCGGTGCCCACGCCTCCTCCGGTGTCCTCGGAGCTGACGCTCCTGCGGCCCGGCCGTCCTCGTTCAATGGCTACCTGAACTCGGCGGCGACCTCGGTGAGGAAGCGGTCCATCGTGTCGAGTCGCTGCTGACCACCACGGAGGGTGAAGTCGGGGACGATCAGCTCGTCCACGCCGGCCTCGACGTACTCCCCCACCGTCTCGACCAGCTCGGCCGGCGTGCCGATGATCGCCGGGCGGCCGACGTCCCGCTCCCGGATCTTGGTCAGCCAGTCATCGTCGTCGGAGAGGAACAGGAGCGCGACAGCGCTGCGCTCGATCTCCGACGGGTCGCGCCCGAGGTCCTCGCAGTGCGCGTCGAGCACGCCGTTCTTGTGGCGCATGATCTCGGGGTCACCCCAGACGTTCCACTCGTCGGCGAACCGTGCCGTGATGCGAAGGGTGCGCTTCTCTCCTCCGCCGCCGATCAGCAGCGGCATCGGCGCATCGCCCCCGGACTTCGGCTCCATCGGGGCGTCGGTCATCGTGTAGTGCTCGCCGGTGAAGTCGGTGCGTCGCTCGTCGAGCAGGGAGCGCAGCACCTCGCACGCCTCCTCGAAGCGGTCGAGACGCCAGCCGACCGAGCCGAGCTCGATGCCGTAGGCGGTGTGCTCGTTCTCCTGCCAGCCGGCGCCGACGCCGAGCACGACACGGCCGCCGCCGGCGACGACGTCGGCGGTCGCCGCCTGGTTCGCCAGCACGGCCGGGTGCCGGTAGGTGTTGCCGCACACGAGCGTGCCCAGACGGACCCGGGGCACGGCGACGGCGAGGGCGGTGAGCGTCGACCAGGCCTCGAGCATGGGCTCGTCGACGTCACCGGCGAAGGGCATGAAGTGGTCGGCGATCCAGAGCCCGTCCCACCCGGTGGCCTCGGCGTGCCGGCACGGTTCGAGGACGGCGTCCCACGGCTGCGAGGCGGATGGCCAGAACGAGAAGCGCATGCCCGCACCCTACGCTCGGCCCGGTGACCGCCAGGACGATCGAGATGGTCGTGTTCGACGCCGACATGACGCTGTGGGACTTCCACCGAGGGATGCGCCGATCGATGGAGCTCCGCCATGCTGAGCTGCAGGCTGAGTACCCGGGTGCGGCGTCGCTCACGGTCGATCGGATGATCGAGCATCGCCAGCGCATCGCCAGGGACCATCCTCAGGTGCTCGACATGCGCGAGGTCCGGCGGCTGGCGTTCGGCCGAACGCTCGACTCGATCGGGGTGCGGCCCGACCCCGAGCTCGTCGAGGACATCTGCCGGCGCTTCTTCGCCGATCGCCTCCGACCCGACGATGTCTACGACGACGCGCGCCCGATGCTCGATGCGCTCCACGCCGCAGGTCGACGGACGGCCGTGCTGACCAACGGGAGCGCCGACCTCGCCGACGTCGAGCTCGACGACCGCTTCGAGTTCATCGTGCGGGCGCCGGAGCATGGCGTGGCCAAGCCGGACCGACGGGCCTATGCGGTCGTCGAGGAGCAGGCCGGGCTCACACCCGAGCGGTTGGCGATGGTCGGTGACGACATCGGACCCGATGTGCACGGAGCCGTTCGCGCGGGCTGGCTGGCGATCTGGCTGAACCGCGACGGCTCGTCACTGCCGCCCGGGCCGAAGCCGGACCACACGGTGACGACGCTGGCCGACGTGCCCGCGCTCGTCACGTGATCCCCTCGCTGCGGGACCTGGAGGCCGCTGCGCTCACGACGTGGCCGGCCGCGGAGGTCGTGTCGCTCGGCGGATGGCGGCTGCGGGCCACGGACGGGTTCACGGGACGGGCCAACTCGGCGCAGGTCGGGGTCGACGGTTCGCCGCACGACCTCGACGACCGGTTCGCCCGGGTGACCGCCTTCTATGTCGAGCGTGACCTCCCTCCGCTGGTGCACGTGCCGCTCACCCATGGGACGCTCCTCGCCCGCATCCGGGCCGGCGGCGGGTCGATCCGGTCGGGTGCGGAGGTGCTCGTCGGCCCGGTGCCGGCGGGCGACTCGATCGACGAGGTCGAGCTGCACGAGGGGCCAGCGCCGATCCTCGACGTCTGGCGAGCGGTCAACCCGGCGGCCGCTGCGCATCCCAAGGCGTCGGCATCACTGCTCGATCGCATCCAGCCGCCGGTGGCGTTCGCGCTGGCCCACGACGCCGCCGGTCGGCCAGCGGCGTGCGGGGTCGGCACGATGCGGGGTGGCTTGTTCGGACTGGCGGCGATGGCGACCCTGCCGGCGGCGCGGGGCCAGAGGCACGCCCGGCGCATCGTCGCCGCGCTGTCGGGATGGGCAGGCGGACACTCGGCCACGACGTGCTGGTTGCAGGTGGCTCCGGACAACCATGCGGCGCTCGGCTTGTACCGGTCGCTCGGGCTCCGCCGGTCGTACGGCTACGTCTACGCCGAGCTCGGTTCGTGACGTTCGCGGCGACTGCGACGTCTCGGTGGAGCCTGCTGGCATCCCTGTGGTCGGTGTACGCCTCGTTCGGGTTGGTGGCCGGATCGCTCGCCCCGCTGCTCGAACGGGTTCGCCTCGATCTCGGCATGAGCCGGGCCGCCATCGGCGCAGCGCTCGGGGCGTGGCCGTTCGTCTACCTGTTCGTGGCGATCCGGGCGGGCCGCATCCTCGATCGGGTCGGTGTGCGGTGGGGACTGGTGGTGGGTGTGGCGGCGATCGCCGCCTCCGCCGTCGCCCGGTCGCTGGCGCAGGGTCCGGTGACCCTGTGGCTGGCCGTGGCCGTGTTCGGCATCGGGGGGCCGTTCGTGTCGATCGGTGCACCGAAGTTGGTGGCCGAGGCGTTCGACGAGGCCGAGCGAGGACGTGCGGTCGGGATCTACAGCACGGCGGCACCCTTGGGCACGGCGCTCGCGCTCGTCCTCGCCGGTCCGTTGAACGAGGCGACCGACTCGTGGCGCTGGGTCATGGTCGTCTTCGGCGGTCTGTCGATCGCCGCAGGAGCGGGCTGGCTCGTCGTGTCGCGCGCCGCAGGGCTCGGCCCGACCTCCGCCGGAGGCAGCGCGGATCCCTCCCTCGACCTGCTCGCCGATCGGACGGTTCGCTGGGTGATGGTGCTCGCCGTGGGCTCGTTCTTCGTGGCGCACTCGCTCGGCGGCTGGATGCCCGAGATGCTGCGAACCTCCGGGTGGTCCGAGACCGGTGCCGCCTGGCTGGTCGCGGCCGGCGTCCTGTGCGGGCTGGTCGGATCGGTCGTCGTACCTCCGCTGGCCCACGGTCGACGGCGGGGACCGGTGCTGGTGCTCGTGCTGCTCGTGATCGCCCTCGCCGTGTGGCCGTTGCTCGGCGAGGTCCGGGTCGCTCACGTCGCCGTCACCCTGCTGCTCGGCGTGGCGCGGGTCCTGCTGGTCCCGCTCAGCATGTTGTTGCTGATGTCGGCGCCGGCCGTCGACGCCAAGCGGATGGGAGCGGCGGGCGGGCTGTTCTTCACGGCCGGCGAGATCGGTGGCGTGTCGGGCCCGTGGATCACCGGCGTCACCCGCGACCTCGCCGACGACTTCCGGTGGTCGTGCCTGACCCTGTCGATCGTGGCGGTCGGGCTGACCATCGCTGCCCGTCAGGCGACCCGGTCGGAATCTGCTCGAGCCGAGATCGATGCGGCGACGTAGCGTGCGCCGATGACCGTCGAGCTCCGCAACGCCGCCTCCCTGCCCGAGCCGCAGGGCTTCTCCCACGCCTCGATCGCTCCCAGCGGGCGTATCGTCCACCTCGCCGGCCAGCTCGGCTCCGATGCCGACGGTGTGCTGGCCGACGGGCTCGCGGCCCAGACCGAGCGGGCGCTGGGCAACCTCGTCGAAGCCCTCCGTGCCGCCGGCGCCGAGCCCGAACACCTCGTGAAGACGACGATCTACGTCGTGCGGTGGAGCGAGTCGATGCAGCCGCAGCTGTTCGAGGGGATCATCGCCGCCGGCTCGACCACCCGGCTCCCTCAGGTGCCGATCACGCTCATCGGCGTGCACTCGCTGTTCCTCGACGACGCGCTCGTCGAGATCGAGGGCACCGCCGTGCTGCCGGACTAAGCCCTGGTCACGCGATTCGCTGCGCCGTCGACCCAGCGTCGAGCCATCAGAGCAGTTCGCTGACGACGAAGGACCCTTCTGCGTAGTCGTTGGCGACGTAGGTGCCGATCCAGATCGCATACTCGCCATCGCCGGGCCACGGCACGAAGACGATCGGGTCGAGACTGTCGCCGGAGTCGTCCGCGCACCACCATGCTCCGTACGGGTCGAGAACCGCCATCGTGGTGTCGGCACCGTTGCTCGCGAGGAACGCGAAGCTGAGCTGCTCGGTAGCTCCGTACCAGTCGACGATGTAGTCGGGCTCCTCGGCGATGTAGCCGGTGCACCCGACCATGCCGGCGTCGATCGGTCCACCAGCCGCTCCGTCCAAGAACAACGGGTCAGGGGTGAAGCCAGCATCGAGGTACAGGTGCTCGATCGTCGGCAGCGCCCAGTACCGAAGCTCTGGCGATCCCTCCGGCTGGGTCGACGGTGGTGGCGGCTCATCTGTCGGTGATGGAGGTTCCTCGACGGTGACCGTGGGGGGTGTCGTGGCGGTCGGCGGGTCATCCGACGACACGAGCGGTCCAAGGGTCACGACCCCGACGAGCGCGGTGATCACTGCCGCAGCGGCCGAGACCAGAGCGGGCACCGACTTGATGGCAGTCAGGAACATCGGCTCCTCAGACATGACGTCTCCTTCGATCAGACGCGGGTTGCGCCACGCTCGATGAGACGTTCACCAACCGGACTGTCCGCCGGCTGTCGGCCGAATCGGGATCAGCTACGGCGCGCCGTCGTAGTAGCGCCGAAGGGTGGCGAAGGCGGCCTTCCTGATTCCCCGGTCGGAGACGAGCCCCTTGCGGTTCCAACCGTCCTGCACACCGGGCAGCACCCGGAGGGGGGTGCGGAAGTCGGCGAGGATCCATGGGCTCAGGCCGGCGAGGTCCGGCACGTTGGCGAGCATCGCCAGCTGGGCCTCGTACACGGCGACCTGGAACTCCTCGGTCCAGCGATGGTCGGCCGGGCCGTGGAGGCCCTGCTTCGCTCCGGCACCGAGCTCGGAGAAGACCACCGGCTTGCCGAAGGCCGTCGTCCATCGGTGGTCGGCGACGTCGGCGATCTCGGCGTAGTACCAACCGAGGTACTGGTTGATGCCGATCACGTCGACCAGCTCGCCGAGCGGATCCTCGACGTGGTGTTCGGGCTCGGTGGTGAAGTTCGTGAAGAGTGCTGCGGTGACGAGGCGCGTCGGGTCGTGGTCTCGGGCCCGGTCGATCAGCTGCGAGAGGAAGTTCGTCCGCTCCTCCCCCGGAGCCGTCTCGTTGGCGATCGACCAGAGGATCGCCGACGCCCTCGACCGGTCGCGGACGACGAGCTCGTCGACCTGGTCGAGCGCTGCGCCCAGCGTGTCGTCGTTGCCGAAGTCGATGCCCCAGTAGACGGGCAGCTCGCACCAGGCGAGCAGGCCTCGTCGGTCGGCCTCGAGGATCATGTGCTCGTCGTGCTGGTAGTGGGCGAGGCGGACGAAGTTGGCGCCGAGCTCCTCAGCCCAGTCGAGGTGCTGCTTCGCGTCGTGGGGACCGCGCGCCCGCCCACCACGGATCGGTGCCTCGGCGTGGATCGAGATGCCCTTCAGGAACACGGGCTCGTCGTTGACGAGGATCTGGTTGCCGTCGGTGCGGACGGTCCGGAAGCCGACCTCGTCGTGGATCTCGTCGGCGCCGGCCGACCAGCGGACGTCGTGAAGGATCGGTCGCCCCGGGCCCCAGCGCTCCAGGTCAGCTGGCGCCTCGGCAGCGATGGCGAAGGTGCCGTCGTCGCCGGTCTCGGTTCTGATCGTCGTACCAGCGAGATCGAGGGTGATCGTGGTGCTCGCTGCGTCCGGACCGTCGACCCGGCCGCCGCCGACGAGGCTGCCATCGGGCGCCATGGTGATCCAGGCGTCGACGAGGAACGTCTCGGGGACCTCGATCAGGCTGACCGAGCGGGTGATGCCGCCGTCGTTCCACCAGTCCGTACGGGTGGCGGGGACGGCGTCGGAACGGCGGCTGTTGTCGACCTGGCAGACCAGCGAGTGCTCGCCGCCCAGCCGGCCGGTGAGCTCGACGGCGAACGGCGAGAAGCCGCCCTCATGGGTCGCCAGCTCCTCGCCGTCGAGGAACACCCGGCAGCGATGGTTGGCGGCGCCGATGTGGAGGAAGGTCCGGTGGCCTGGCCGCTCGTCGGCCGCGAAGCGGCGGCGGTACCAGACCGAGCCCTCGTAGTACCGGAGGGCGTCGTCCTGGGTGGTCCAGTCGCCGGGGACCTCCAGCGTCGGCGAGGAGTCGAAGTCGTACTCGACCCGATCAGACGGGCTCTTCGGCGTGGCGTCACGGAAGTACCCGTGCGGATTCCGACCGCCGAGGATCCAGGTGTAGCCGGTCTCGTAGGGGTCGACGATCGTCCGCCACGCCCCATCCAACGAACGCCGCTCCCGCCGGAGCACGTTGGTGAGCAGGACCGTCCCGGTGTTCACGCCGACATCATGCTCGCCGCCGCCCGGACGCGCGCTCAGACCAGCCGGATGATGCCCTGCTCGTGGTCGAGGAGCGCACGCTTGGCGTCGACGCCGCCGGCGAACCCCGTGAGCGAGCCGTCGGCGCCGACCACTCGATGGCAAGGCAGGACGATCGAGACCGGGTTCTTGCCGTTCGCCGCACCGATCGCCCTGACGGCGGTCGGGCGGCCGATGCGCTCGGCCTGCTCGGAGTACGAAACGGTCTCCCCGTACGGGATCTCCGCCAGCGCCTCCCAGGCAGCGACCTGGAACTCGGTGCCGCGAAGGTCGAGCGGCAGATCGAAGCTCGTGCGCTCGCCGGCGAAGTACTCGTCGAGCTGCGCCGCGGTGGCGTCGAGCACCGGGTGCTCCTCCTCGACGAGCTCGTCGTCGAAGCGGATGCGCTCCTCGTCCTCCGGCCAGAGCACAGCCCGCAAACCGACGTCGCTGGCGACTGCCGTGAGCTCGCCGATCGGGCTGGGAATGGCGCGGGTGCGCAGGGTCATGCTGCCTCCTCGTTCGTCTGGAGCACATGGGCCCAGAGGTGGTGGGTGGCGTACGCCCGGAAGGGACTCCACGCCTCGGATCGTTCGGTCAGCTCGTTGGGCGTCGTCGGGAGGCCGACCGCATCGGCGGCCTTCTTGAGCACGAGGTCGCCCACGAGGAATCCGTCGGGATCGCCGAGGGCCCGCATCGCCACGGACTCGACGGTCCACGGTCCGATCCCGGGTAGGGCGAGTAGGCGGTCCCGGACCTCGCCCCGGTCAGCACCGGCATCGATCACGAGTCCGTCGTCGACCACCGCCTCGCACACCGTCCGAACAGCCTTGGCTCGGGACTTCGGCATCGGCAGCTGATCGGGTGACAGAGCGAGGAGCTCGTCAGCGCGCGGGAAGCGATGGGTGACACCGCCGATGGGTCGATCGAGGCGGGCGTCCACCGCAGCGGTCATCCGGCCGAGCACCGTTGCCGCGCCAGTGACCGATATCTGCTGACCCACGATCGTTCGGATGGTGTGCTCGACGCCGTCGACCGCCCCGGGAACTCGCAGCCCGGGACGCTGCCGCACGAGCGGACGCAGCACGCTGTCCCGGTCCAGCACATCGGCGACGACGAGCGGGTCGGCGTCGAGATCGAGCAGTCGCCGGCACCGAGCAACGGCCGTCGTGAGATCGGTGAGATCGGTGAGCCAGAGCCTGGCCTGCACGTGATCATCCGCGGGGTGGAGCTCCACGACGCCCGGGCCACCGGGAAGATCGAGTGCCCGGCGATACACACCGTCGACGAGCTCCTCGACGCCGGGCGTGCCGTGCCAGGCGAGGAAACCGAGCACCTCGTCGGCATCGAACGGTGGGCGGAGGGCGAGTCGCAGGTTCAGCGCCCCGGACTCGTCGGCACCGGTCGAACGGCTCGACGCGTCCCGGATCTCGCTCGGGGTGCGGGCGAAGACCTCCCGGATGGTGTCGTTGAACTGACGGATGCTGCCGAAGCCGGACGCAAAGGCGATCTCGGCGAACGACATGGTCGTCGTCTCGATGAGGATGCGGGCGGTGCGGGCCCGCTGCGACCGAGCGAGTGCGATCGGCCCGGCGCCGACCACCTCGTTCAAGAGGCGGTTGAGATGCCGCTCGCTGACCGCCAACCGATGGGCGAGACCGCCGACGCCCTCACGATCGATGACTCCATCGGCGATGAGCCTCATGGCCCTGCCGGCGAGATCGCTCCGCACGTCCCACTCCGGTGAGCCGGGCACAGCGTCCGGATAGCAACGCTTGCACGCTCGGAACCCCTCTCGCTGGGCAGCGGCCGCGGTCGGGAAGAAGCGAGTGTTCTTCCGCTTCGGCCGAACCGGCGTCGGGCAACTCGGCCGGCAGTAGATGCCGGTCGAGGTGACCCCGACGATGAACCATCCGTCGAAACGGGCGTCCCGACTCTCGACGGCCCGGTAGCAGCGGTCGGCGTCGGGCAGCGGCAACGTCATGCCCTCACGATCCTACGCCTGTGCCCCCGCCGCTAGCGGCTATCGGACACGCTCGTCGGACAGGGTCCGGACAACCGTTGGCCAGAGGTCTCGAGACGGGCGCCAACTCAGAGAGGCAGACGCACGACCGATACCGACAAGCTCGTCAACGGCAACGGCGTCGAGACCGATCGGAGATCCGCACCTCGATCTCTCGCTGGTGCGGCGAGTTCGAGCTCGAGCTCTCGGGCAAGAGCGATCATTCCCGCCGCCTCAGCGAGTTCATCGACTCGGCGAAACAGTGGGCGGCCGTCTCGTCGGCCTGTTCCGCGACGGACGCAGTAGGGATCCATCCCGGGGACCACGGCGCTCCGCCACGACCGGCCACCGAGGTGGGCGGCGGCTGCGCAGGGCCGTCGAGCCGGCTCGGTTCGGACAGGCGGTGGACAGAGCTCCCCCATAGACCGGGTGCCCGTCAACCGAGTCCGATCCACGAGGAGGACCGACGCCATGGCCGGAATCCCGACCACGTTTCACCCTCGAACACAGACCATCGAAGGAAACGAAGCCACCAATCTGGCATCGTTCGGCGACGTTGCGTGGGTGCTGTTCGGCTTGGCGGTGTTCGTACTGCTCGTCCTCGGGCTGGCAACGCTGGCGTTCCGAGGGCTCGGGCCTGAGGCCCGGGAGCGGGCTGAGATTCGAGGACTTGGTCTGCCTCGAGGATCGGTGCGAGCGATCATCGCTCTCCTGATCATCGGCAGCTTCGTCGGCCTCGCTCTCCTCGGTGACCGTCTCCTGACGAGTCAGACCTTCGACAAAGTGCTTGCTTCGTTCGGGACCCTGACGGGCGCTGTGAGCGGCTTCTACTTCGGAGCTCGTACTGGCCAGGATCTCGAGGAGGGCGAAGCCGAGAAGCTCGCTGCGGCAATGACCGCCGCTTCAGGTCCGACCGGCGAGTCGAGCGAAGTCGCCGCTCCGATGGTGATCGAGATCGGGCCCGGCGCCATGGGGCCGATCGTCGACGAGCTGCAGGCGCGACTCTTCAAGGCCCGAGTCACCGGTCTGACGCAGACCGGCGTCTTCGACGACGCGACAGTGAGCGCGGTCAAGCAGATCCAACGACGCAATGACGTGGCTGCAACAGGCATCGTTGATGGGAGGACTTGGGCGCTCCTGCCGCCGGCTTGGTAGCCGCCGCTCAGGCGGTCCGTTCGAGCAGATGGCTGGGCAGGGCGGCGAGCAGGTCGACATCGGGAGTCCAGTGGAGCGAACCGAACGCTCGCTCGAACGCTGCATCGCACTCCTTCGCTAGACAGCGTGCGCACGACTGGACATAGTCGAACGAGCCCGCCGTCCGCATCAGGTCGACGATCTCAGCGACCTGCTCACCATTTCGCGCGCGACGCGGCAGCCGAAGGAAGTCCGACATCCGACTGCTCACGTCTGGGACGTCATGCTGGAGGAGGTGGGTGACGAGCAGGGTCCGCTTGCCCTCGATGAGGTCGTCGCAGGTCGTCTTGCCGTAGGCGGGATCGACGCCTGAGACGTTGAGGAGGTCGTCGACCACCTGGAAGAGTCCACCGACCAGCAGACCCCACAGCGTGATCGCCTCGTGATCGACCGGGACCCGGGAGCGGGCACTGCCGATCTCGGCTCCGATACGACACGGCTGGACCGACGTGTACCAGCTGGTCTTCTTGTAGACCATCGTCACGTAGTCGGACGCGCTCACGCGGGTGACCGCATCGTCTTGCCAGCCGAGCTCGAGCGCCTGACCCTCGATGGTCTCCATCGTCGTCTCGCGGAACTCCCGCATCACCCAGAGAGCGAGGTCGGTCTCGAGGACAGCGAAGTTCTGCTCGAGCTGCTCGAGGCTCAGCGCGAAGAGCGCATCACCGACGTTGATCGCAAGAGGCACGCCGACCTGCTCGTGGATCGTTGGGCGACCGCGACGCAACGTCGACTGGTCTTCGATGTCGTCGTGCACCATGAAGGCCGTGTGGAGCAGCTCGAACGCGACAGCGGTCGGCATCGCGTCGGCACGGTCGCCGCCGAAGGCGCCGGCAGCTGCGATGCAGAGCGCAGGCCTGAGCCGCTTGCCGCCGCGAGCCGGGTACTCCGGGAGCAGCCGGTAGAGGTAGTCGTATGGCTCTCGCTCGGGCAGCGCTGCGCGCAGAGCGTCGTTGACGACGGCGGCGTACGCCTCGAGGTGCTCGTGGACGCTGTGCGACCGCGCATCGAGCCCGCGGCTCACTGGTTCAGTACTTCGATCTGCAGGAGCGCTGCCGTCTGTGTGAGCGGCAGCGTCTTCATCAGCCCGACGTACTGGCCGGGACGGGTCTCGCGGGGTACAGCGAAGGTGATCCCCACACGCTCGGCATCGCGTGGGCCGAGCACGGGGATGCTCCGCGGCGAGAAGATCACGTCCTGGAACGCGATGTAGCTGGGCTCGTCGGTGTTCGAGCGTCCGAGTGGGCCGAGGAGCGAGGTCGCGACGGGCCGCACCGGGCCCACCTCGGCCGATGTCACGTTCTCGATCACGACGCTGCCCCGGGCGATGTCACCGGCGGCGACCTGGCCGAGATCGATGTGCTCGACCGAAACCTCCTGCCGGCCGGCGTTGCGCACCACATCGGTCAGCGAGGAGAAGCCGAACTGCTCGGCGAGTGTGAGCGCCACGCCGGCGGCCATGGCTGCCCCACGCACCAGACCCGACATGACATCGACGCCCTGACTCTCGGTGTACGACGTCGCCAACCGCCCCTCACGGGTCCGATCCTGCACCTCGCCGAGCAGTTCGCCGAGCAGGCGGGTGATGTCCTCCTCACCTGCGATCGGCGGGGTCAGCTCCGTACGGGGTCGACCGGCGACGCCGGATGCGATCTCGGCTCCCTTCGCGACGAACCGGCTGGCCTCGGCAGCAGCCTGCTCGATCGCGGCCCCGACCGGGCCCGGTGATCTCGGCGCCATGTTCGTCCCCCTGTCGTACTCAGATCGAGAGAACCCCGTCGAGGTGCTCCTCGCCGGGATCGAGTCGTAGGTCATCCATCCGCTCGCGCCACTCCGCAGCCGAGCGACGCAAGGCCAATGGCGTGTCGCTCCTGAGCTCCGCCTCGAGTGCATCCTTGCGCATGCGTCCGACCACCGCAGCCGCCGCGGCCAGACCGCTCAGCACCGCTCCTTCGGCGTAGCCGGCGTTGATCCCACACCGGGTCCAGTCGCCGGCCAGCGCAACGTTCCGTACGCCGGAGTCTCCGGGCAGCAGCCGGGCACCGACGCTGCCAGGAACCGACTGGACATAGAGGCTCGACGGCTCGACGTTGGCCTGGCTGTAGAAGCGGCGGGCGAAGTCGAAGACGCCCTGTTGGTCCGCTTCGTCGAGCTCGGGGCGGCGCCGTCGGAGGAACTCCATCGGCGTCGTGGGCACGAACTCCTCCGGTGGCGTGTTGGCGAGGGCGAGCGTCGTGGCAAGCGACTGGATCTCGTCGTTCACTGCCTCGATGCGGTCGGCGATCGCGAACCGCTGCGTCTCCCACGCCTCCAAGGAGTCCACCGAAGCCGCGAGCCGCTCGGCGAGCTGAGGCTGATGCTCCAGATGCGGAAATGCGTCCAGCTGCGCAACGACTCGATCACGCACCGACACCGGGGACAGTCGACGATCGAGACCAGCACCGCCGGTCCCGCCCCGCAGCGGATGCAGCGTCCGCTCGGCCTGCAGAAGCACATCGACGGCGGAGCCCATCAGCTCCGCTCCGGTGATCAGGGCCGCGGTCGGACCGAGCGACGGGATCGATCGCCCTGCCCCAGCGGCGACCTCGGCCTCGGCGAGGAATTGCGCCATCCGCCCGTCCAGGTCCCACCGGCGCTGATCTTCCCAACCCAAGATCCACGGGAGATCGAGCCGGCGTGGATACCGCTTGAGACCTGGCCCCCAGATCTCGTGAAGGTCTCGGCGCATGAACCGGAGCGCGTTGCGGAACGCATCCCACTGCCGCACCAGGCCGTGCAGGAATCGCTCGCGCGCTTCCTGCGGTGGAAGTCGCAGCACCGGATCGGCAGCGTGGCCGCTCGTGCGTCCGGTGAGCACGTTGCAGAAGTAGGCGATGGAGCCGTCGACGAAGTCCGCGGGCCAGGACTCGCTCGCCCGGGTGAGGGACATGTCCGACCAGGTGTCGAAGGGCTCGACGAACCCCCCGACGATGAGGCCGGCGGAGCCGACCCGCATCGCTTCGGCCTGTTCTCGGTGCTCCTCCGCCAGGAGATCCTCGGTGGAGCGACCGGCCCACAGCTGAGCTGCCTGGGTCTGCACCGTCTCGAGCGACTCGACCATGTTGCGCCAGTTGACGCAGTTGTCGATCAGCTCGGATGCGACGTAGGGGAGGACGCCGAGTGGCACGGCCATCACGACTTCGGCACCCTCGTGCCACGAGTCCGAACAGTCGACATCGCCGATCACCTCGACGGAGAGGCGCCAGGTCTCGGTGCGCTCGGCCGCAACCGGCGTGCGTCGCCACTCAACCGCGTTGCGGTCGAACGAGACGTTCACCTCCCGCCCGTCACTACCCAGATCTTGCCAGTCGTCCCACATCGGTACGGGCTGCACCGGCCGGGGATCGTTGACGTACACACCGGCTTGCCGCTTCGCCCACCGCTGAGGGTCGACGACCAGCAGGTGCTTCCGGGGGAAGCGAGGCCACTGCGACTCGAAGACGTTCGCCTGGACCTCCGGCGGCCAGATGTCATCGGTCTCGGTGACCAGCCCGGAGGCGTCGAGCCCCCAGCACGGCGAAACCCCATCACCATTGGCGTCGCGCCACATCGGGAACGACGGCCAGGATCCGCAGACACTCGACCAGTCCGTATCTCCCATCAACGGCTGGACCTCGCACGGTTCGCTGTCGCTCGCTCGGCTGGGATGCTGCAGCGAGAATTCGAGCGCGACGACGCGCCAGTCCGCATCGATCAGGCTCGCCATCGCCTCTCCGCCTCGGGCCAGATCCTGCAGTTCGGGGACCGACTGGACGTGCTTGTCCGGAGGGGCGACGTAGACGTGATCGAGCCGATGGCAGAAGTGGAAGTCGACCGGCACCTGGTAGCGCTCGGTCTCCCACCGATCCTCGCCCGAGGTCAGCACTCGGTAGGCGGGGCTGAAGAGCAGATCGGCCATGCTCGTCTTCATCTTCCACATCACGTGACCGCGGTAGAAGAACAGCAACTTGGCGAGACCTCGGAGCGCCGTGCCGGCGCCGACGCTCGGTTGGTCGGGGTCACCATCGACGTAGCCGAAGGCGAGGTCGTAGACCGCGGCGGTGATCACGGCGTTGCCCGCCGCCTCCTTGCTGCAGCCGTTCTTGATCAGCCACTCGCGGAAGTCGAGATCATCGATGACGTCGAGGCCACCGGGTCGATCGAGGAGGCCATCGACGACGATGCCGTGGGCCACGGCCACCAGCACGTCGACGAAGTACCACGCCCGACGATGGGAGTCAGAGGCGCGGATGGCATCGTTGACCTCGGACTGGAGCCAGTCGCGAAGCCGGGCCAGCATGGTGGACAGAACCTTGCGGAGCGAGCTGTCGGCGGCGAGGAGGTCACTGCCGAATTCCGGCGCTGCGACGAGTTCGTCGACGAGCTCGAGGGCTGCGGGGAGCAGCAGAGCTTCACCACCGGGAGCGAGACGACCGAGCCACCGCCTCGTCCAACCGGTGACACCGATACCCGACCGCTCGATGTCCGCCCGAATGCGAATCGGCCCGACGTCCGGTGAGATGTCCGCGCTGATGGAGCGGAGGTATCGCTCTGCGAGCCGAAGCGAGTGTCGGAGGAGTCGGCTGATGGTGAAGCGCTCGTGGTCCTCGTCCCAGGGCCGAGCGTGCTCGTCCTCGTCGGGTGGGAACTCGGCCAGCCAGAGCTTCCACTGTCCTCGATGCAGCTCCATCGACCCGATCACGTCGGTGGGCTCGAACCACTCCTCGGTGGGGAGATCCGGGCGTTGGCCGCCGTCGCTACTCCTGTCCGGCGAGTTCCGGATTGCCTCGAGCATGTTGTCGAGGACACGGAAGGTGTGGTGGTAGCTGCCGAACCACACGTGCAAACCGTGCTCTTCGATACGACTGCCGAACCCGGGGTGGAGGCTCCGCCCTGACGCTGCCTTGCCGCCGAGTCGCCAGCCCATCTGATACAGCCGGATCTCCTGGTCGGCCGGCGCCCCCTGCACCGAGCCCGCCTCGCTGAGTGCCAAGGCCGCGGACACACCGCCGACTCCACCCCCGACGATGATGACGGGTCGGGCTGCGGGCTTCGCCTCGTCGCTGCTGGCAGCGTCGTCGGGGTTCACGGACGGCCCGACCACTGCCGGTTGGCGCCGCGTTCCCAGATGACCTGGGCGGTGTCGACGAAGAAGTCGAACTCCATCTCGAACGCATACTCGACGGTCTCCCGGCGGGAGAGACCGAGCTCACGTCGGAACGGGTTGCTATCGAGGTTCTGGGTGACGAGCTCGAGTCCGGTGTCGGGCACCGACGGGTCTGCGAGCCAACCGCCGCCGGCGGCGGTGAACCCCCTCATCTCGATGTTGGCGGCAAGGATCGCCTGATAACAGGCACGAGCGGGCTCGACGCCGTCGCGGATCTGCTTGAGGAAGACCAGCGGGACCTCGCCGTTCACCACCACCTGCGGGATGTCGAGCAGGAACGACGCTGCGTTGCGCTGCTCCAGCGCTTCGAGCAGGAAGAAGTTGAGGAGGTCGCGATCCGGCTTGCTGTTGGGCCCGCGGATGCGGAGTGTGGGCGCGCCCGCTTGGTACGGGCCGAAGGCGGGACCCTCCATGCGAGTGCGGAGGCGGAGGTCGCTCATCAGCCCGATGATGTTCCGGAGCGCCTCGCCGCCGCGCAGCCAGCGGCGGCGCCACTCGGGACCACCCTCCGGCTCATCGCGAGCCAGCCCCTCGGCCGGCCGATGCGGGTAAGCAGCCACCTGGTGCAGCCGGATCGGGTGGTCGACGGCCTCGACCTCAAGCCAACCAGCGGCGATTCCACCTTCATCGTCGAAGGGGATCGTCGTTCTCACGCTCTCGCTGCTCGTCGCGTCCCTATCTGCGAGGTCGTAGATCGTCGGCTGGGCCATCGCCGATGCTCCGTCGCCGAGCGTCACCTTGATGGCAGCGGTCGTGCCCTGGGCGACGGACCAGTAGATGGCCACGGATCCGACCCGTTCGCGTTCGGTGAAGTCGAGCCGGATCGCCGTGCCCGGCGCGAGCTCCTTCATGTCGTGAGGTCCGAGGCCCGCCTTCGGCACCTCCTCGAGCTCCGGCGCCAGCTTCTCCGTGGGGATTCGCTTGGGCTCGATCCGGAAGAGCTCGGCCGGGGTCAGCATCGGCGGCTCGGGCCGACCGAAGTCGCGCACCTCCTCGCCGACCACCCGCAGGGTATGTCGATCGACCGGGAGCTCCATCGACTGGGCGAACGCCGGCTCGGCCGCCTGAAGCCGATCCTCGCCGTTGACCTCGATGCGCCCCAGCTGCTTGGGCCAGCCGTACACCTCGCGCCCGTTGGCGAGCGGCGGCCCTCGATCGACCCACATGTAGGGCAGGAACCAGCCGAGCTGCTCGTTCCGGACGTCCATGGTGAGCGTCCAGAACGCCACCTCGCGCTCGCTGACCATCCCAAGCCGACGGTCAGGCGGGTCAGCCGAGCCCATCTCCTGGACGTCACTGAAGACCACCATCACGTAGTCGGTGATCGCCCGGTACTCGACGAACCCTTCGGATGGATCGTTGAGGTAGGTCTGGAGCATCAGGTTGAGCGCCTCTTCGCTCGCCCTGATGAGAAACCCGCGAAAGTGCGTCCGCCGAGCAACGTACGGCGGACGATGCACCATCTCGCCGCCCCGTTCTACGTAGCTGGGCAACGCACTGTTCTCAGACCAGGATGGCAGCGCCCCCGACCTCATGCTCACTTGATGACAACGACTGCCGTCTTGATCGGGGTGCGAAGCAGAAAGTGACTCCGCACCCTGATCACAGGTTCGCCCTCGTCTGAGTAGCCACCGAAGTCAAGGGTGGGCTCGCCAGTACGGACGATCTCGCACCCCCCTCCCGATGTTGCGAAAGCCACGAGCTGCGCACCTCGCGTGCCGTTCGCTGTCGGCGCGTTGGCCTTCACCAGCGAGTTCGAACGAATGACCGAGCCACCCTCAGCCAGAGCTTCGAGAACCTCGATCTCTGATGTCGGAGCAACAGTCCCGGCCGCCTTGCTGTACAGATCCGTGTGAAGAACGAGCACGAACGGTCCTGAATGCTCCTGCAGCAGCTTCCTCGTAGCCGTCTGGGCTACAAGGGCTGCGTCGCCGCTTCGAAGGCCCGCTTGGCCCGCGTTTTCCATCTTGGTAACGGTCTGTAGCCGATCCGTCTCGGCCTTTGGATCGAGACCCTCCGGTGCGTTCCGAGGTCCATCGAGTGTTTCTCCGGACCGAAGACCAGTCGTGAAGTGGTTCTTGATCCTCACCCCCTTGAACTCGTCACTGACGTTCTTGGCATGCAGAGCGACGTGATCCTCGGCTCGACCCAGGCGACTCGCTGCGTTCCGCAGGAGAAGCACGAGTCCGTCCCAGTCGGTGCGCCCGAGCGGAGCGATCTGCACCACGGCAGAGAGATCGACCGGCCTCGCTCCCTCTCCAAGCAAGGCGAAGTCGATCACGTCGTCTGGCTGGTCGAGGCTCCAGTTTCCGACCGTGCCGGCTACGTGCGGAGCCCGGACGACCGGTATCGAGTTGACGACCGGCGAAGCGCGCCGTGCCTCGGCGCGGATCAGCTCATTGAGCTCGTCCTCCCACCCATCAGGCCACCCCAGCATCGATCCAACGTGACCCACGTTTCCACCTCTCTGCGCTCGAGCTGCCGCTCCGGACGTCTCGGGCTCGTGTCGTTCTCCGCTGCCGTCGTCGGTCGTACGACGAGTTGCCTTGGCTTCCATCCGCACTACCTCCCGAGTCGTTGCGTCAAACCTGACACCAGCAGGACGGTGAGCAATAGCGCTAGAGCCGTCAAGGCAGGTGGCAAGAAGCGGTCGACAGTCCCCGGTTCATCCACTGCTTCAGGTGAGACAGGCACGATGGGCGCTACCGCCCCGAGTGCGCGTGCTGTCGCGTTCCCGAAGCCGTCTCGACCGATCACCGAGAGAAGTAGCCCACCCAGAAGCACAAGAGCGCCGAGTGCTGCGATGGTCCGCCACGGTGAGTGCCCGTGCCTCGTGAAGAGCCCTGCGAGTACGCCCCACAGGAACTGCCGGACTCTCTTCAGCCGGTCGCGCAGGCGGCCCCACCCGCCTCGATCGGGGTACAGGCTGGCAGTCCGCACGGCGCTTGTGGCACGTCGTCGCTTCGAGGCGTCGATATCGCCTGCGCCTCCGGGGAGACCGCGCTGCCGATAGGCGGCCGCAAGCGCGTCGTAGGGCTGAGCTCGGAATCTCGGCACGCTGACCTCAGCGCGATCCGCCCTCCACCAGTGGCCAAGGGCGGCAAGCAGCCTCCGCGCCGGCTTCAGGCGGCGCTCAGGCGGTCGCACGACCTGCGGCCGCCACTGCCGGGGGCGGTAGGCCTCAGATCCTTGTAGCCAGTCGAGACGCATCGCAACCGCCCAGTTCTCGTCTCGACCGTCCAGTCGACCGTACGCAAAGCCGTCGAGCAGGTAACGGTTCTTTGGCCAAGCGGAGATGTCGTCACGAAGTGTCCCGACCCGAGCATCGACGACCCGGATCCCCCCATGGGCTTCGGTCCAGATCGGGGGCTCGGGACTCTCGTCCCTCGCCGGCCACAGGTGACTCCAGCAGAAGACACCGGTGACGACCATTCGATCGAGGTCGATCGCCCAGTCGTGCTCGTCTCGCTTCGCGATGAACGCCGAGCCCTCGCAGCTGAGGTCGCCGGAGATCCGAGCGCCGACGAGAGTCGTGCCCTGTTCGATACGCACTCGGTTTGCGAGGAGGACCGAGCCGTCGACGTTGACGTGCCGCGCCGATAGACCGCGCCGAAGATGGCTTCGCTCGAGATCCAAGTGGCGGATCCTGGCATAGTCGAGCGAGACGTGGCCGTGGACGTCACAACGCCAGAAGGCCAGTGGTACGTCGACCGTGGCGTACGACAGATCGATCGGACCGCGGACGTCGGCTCCTCGAATCCTGATGCCGCGCCACGCCTTCGGCACATCCGGGTCCTGGCCCATGGCAATCCGGCTGATCACGTCACCTCGGATCGTCCGATGCTCAGCGCCGACGAGGTCGCAGACCTCCCCCGCCGCAGCGGCCTGTCGAAGGAGCGCCTCGGCGCCGAGGTCGCCCGGAGACGACGCTTCGTCGGATCGGACGAGGACGTCAGCCACCGCGCTCCTCCATGCTCAGGGCCGGCGACGTCGCTTCAGATCGACCCGCCACCTCAGCGAGCCGTCGTGCGGCCCGAGCTGCCCGGTGGCGATCGAGGTCCGAGCCACGGCGCTCCACCAGGGCGTTGGCCGCTCTCGCTGCGAACCCCGGCGCACCCTGCTGTTCGGCTACCTCGAGCGCCCGCTCGAGCCCGGCGATGCTCCCCTTGCGGTCACCGGCTCCCGCGGCAAGTTCGGCGCTCAGGAGCAGGTGGTCAGGTAGGAGGACGACTTCTCCGGACTCATCGGCGGATCCCACCGCTCGGTCCGCCGCATCCCGAGCGGCGTCGACATCACCGTTGGCGAGATGCGCACGTGCGAGGTGACCGCGGAAGTACGGCTCGAGCAGCCCGGCACCGGCACCGACCCACTGCTCGAGCGTCGTCTCGACGATCGGGAGACCCTGCTCCCTCTCGCCGAGCGAGCAGAGTGCGATCCCGAGGTGGAGCGCTGCGGCGGCCTGCCACTGCAGGAAGCCGCCGGTCGTCGCAGCTTCCAGCGACTGCTGCGCCGCAGCCAGCGCTTTGGCTGGGTCCCCGCTGACTTGGTGGTACCACGCGAGGTGAGCGTCCACAGCTGCGCGCATGAACAGGCCACGGCCGTCGCCGCTTCGCTTCGAGAGCTCGACGAAGTCGGTGGCAGTGGCATCAGCCTCGGCGGCGGCTCGGGCGGCGTCCTCGACGCGACCCTGCAGCCACAACACCAGGGGCAAGTACGACCGACACGCGAGGCCCGGTTCCTGCGTCCCGGAGATCGCCATGGTGTCCTCTGGCCGGAGTGCGACTGCGAGCGTCAGCTCTGACCGACTCCGTTCCAGCTCGCCGCGATACATCGCATCTGCGCCCCGCACCGAGGCGAGGAAGAGCAAGTCGTCGCGGTCGAGATCAGCTTCACGTTCCGGTGTCATCTGGGCCAAGACGTCCGCGGCGCGATCGAGCCGCCCGCGCACCAGGTAGTAGGCCCACGTTCCCCACGCAGCCATGACCGAGCGAGAGTCCAGCGAGGAGGCCTTCGAGAGTCGAACTGCGATGTCGCCGTACGCCTCCTCCGCAGGACGAGACGTGTAGCCACCGACGGCGACCAAGCAGGTCGCCTGGCCGAGCAACAGGTCCACCTCGGTACGTGGCTGCCGAAGGTCGCGATCGCGCAACAGCTCGAGGCCGTTGGTGAAGTGGGTGAGCGCCTCTGCGTGGCTCGAGCTGGCGAGCTGGAGGTGCCCGGCGTCGAGCCAGAGCTCGGCCGCCTCTGGCCACAGGGTCCGGTCCGCGGAACGACTCAGGTGGTACGCCGGAACCTCAGGGCGCTCCTTGCGGATCGCCGGATGCGAGGCGGTGATCGTACGACCGATCGCAGCGTGAACGTCCGCACGCTCGTGCTCCAACGCAGAGTCGAGGAGTGCCTCGCGGACGAGATCATGCCGGAACTCGAGCGTCTCGCTCCGATCGTCGCCCAACAGGCCATACGGAACGAGGTCGACTGGTTCACTTCCGTGATATTCAGCCCACACGTCGGCAAGGAGGTCAGGCGTCGCCTCGTGGTCGAGCGCGGCAATGACCACGGCACACCGTCGAGCTCGAGCGGGAAGTCGCGTCGCTCGAGCGTTCAGCTGCCCGGACAAGGTCGCTGGAATCCTCAGCATCGAGCGAATGCCGTCGACCTGAATCTCCCGCGCAATCTCCTCGGTGAAGTAGGGGCTCCCGCCTCCACGGCGCACGACCTCGGCGACGACGTCAGGTTCGAGCTGCTCTGACACGACGTCCTCGAGCAGGTCCGCCGCCGCCGCATCGGTGAGCGGGCCGAGCTCGAGCAGAGTTGCGTTGCCGCGGTCAAGGCTGGTGATCACGGTGTCCGGCAGCTCGGCGATCCGACTGGTTGCGATGAACCAGATCGGAGACCTCGCACAGGCCTCGATGACTCGATCAACCAGCTCGAGCGTCGTTGGGTCAGCCCACTGCATGTCATCGAGTGACAGCAGGAGGGGGCCAGTAACGGCAGCGCCTTCGAGTCGATCGACCACACCCTGGAGGGACGCCTCGCGGAGCACGGAGCGGTCGGACTCAGGATCGATGGCCACACCCATGGACGCGCAGAGCTCGGCAAAGGACGCTCCAATGGATCGAGTCTGGGCGGGAGCGGTCTCCCCGACGGCCGCGGCACCACTCCCGAGCTCGCCGAGTTGGTGCACGATGTCTGCGAGGGGAGCCAGCGCCCGTCCCCTCCGCGAGCGTCGACAGCGCATGCGAAGCCAGGGCACTCCGTCGGCTTCGACGATTGCACCCGCCTCGCTGAGCAGGCGAGACTTTCCGATGCCTGCCTCTCCAGAGATGACGAGCGCCGATCCGACCAGTTGTACGGCCGCCCAGGACGCTCGGAGACTGCGTCTCTCGGACTCCCGGCCACGCAACGGAAGCCTTGCGCTGAAGTCCGGCGCTGGACGTCCCCCGGCAACGACGCGATAGAGATTCACCGCGACCGGGAGACCGTCGATGAGGTGGTCGCCAAGCGGCTCCACTTGGTACTCGTCGCCGATACGCCGTCGCAGGTCTTCACTGATGATCAGCGCGTTGGCAGCAGGAGCCGCCTTTTCCATTTTCGCCACCACGTTGGCGGCGAGGCCAAACACGTCGCCGGGCGTGATCGTGTCCGAGCCGGCGGCCTGGGCGACCTCGCCCCAGTGGGCGACCACCCTCACATCGAGTCGTTCCCCGGTCATCCGCGCCAGGCGCCCTCGCGCTCGGGCGAAGCTCTCCAAGAACTCCAGGCCGCTCTCGATCGCATGGAGCGGCTCAGAGTCCGGGCCGAAGGTGACCCACGCTCCATCCCCCGTCGATTTGAGGAACTGCCCGCCCCACGACTCGACGGATGCCTTGACAATTTCGGCGATCTCGCTGGCCAGGTACTGCATGAGATCGGCGCTCGATCGCGCTGCCAATGCCGTCGAACCGACGACATCAACCACGAGCAGAGGAAGATGCCTCCGCACTCCACCCTGCTCCCCCACGGTCGGGATCATAGGTCCGTACCTCGGGTTGATGGGCCAGAGATGTGCCGATTCCCGTTCCGCGAGATGCATCGATTCGTCAGATCCGCGTCAGCTGGTCGGCGTGATGACACCGTTGCGATGGGCGATGCGACGGGGTGGGCCACCGGTCGAGCGTGACGACAGCCTCTGTCCGATCGCTGTCCGATTCGCGCCTTGGCAGCAGAGCGAGGGGCCCGATGGATCGCCCGACGCACCAACGAACGAACCAATGCGTGGTGCGATCGCCGACTGCGACCGTCACGACGCTGCAGATCGCGACGATGTCGAGCCAGAGGTCGATGAGGGCGCTCAGGGCTCAACCCGCGCCGACGACGAGCTGTCGCCCGGCGCAGCGAAGGCGCACCGATCAGGCCACAGGAGGAGCAGGCCGAGTGGGCCGAACGCGACGCCGATCATGCACCGAGCGGCGAATGGCACTCTGGGCTCGCCTGCGATGATGGCGCCGAGGGCTCCGACCATCCACAGGTCGATCAGCAGCCGTTCCATGGCCTCAGCGTCCCCGCCGATGCTGTCGGCGCCCTGTCCGGATCATCTCAAGCCGACCAGCCGGCCTGCTCGCTCGAGCACCCAGTAGATGCAGTAGCCCGCGATGGCCAACACGCTGGGCGGGAGGATCCACGGCGCGGCGACAGCAGCGACGAGTCCGGCGCCCCACTGCTTGCCCCACAGCCCGCCAGCGACGAACGGCGTGAGCGCGCTCGCGATCAACAGCGGGCCGGGGCCGATGTCGAGCAGCGTCCCCGTCTCGAACGCCAGATCACCGAGCGCCGAGAAGAACGCCACGATGCCCACGAAGGACAGCGCCACCCAGGTGATGAGCCCGACGAGCCGGAGGCCGCCAGCGGCCCCACGGGTCCGGAGCGCCACCGCCGCCCACATGATCCAGCGCCGGAAGAAATCGACCCCGGCAGCATCGAGCAGGAAGCGGAAGTAGCGGTCGGCCGCGACGTCGCTGCCGAGAGAGCCACCGTTGGGCTGCTTGGTGATCTGGGAGTCGTGGATCAGTGCGGCCGGCGTGTAGACGCCGTACGGGTTGGCGAACCAGCGCACGAACTGCGGCACCGAGGCGAGGTCACTGCCGCCACCAGCATCGAGCCTGCGAGCCGCAGCCCTCATCTCATCGGTGATGGCCGGGTACTTCTCGGCAGGCAGACCCATGTCGCCGTGGAACTCGATGTCGCTTCGGAGCACGAACTCCTTGCCATCGGCCTGCTCGAGACGGATGGGCCCGTCGGGGGAACCATCGATGAGGAAGCTGTCACCCCACGGCGCTCGGATCTCGGTCATCGTTGGTCCTCTCACTCCGCCGTCCGTCGGACAGACCACTCCGCCGCAGCTCGGCGCGATGGGTTGCATACCGCAGCCGCGACCGCCGAACTCCGAGTGACCCGTGTGCGTTGGATGCTCTCATCTCGCCCCGCTCGTCGTCGGGAAGAGTCGCCGGGATCGACATCTGATACGTCCACCTTCAGCTCGCCTCGCGGAGCGGCAGATCGACGTCGACCAACGACTTCGTCTCCGGCAGCGGATCGACACCGAGCCCCCGCTGCAACACCGCTGCGCAGCGTGCGAGCTGTTGTCGGGCAAGATCGATACGCCCGCGGCTCCGGTGGAACCGGATGAGCAGACGATGCCCGCCTTCGTCGTTCTCGTCGATCGACAGCGCGGCCTCCCCCGCCCGCCGTAGGAGTTCGTGATCGCCGACCTGCTCGGCCAGCTCACCCAACAGGTGCAGGCCGTCGAGCACCCGCCAGCCGACCACGGCCCGCTCACGATCGAGCCACTCGCCACCGATGAGCCCAGCGCACAGCAGCGCCGACCGATCCTCCAGCGCACCCGCCAGCGTCTCGCAGGCTGCCTCCGAGCGCCCCGCGTCGGCCTGGGACCGTGCGAGCCGGAGCAGCGCGGACAGGTCGTCGACATCGACGGACAGCTCGTCCTCGCCAGCCAGGACGTAGCCGGACCCGTCGAAGGTCACGATGTCGCTGCCGAGCGCTCGCCGCACCCGGTTCATCGCGACGTGCACCCGGTTGCGGGCGTTGTCGAAGGGAGCGTCCGGCCAGACGTCAGCCAGCAGCTCGTCGACCGACAGCCGTCGGCCTGGTGCCAGGCACAGGCGAGCCAGGATCGATCGCCCGGTGCGGCTGCGCCACCGGTCGAGCTCGACACCGTCGACCCACACCCTGATCTCGCCGAGCAGCTGCACCTCAACCCTCGCTGCGGACCGCTCGCTGCTCGTCGGGTCGAGGGCACGAGCGAGCCGCTCGAGCCCGAGCACGAGCTCGTCCATGCCCCCGCAGTCGGTCTGTTCTCGCGACGCCGGATGCCGGAGCAGGGTGCACGCCCGCCGCAGCATGTCGACGTCCTCGACGGCGACCGATCCGGTCCCCGCCATCCCTCTCGCCGGATGTCCGTTCGCTCCCACCCGAGGAACCCCCTTCTCCGCCTCTGCGTGAACCTACGGACGGCCAGGTCAGCGGTCTGTGCGAAGACGCGCATCGCTGTGTCGGATTCGCGACACAACTAGAGTTCGGCGTGCGGGCAGCGGTTCCGGGCGGTTGGATGGCGTCGTTCTTCGAGCTGATCGGATCACGAGCAGAGGCTGCGCTCCGCCGCATCGCCACGCCGCGCCAGTACCCGGCCGGGGCGACGATCTTCTACGAGGGCGACCTCGGCGAGGTCATGCACGTCATTGTCAACGGTGCGGTCTCGGTCTCGATGTCTGACGTCAACGGCTCGACCGTCATGGTCAACGTCCTCGGTCCGTCCGAGCTCCTCGGGGAGATGAGCGCGCTGGTGGGCGACCAGTACCGCAGTGGCACGGCGACGGCGATCGACGACACCACGACGTTGACGATCAGCGGACCGCAGCTCGACGGACTCCGTGAGCTCCATGGGTCGATCGACCGAGCGCTCGTCTCGATCCTCGCCCTCAAGCTGCGCGAGACCAGCCTCCGGGTTCTCGACGGAACCCGCCTGGACGCCCGTCACCGGGTGCTGCGTCAGCTTGGCTCGCTCCTCAGCGTCGCTCGAACGGAGAACGGGATCGCCGAGATCCCGATCACTCAGGAGGTCCTCGCCAACATGGCTGGCGCAGACCGACGCAAGGCCAACGAGGTGCTCGGCGAACTGGAGAAGCTCGGCATCGTCGAGAGGGGAACGCGGGGCCGAATCGTGGTCCTCGATCCAGGCGGACTGCTCGAACTGGGCCCTCCAGGTCCCTAGCCGGACAGCGGGCGGACAGCTCCTGCCGAGACGGTGAGGTGACACCACTACGGACGGAGGACCCGACATGTCCCAGCTCTATCGCTCCCTGGGCCGGAGCCCGACCGTCGTCGCCCCCCGATCGCGTTCCTACCACGGCCCGTTCGGGCGCCTGTTCCCTCAGCTCGCGCCCTGGGCCCCGGACACAACGACGGATCTCGACACGTTCTTCATGGACTTCGCCAACGACCACATGGTGGAGCGGGTCGACACCGCGCCGTCCGCGCTGCTCGGCTCGGTGACCGAGCTCGAGAGCGAGTTCAACGGCGGGATCCCGGCCGGCTACACCTACTTCGGTCAGTTCGTCGACCACGACATCACGTTCGATCCCACCCCGAGCGGGCTGCGCAGCGTCGACCCGTCGGGCCTCCTCAACTTCCGGACTCCTCGTCTCGACCTCGACTGCGTCTACGGCCGTGGACCCGATGACCAGCCGTACTTCTACGACGGCGCACACCCAAAGGGCGCAGAGCGCTTCCTGGTCGGCCAGGTACCGGGCTCGACGCTGCGCGACGTGCCGCGGAACACCGTCGGCCGAGCGCTGATCGGCGACATGCGCAACGATGAGAATTCGATCGTCTCCCAGCTCCAACTCGCCTTCCTGCTGGCTCACAACACGCTGGTCGACCGGGCTGAGCAAGCCGACTCGCCGCGCCCGTTCGATGACGCACGGCGGACCCTGACCTGGCTCTACCAGTGGGTGCTCTGGCACGACTTCGTCCGCCGGATCGCGGTGGACGAAGTCTGGAACTGCGCCCTCAGGCGCACTGACGGTTGCGGCGGAAGAACGGTCTGGGAGCGACAACTCACCGACGTCTACGACTGGAAGCACCAGCCGTTCATGCCGGTCGAGTTCTCCGGCGCCGCCTACCGCTTCGGGCACTCGATGGCCCGGAACGCGTACCAGACGAACGACCCGCATCGCGGCTTCCAGTCGTTTGCCCCGCTCTTCGACAACTCGGGCCCGGCTGACCCTGATGATCTGCGCGGGTTCCGACCGATGCTCGCCAAGAACGTGCCGCAGTGGGACTGGTTCCTGCCGATGCAGTCATCGGGCGGACCGTTCCCGCAGATGGCACGTCGGATCGACACGAAGCTCTCCAACGCGCTGTCCTTCCTCCACGAGGGACCGGCGAACAGCCCGCAAAACGTCCTCGCCTTCCTGAACCTCCGCCGTGGCTGGGCGCTCGAGCTCCCGGCCGGTACCTCGGTAGCGAAGCACCTCGGCTACGACCCGGTGCCGATCGAGGCCGACGAGATCGACTCGCTCTGGTTCTACGTCCTCAAGGAGGCTGCCTCGCTGCCCGGCGTGAACCGGGGTGCGATGCTCGGTCGGGTCGGCTCGACGATCGTCGCTGCCACGTTCGCCGGACTGCTCGCCGGAGACCCTGCTTCGTTCGTGAACGTCGAGCCCGGTTGGGAGCCGCGTTCTGATCCGCTCCTCGTCGACGGCCAGGACAACGTCGACGATCCGGCGTGGACCGTGGCCTCGATCATCCGGCTCGCCGGCCTGCCGGCGAGTGCTGGCGACTTCTAGGTCAGCCGCCCATCGACAGGGCCACGCCGAGGAGCACCGCCGCCAGACCGCCCACCGCTGACACTGCCCCGCCGAGGGCCAGCACGAGCCGGGAGCCGGTGTTGGAGTGCGCGAACGCGCCGATGCCGGACGCAGCCA
>JBCDAU010000055.1:0-32309 GCA_039185015.1 Actinomycetota bacterium
GCGAACCCGAGTCGGGCGTAGAACGCCTCGTTCTGCGGGTTCGAGTTCTCGAGATACGCGGGGAGTCCCTCGCGGTCGCAACGATCCAGCATGGGTCGGAGGACCGATGACCCGAGACCCCGTCCCTGGCCTCCTCGTCGGACTCCCACCGCCAGCAGGTAGTGGTGGGGTTCGCTCGGGTGAGCTCGTGCCATCGCAGCCCCGACCCTCATGAACCTCGCCGTGCCGAGGCGAAACGCGCGGATGACACCGGGCAGGGAGCGCATCCCGTCCATCGCCGTCCAGTCGGCCTCACCGGGCCCGTCCCACACGGCGACCGCGTCGAGATCCGGCGTGCACCACACCATCGGCTCCGAGTGTCGGAGCCGGCGCTTGATCACCGCCCGCCAGAGGTGATGGAGTCGCTCGCTCCCGTCGTCGAAGCCGCCGGACCAACACATGGCGGGGTCGTCGGCGAACGCGTCTGCGAGGGTGGCCGCAGCCTGTGGCGCCTCGGCGGGCTCGATCGGTCGGACCGACATCGCGACAGCCTACGGCCCACCACCAACGGCCCAGCAGCGCGATGGACGGAGCGCGCGGCGAACGTGGCCGGTCAGGGGCGGCCCGTGCTGGACGAGACGGCCACGCCGGCCGCTGCGATCGTGCAGCCGACCGCGGCAACGCCCAGCGACCATGTCGTGTACCCGGCGAACGCTGCGCCGTGGCCGATGCCGCCGACGAGCGCGGTCGATGCGCCGACCGACGACAGGAGCCCGAAGGCGGGACCGCGCTGATCGGGTGTGCCGAGCTCGGCCAGCCAGACCTTCTGCGCGCTGCGCCGAGCGCCGTCGGCGACACCCAGCAGCGCCAGTGCCATCCACACCGCGACCGCTGTCGTCGACAGCACCACGGCGAAGGCGAGCGCGGTGGTCGCCATGCCGGCTGCGACCATCGATGACGGCCCGAGCCGATCGACCAGCGCGCCGGCCGGGTAGGCGACGAGCGCGGTGGCGAGCCGGTAGAGCGAGAACGCGAGCAGGACGTCGCTCACACCGAGCCCGACCTCGACGCCGCGGACGATCACCAGAGCGAGTGGGACGGCAGCGAGATCGTGGAGCCCGACCAAGCCGAGCGCACGGCGCTGCGCAGCGGCGACCGCGCCGTCGTGCCGTCCGTCGCTCGGTTCGGCTTCGGCGTCCGGGAAGCGGCCCCAGAGCAGCGCGACGCTCAGCGCGCAGGGCAGGAAGGCGACGACGAACACCCAGCGGAACGAACCGTCGGTGGCCTCGAAGACGACGACGCCGAGCAACGGCCCGAGGAAACCACCGAACTTGTCCATCGCCTGTTGGATGCCGAAGCGGCGACCGCGACGGCGTGCTCCCCCGGCCGCGAGCAGTAGATCCCGTGGCGCGTCCCGAACCCCTTTGCCCAGCCGGTCGACGACCCGAACGGCGAGCACCGTTCCCCACGCCGAGGTGGCCGCGAGCAGGAGCTTGGCCACGCTCGACAGCCCATAGCCGACCCTCGTCAGCCGCAGAGGTGCCACCCGAGCCGTCAGGCGACCGGCGATCGGTGCGGTGACGGCCACCGTGGCCGTCGCGACGCCGTCGACGAGTCCGACCACGAGCGTCGACGCTCCCAACGACACCGTGAGGAACAGCGGCACCAGCGGGACGACCATCTTCGATCCCAGGTCCTGCAGGAGCGAGACCCATCCGAAGCGGACCGCCAGCTGTTCGCCCCGCAGCCCCTCCCCGATGGAGCTCGGGCGCTTCGGATCCTTCATCGCTGGTGCCCCACGTCCCTGGCCGACGACCTCGGCCATCATCGCTCAGCGAGGCTGCTCCGAAGCGCGCTGCCACCTCTGTCCCGGTCACGCCGGAACACGCGGCTGCCGGGCGCCGAGGTCGCGCCGCGCCGCCGCCCGACGGTCGTGCTCAGTGCGTCCAGACCGCCTTGTGGTACGCGAGCTGGAGCCCGAACCGCTCCATGTTGCGTTGGCTCGTGGTCCCCGGCTCGGCCTGCGCCACGGCGATGTCGCATCCGGCGGCGACCGCGTCGGCCACCCGCTGCCGGAGCAGCGCCAGCTGCGCACCGGCCCGCCGGCTGTGCTCGGCGACGTTGGCTCCACAGAGCGCTGCGGCCCCGTCGAGGATCCTCATGCGGGCCCAGCCACACGTCCGGCCGGCCAGGGACGCCCGATACAGCGACCAGTCGGGCCCGTCGTGGCGCACCGAGATCTCCGTCTCGGGTGCCATCAACGGCTCGAACGATGCGCCGCTGACCTCGAGCACCGTCTCGACGAACTCCTCCAGTGCGACGCGGCTGACCGTGACCTCGCGGTCGTCGGCCGGAGGGCGGGACGAGCCCTCGTCGATCGACGCGACGAACGTCGAGTTGAAGCCGGTGCAGGCGAGACCGAGCTCGCCGAGGCCGCGCAGCAGCGGCTCGGTGGCCAGGTGGGGGATCACCTCGATCCGGGGTGACACCCCGATGGAGGCGAACCAGCGCGAGATCGCGTCGAGATTCGACTCGTGGGCCTCCACCCCGAACGCCCGGTTGTAGAAGGGGTCGTCGTCGTGGCCGGCCCGCACCGCGACCGCACCGGGGAACTCGCCGATCTCGATGTCGAGCGGGTTGCCGTCGACCGATCGCAGCGCGGCGCTCCAGCCGACCTGGACGCTTCGCTCGACGAGATCTGCCCGCTCGATCAGCGCGGGGTCGACGACGACGGTGCCGGACATGGCGATGCTCCGATCGGCGATCAGCCCGCTTCCGGGTTCTGCGGGACGACGCCGTCGAACGCGGCGGCGAACAGGTCCGGCAGCACCACCGAGGTGTTCACCGTCGGTCCGCCGTTGGTCCAGAAGAACGTGTCGATCGGGAAGACCCGATCGTTCTGCACCGCCGTCAGCCCATCCCACAGCGGGTTGGCGCCGTAGGTCTCGTTGAGGAACGTCTCGTAGTCCTCGGGGCTGAAGAAGTTGGTCGTCACGAAGGTGACGTCGGCGTCGATGACCGAGAGGAGCTCCTGGCTCACGATGCAGTCCTCGACCTCGGCGGGTGGCTCGACGAGGTCGAACCCGGCCGCCACGATGAGGTTGCCGACCTGGCTGTCGGCGCCGAGCATGCACATCGTCGCCGGATCGAAGGCGTTGACGACCGACACCGTGACGTCGCCGGGGTTGCCGTACTGCGCGGTCAGCTCGACGAGCGCGGACTCCCACTCCTGCGCCCAGGCGTCGTGCGCTTCGCCGACACCCAGCACGGCGGCCATGCGCTCGCCGGCCTCGATCCAGTCGGCGCCGTTGACCGGGTCCAACGCGATGGTCGGAGCGATCTGCGACAGCACGTCGTAGTCGTCCTCGACCTGGTAGATCCACCCGATGATCAGGTCCGGGTCGGCCAGAGCGAGCTGCTCGAGGTTGTAGCTGCCGGCGCAGCAGCTGAGCCCGAGGATCTGGTCCTCGGAGACCTCGATCGGCCACGACACGAGCTCGCTGTACGACGGCAGCACCGAGTCGCCGAACCCGAAGTCCGAGAGGTCGCCGGCGGCGACCGGGACGATCCCGTAGGTCAACAGGTAGTCCACGCCGCCGCCGGGGATCAGCGTCGCCACGCGTTGGGGGTTGGCCGGGATCTCGGTCTCACCCAGCGGATGCCGGACGAGTCGGGTCTCGCCGTCTTCGGTGAGCACCTCCACGGCCAGTTCGGACTCGTCGGTGTCCGCCGCCGCCTCGGTCGTCTCGGGCGCCGAGGTCTCCTCCGGTGCCGATGTCTCGTCCGTCAGCTCCGTGTCGGCCGGCGCCGTGTCGGCCACCGTGGTCACCGGGGCGACGGCCTCGGTCGTCGATGACGTCGCCGCCGTGGTGGCGCTCGAATCGTCTGAGTCGTCGCTGTCGCCGCATGACGCTGCCAACATCGCTGCGGCGAACAGGCCGAGTGCGAGCCGGCCGGCTGAGGTGAGCATCGGGTTGGCCTCCGATCCGGTGGCGAGGGGAATCGCCAAGGGACCGTAGGGAGCGTCGTGCGACGCTCCCGGCCAAAGATCTGCTCCTGGCGGCCACGCCTCGACGTCGGTGAGCCGACCCCGACGTCGGGTGGCGCCGATCTCGGACGGCAGCCGCCCCGTCGCCGTCCGGATGGCCCGGGCGAAGGCGTCGGGTGAGCGATAGCCGCACTGCGCCGCCACCTCGGCGACCGTCAGGCCCTCGGTGAGGGACTGGATGCCGCGCTGGAGTCGCAGCCGTCGTCGCCAGGCGGCGAACGGCATCCCCGTCTCCTGGACGAACAGGCGACGCAGCGTCCGCTCGCTCGCCCCGACGTGTGCGGCCCAGTCGGCGACCTCCCACGGGATCGCCGGGTCGGCGGACAGCTCGTCGGCGACCTGGCGGGCACGCGCGTCATCCGGGAACGGGAGCGGGGGAGGGTTGAGCGTGAGCGCGTCGTGGAGCGAGTCGACGACGGCCGAGAGCAGTTGTCGCGACCATGGACGCCGTGGTTGGCGCGAGATCCCGATCAGTGCCGGTGCGATGACGTCAGAGAGCGTGAAGGTGCCGTGGCGAGTCCACGCCTCCGGGCAGGTGCCCGCGACGAATCGGGCGACCCACAGCGAGTGCTGGCCCGAGACCGTGTACGACAGCTGCGCCGGCAGCCAGAGCCCGAACGGCTGGGAGACGAACATCGAGAAACGACCCGTCCGTACGTGTGTCGAGCCCACCTCCGGCCACAGCAGATGATGGTGTCCTCGGTCGCCGCCCACCGCACCCTGCGGCGCTCCGGGCACGTCGGTGGCCGCCTCGAACCGACGTACGTCGCGCAGCACCGGTCCCTGCTCGGAGAACACCGGCGGTGCGCTCGGGCGAGGTCGATCGGCGGGCGATCCCATGTGCCTCACCCTAGTGTTCGGGCCGCCTAACACCGTCCTCGGGCAGGGACGCGATCGCTTCCCCTTCGAGTGGCAGACGGGCGATCGTTTCAGCCGGCCGGGACCGCGTGATCGCTCACTCGTACGCAGCGATTGGTCATGGTGCCGATGCCCTCGATCACCGTCGTGATCACATCGCCGTCGGCGAGGAACGAGCCCTGGGCGGCGCCGATGCCCTCCGGGGTGCCGGTGAAGATGATGTCGCCGGTGACGAGGGTGGTGATCCGAGACAGGTAGGAGATGAGCGTCGGTACGTCGAAGATCAGCTGCGCGGTCGTGTCGTCCTGGCGGACCTCGCCGTTGATGCGGGTGACGAGGTGGAGATCGTTCGGGTCGTCGACCTCGTCGACCGAGACGAGCACGGGGCCGATCGGTCCGAAGGTGTCGAACGACTTCCCGAGATCGAAGTGGGGTGGCTTCGCGGCGAACTGGGCGGGGCGGTCGGAGATGTCCTGGCCGACCGTGAGGCCCACGACGTGCGACCAGGCGTCGTCCGCCGAGATGTCCTTGCCGCCCTCGCCGATCACCACCACGAGCTCACCCTCGTAGTCGCAGCCGTCGCTGCGCAGCTCCACGTCGGCCGTCGGTCCGACGAGGCACGACGGGAACTTGGTGAACACCAGCGGGTTCTCGGGCAGATCCATCGAGGCCTCGGCCGCGTGGGCGTGGTAGTTGAGCCCGATCCCGAACGACTTCGACGGGCGAGGCACGGGTGGCCCGAGGTCGATGTCGGTCAGGGCGCCTGTCGGTGCGCGCTCGGTCAGCGTCGCGGACAGCTCCGACAGCTGCGGCGCCGCCTCGAGGGCGGCCATCGGGTCCGGCCCCAGTGAGCCGCCGCTGACGGTCTCGAGATCGAAGTAGTGATCGCCGGCGACGAGCGCAGCCCGGCCGGCGGTGTTGGCGAGTCGGAATCCCACGGATGCTCCTCGGGAGGTCGGGCAGGTGGTTCGGTGGTCAGGCGCTGGCAGCGATGATCTCAGGGAGGTCGACGGGCTCCATGAACGCCTGCGGCGTCGGCGGGCCGAAGGAGTACAGGAACTCCTGGCCCTGCCAGTCCTTGGGCCGGTAGAGGTCCTGGGCCGAGATCCGGTCGATGTCCGCCGTGTACTCGACGAAGGTCCCGTTGGGCTCACGGAGGTACCAGAACCAGTTCGAGCCGATCGCGTGGCGACCGAGGCCCCAGGTGTGGCGATCGGGGTCGGCGTCGACCATGGCGAGACCGCCACGCACGACGTCGTCGATCTCGTCCATCTCGAACGCGATGTGGTGCGGGTAGGCGACCGGTCCCGCCTGGATGGCCAGGTTGTGGTGCACCTCGCTGCACCGGGTGAAGGCGATGATGCCGGGCACCTCGTCGCTGATCTCGAAGCCGAGCACGTCCGTGAAGAACCGGAGCGTCGTCGGCTGGTCGGGTGTCGCGTAGACGACGTGGGTGAGGTTCGACGGGCGGACCGCGTCGTCGACGAGCACGGCGTCAGCCGGACGGTCGAACCGCTGCGAGCCGATCGGCCGGTTGACGGCGACGGCCTCGACGTCGGCCTCGTAGGCGGGAGCGACCGTGACCTCGACGGGGAGCCCGGTCACGGGTTCGGCCAGGATCAGCCGCTCGGTGTCGACCCGCAGGATCGAGCCGAGACCGACCGACTCGACCCGCTCGGCGATGAGCGCCAGGTCGTCCGGCTCCTCGGCGCCGAGGCCGAGGCGGGCCAGCCGTCGATGGCCGGATTCCACGAGCTCGAGCTGGTCGCCGCCGTCGCGGGTGGCCAGCCAGCCGTCGTCGCCGGGCAGGAGGCCGAAGTCGGTGAAGAACGAGCGAGACGCCGCGACGTCGGGGACGCCGAGCGTGATCGATGTGAGCCGATGCAACCCCATGGTCGTTCTCCGAGCTCGGGTGGCGTGATGCTGGACAAACTATATCGATCGATAGAGAATGGTCAACGCATGTCATCCCCGTCCACCTCCTCCAACCCGCCGCGTCGGCGTCAGGCGCGCGCCGAGTCGACCCGAACGGCGCTGCTCGACGCCGCGATCCACGAGTTCGCCGCACACGGCTTCGACGGCGCGTCCACACGGGCGATCGCCCTGCGCGCCGGCACCCACCAGCCGCAGATCAACTACCACTTCGACTCCAAGGAGGAGCTGTGGCGTGCGGCGGTCGACCACGTCTTCTCGAGGCTCGACCAGCTGCTCGGCGACGTCCTCCCCGATGGCTTCGACGGAACGATGTCGGGCACCCGCGAAGGCTTCGCCGCCCTGCTGCGGGCGTTCGTGCGCGCAGTGGCCCATCTCCCGGAGCTGAACCGGATCATGGTGCAGGAGGCGACCGCTGACTCCGACCGATTGGCCTGGATCGTCGAGCGCCACACTCGACCGCGCCACGCGCTGCTCGTCGGAGGCTGGCGTGAGCTCCGACAGGCGGGCGCCGTCCCGGAGATCGACGAGACCATCCTCTACTACACCGTCGTCGGTGCCGCCTCGCTCGCCTACGTGAACGCGCCCGAGGCTCGACGACTCCTCGGCTACGACCCGATCGATCACGACTTCGTCGAGGCCCACGCCGACGCGCTGGTCGCCATGATCCTCGGCCCCGATGAAGGGAGCGTCCGATGAACGATTCGTCCGGAGACCGCCCGACCCGGTCGTCGTCGGCGCCGGTCGACGTGCTCGTCGTCGGAGGGGGCCCGGTCGGCGTCACGGCGGCCCTGCTGCTCGCACAGCGGGGGTTCTCCGTGCGGGTGCTCGAGCGGGCCACGGAGATCTACGACCTGCCCCGGGCGATCGTCATGGACGATGAGATCCAGCGGGTGTTCCAGGGCGCCGGCCTGACCGATCAGCTGCGGAAGATCACGACCCCGCTGCGCGGCGCCGAGTTCGTGACCGTCGAGGGCGACCGCATCGTCGGCGTGGAGTTGCCGGCGGACGCGGTCTGGCCCCTCGGGCATCCTCCGACCACCACCTACTACCAGCCCGAGCTCGAGGCCTTCCTCCGCGCGAGCGCGCAGGCCGTCGGCGTCGAGTTGTGCCTCGGTGCCGAGGTCGGTGCCGTCTCGCAGCGCGTGGACGGCGTCGAGGTCGAGGTGCGCGGCGGTGACGGCGCCGTCACGACGCACGCCGCGGCGTGGCTGGTCGCCGCCGACGGAGCGTCGAGCTCGGTCCGCAAGCAGCTCGGTGTGCCGTTCGTCGACCAGGGATACGACCAGGACTGGCTCGTCCTCGACGTGCGACTCACCCGACCCGTGCCGGCCCTGCCCGAGTTCGTGCAGCAGATCTGCGATCCGGCCCGGCCCACGACCTTCGTCGTCGGCCATGCCGACTATCGGCGCTGGGAGTTCCAGCTCCAGCCCGGGGAGACCCGGGAGGAGATGGTGCGGCCGGAACGTGTGTGGGAGCTCCTGCGGCGCTGGCTGACCCCACGAGATGCCGAGCTGATCCGAGCGGTCGTCTACCGCTTCCACGCGACCGTCGCCGATCGGATGCGGGACCGGCGCGTCTTCCTCGCCGGTGACGCCGCCCACCAGATGCCGCCGTTCCTCGGCCAGGGGCTCTGTTCCGGGATCCGGGACGCGGCCAACCTGGCGTGGAAGCTCGACCTCGTCGCACGCGGTCTCGCAGGTGAGCGCGTCCTCGACAGCTACGGCGACGAGCGGATCCCCCATGCCGCCGGGGTCGTCGCCCACGCGGTCGACACCGGCAAGTTGATCGACCAGCTCTCGGGCCATGGCGACGGCGACGCTGGTCTCGAGTCGGGCTACGGCGGGGGCCGTCCCTTCCCGTACCTCGAACACGGGCTCCTGCACGGCGACCACCCGTCGGTCGGCCGCCAGCTGCTGCAACCGGACGTCGACGGCGTGCCGCTCGACGAGCTGCTCGGGCCCGGGTTCGCGCTGGTCGTCGACGACGAGGCGACCGCCGCCGGCGTCGCGCCCGACTGGGACGGCCGTGGCCGGATCGTGACCGTCCCCGTCGGGACGATCGAGACGACGCTGCCACCCGGCGGAGCGGTCATCGTGCGACCCGATCGCTACGTCGCCGCCGTGGCCGAGAGCGACGCCGAGCTCGTCGACGCATCGGCTGCGCTCCTCGCTGCGATGTCGTGACGCCTCGAGGTCGCTGTCAGTTCGCCAGGTCGGCGAGGTCGTCCAGCGCGATGAACTTCTGGAGCGGTCCGCCGGCGACGAAGTGGTCGCCATCGGGCAGCACGAAGAAGCACTCATCGACGACGCTCGGGAGTTGGGCCCAGAGAGAGCTGGCCAGCAACTCCTCGGCCGGAACGAAGCCAGGCCCCGTCGGGTACAGCGCGCAGTCGGCATCGAGGTCGGGCACGATCTCTTCGGAGTAGGAGGACAAGCCAGGGGCGATCTCGACTCCACCGGCAGGCGGCTGCCAGATCTCGATTCCCAGGTCCGTGAGGAGCCGACCCGGGCTCGTATCGGGGCCCCGCACGACCACGTCGCTCATCCCCGCGAACACGCTGAGCATGGCGACCGATCGACCGTCGATCAGCTCCTGGAGGGGCCCGGCGACGGCGGCGACCCGCTCGTCGTAGTCGTCGATCACGGACTCGGCGACCTCGGTCCGATCGGTCCACTCCGCGAGCTGGCGCAGCTGTGGTTCCCAGTCGTCCACGAAGGCGTCGATCGGGACGGTCGGTGCGATCTGGGCGAGGAGGTCGTAGAAGGGGCCGTGCAACGTCGGATCGATCACGATCAGGTCGGGATCGAGCCCGGCGACCGCTTCCAGGTCGAGCTCGATGCCGCTCGTGACGAGCGGGAGCTCCGGGAGCCGATCCAGGCCGTAGGCCTCGGGCCCGGTGGGAAAGGCGACGGACGGTTGCCCCACGCCGACCGGCTCGATGCCGAGCGCGATCAGCTTCTCGCCGATGTACTCGGCGAAGCCGGCGACGATGCGCTCCGGCGCCGAGGGGATGACCGTCGTGCCGAGGGTGTGCTCGACCGTGAGCGGGTACCGGCCATCGGTCGCCGGCGGAGCCTCCTCCGGAGTCGTGGGGGTGATGGTGCCGGAGGTCGTCTCGACACTGGGCGGCGCGGACGTGCCAACGGTGGTCTCGCTGCCGTCATCGCCGCACGAAGCGGCGAGGAGGGAGAGGGACACGACGATCGGAAGGAGCAGGAACCGGGCCATGAGTCCGCGAACCTAACACGTTAGATTCAGTGTCCCGCTCCGCTGGATCGCTCCGGGCCATCAACTACCGTCGCTCGGGATCCGGAGGTGCGACATCCCCGCGAGTGACAGCGCCCGTCCCGCCGGGCGGCCGACCGATCCCGTGCTCACCCGCGAGCTGATCGTGCGCACCGCCATCGACCTGGGTCTCACCGAGGTGTCGATGCGTGGCTTGGCCCGACACCTCGGCGTGGAGGCGCCCAGCCTCTATCACCACGTCTCCGACCGCGACGACCTGCTGCGCGCCGGCGTGCAGCTCCTGACCGAGACGATCGAGGCGCCGAACGATGATCTCGAGTGGTCGGTGTGGCTCGAGGAGCTCGCTCACATCGTCCGTCGGTGGGCACTGGAGACCCCTGGTGCGACGGTCCTCGGCGAGACGGGGCCGATCGGTGAACGGACCCTGGGGATCTTGGCGACCGGCATGGCCAAGCTCCGGGAAGCGGGCTGGTCGGCCGCCCTCGCATCGCAATCGTTGGCGATGGTGACGAACCTCGCCATGCACTCGGCGGCGCGTCAGCTGCAGTGGGAGCGCGATCTCGCCGACGACGCGTTCGGTCGCCGGGTCGAGGACGCACCCATCGATCCATCGCTGGCCGAGTTCGTGGCCCACTACCGATCCGCGGATGCCGAGGAGATGTTCGCGTTCGAGCTCGGGTGTGTCCTGTCCGGTCTCGAGGGTCGGCTGCGGCCCTGAGGCGAAGGTCTCCGGGACCGTGTGATGTTGCCCTGTTCTGGCTGCTTCAGCGTTGTTTCATTTGGATAGGAAGCATGCTTGACTACCCAGCGGCCTGCGTACCCCCGCAGGTGGATGCGGCCGACGAGCGGTCGCATCACTGGGAGGAGACAACTCATGAGCGCTCGACCTCGCGTCGCGGCCGTCCTGGTCGCGCTCGCGCTGCTCGCCGCCGGCTGTGGCGACAGCGACGACGCCGGCGACACCTCGTCCGACTCGGCATCGGCATCGGCATCGGCATCGGCATCCGCATCGGCATCCGCCTCGGAGCCGGCGTCCGACTCGGCCTCCGCGTCGGCCTCGGAGCCCGCATCTGACTCGGCGTCGGCGTCCGCTTCGGAGCCCGCATCGGATTCGGCGTCGGCCTCGGAGATGGCCGACGAGTGCAGCGGCACCTATTCGTTCACGTCGTACTCCGGCGACGTCGAGGTGCCCCGCAACCCCGAGAAGATCGCCGTCTACGACCTCGGCATGCTCACCTCGTTCGCCGAGCTCGGCATCCCGATCGACGCGGAGGACGGCGTCGCGACGCTCGGCACCCCACTGCCGGCCGATGTCGAGGAGCTCGCCGGCATCCCGCAGTCGCTCGGCACCGTCTTCGAGCCCGACCTCGAGGCGCTCAACGCCATGGAGCCCGACCTGATCGTCGTCGCGTCCCGGTCGAGCCGCCTCTACCCGGACTTCGTCGACCTCGGCATCGCTCCGGTCGTGGACCTCACGTCGTTCGACGAGGACGTCGACTTCTTCGAGGAGTTCGCCCGCACGCACCGCCACATCGGCGAGATCTTCTGCGTGCAGGACGAGACCGAGGCAGTGATCGCGGACATCCAGTCCACGATCGATTCGGTCAACGCCGTCTCGCCTGACGCAGGTGACGCACTGGTACTCGTCACCACCGGCGCCGAGGTCGGGGCGTTCGGCCCGGGCGCCTTCCGCTTCGGTCAGGTCTACGACAACTACGGATTCCTGGCCGCCGACGACAGCATCGCCGAGAACGAGACCCACGGTGAGCCGGTGTCGTTCGAGTTCATCGCCGAGGCCGAGCCGGACATCCTCTTCGTCGTGGACCGCGCCGCGGCGACCGGTGAGGAGGGCGAGGCCGCAGCCGCGATCCTCGACAACTCGCTGGTCAACAGCACCGCCGCCGCCGAGAACGGGCAGATCTACTACGTCGATCCGTTCAACTGGTACATCGTGTTCAACGGCATCGTCGGAGTCCGCGGGGTCGCCGAGGAGCTGGCGGCCGCCGTCGGGGCCTGATCCCGGCCGCTCGACGTCGCTCCCGTCCATGACGGTCGTCGCCCCGGTCGAGCGCCGCAGCGGATCCCGCGTCGTGGGATTCGCTGCGGCGGCGACCGTGTTGCTCTTCGGCGTCTCGATCTTCGTCGGCGCGAGCTCGGTCTCGTTGTCCGAGGTCATCAACGACGAGGGCGTCGCCCGGATCATCTTCTTCGAGAGCCGCCTGCCTCGTTCGATCGCGATCGTGCTCGCCGGATCCTCCATCGCGGTCGCCGGCGCCATCATGCAGGCGCTCACGCAGAACCGGTTCGTGTCGCCCTCGACGGCCGGGACGACCGAGTCGGCCATCCTCGGCGTGACCGTCGTGTCGGTCATCTCCCCGGCCGCGTCGATCGGCTCGAAGATGCTCGTCGCCACGGCGTTCGCGCTCGGTGGGACGTTGCTCTTCGTCGCCCTGATCCGCCGGCTGCGCAGCCGAGACATCATCGTGGTGCCGCTCATCGGGATCATGCTCGGTGCGGTCGTCCAGGCGGTCGCCTGGTTCATCGCCCTGCGCTTCCGTTTGCTGCAGTCGCTCTACGCCTGGGTGATCGGCGACTTCTCCGGGACGATCGCCGGGCGCTACGAGCTGCTGTACGTCGTCGGCGCCATCACCGTCATCGCCTACGTCTTCGCCGACCGCTTCACCCTCGCCGGCGTGGGCCGCGACTTCTCGATCAACGTCGGGCTGAACTACGACCGCACGATCGTCGGCGGCATGGTGCTGGTCAGCATCGTCGCCGGCATCACCGTCGTCGTGGTCGGAGCCGTGCCCTTCTGGGGGCTGATCGTGCCCAACCTCGCATCGCTGCTCGTCGGTGACAACCAGCGGCGGCTCTTACCGCTCGTCGCCGCCATCGGCGCATCCGGCCTGCTGGCCGCCGATCTCGTCGGCCGCACGATCAGATACCCCGCAGAGGTGCCCGTCGGCACGATCGTCGGCGTCGTCGGTGGTCTCGTCTTCCTCTTCATCCTCATCAGGAGCCGGTCCTGATGGCCACGTCGGTCGAACCGGTCGTCGTCGAGGCGAGCCATGACGCCGCATCGCCGTCGGGGCGCTCGGGCCGCCTGGCGCTCACCGTCGTCGGCTGCGCCTACGTGGCCGCCGTGGTCGTCTTCATGACCTATGACATCCAGGGCTCGCTCTCGTTCGCGTTGGAGCTGCGGGCCAAGAAGCTCCTCGCCATCACGCTCGTGTCGATCTCGCTGGCGACCGCTGCGGTGCTCTTCCACACCATCACCGGGAACCGCATCCTCACGCCGGCGCTGATCGGCCTCGACTCGCTCTACATCCTCATCCAGAGCGTCGCGGTCTCGCTCTTCGGCGCCCTCACCGTCGTGCGCTTCGACGAGCGCGCCCGGTTCGTGTTCGCCGTCGTCGTCATGGTGGCGTTCGTGCTCGCTCTGAACGCCGTGTTCCTCCGCCGGGCTTCCACCGACCTGCCGCTGCTGGTGCTCGGCGGCATCGTGCTCGGTGGGATGTTCTCCAGCGTGACCGCGCTCGTGATCCGACTGCTCGATCCGAACGAGTTCCTGATCCTCGAGGACCTGCTCTTCGCCTCGTTCACGCTCGTCAACGAGGAGCTGCTGGTCATCTCGTCGGTGGTCATCGCCGCGATCCTGTTTGCCGTCGTGCGGGGCCGGCGTGTCCTCGACGTCATGGCCCTCGGTCGCCCGACCGCCATCTCGCTCGGCGCCGACTACGACCGGGTCAACCGACGCCTGATCGTGGTGATCGCCGTGTTGGTCGCCGTCCCGACCGCGCTGGTCGGCCCGGTCACCTTCCTGGGACTGCTGGCATCGAACGCCGCGTACGAGATGGCGAGGACGTTCCGGCACCACATCACGATCCCGCTGGCGTCGTTGACCGGGGCCACGCTGTTGATCGCCGCCCAGTTCGTGTTGGAGGAGCTGCTCGACTTCGCCACCCGACCGAGCATCATCGTCGGGTTCGTCGGCGGCATCGTCTTCATCGTGCTGGTCCTCCGGGAGGTCAGGTGAGCATCGAGGTCCGCGGCATCACCAAGCGCTACGGCGAGCGGGTCGTGCTCGACGTCCCCGAGCTCACGGTCGAGCCCGGAGGCGTCACCGCGCTCATCGGACCCAACGGCGCCGGCAAGTCGACGCTGCTGTCCATCGCCGCGCGCCTGCTCGAACCCGACGAGGGCACCGTCACGATCGCCGGCCTCGATGTCCGCACCACGTCGTCGGCCGAGGTCGCTCGCACGGTCAGCGTCCTCCGGCAGGACAACCAGGTCGCCGTGCGGCTGACCGTCCGCGAGCTGGTCGAGTTCGGCCGCTTCCCCCACAGCGGCGGGTCGCTCGACATCGCCGATCGGGAGATCGTCGACACGTCGATCGAGGCGTTCGACCTCGCGCCGCTCCAGCACCAACGGCTCGACCAACTCTCCGGTGGTGAGCGTCAGCGGGCGTTCATCGCCGCGGTGCTCGCCCAGTCGACGGACTACGTCCTGCTCGACGAGCCGCTCAACAACCTCGACCTGCAACAGGCCGACCGCACCACCCGCCAGATCCGGCGGTTGGCCGACGACTTCGACAAGACCGTCGTCGTCGTGCTCCACGACGTGAACATCGCCGCCCACCACGCCGAGCGGCTGGTCGCGCTCCGCGCCGGTCGCGTCGTCCTCGACGGTCAGCCCCACGAGGTGATCAACCCCGACGGGCTCCGGGTCCTCTACGACCTCGACCTCCCCGTCACCGAGATCGACGACCGCCCGGTCGCGCTCCACTTCCTCCGCCGCCAGGAGGCGGAGGAGCAGGCCTCGGTCTGGGCGCCGCCGAGCTGACGACGCGCCGTGCTGGACCGCGCCGCTACCGTCCGGCCATGGAACCACGCTCGCTCTGGGAGGCCGTCGAGCGATACCACCAGTCGTGCTACTGGGCGCCGGAGGTCAGGGAGGCGGGCACCGCGGCGGGTCTGAAGGGGTTCTGGATGAACTACTTCGCCACCCGTGCGGCACCGATGGGGCCGGTGCGGCCTGAGGTGGTCGAGTCGCTGTTCTTCTACTTCGCACCGGCACGGGTGCGGCGGGCGCTGCCCGACGCGTGGACGTTCTCGACGCCCGAGGCGATCCTGGAGGCGCGCTTCGCTGGTGTCGGTGCCGCCCTGGAGCGACAGCTGGGCGCCGCGCACGACGCCGAGATCGATGCGGCACACGCCGTCGTGCGCTCTGCGGTCGAGGCGACCGACACCACCGGCCGGCCGCTCGCTGCAGCCTGGAAGGCCCTACCCGAACCCGAGGACACCCGGGTCGCGCTCTGGCTCGGGTGCACCGTCCTCCGGGAGCTGCGCAGCGGCAGCCATCTCACGGCGCTGGTCGCCGCCGGTCTCGACGGGTGCGAGTCCATCGTCTCCCATGTCGCGGTGGACGAGGCACCGATCGACTGGATCGAGCACGAGGCCGGCTGGACCGCTGCAGAGGCTGCCGCGGCGACCGATCGGCTCCGCGAGCGTGGGTGGGTCGACGACGCCGGGATGGCGACCGAGCTCGGGCGGGCGCGGCGGGCCGACATCGAGGCGATGACCGACGACCTCGACCGCCCGCACTGGGAGCAGGTCGGCGAGTCATCGTGTCGCACCCTGCTCGAAGCCCTCCGGGCGCTCGATGCGCACCTTCCCCGGGACGATCAGCTCGACTGGCGTGAGATCTACGGCCCCAACGACCGCTGACGACCGGCTCGCCCGGCGACTCAGCCGGTGGGCGACGAGTGCAGGATCGCCTCGTCGACGGTGGCGCTCACGAGCGCATCGATGATGGTCGTCCTCGCCGCCTCGGCGTGGTCGTCGTCGTCGGCGACGTAGGAGCAGCCGATCAACTGCGTGCCGAGGCCGATGTCGAGGGTCGAGACCAGAGGGCACTGCCGATCGCACCGCCGCACCCGTGGAGATGGACGACCGGGTCGCTCGATCGTCGGCGCCGGCACGCTGATCGCTGCGAGGGTGGCGAAGCCGGTCCAACGGACCTCGCAGCTGGCCTCGATGACGAAGAGCCCGAAGTCGTCGACGTCGGCGACGCCGTCCGTGTGGACCTCGATCCCCACGTCGGCGTCAGCGTCGAGCAGCGATGGACCGACCAGCCTGCTCGGGCCGTCGTCGAGCCGTCGGAGCTCGTCTCGGAAGCAGGTCGGCGAGACCTCGATCCAGACCTGGCCGTCCGGCGGCGACCATGGCTCGTCCGACACCAGGAGCGGTGGCCAGTCGGTCTGACGGACGACCAGGCTGACACCGGGAAGGCGGTGCGCGAGCGCCGCGGCCTTGCGGATCGGAGCGGTGGCGAGGGGCAGCATCGACGGCCTCAGGTGTTCGGCCCGACCATCTTCTCGGGCACCACGACCTCGTCGAACTCCTCGGCGGTGAGGTGGCCGAGCTGCACGGCCTCCTCCCGCAGCGTCGTGCCGTTGGCGTGAGCGGCCTGGGCGATCTCCGCCGCGGCGTAGTAGCCGATCCTCGTGTTGAGGGCCGTCACGAGCATCAGGCTCTTGCCGAGCAGCTCGTCGATCCGCGCCTGGTTCGGTTCGATGCCGATGGCGCAGTTGTCGTTGAAGCTCTTGCAGGCGTCGCCCAGCAGCCGGGCGCTCGTGAGCACGTTGTGGGCCATGACCGGCTTGAACACGTTGAGTTGGTAGTGGCCGTGCGTGCCGGCGACCGCCACGGCGGCGTCGTTGCCGATGACCTGGGCGCACACCATCGTCAGCGCCTCGCACTGTGTGGGGTTCACCTTGCCGGGCATGATCGAGCTGCCCGGCTCGTTCGCGGGCAGCGTGATCTCGCCGATCGAGGTCCGGGGCCCACTGGCGAGCATCCGGATGTTGTTGGCGATGTGCATGAGGCTCACGGCCAATCGCTTCAGCGCGCCGCTGATCTCGACCATCGCGTCGTGAGCGCTGAGGCTCTCGAACTTGTCCTCCGCGGTCACGAACGGGTGGCCCGTCAGCTCGGCGATCTTGGCGGCGACGGCGACGTCGTAGCCGGCGGGCGTGTTGAGCCCGGTGCCGACGGCGGTGCCGCCGAGGGCGAGCTCACGGACCCGGACGAGGCTGTCCCGGATCGCCTCCATGCCCCGCTGTAGCTGCATCCGGTACCCGCCGAGCTCTTGGCCGAGGGTGACCGGGGTGGCGTCCATGAGATGGGTCCGACCGGTCTTGGTGATGCCGGCGAACTCGGAGGACTTCGCCGCGAGCGTGTCGTGCAGGAGCTGCACGTTGGGCAGCATCTCGGCGACGATCGCGTCATAGGTGGCGATGTGCATCGCCGTCGGGAAGGTGTCATTGGAGCTCTGGCTCTTGTTGACGTCGTCGTTCGCCTTGACGATCTTCTCCGTCCGGAAGTCGCCGCCCAGCAGCTCGGTGGCGCGGTTCGCGACCACCTCGTTCACGTTCATGTTGCTCTGCGTCCCGGAACCGGTCTGCCAGACCACGAGTGGGAACTCGTCGTCGTGCCGGCCGTCGAGGATCTCGTCGCAGACCGTCGCGATGGCGTTCGCCTTCTCGGCGTCGAAGTCGGTCATCTCGGCGTTGACGAGCGCTGCGGCCTTCTTCAGCTGCGCGAAGGCCCGGACGATCTGGAGCGGCATGGTCTGCCCGCCGATGTCGAAGTTCTGGATGCTCCGCTGCGTCTGGGCTCCCCAGTAGCGCTCGTCGGGCACCTCGACCTCTCCGAGGGTGTCGCTCTCGATCCGTACCTTCGTCACCGGTGGTCCTCCTCCAGAACTCTCGGTAGGCAAGGCTAACAATCCCTGGTCGGTGGGCTCGTCGTGGGGAGCAGGGGTGTCGGGGCGCCTCGTAACCTCCCGGGCGGGAGGACGGGAATGCCGGCACGCATCGACGTGAATGCCGACCTGGGCGAGAGCTTCGGGCCGTGGACCATGGGCGACGACGAGGCGATGCTGTCGGTCGTGACGTCGGCCAACGTCGCGTGCGGTGGACATGCCGGCGACCCCGAGACGATGTTCCGCTCCTGCGAGCTCGCCGTCGACAACGGGGTCGTCGTCGGCGCCCAACCCGGCTACCTCGATCCGTCCGGATTCGGTCGGCGGATCATCCCGATGGCCCCGGCGGAGATCACCCGCATGGTCGCGGTGCAGGTCGGTGCGCTGATGGGTGCTGCCGCCCTCGCCGGCTCGGTGGTTCGGTACGTGAAGGCCCACGGAGCGTTGGGCAACCTGGCGGCTCGTGACCGAGGGGTCGCCGCAGCCGTCGCCGAGGCGGTCGCCGCGTTCGAGCCCGGCCTGGCGGTGCTCGCCATCTCCGGCACCGCGATGGAGGACGTCGCTCGCGAGGCGGGCCTCGACACCTACTCGGAGATCTTCGCCGACCGCGGGTACCGATCGGATGGTCAGCTCGTGCCCAGGGACCAGCCCGGGGCGCTGCTCCATGACCCCGGTGAGGCGCTCGACCGACTCCTCGGCTACGTCGAGACGGGGGAGATGCCCACGGTCGACGGTGGATCGATCCCCCTGCGGGCACACTCGGTCTGCGTGCACGGCGACAGCCCCGGCGCGGTCGACATGGCTCGGGTGGTGCGCGCCGGGCTCGCCGAGAGCGGGATCACGATCCGCTCGTTCCTCGACCGGTGAGCACTGGGCTGCGCTGGCGTCCCATCGGCGACAGCGGCGTGCTCGTCGACTTCCCCTCCCTCGACCCCGAGGCGGCCTGGCGGCGAGTCGTCGCGCTCGATCGGGCTGCCGTGGCCGGCGACGGAGTGCTCGAGTCCTGCCCCGCCCTGGTCAACCTGTTGGTCCGCTTCGACCCGCTCGTCACCGATCACGAGTCGGTCGGTCGCCTCCTCGAGTCGCTGGAGGCCGACGACGGCACAGATCTGGTGGCGGCCGAACACGTCATCGGCATCACCTACGACGGACTCGACCTCGCCGGAGTCGCGGCCGCCACCGGACTCGACGTCGACCAGGTCTCGGCGGCGCACGCCGGGGCCTCCTTCCGGGTCCGCATGTACGGCTTCGCTCCCGGGTACGCCTACCTGGACGGGCTGCCGGAGGTGCTCCGCTTGCCCCGGAAGCCGACCGCGGTGCGGGACGTACCGGCGGGCAGCGTGATCATCGCCAACGACCAGTGCATCGTGACGACGCTCACCATGCCGACCGGATGGTGGGTGATCGGTCGCTCGTCGACGCCGATCCTCACGCCGCGATCGGCGCGGCCGGCGCGCTTCGCCGTCGGCGACGTGGTCAGGTTCCGGGAGGCGTCGTGACCGGTGCGGCGATCGAGGTGATCAGGGCCGGTCCGATGGTGACGGTGCAGGATGCCGGCCGGCCCGGGTTGCTCCGCTACGGCATTCCGGCGTCGGGGCCGGTGGATCGGCTGGGACACGCCGCGGCCAACGTCGCCTGCGGAAACGAACCCGGGGCTGCGGCCGTCGAGGTCTCGGCCGGCGGGGTCGAGCTCCGGCCGGACGTCGCGCTCACGTTCGGGTTCGCCGACGCCGCGTTGACGGTCTCGGACCGGGCCGTCTCCACGTCCTGGGGGGCGGTGACCGTGGCTGCTGGGGAGGTGATCACCGCGCGGCCGGTGCACGGTCGGCGATGGGGGTACCTCGCCACCACCGGAGCGCTGCGGACGACCGTCTGGTTCGGCTCGTCATCGACGCACGTGAGCTCCGGCTTGGGCGGGGGCGTGGTCGCGACCGGCGACCGGTTCGAGGTGACGAACGCCCACCTCCGGGCCGATCTGGACGGACCCGTCGCCGACCCCCGTGCCGATGACGGAGACCGTCCGGTCCGCGTCGTCCTCGGTCCGCAGGAGGAGGCGTTCGTCTCCGGTGCGGTGAACGAGCTGGTGTCGAAGCCGTTCGCCGCCGGCGTCGGCGACAGGATGGGTGTACGGCTCGACGGTCCATCCCTCGAGCCCGCCGACGCGCTGACCATCCCGTCCGAGCCGGTGGTGCGGGGCTCGGTCCAGGTCGCTGGTGACGGCGTCCCCACCGTCTTGCTCGCCGATCACCAGACGACGGGCGGCTACCCGAAGATCGCCACCGTCCTCACGGCCGACTGCGACGTGGTCGCCCAGCGACCGGTGGGTGCGGAGGTCCGCTTCGTCGCTGTCGATACCGTCGAGGCGATCGCCGTCGCTCGGGCCGAGGCAGTCGAGCGGCAGCGGTTCCTCCTTGGGCTCGCCGCCCCCGACCGCACCCTGGCCCAGCGCCTGTTCTCCCGCAACCTCCAACCGGGCGGTGAGCCGTACTGAGCGCCGTGGCTCAGGCCGGGGGAGGCGCGGGCAGGTCGCCGGGCTGCTGCCAGACGGCGGTCATCGTCATGGCGTCGATGCGCCAGCCGTCGGCTCGGCGCTGCAGGCCGAAGCGGTAGTCCCCGCCCAGGGTCCACAGGCGTTCGCCGTACTGGTGCGAGGCGATGAACTGGGCGGTCACGGTCGCACGTTCGCCGTCGACCTGGACGAGGTGGTTGGCGACGAGGTGCTGGTGGGCGGGGACGGTGGCGAAGTGCTCACTCCAGCCGGCGACGATCTCGGTCGGCGCCAGCTCCGCCGGCTCGCCGCCCTGCAGCGACGTGTAGTCGAGGTGGACGCGGGCGGCGAACACGGCCTCCACCTCGTCCCACTCGTGATGGTCGGTGTGCCAGAACAGGCGGGTGATCGTCTCGATGATGTCGTCTCGTTCGGTCATGGCGTGCTCCTCTCGGCGAGGCGGGCGGGGATGGGGGCGAGGTCGAAGTTGGCCCAGACGAAGGCGTCCATCTGGTGTTGGTCGGCGGAGAGGTTCACGACACGGTCGACCTTGCCGGCCTCGTCGAAGTGCCACACGAGTGCCCAGGTCGTGTCGACCTGGCCGGTGCCCTGCGTGGAGTACCCGCGGTGGATGTCGACGACGTACTCGTCGGAGGCCTCGAGGAAGAAGGTCTCGGCGACGAAGCCGGCGGTGCCGAGTTGATCGAAGAAGGCGAGCACCTCGTCGATGCCCTCCTTCGTGCCCGAGAGCGGATGGTGGCCGGGGATGGTCCACGTCACGTTCTCGGCGAGGGCCTCGGCGATGCCGGTTCGGTCACCGGCGGCGTAGGCCTCGAAGAACGCAGCGATGGTGTCGAGCTTGGGGTCGGTGGTCATCGGGTGTCCTCAGAGGTTGGCGGTGAAGTGGTCGACCATGGCCGGGGTGGCGACGGCGACCTGCGCGGGCTGGTCGTAGAAGTCGAGCTGGCCGCCCTCGGTCCAGACGAGGTCCTTCGGGCCGGCCAGCTGTTCGAAGAAGGCGCGAGCACCGTCGGGCACCGCGCCGTCCTCGGAGTGGACCATCCGGACCGGGATCGAGATCTTCGAGGCGACGTCGATCGGGTTGAAGGTGAGCCACGGCTCCCAGGACATGACCGCGACCCGGGCGTCCCATTCGGGGATCGCGCCCCGGCCGGGGTCGAGGTAGTAGTCGAACGGGCCGTACATCGCGGCCGACTCGTCGGTCTCGGAGATCGCCGGCATGAACTCGACCTCACCGGCGGCACGGAACCGCTCCTCGGCCCGGCGGGACAGCTCGATGCGGTGAGCGACGCCCTCGGCACCGCCGTAGTAGGGGGCGACGAGCTCGGTGTCGTGGAGCCACGGGGCGACGAGGCCGAGCGCCTTCACCCGCGGGTCGGTGCTGGCGTTCACGGACTGGTAGCCGGCCGAGGCGCACACGCCGAGCGCACCGATGCGGTCGGGGTCGACGCCCTCGATCGTCGAGGCGAAGTCGATCGCGGCGTGGATGTCCTCGGCCTTGCGGGCCGGGTGCTCCCAGTCGCGGGGCTCACCCTCGCTCTGGCCGAACCCGCGGAAGTCGAAGGTGAGGGCGGTGATGCCGTTGCCGGCGAGCTGTCGGGCGTAGAAGTTCGCCTGCTGCTCCTTGGAGGTCGTCCAGGAGCCGGTGACGACGACGATCGGCGCCGGGCCGTCCGGGCGGTCGACGGGGCGGAACAGGTCGGCGACGAGACGGTCGCCGTGGGAGTCGAAGCGGAGTCGTTCGGTCGTGAAGGGGGCCATCGGGGCTGCTCCTCGGCTGTCGTAGCGGGTGTGATCTCACCCTCCGGCAGCCGAGCCGAAACGTCCAAGACCTGCTGTCATGCGCGTTGGCTATGGCTACGCTCGCCGCGTGGACGTGCACCTCCGGGACCTGCGTTACTTCGTCGCCGTGGCCGAGGAGCTGCACTTCACACGGGCAGCCGAGCGGCTCTTCATCTCCCAGCCGGCGCTGTCGCGACAGATCGCCCGACTCGAGTCCGACCTCCGCGTCACGCTGCTGGATCGCGATCGGCGTCGGGTCGAGCTGACCGCTGCGGGCCACGTCCTCCTCGACCGGGCGCGTCAGCTGCTCGACGAGTGGGACGCGACGCAGGCCTCGCTGAGCGACGCCGCCGCAGGCTCGGACGCCGTGCTGCGCGTCGGTATGCAGACGAGCATCGGCCGGGGCATCGTCACCGCCCTGCTCGACGCGCTGCGCGACCGGCGCCCCGGCTGGACCCTCGAGCTCAACCAGGTCAGCTGGGACGACCCGACCGCTGGCCTCGTCGACGGCACGAGCGACGTCGCGCTGTGTTGGCTGCCCCTGGTCGATCCGGAGCCGTACGAGACCGCCGTGCTCCTCGACGAGCCCCGGATGCTCGCCGTCGCCGCCGACCATCGCCTCGCCGGCCGGGAGTCGATCGCCTTCTCCGACATGGTCGACGAGCCACTGGTCGCGCTGCCCCGTGAGGCCGGGGTGCTGCGGGACCACTGGCTCGTGATGGATCGCCGGTCGGCGGAGCCGGCGATCGCCACGGTGGCCCGCACCGCCGACGAGGCCATGGAGGCCGTCGTCAACGGTCTCGGCGCCGTGCTCATCTCCGAGGGCAACGTCCCGATCTACGAGCGTCCCGGCATCGCCTTCGTCTCCGTCGACGATCTCGCCCCGTCGACGCTCGCGCTCGTGTGGCGGAGCGACGACGACCGGTCGGTCATCCGCGACCTCGTCGAGGTCGTCTGAACCCCGATCAGACCGCCGCGGTGTGGTGCTTCGCCGCGATGGCCGCGGCGATCGCGTGCGGTTCGTCCTCCTGGAGGTAGTGGCTCGCGGTGTCGAGCCGCACGACCTCGGCGTTCGGGAAGCGCTGCTCCCAGCCAGGGAGGATCGCCTTGAAGACGGGGTCCTTCGTCCCCCACACGAGGAGCATCGGCGTGTCGGCGAACTCGGCGATGATGCGCTCCTCGAGCTCGGCGAGGAACGGCGCGCTCGCTCGGATCTGCTTGGGGAACTCGGCGATGCCCGTCCGGTGGGCCGGCGTGGGCGCGACGGCGGTGTAGTGCTCGAACTCCTCGTCGGTCATCGGGCTCTCGATGGTCCGCTTCATGGCGGGATCGATGAAGAAGTTCCGTCGCTTGATCAGGCGCTGCAGCAGCCGCGAGCTCATCAGCCGGGAGAAGAACGTGATCATCCTGGTCTCGGCCGGCCACGCCCACGTGTTGCCGATCACGAGGCCGCCGATGCGGTCCGCCCGTCGCGAGGCGACCTCGAGACCGATCGGCCCGCCCCAGTCGGCGCCCATGACGATGGCGTCGTGCAGGTCGAGGTGGTCGAAGAGCTCACCGACCGCTGCCGCGTGCTCGGCCGGGGTGTAGCCGTATCCGTCGCCGGGGTGCGCGGACAGCCCGAAGCCGGGGTAGTCCATGGCGATGCACCGGAAGCGTCCGCGGAGCTCGGTGATGATCGTGCGGTAGAGGAAGCTCCAGTCGGGGTTCCCGTGGAACAGCACCAGGGGTCGACCCTCGCCCTCGTCGACGTAGTGGATCGGGCCGACCGAGCTCTCGAACCAGCGCGACTCGAACGGGTACAGCTTCGGATCGGGGGTGAAGTCGACGACGCCCTCAGGCCGCTCCATTGCTGGCCTCCCGACGCTCGGCGGCAACCCGCTCGCTCTCGCGGGCGAGGTCGTCGGCCATGGCGCTCATGCCCTTCCTCATCTGCTTGTCGGTGAAGCTACGGGCGGTTCGGCCGAGCCGGTTCGGCGTGTAGCTGACGTCGAGGGTGAGGACGGTCTGGTCGCCATCTGCAGCGAGGCCGAAGTCGGCGACGGCCTCGCTCGCGGGCATCTTGAAGAGCTCGAAGAGGTGCACGGTCATCCGCTCGTCGGCGGCGAAGGCGGTGATGCGCTCGTTGACGCCGCCCATCGGGGCGAAGTCGCAGTGGCGCGTCGTGCCCTCGCCCACCGGTCCGTCGGTCGTGAGGAACGAGCGCTTCACCCCGGCGCTCCAGTCGGCGATGTTGCCGAAATCGGCGAGGACGGCGAAGACCGTCGACGAGGGCGCCTCGATGCGCCGGGTGACGGTGAACTCGGACATGTCGTCTCCTTGGTCGTGGTGTTGTCGACCATCACGCTCAGGTTCTACACTGCGTGTTGTCGAACTGAAGGCAGGTTAGACAACGCATGGTGCAGAACACAACCCCCTCGACGAAGAACCGTGGCGGCCGGCCGCCCGAGTTCGATCGCAACGCGGTGCTGACGTCCGCCGTGTTCGCCTTCTGGATCGGCGGGTTCAAGGCCACGACGGTCGGCGACCTCGAGGCGGCGACCGGGCTGGACCGGTCCTCGCTGTACAAGAGCTTCGGGGGCAAGGACGGCCTCTACGAGGCTGCTGCCGACGTCTACATCGCGATGGCGAGCGACCAGCTGTTCTCGTCGCTCCACGAGGGCACCGGCGGCATCGAGGACATCCTCACCTTCATCGACACCCTCAGCGGCAGCTACCGAGCCGGGCAACCGCGCGGGTGCTACATCGTCAACGACATGGGCTCGGTCGAGCCCTACGCCGCGACCCACCGCTATCTCGAGATCCTCCAGACCGGCTTCCGCGCCGCCTTCCGGCGGGCGGTCGCCGCCGGCCAGGTCGAGGAGGAGGTCGTCGACCAGCGCGCCGAGCTGCTCACCGCCGCCTTCGTCGGCATCAACCTCACCCACCGCAACATGGCCGATGCCGAGGTCGCGCATCGCATGATCGACGGCGTGCGCGCGGAAGTGGCGGGCTGGCTGGCCGGCTGACGCAAGATCAGCCGGCTGACGGTCGGACCTCGATCTCGACCGCCTTGGAGGTCGGCGTGCCCGACTGCTCGGCCACGGACCCGACGGGAACGAGCGCGTTCGCCTCGGGGAAGTAGGCCATCGCCGATCCCCTCGGCGTGTCGAACGGGATGGCGACGAAGCGCTCGGCCGTCCGCTCCTCGACGGCGCCGTCGACAGGCCAGTACGAGGTGAGGTCCACGGACTGGAGCGCTTCGATCCGGCGGTCCGCCATGTCCTGAGCGTTCAGGTAGATCACCCGCCGTTGACCCCGCACGCCCCGGTACCGGTCGTCGAGCCCATAGATCGTGGTGTTGAACTGATCATGGCTCCGGCTCGTCTGGAGGACGAGTCGGGTCGGCTCGCTCGGCTCGAAGCGAGACAGCGAGGCCGAGCTGAAGTTCGCCCGTTCGGTCGGCGTCTTCCACACCCGGTCCTTGGCCGCGTTGGGGAGGTAGAAGCCGCCGTCGACCTGGGCCCGTTCGTCGTAGTCGTCGAAACCCGGCACGACCCGCTGGATCAGCGCCCTGATGCGTCGGTAGTCGGCGGCGAGGACGTCCCAGTCGATCGTGGCGGTGCCGCCGACCGTCGCCTTCGCGATCCCGGCGATGATCGCCACCTCGGATCGGAGGTGCGGCGAGGCCGGGTCGAGGGTGCCGGTCGAGCTCTGGACGATGCCCATCGAGTTCTCGGAGGTGACGAACTGCGGCCCGCTCGCCCGCTCGTCGCGCTCGCTGCGCCCGAGGCACGGGAGGATCAGCGCCCGCCGCCCGGGCACGAGGTGGGAGCGGTTGAGCTTGGTCGACACGTGCACGGTGAGGGCGCAGTTGCGCAGAGCCCGTGCGGTGAGGTCGGTGTCGGGCGTGGCCTGAGCGAAGTTGCCGCCGAGGCCGACGAAGACCTTCCCGGGCTCGTCGTGCATGGCGACGATGGCGTCGACCGTGTCGTGGCCTGGTGCCCGTGGCGACGAGAACGCGAACACCTCGTCGAGCCGATCGTGGAACCAGGCCGGCATCCGCTCGTAGATGCCCATCGTCCGATCGCCCTGCACGTTCGAGTGGCCCCGCACCGGGCACAGTCCGGCCCCGGGTCGACCGAGCGCTCCGAGCAGCAGATGGACGTTGGTCAGCTCACGGATGGTGTCGACGGCATTGCGGTGCTGGGTGAGACCCATCGCCCAGCACGTGATCAGGCGCCGGTCCTTCGCCGTGACGGTCTCGGCGAGCTGCTCGATCTCGGCCTGGGGCACCCCGGCCATCGCCTCGATGTCGGACCACGGGGTGGCCTCGACGAGCGCGAGGTACTCGTCGGCGCCGGCGGTGTGATCGGCGACGAAGTCGGCGTCGACGGCGTCGAGCCCGATGATCGCCTTGGCCAGGCCACGGAACAGCGCCATGTCGCCGTTGATGGCCACCTGGAAGTACTGCGTCGCGAGGTCGGTCGCTCGGCCGAGCAGTCCCTTCGCCTTCTGTGGGTGGGCGAAGCCGAGGAGGCCCGCCTCCTTGAGCGGGTTGACGGCGACGACGGTGGCCCCTCGGTCGACCGCGACCTCCAGCGCCGAGAGCATCCTCGGGTGGTTGGTGCCGGGGTTCTGGCCGACGCAGATGATCGTGTCGGCCTCGTGGATGTCGTCGAGGGTGACCGTGCCCTTGCCGATGCCGATCGCCTGCCCGAGGGCGGTGCCCGACGACTCGTGACACATGTTCGAGCAGTCGGGGAGGTTGTTCGTGCCGAAGGTGCGCACGAAGAGCTGGTAGAGGAAGGCCGCCTCGTTCGACGCCCGGCCCGACGTGTAGAAGATCGCGTCGTGCGGGCTCGGCAGCGTCTGGAGCTCCTCGGCGATGATCGCGAACGCCTCGTCCCACGAGACCGGTCGGTAGTGGTCGGCGCCGACGTCCAGGAGCATCGGCTCGGCGAGGCGACCCTGCTGGTCGTGCCAGTGGTCGGACTCGGCGGCCAGCTCGGCGACGCTGTGCTCTGCGAAGAACTCCCCCCCGATCGTGCGCTTCATCACCTCGGAGGCGACGGCCTTGGCGCCGTTCTCGCAGAACTCGGCGAACGAGCGGTGCTCGTCCGGGTCGGGCCACGCGCACGAGGGGCAGTCGAACCCATCGGGTTGGTTGAGCAGCTTCAGTGCCTTGGTGCCGCGCACCGGCCCGGTGTCGCGGAGCACGTGGCGCACGGTCGACACGACGGCCGGCAGCCCGCTGGCCCACTGCTTCGGCGAGTCGACGCGCGGTTCGGCCTCGTCGGTGGGCGGTCGGTCGTCGCGCTCCGTGCCGGCCATGGCGATCGACGTTAGACCGGCGCGGTCGGCGACGAGCAGGCGGTCGTCACCGGTCGAGCGGAGCGGCAAGACTCACGGCGTGAGCCTCATCTCGTACCGCATCGAACGCGGCGGCGTCGACCGCCTCCTCTTCCTCATGCACGGCTACACCGCCGAGCAGCACCACTTGGCGAGCTACGTGCCGCTCGTCGACCCGGACGAGCGGTTCACGGCCATCGCCCCCCGGGGGCCGTACACGATGCCCGACGGTGACGGCGCGGGATGGTGGGACATCGACCTCCAGACCTTCGAGCACAACTGGTCGCAGTTCGCCGACTCGCTCGACACGCTCGAGGCGTTCATCGCCACCGAGGCCGAGGCGGCAGGCGTGCCGCTGGAGCGCTGCATCGTCGGCGGCTTCAGCCAGGGCGGCTTCCTCGCCCTCGCCCTCGCCGGCAAGCAGGGCGCGCCCCGCTACGCCGGGGTCTGGGCGATCTGCTGCGGCGTGCCGCAGGCCCCCGACGTCACCGTCGACCTGTCGAAGGGCGACGGCCGTCCCGTCCTGTTCCAGTGGGGGACCAAGGACATCGTCATCGGCCCCGACGCGCCGCTCGAGCTGATCAGCACCCTCGAGGCTGGCGGCTGGGACCTCAGCCACCACAGCTACGAGATGGCCCACAGCCAGACGATCGAGATGATGATCGACGCCCGCTCCTGGCTCGCCGGAGTGCTCTGACTCCGCCCCGAGAGGGGACCCCGGGTCCCCCGCCCGACGCTCCTGCGGCCCGGTCGTGTTGGCCGACGGAGCTGATGCTCAGCCCAGCGCCGCCTCGACCAGAGGCACCATCTGCTCCAGAGCGAAGACCGCTGACATGGTCGAGTTGAGCGAGTAGGCGTTCGAGAGGTCGCCTCCCACCACGATCGAACGGCCGTCCCCGACGGCCGGGACGGCCTGCCAGAGCGGGTCGTTCTCGATGTCGCTGACCTCGAAGCCGATCGGGAACGCGACGATCAGCTCGGCATCGAACACGCCGATGTTCTCGGGCGAGACGGTCGCGAAGAAGCCCCCATCGGGCTCGAGCTCGGCGATCGACGGGTTCTGGACGAAGCCCAGCTCGCGGAAGAAGTCGAGTCGGCCCTCACCCTCGACGTAGCCGCCCCAGACGTCGCCGAAGCGCGTTGCCACCGAGACGGTGCGCCCGTCCCAGTCCGGATGGGCATCTCGCACGGCGGTGAACTCGGCGTCGACCTCGTCGAGGAGCTGCTGGCCCTCGGCAGCGAGTCCGAGCGCCTCGGAGATCAGGGTGACCTGCTGCTCCTGGGTGGTGAGGAACGCCTCACCACCTTCGGGGATGCCGATCGTCGGAGCGATCTGGGTGAGCAGCTCGTGGTCCGCGGGGTCGCCGCCGTCGCGCACGTTCAGGATCAGGTCCGGCTCCAGGGCGGCGATCGCCTCGAAGTTCAGCTCGGCGGTGTCGAGGATCTCCGGCGACTCGTCGTAGAGGCCGGCGGCCCAGGGGCCGACGCCGTCCCCGCCGAAGCCGAGCCAGTCGCGGGCGCCGACTGGTTGCACGCCGAGCGCGAGCGCGGTCTCGGCGTCGCCCCATCCGAGGGCGACGACCCGTTCCGGGGCCGTCTCGACGACGACGTCGCCGAACGCGGTCGAGACCGTGACCGGGAAGGCGCCGGCCGCGTCGTCGTCGGTTGCACCATCGTCGTCGCCCGCCGCGTCGCCGGCCGATCCGTCATCGGTCGCCTGGGTCGCGTCGGTCGCGTCGGTCGCCTCGGTGGTTGCGGCGGGTTCGCTGGTCGTCGACTCGGCGCCGGTCTCGGCAGCGGTGGACGCCGGCGGATCGGCGTCGTCGCTGTCGCCGCAGGCGGCGAGGAGGCACATCGCCGCGAGCAGCGCAGCGAGGCGTCGGAGGAAGGGGGAGTGCATGGAGGCGACCTCGGTCAGATGACACGGACCGCGAAACCATACCCTGAGTATCTAATTCTGGCGAGGGGCGCCGAATCGTCAGCGTTAGGGCAACCTTCGGGGTAAGGTACCATCGATACTCACGGAATCTCTGTCCCTCCGGGGGTCTGGTCGACGATCCGGCACAGCGCGATCGCCGCGTTGACGAAGACCGCGGTGGAGCGCTCCGACGGGTTGTTGAACGCTCGTTGCGACAGGCCCTGCATGAGCGCGGCGAACGCTCCGGCGAAGACGTCTGCGCCCGTCCTGGTGACGATCGCTCCCGATGGCGCCGTGCGGTCCTCGAAGATGTCGGACAACTCGGTGACGTGCAGGGTCATCCGCTCCGCCTGCGCGTCGAAGAGCTCGGGATCGCGCAGCGTCAGGGACGCGACCTCGAGCGCGAAGGCGTGTGCCGACAGCGGGACCCGGAGCCCGCTCAGTCGGGCCCACTCCGCTGCGATCGTCGCCGCCTGGTCCTCGAGGTCGAGCGACCGATCGACGAACTCGTCCAGTGCCGGCCAGCCGACGTCGACCGCCCCGGCCTCGATCAGCGCGCCCAGCAGCTGGCCCTTGCCGCCGAAGATGGAGTAGATCGCACCCTTCGTGAGCCCGACGCGCTCGGCCACGGCGTCGAGCAAGGTGTCGCGGTAGCCGTCTCGGATCATCAGCTCGCGGGCGGCCTCGATCAGGGCGGCTCGGTTGTGGGCCTTCTTCGCCGCGCGCTTGCCGGTCGGTGCGGTGTCGACCGGCTGCGCTCCGGCGGGCTGTTCCACGGGCGACGACCCTAGCGCCGGGCACCCGACCGTCTGGCGGTGCTCTGGCTGCTACAAGGGTCGCGTGACCGAGCCGTACTTCGACCTGACCGACGAGGGCCTCGCTCCGAGGCCTCATGCGCACGCCCCCTGGGGTGAGGACATGCAGCACGGCCGGCTGCTCGGTGGGCTCGCCGCCCGGGCGCTGGAGGCCGAGCTGGGCTCCCCTGGGTGGCGGTGTGGCCGGCTGACCGTCGACCTGTTCCGCCCGGCGGCGATGGTCCCGGTGGAGATCGAGGTGCGGTCGGTGCGGGATGGTCGTCGCATCCGCGTCGCCGATGCGCTGCTGCGGGCCGGCGGGCACGACGTCGTGCGGGCGACCGCTGTGTTCCTGGCCGAGAGCGAGGAGCCGCCGGGCGAGATCTGGCGGCCGACGATGGAGCCGTGGCCGGACCCCGAGGCGATGGAAGGGCCGGTCGAGGAGGGAGCGCCTGGCCAGCCGGCCTGGCTGTTCAAGCTCGTGCGGGGTGGCTTCGAGACGCGTGAGCAGTCCCGGGTCTGGAGCAACGAGACCGCCCAGCTCGTCGCCGGCGAGGAGGTGTCGCCGTTTGTGCGCGCCGCGCTCTCGGGTGACGTGGCCTGCCCGCTCGCGAACGCCAGCGATGAAGGGCTCTTCTACATCAACGCCGACTACACGATGCTGATCGGCCGGTACCCCGTCGGTCCGTGGATCGGCCTCGAGGTCAACCAGCAGCTCCAAGCTGACGGCGTGTCGATGGGGTCGTCGACCCTCGTCGATCGCGACGGCCCGTTCGCGACCAGTGGCGGAGCGTCGCTCGCTCGACCACCGCTCACCGCTCCCTGAGCGTGCGGTGTCTCAGCCGGCGGTCGGTGGTGGGGCGAGCGAGGCGATGAGCGACACGATCTCCTCGGTCATCGCCTCGCCGTCGAGCGACTCGGGGGTGAAGGCCGCTCGGAGCAGCGGCACCGCCTGGGTCATGTCGGCGAGCACGTCCAGGTGCGGGTGGTCCGCACCGAGGATGCGGGCGATGGTGCCCCGGACGTACGACAGGTCGTAGCCCTCCTTGACCGCGGCCTCGATGCCCTCGTCGGCACGCATGGCGGTGATGAGGCCGGGGACCAGGTCGGGCTTGGCCTCGGCCGACCGGCAGCGGTCGCTGACGACGGTGCGGAGGTCGGCGACGGGGTCATCGCTGACGGGGGCGGTACCGGGCGGCATCTTCCTGATCGCCTCCGCGAGCAGCGCCTCCTTGGTGGGCCATCGCCGGTAGATCGCGCCCTTGCCGGCACCGGCGCGCTCGGCGACGTCCTGGGTCCGGATGCGGTCGAAGCCGACCTCGAGGAGGAGGTCGGCCGCCGCCTCGAGGATCGCGTCGGTGCGCTCGCCGTCGCGCGGTCGTCCGGTCGTGTTGTCGGGTCGGCGTCCCGAGTCCTCGGCCATGGGCAGGAGACTAACAGAACTGTTGCGTTCCGGAACTCCGCCGTCTAGGTTGTAACGGAACCCACTGGTTCCGGAAGTCGGTGCCGGCACGAACGAGGACAGCGCATGAACCCGCAGATCATCCACGAGGACACCTACGGCTCCGTGATCGACTACCCCGACGACGACTACCTCGAGGTCCGGTGGTACGACTCGTCGGACGCCTTCACCGGCGAGACCTTCAGCCGGCGCAGCGCCCTCTTCGCCGACCTGGTCGAGCAACACGGTCGGAGCACGGTGCTCATCGACGCCGTGCAGTTCGGGATGAACGCCGAGGACATGGACGTCGAGTGGCGCGACGCCAACGTCATCCCTCGGCTGAACGACGCCGGCCTCCGGAAGATCGCCCTCGTCGTTCCGGCCGACGTTCCGCCGGTCGGCGCTCCGCCTGCCCCGGACGGTCCCGCCAACTTCCCGACCGCCTTCTTCGCCACCCGGGCCGAGGCCCGGGCCTGGCTGGCGGCCTGAGCGGCCATCTTCACGAGAGCGAGGAAGTACGCATGCTCGACATCAAGGTCAGCAGGAAGATCGCCAAGCCGATCGACGAGGTCTGGCGGGTGGTCGTGGACGACTTCGCCAACGCCCATCACTGGGCGTACGGCACGCCGACGTGTCGTCCGGGCACCGAGGCGGAGGGGTTCGACCGGGTCTGCGACACCGAGTCCGGTCGGCTCGAGGACACC
>JBCDAU010000056.1:0-26556 GCA_039185015.1 Actinomycetota bacterium
CGCGACCCTGGACGACACGGAGGCCCGCTGGGCCTCGTTCCTCGAGCTGCTGGGCTGACCGCGCCGGGGTCGGTCGGCACCGCACCGACGCTTCAGGGCTCTGGACATCGCCGGTACCGTCTCCCCGTGGCGGCGGACGAGGCACTGCGATCGAGCGAGATCGTCGAGTCGGGTCGCGGCCCGGGCCGAGGCGTCGCCGTCCTGGCCGTCGCCGTCGTCGGCCTCGGCGTGGTGCTCCTCGGACTGTCCCGTAGCAGCGAGGAGGAGTCGGCACCGACCACGTCGACGGCGTCGCCCTCGACGACGATCGACCAGGCCGGGCCGATCGTCGAACCCGGCCCCGGCGTCGACGTCGGCGAGGTCACCATCGAGGTCGACTCGCTCTTCGTCGCCGGCACGGCGTTCATCGCGACCAGCCCCGAGCAGGGGCAGCTGATCTCGACCGACGGGTTCACCTGGGAGCGGGTGCGGGGTGCGGTCGGGCCCGTTCCGCCGTCCCGAGCCGACGATCTGGTCGACATCCGCTCGGTCGGGTGTGGCGTCGATCTGTGCCTCCAGGTTCGTGACGCCGCGGATCGCATCGTCGCCGCCGGACCGACCCCGATCGAGATCGCGGACGCCGGCCCGTACGTCGGCACCAGTGCGTCCGTCGCCGGAGCGACGCGCACGGAGGCGGGTTGGGTCGTCGTCCTCTCCGTGTCGTCCTCGGTGGATGTCGCCCGAGTGATCGCCGAGCTCCGGCCCGACCTGGAAGGAGAGATCGGCGGCTACTCGATCAACGCCGACCGGCTGCTGGTCGACGTCGGCGGCGACTTCGTCGAGATCACCGTCGAGGAGCTCGCCGTCCCCGATGGCCAGCTGCCTGATGATGACGGCGGTGACGCCCGGGTTGCGGTGCTGTCCTCGATCGACGGTGCGATCTGGGAGGTCGTCGGCACGATGCCGGGCGGCCGCTTCGTCGGTCTCGACATCGTCGACGGCGACCCGTACGTGCTCGTCGCCGGGCGCACCCTCGCCGATCCCATCGCGTACGTGGGTGCCGGCGGGGTGGCCGTCCCGTGGAAGGTCGTCGCGATCGAGCAGCCGGACGAGCCGACCACCAACTTCTTGTGGCTGCTCGAAGGTGGCGCCTTCGTCACCGGATCAGATCGCAGGTTCGTCGGATGGCGGAGCGACCTCACGTCCGTGACCTTCGAACCGCCGATCCCGGTCGGGCCGTACGAGGTGAGCCCGGATCTCCGGTCCTTCGTCGGCGTGAGCGGCGCGTTCGGAGCGGTGGTGTGGTCCGACGACGGCGGTGAGACGTTCGAGCAGGTCGAGATCGAGCTCCCGATCGGCACGGCACCGGGGGAGATCGTGCGCTCGGGCGACCGGGCCGTGATCTCGGTGTTCGACACGGGCCCGCCGACGAGCGGTGCGCCGGAAGATCTGGAGCTGCGGTCGCTGGGCCTCGTCGCCGTCGAGCTCACCTCGTCGGGAGGCTGAAGCCGATCGCCGCGCCGCCCTCGCGACGGTTGCGGGCGAAGACCGTGCCCCCGTGCTCGGCTGCGATCTTGGACACGATCGCCAGGCCCAGGCCGGAGCCGGGCACGTGCCGCGTGGCCGAGGTGCGGTGGAAGCGGTCGAAGATCAGCTCGAGCTCGGCGACCGGGATGCCGGGTCCCTCGTCCAGCACCGTGACCGTGCCGCGGTCCACGGTGAGCGAGATGGATCCGGTCGGCGCGAACTTCGCGGCGTTGCCGAGCAGGTTGCCGATCGCCCGTTCCAGTGCCGCTCGGTCGCCGCGCACGGCGATCGGGACGGCGTGGAGCTCGACGGGCCGTCCCTCGCGCTCGGTGAACGTCGTCGCCGCGGCGTCCGCGACGGCGGCGAGATCGAGCTCGACGTGGGCCTCGGTGTCGCGTGAGTCCGTCGCGAGCTCGACGATCTCGGTGATCACGGTGCTCAGCTGGCCGAGCTCGCTCCGGACTCGACCCAGCATCTCCTGACGCTCGTCGACCTCGATGTCCGGTGCCCGCACGAGGAGATCGATGTTCGCCCGGATGCTGGTCAAGGGGGTGCGCAGCTCGTGCGCGGCGTCCTGGACGAGCTGGGTCTGCTGGCGCCGGCTGGTGTCGAGCGCCGCCAACATCTCGTCGAACGTCCTGGCCAGGCGACCGACCTCGTCGGAGCGGTCCATCGCCACCCGTTGGTCGAGGTCCTGGGTCTGGGCGACCTGTTCGACCGACCTCGTCAGCCGGCGGAGTGGTGCGGTCGTTGCCTGGGCCACGAACCAGCCGATCGCCCCGGCGCCGGCGGCCAGCAGCAGGCCGAGCACGACGGTCCGGGTCTCGACGGCGGAGATGATCGCGTCGGCGCTGTCGAGACGTTGCGCGACCTGCACGGCACCGCCGCCCGGGATGTGCTCGGTGATCATCCGGTACTCGACGCCGTCGATGTCGACCGTCCGCAGCACCTTGTCGGCTTCGGGGTTCCGGACGAGGGCGAGGTCGACGTCCTCGACCGGGAGCGGCACGCCGATCGTGTCGATGACCTCACCGTCGTCGTCGAGGATCTGCACCTCGGCGTCGTTGTCGACGGCGCGTGCGACGCCCTCCTGGTCGACACCGGGCCGAGCGTCGCGGTTCCGGTCCGGTGGTTCGCCGCGGCGTCCCGAGGCGATGTCATCGGCCCGCTCCTCGAGGAACTTGTCGACGTCGTCGAGCACCTCGCCGCGCGTGGAGGCGAGGCTGGTCAAGCTGACCACGGCGGTCACGACGACGGCGAGCAGCGCGAATGCGACGGCCAGTCGCCCGCCGAGCCCTGGCCGCCGGAGCATCAGGGGCCGGCCTTCGGCCGCAGGACGAAGCCGATCCCGCGCACGGTCTCGATCGACCGCGGCAGGCCGGTTGCCTCGAGCTTGCGGCGGAGGTAACCGACGTGGACGTCGAGGGAGCGCGAGGCGCCCTCGAAGTCGTAGCCCCAGATCCGCTCGTACATCACGCTGCGCTCGAGGACGATGCCCTCGTTGCGCATGAGGAGGTGGAGGATCTCGAACTCGGTCCTCGTGAGCTGCACCGGTTCGTTGTCGGCCGCGACCTCCCGGCGCAGCGGGTCGAGGCGGATCGAACCGCTGACCAGCACGTCCTCGCCGAGCTCCGACGTCCGGCGGAGCAGGGCGCGGATGCGGGCGAGGAGCTCGTCGAGGTCGAAGGGCTTGGGGAGGTAGTCGTCGGCACCGGCGTCCAGGCCCTCGACGCGATCGCGCACGTCGCCCCGTGCGGTCAGCATGAGCACCGGCGTCCTGTCGCCCCGTGCCCGCATCCGTCGGCACACCGTCAGGCCGTCCACGTAGGGGAGCATCAGGTCGAGCACGACGCAGTCGATCGACGCGTCGGTCAACTTCTCCAGCCCCTCCGCGCCGTCGACCGCCGAGATCACCTCATAGGACTCGTAGCGGAGTATTCGCTCGAGCGCGGTGCGGATCTCGGCGTCGTCCTCGACGACCAGGACGGTGGACATGGGGCCGCAGGGTAGCCACGGCGACCTGTGCCCGATCAGGGGAGCCCGTCGATCTTGCCGCTTCCTTGCCGGACCGCCACGGCCGCCTTGCGGCTCGGGCCTCAGCGTCGTCGATGTCCCAAGCGAACGAGGAGACAGTCGTGGACCCCAACCCGACCCCACCGAAGATCGAGGGCATGGAGATCGTCGACGTGATCGCCCGTGGCGGTCAGTCGACGGTGTACCGGGCCCGGCGCCTCGCCGACGGCCGACCCGTGGCGCTGAAGGTGCACGACAGCCGCCCGCTGGCCGATGCGAGCCGCCGATTCGACCGGGAGCTGAGCTCGCTGGAGCGGCTCGCCGGGACGCCCGGTGTCGTGCAGCTGCTCGGCTCCGGATCGACGACCGACGGCGACCGCTACCTCGTCCTCGAGTTGGCTGACGGGGGCACGCTCGCCGACCACGCTCGTGGCGGACCACTCGACGTCGACGAAGCGACCGCGATCGTCATCGGCCTGTGCCGCGCCGTCGACGCCGCCCACGAGGCCGAGATCATCCACCGCGACCTCAAGCCGGCCAACGTCGTGCGGGCCCACGACGGCACCTGGAAGCTGGCGGACTTCGGTGTCGCCGAGCTCATGGACGGCGATGCGACCACGACGCTCCAGGTCAGCATGGGCCACGTCGCTCCCGAGATCCTCGACGGCGCCGGTGCCGGACGAGCCGCCGATGTCTACTCGCTGGCCAGCATCCTGTTCACGCTGCTCACCGGCTCGGAGCCCTTCGCTCGCCGTGACGATGAGTCGATGGCGGCCACCGTCCACCGGCTTGCCACGACCGACGCCCCCGACCCGAGGAGCTTCGGCGTCCCGGCCGTGATCGCCCGGCTCATCGAGGCCGGACTCGACAAGGACCCGCTGCGCCGACCGGTCAGCGCGTGGTTCCTCGGCGGCGCCCTCGAGGCCGCCCGCCGTGAGCTCGGGCTGTCGCCGGTCCCGGAGCCCCCACAGGTCGCGATCCCGGCCGACGACGCCACGATGATCGTCCACTGGGCGGAGCCGGGCGCCGGGTCCCCGGACGCGCCGGAGCGGCGTCGTCGTCGAGCCAGGTGGTTGGTCGCCGCTGCGGTGGTGGCGGGGATGCTCAGCTTCGGTGCGTTCGGACTCGCCGGCCTCCTGGGCTCGGATGACGAGGAGGTCGCTGCGCCGGCTGGAGCCGTCGATGTCGGCCTGGTCGACGACACCGCGCCGACCGAGGACGTCGAGGTGGAGTCGCCTGCGGTCTCGGCGGCCGCGGCGAACGACGCTCCGGACCCCCAGGTGGCGGCTGCGGCCGACGAGGTCGAGGACCCGCCTCAGGTCGAAGGGGCCGAGGTCGAAGCTGACGCGCCCGACTCGGCCGGCGACGACGGCAACGGCAACGGCAACGGCAACGGGAACGACGGGAACGGGGGGGACGGCGACGGGAACGACGGGAACGACGGGAACGACGGGACCGGGGGGGACGGCAACGGGAACGGGAACGGCAACGACGGGAACGACGGGAACGACGGGACCGGGGGGGACGGCAACGGCGACGGGAACGGCAACGACGGCAACGACGGCGGCGGGCCCGGTCGCCGTGGTGGTGGCGGGAACGGCGGTGGTCCCGACGGCAACGGTGGCGGTGGGAACGGTCCGGGCGATGGCGGTGGGGGCAACGGTGGCGGTCGGCCCGGGCGCGGCGGACCGGGTGGACCCTGAGCGGCAGAGCTACTCGGGCGGGCGGCCGCGGAGCCGGTCGATCTCCCGGCGTTCGCGCTTGGTGGGTCGGCCGGCTCCCCGGTCGCGATGGCCGCTCTCGGGGAACACCGCGAACGGATCGTCGGACCGTTCCGGCTTGGGCGGGCTGAGGTCCTCGTAGCACTCGACGGCGATCGGGGCACCGACCCGCTTCTCGATCAGCTTCACCACCTTGACCACCGTCTCGTGATCGCGACGCCGGATCCGGATCACGTCGCCGATGCGCACTCGACGGGCAGGGCGCGCCGGCTCGTCACCCACCAGGACGAGGCCCGACGAGCACGCGTCGGTCGCCCGGGTCCGGCTGGGGAACAGCCGCACCGACCAGATCCAGCGGTCGACCCGCACTCCGTCTGCCATCGTCCACATGTTGGCCGTTGATGAGCCATCTCGGGGCCGTTTCGGCGTAGGATCCGATCCCGTGCGCGAGACCGTGTTTCTGGGTGTGTGCGGTGGTTCCGGATCGGGGAAGTCGACCTTCACCCACCACCTGGCGGAGCGCCTCGGGCGCCACCGCGTGTCGGTCCTCCCCCTCGACGCCTACTACCGCGATCTCGCTCATCTGAGCTTCGAGGAGCGGCTCGAGGTGAACTTCGATCACCCCGACTCGCTCGACCACGAGCTGTTCGAGGCTCACATCGATGCGCTCTGTCGGGGCGAGGCCGCCGAGATGCCCCGGTACGACTTCAGCCGTCACAGTCGGGCCGACGGCTGCGATCTGCTCGCCCCCCGGCCGATCGTGATCGTCGAGGGCATCCTGCTGCTCGCCTTCCCGGGCGTCCGGCAGCGGCTCGACCGGACCGTCTTCTTGGACGTGCCTGCCGCGGTGCGCCTGGAGCGTCGGGTGGAGCGCGACGTGCGCGACCGTGGCCGCGTCGACAGCGAGGTCCGCCAGGTCTTCGCCGACGTGGTGCAGCCGATGCACGAGCGGTTCGTGGAGCCCGGGCGCGACTGGGCCGATCACGTGATCCACTTCGAGGACGACCCGGCGATGATCGTCGACCGCCTTCTCGACGGCATCGACGACCCGGTCCTCACCGCCGCCTGAGCGGTCGACAGGCCGCTGCCCACGGCATCACGGTCGCTCACCGCCTGTGCGTTCGGCTGGGGCCCGGAGGCCCCAGCCGGGCATGCGCCAGCTCAGACGTTGGCCTTCTCCTTCTCGTAGCGCTCCGTCGCCTCCTCGACCGCCTGCAGCTGCTGCTCCGCGAGGTCGATGCGTGCGTGCTGGGCCCGGTTCGCCGCGCCGATGAGGGAGTCGACCTGGCCCTGGAAGCGGGGCATCACGTGGCGGGCGAAGAGCTCGTAGCTCTTCTGCGTCGCCTGCGGGTTCGCCCAGTTGTGGGCGAGGGTCAGGTAGGCGCCGAAGCCACCGTTGGACTGCTCGAGCAGCTCCTCGATCTGGGCGACCGCCATGTCGGGCGTGCCCACCACGCCGAGCCCGTTGTTGACGAAGGAGACCATCTCGTCGAGGTCACCGCCCTCGACCGCCATCTGCGGGAACGCGGCGACGTCCTGGAAGTACTTGAACCACTGGACCATGCCGTACTCGACGTCCCGGCGGGCCTCCTCCTCGGTCTCGGCGAGGTGCATGAGTCCGACGAGTCGCCACTTGGCCCGATCGGCGACCTGACCGTGCTGGGCAGCCACCTCCTCCTGGATCGTCCAGTGGTGGGCGAGCACGTCCATCCCGACGGCGACGGTCGCCCCCAGTGAGAGGACACCGGCGCCGTACCGGCCGGCGATCTTCGCGCCGGACGGCGAGGCGACGGCCGCGACGGCGATGTCGAAGAGCGGATCGGAGTACGGGCGGAGGTGGAGCCGGGCGTTGTCGAGCACCAGCCGGTCGGACCGGTGGTTGACGGGTTCATCGGTCGTGAGCAGCTGCATGAGGATCTCCATGCGCTCCTCGAGCAGCGGTCGCATCTCGGTCGGCTTGAGGCCGAGCATGCCGGCGTCGGTGGGCAGCGCGCCCGGGCCGACGCCCATCATGATCCGGCCTCGGGTGAGGTGGTCGAGCAGCACCATGCGCTCGGCCACCCAGAGCGGGTTGTGATACGGCAGCGAGACCACGCCGGTGCCCAGCTTGATGTTGCTGGTGCGGGCGGCGGCGGCGGCGATGAACACCTCGGGCGAGGCGATGATCTCGCTGCCCGCCGAGTGGTGCTCGCCGATCCACGCTTCGTCGAAGCCCAACCGGTCCATGTGCTCGAGCAACGCGAGGTCGGCTTCGAGCGACAGGGTCGGGTTGTGCTCCGGCGGATGGAACGGAGCCATGAAGGTGCCGAAACGGAGTCGGGTCATGTCGGATCTCCCCCTGATGCGACCGCGGCCGACGTTCCCCCTGAACGCCGGTCCGCTGCTGGCGAACCCTATGCGGCTCGACCGGTCCTCGCTCGGCGGACGATCACCTCATCCCCAGAGGCGGGCGAGTCCCTCGGCGAAGAAGGCCGCCGCAGCGTCGACGGGGTCGTCGCCCAGCGCGCTCCGGAGGCGGGTGGCGCCGAACGGGGCGTCCCAGAAGCCGTCGTCGCCGGGTCGGTCGTCGGTCCAGGGACCGACGTAGAGGTAGGGCTCGGCCGAGAAGCCGTCGCCGGGGGAGCCGCCGAGGTTGGCTCGCACCCCGTCCCGGGCGCCGACGTCGATCGCCACGTCGAAGTGCTCGGGCCACAGGCGGGGCATCGTCGGCGAGCCGGCGCCGTCGAGCCCACCGACGACCGACACCAGCGCGGCGTCGACCATCCGGTACCAGGCCGTCGTCTCCGCGAGCACGCTGGGGTCGATGGCCAACGGCACATCGGGGTCGCCCAGGTCCGGTGTGTCGTGGCCGACGTCCAGCGGCGTCGAGAGGTCGACCCCGGCGACGGCGGCCAGGTCGGCGAGCGAGGAGCCGATCAGCGGGGCCGCCCGGACCTCGGCACCGCCGGGCGGGTCCTGCTCGACCACGAGCTGATCACCTGCGACCCGAACGCGTCGGCCGTGCTCGCCGAACTCCGGGGTGCCGAAGCCACCGGGCGTCACCCGGAGCGAGAACCTCGCGGTCTCGGCGACTCGTGCCCGTGCGACGACGTGCACCGTCATCCGCGTGAGCTCCTGCACCGTGTCGAGTCGACTCATCTTCGAACTCCCCGTCGAACGGCCGACGGGCACCGTAGCGGGCTACGCCACCAGACGGGCGAGCGCCGTCGCTGCGCAGGCCACGACGACCACGACGACGAACGGCGCCCGTCGCCACAGCGCGACCCCTGCGGCGGCGGTGCCGACGAGTCGGGCGTCGATCGTGAGCGACTCGCCGGCTGCGAACGTGCCGACGACGACGAGGGCGGCGAGCAGGGCAGCAGGGGTGAGGTCGGCGAGTTGCTGCACGGAGGTCGGCAGGGTCCGCCCGCCGAGCACGACGGGAGCTGCGGACTTGAGGGCGTAGGTCGCCGAAGCGAGCAGCACGAGCGTGAGAACCGCAGGACTCATCGGGCGACCTTCGCAGCAGCGACTCCGACCACGGCGGCCACGATCGGCACGCCCGGCGGAGCGACCGGGACGAGGGCGAGGGCGACGACGGCACCCACGAGCGCGACCCGGCGTTGGGTGGCATCGGCGAGGCGAGGCCACACCAGTGCGAGGAAGACCGCCGGTCCTGCGGCGTCGAGTCCGGTCCGCTCGATCAGATCTCCGGACGAGGACACCGCGGACACGCCGACCAGGGTCGTGAGGTTCCACACGACGAAGACGGCGAGGCCGGCCACCAGGTAGCCGTAGCGACGCCAGCGGAGCTCGGACCGTGTGGTGCCGACCGCGGTGGACTCGTCGATCATCAGCTGCGACATCGCGGCCCGCTTCCACCAGGGTCCGGCCAGGGCGGGCGCCATGACCATGCCGAAGGCGAGCGACCGGAGGTTCAACAGCACGCCGGCCGTGACGGCGGCGGCGACGGTGCCGTCATCACCGAGCACGTCGACGGCGGCGAACTGGGCGCTGCCGGTGAAGACGAACACCGAGTAGCCGAGGGCGACGAGCGGGGACAGGCCGGCCTCGGCGCACGCAACGCCGAAGACGATGCCGAAGGGCGCGACCGCCAGCGCGATCGAGGCCGCCTGCCGGCGCAGCTCACGGCGGATACCGTCCTCGTCGGGCGAGCTGGTCTCGTCACTCGACCTGTTCGCTGTATCGGACATAGTGTTCAGCATAATGAACGACCCCGTCGACGCAACCGCCACCTCGGATGCGACCCAGCTGGTCGCGACCGTCGGCGCCAACGTCCGTCGGCTGCGGGCCCGCGCCGGCTGGTCGCTCGGCGAGCTCGCCCGGCGATCCGACGTCGGCAAGTCGACGCTGTCCCAACTCGAGTCGGGTCAGGGCAACCCCGGGGTCGAGACGCTGGTCTCGATCTCGGTGGCGCTCGGCATCCCGTTCGGAGAGCTCGTGATGGAACCGCGGCCCGAGATCGACGTGCTCGGCGCCGGCGACGGACCGGTCATCCAGTCCGAGGACGGCCGGTTCCGTGCCCGGCTGCTCCAGGCGACCGGCCGACGCGGTGTCGTCGAGCTCTATGAGTACGAGCTCGCCGCCGGAGGCACGTACGAGGCCGAGCCCCATCCGGCCGGTGTGGTCGAGACCGTCGTGTGCCTCGAGGGCCGTCTGCGCTGCGGGCCGGCGCCCGGTGTCGAGCTCCGGCCCGGTGACCGAGCCAGCTTCCCGGCCGACCAACCGCACTCGTACGAGGCGCTCGGTGGCGATGCCCGCCTGATCGGTCTGCTCGACTACGCCTGACGGCGATCGGTCAGCGCAGCCGTTCGGCGATCAACCGGATGTGGTCGGGCCCGATCTCGCAACAGCCGCCGAGGATCGTGACCCCGGCGTCGTGCCAACGTCGGGCCCAGGCGAGATGGCGCTCGGGGTCGAGATCGGGACGGCTGTCGAGATCGGCGACGGTGGAGCTGCTCGTGTACTCGGCGTCGATCGCCCCGAAGCCGTTGGCGTACGCGCCCGCCGGAACGCCGAGCTCGCCGGCCAGCGACACCAGCTCGGCGAGCGCGGCGTCGATCGACTCGGGGAGCGCGCAGTTCACGAGGATCGCGGCCGGCTCGACGCCGGCGCCGGTGACGGCCTCGACTGCCTCCGTCAGGGTCTCGCCGCTGCGTAGCCGGCCCGATGCGTCGTCGGAGAGGGTCCACGCGACCCAGACCGGCAGGCCGGTCTCTGCGGCGCCGACCGCGGCGGCGGCGCCTTCCCGCACCGATGCCATGGTCTCGGCGAGGATCAGGTCGACTCCGGGCGCCTGGAGGGCGGCGGTCTCGGTGAACCCCGGGATCAGCTCCTCGAACGACGGCGCCAGGTCGGGCTGGTACGCCCACTCGTACGGGGCGAGGCACCCGGCGATCAGCGCGTCGTCCTCCCGGCCCGCCTCTCGTCGCGCTCGCTGCGCGAGGTCGATGGCGAGCCGCTGGAGCCGCTCGTAGTCGGCGCCCCGACCTCTCGGCTCGAGCCGGCAGCGGGTCGCCGAGAACGCGTTGAGGGTGATGATCTCGGCACCCGCGTCGAGATAGGCCCGATGGACGTCGACGACGACGTCGGGCTCGGCTTCCATGACGGCCGCCGACCAGAGCTGGGTCGGAGGCGCATCGGTGCGGGCCAGGAGCTCCTGGCCCATCCCGCCGTCGAGGACGATCAGCTCGTTGCTCACCAGGCGACGCTACCGGCGCTCATCGCCAGGCTCGCTCGCTTCGCTCGCGCCAGTAGCGCTCGGGGTCGAGCGGGACGGCCTCCGCCGGCACGGCGCTCGGAGCCCGGGCGTTGGACTCCAGGTGAGCCACGGTGGCCGCACCGCTCAGCGCGACGTCGGTGAACGGCTGCCGGAGCGCGGCGCTCAACGCGGCGGCGTCGTCGCTCCCCTCCTCGAGGAGGCGGCCGTTGGCCATCGCCTCCTTCACGATCACCGCCACCCCCGCATCGGCCGCACGCTGGAGCGCTGGAGCGGCCGAGGGCTCCAGCAGGTTCCACGTGACCTGCACGGCGTCGAGGGGAAGCGGCGAGGCGAGCGCGGCGTCGATGACCTCACCCTGGCGAGGACCGCTGGTCGAGATGCCGATGGCGACGCCCGAGTCCCGGAGGGCGCCGAGCGCATCGATCAGCGGCACGTCGTCGAGCACCGGGGAGTCGGGCGTCACGGAGTGCACCTGGTAGACGTCGAGCCGGTCGCCGAGCAGCTCGCGGGTCTCGGCCAGCTGTCGCCTGAACGCGAGGACACCGTGGTCCTTCACCTCGTGGACCTCGGCGTCGAGGCGCCAGTCACCGACGTAGCGATACCCCCACTTCGAGGCGACGACGACGTCGGGGTGCCCACGGTCGTCGAGCCAGCCGGCGAGGAAGCGCTCGCCGAAACCGTAGGAACGGGCGGTGTCGAAGTACCGGACGCCGAGATCGTGCGCTCGGTCGAACACGTCGTGGGCGTTGCGCTCGAGTCCATCGACCGACCGGTCCTGGCCGAGGTCCACGTCATGGCCGGTGGTGATGTACGCGGGTCGGCCGAGCGCGGCCGTCCCGAGCCCGAGCACCGGTGGTCCGAGGGTGCGGAGTCGTTCGGCGAAGGCGGGCTCGCCCACCGGTCAGTGCCCTGGCGTGAACCGGATCGGGAGCTCGGCGGGCCCCCAGATGCCGGTGCCGTCCGGCTTCCAGACGATCTCGCCATCGAGCTCCAGGTCGGGCATGCGACGAGCGAGGATGGTCAACGCCTCCTGGAGCTCGGCCCGAGCCAGCGAGGCGCCGAGGCAGAAGTGGATGCCGCTGCCGAACGTGAGCTGCGCCTTCCCACGCTCGGCCGTGATGTCGAAGGTCTCCGCCTCGTCGAACACCCCGGGATCGTGGTTGGCGGAGGTGAAGCTCGGGAACACCAGCGTCCCGGCCGGGAAGGCGATGTCGCGGTACTCCACGTCCTCGGCGGCGAATCGCCCGGTGCCCCGGACCGCGCCGAGGTGGCGCATCGTCTCCTCGACCGCTCGTGGGGCGAGCTCGGGCCGCTCACGGAGCAGCTCCCACTGCCCGGGGTAGCGGGCGAACAGGGCGATCGCACAGGCCAGCTGGTTCCGAGTGGTGTCGGTGCCCGCGAGGATCAGCGCCTCGACGAGCGAGAGCAGCTCGGACGTCGAGAGCCGGTCGCCCTCCTCCTCGGCGCGGATCAGGTCGGTGAGGAGGTCGTCCCGCGGCTCGGCTCGGCGCTCCTCGATCAACGCGGTGACGTACTCGTCGATCTCGATCCGGGCGGCCACGATCTCGTCGACGTGGTCCTTGGCGTCGTCGTCGAAGAAGCGGAAGATCGAGGTCGCCAGGCGGCTGAAGGTCTGCCAGTCCTCCCGGGGAGCGCCGACCATCGCGCAGATGATCGGGATGGGGTAGGGCTCGCAGATGTCGGCCACGAACTCGCACCGCCCGGCCTCGGCCACCGGGTCGACGAGCTCGTTCACGACGTCGCGCATCAGGGGACGCATGCCCTCGGCCTGCTTCGGCGTGAACGCCGGCCCGACCAGCTTGCGGATGCGGAGGTGCTCGGCCCCCTCCGTCGACAGGATCGACGGCCGTTGACGCTCGACCATGCGGGGGTCGTCGATGCCGCGGGTGCGGTTGAGCACGGCGAGCGCCGAGTGCCAACGAGCGTCGCGCAGGATCTTGACGCAATCCTCGTAGCGGGTGAGCACGTACCCCATCGGTGCCTTGGCGAGCCAGTGGGTCGCCCGGGCGGCGTCAGCCTGCTCGCGGCGCTCCCCACGATCGGCGCCGTCGATGACGGGCAGCTCCAGCTCGGTCACCGGTGTCACCATGTGATCTCCCCTCGGTCTCAGTGTCGCGGGCCCGGCGATCGTCGACCAAGGGGCCGACCGGTCACCGTCCGGCGAGGTCGAAGTACCTGGCGAGGTTGCCGACGACGTCGTCGAACCGGTTGCGGTCGAGGATCGCGCCCTCGCGACGCACCTCGTCGGGGTCGATGCGGAGCAGCCGGTCCACCTTGGCGTAGCTGGGCCGCCGCTTGGAGTCCCACGCCCCGGTACCCACCGGCACGAGGCTCCGGTGGCGCTTCTTCCTCGATGTCAGCTGGACGCCGGCGAGGTCGTCGCCGGTACGGCCGATGATGACCACCGGTCGGTCCTTGCCCCGGCTCGGGTCGTCCTCATAGGGAACCCAGGTCCACACGACCTCGCCGGGGTCGGGATCACCGTCCAGCTCGGGGGAGTACTCGACCCGGGTGCCCCGGTCGACCGGAGCGGTCCGCTCGGTCGGGCGCGACCGGCTTCGGGCCGAGCCTCGCTCGAACTCGTTGGCGATCGAACGGACCCGCTTGACGACGTCGAACAGCGTGTTGATGCGGCTCATCGGTCGGGCAGCGTACGCGGGGCGACCCGTGCCCCGTCGTGCTTGCAGGAGCAAGCACGTCGATAGTCTGTCGCGAGCGCTTCCGGACCGCCCGGAGGCACGCCCCCTCGGAGGACTCGTGTCACGCCGAGCCCACCCCGCCCACGACCGCTTCGTCGACCTGCCCGATCGCGGCCGCACGTGGATCGTCGACCGTCCCGGGCCCCGCCGTGCCCCGACCGTGCTGTTGCTCCACGGTTGGCGGGCCTCGGCGACCGCCAATTGGCAGCCCTGCTTCGACGTGCTGTCCGAGCACGCCCGGGTGGTCGCGCTCGACCACCGCGGCCACGGCCAGGGCATCCGCAGCGACGAGCGGTTCCGACTCGAGGACTGCGCCGACGACGCTGCGGCCGTCCTGGACGAGCTCCACGTCCGGCGGGCGATCGTGGTCGGCTACTCGATGGGCGGGCCGATCGGCCAGCTGCTCTGGCAGCGCCATCCCGAACGGGTCCGCGGGCTCGTCTTCTGCGCGACCGCGGCCGACTTCCGCATGGTCAACGAGTTCGTGGCGGCCGTGGCGCTCGACCTCGAGGACGCCTTCAACACCGTGCCCCGACCCGTCCGGATGATGGCGATGAAGGCGGTCGCCGGTCGCATCGCCGCCGACGAGGCCCATCGGGACCTGCTCGTCGACGGACTCGCCCGGTACGACGAGCGAGCCGTCGTCCAGGCGGGCGGCGCCATCGGTCGCTACTCCGCCACCGACTGGATCGGCGCCGTCGACGTGCCGACCGAGGTCGTGGTGACGGAGCAGGACGGCGTCGTGGCCCCCGAACGGCAGTGGGACCTCGCCGAGCTGATCCCGACCGCCGAGACCTCGACGATCGATGCTGGACACCTGTCGTGCAGCGCCCAGCCAGGGCTGTTCGCCGCCGCGATCGACGACGCCGTGCAGCGGGTGGCGCACCGGAGCAGACGCCCGTGGTGGAGGAGGATCGGGAGCCCGGCTACCAGTCGTCGGCGGCGAGTGGGGCGAGCCGGTCGAAGAAGCCGGCCGGGGGGCGGGAGGGGCGACCGTTTCGGTCGGTGATCCCGCCCTTGAGCTCACCGTCGACGCAGACGGCGCCGTCGACCGTCACCCGCTGGGCCCAGATCGCCGACGCACGCCCGGTCGACGCGACCCGGCTCTCGACCACGACGTGGTCGGCGGCCTCGACCGGCCGCCGGTAGCGGAGCCGGACGTCGGTGATCACGATCTGGAAGCCCTCCTCGGCCAGGACGTGGAGCCCGAGACCAGCGTCCTCCAATGCCCGCACCCGGGCCTCCTCGAACCACGCCAGGTAGACGGCGTGGTTGACGTGCCCGTACGGGTCCATCTCCGCGAAGCGCGGTCGCAGCGAGAGCCGATGCGTCATGGCGGCGGATCGTAGGTGCTGGCCCGACCCCGGAGCCCGGTGGGCTCAGTCCACGCCCAGGGCGATGACGGCGGCGAACGCCGCGGTGTCGCCGGTCAGCTCGATGTCGCCGACCGGCGGACGGGACCACATCCAGCAGTCGAGGTCGGCTGCCGCGCCGGCGACGGAGAACTCCACCGCCCCGTCGGCGACGAGGAAGATCCCTCGCTCGTCGTGGTGCTCGTTGCCGCGTTCGGGGTTCGTCCCCGACCAGCGTCCGATCTGCACGGGCCATGCCGCACCGGTGTCGGTCGTCGCCACGAGGCCTCGCGCCCCGTCGATCACGATCTCGGAGGCCCAGCCGGGTGCCCCGCCGAAGATCCAGTCGAGCGCCTCGATCACGCCGTCGGTGGCGAGGTCGGGGTCGAAGGCCGTGCGGTCACCGGCCGTCAGCTCGGCGTCGAGTCGATGGATCAGCGCCTCGTGGGCCTGGCGGCGGCGAACGAACCCGACGGTCTGGTCGTCGTCCTTCCAGGTCCACACCTTGACGGTGTCCTCGGTCTCGGCGAGCGCCTCGATGAGGCGGGACGAGGTCTCGGCGAAGCGATCGGCGAGCACGGCGTCGTCACCGGGCCGTTGTGGGTGCTCGTAGGAGCTGAGGTCGGTCAGCCGGGCACCGACGACCGTTCCCCAGAAGTGCTGCACCTCCGTGAGGTGCCACAGGAGGTCGGCGGCCAGCCACCCGTCGCAGGTGGGGACCGGAGCGGTGAGGTCGACGGCGCCGAGGACGGCACCGAAGCGAGCCGAGTCGGCTCGGAGGTGGGCGTCGAGGTCGAGGGGCACGTCGGGAACGGTAGAACCCCGAGTCGATGCGACGGCAGTGACTTTCGCCCCTCAGCCGAGGAGGTCGAGGATCACGCGCTCCCAGAGCTCGGTGGTGAGTCGCAGGCTCTCGATGTCGACCCGCTCGTCGTTGCCGTGGAACCGCGACCCGAACTCGCCGGCGTCGATGATCGGCGACATCAGCGCTGCGCCGTAGGAGACGGCACCGAGCTCCCGGAAGACGCGTGCGTCCGTGAAGCCGACCGTGAACTGCGGGTTGAGTCGCGCGTCGGGGAACGGCTCGGCGACGGCACGAGCGAGGGCGTCCCACAGCGGCGTGTCGAGGCGGCTCATCGACGCCGGGTCGTCCATCAGCACCTCGATCTCGACCTGCTCGAAGAGCTCGTCGCCGAGCGCGGCGCGCAGGTGGGCGGTGACCTCGTCGGTCTGTTCGCCGGGGAGGGTTCGGATGTCGACGTCGAGCACGATCTCGTCCGGGATCGTGTTGGTCTTCGGCTGGCCGGTGGTGGCGACGTTCGGCGACAGGGTGGTGTGGGTGCAGGCGTGGAGGAAGCCGCCTGGACCGGGGTGTGGCAGGTCGGCGAGGAACTCGTCGATCGCGGTCTCGTCGAGCAGGATCGCCTTCACCTCGTCGGACAGGTCGAGCGCGTCGACCTGTCCCCGCCAGAGCTCGTGGAAACGAGGAGTCGGTCGGTACCCCTCGATGGCGGTGACGACCTTGGCCGCCTTCACGAGAGCGTTGTTCGAGCCGAAGGGCATCGAGCCGTGTCCGGGCGTGCCACGGATCCGCAGCCGGCGCCAGGCCACTCCCTTCTCGGCGACGCTGACCGATACCGACCGGTTGCCCTCGCCGCCGCTGTGCAACCCACCGTTCTCGGTGAGCAGGTAGTCGCATCGGATCGCGTCGGGGTGGTGGTCGGCGATCCAGCGGGCGCCGCGGGTGCTGCCCGCCTCCTCGTCGGCGACGGCGAAGTAGAGCAGGTCGCCGCGGGGACGAACGTCGCTCCGTGCGAGCTTCCGGAAGACCACCGCCATCGAGGAGGTGAGGTTGAGCATGTCGACCGCGCCGCGGCCCCAGACCTCGTCGTGGCCCTCCGGGGAGCGGATGATGTCGGCGGCGAAGGGGTCCTCGCGCCAGCCGGCCTCGTTCACCGGGACGACATCGGTGTGGCCCATGAGGCACAGCGAGGGCGCCGTCGGGTCGGTGCCGGGTAGCCGGGCGACGAAGGAAGCGCGGCCGTCGACCGGCTCCCACCGCTCGATGTCGACGCCGGGCCCCTCCACGTACGTCTGGAGGACGTCGGCGTTGCGGGTCTCGCCGCCCGAGTCGCGGGTGCCGTCGTTCACGCATCGGTTGCGGATCAGGGTCTGGAGGAGCTCGACGGTGTCGCCGGTCAGGTCGGTGGCCACGAGGGGCAGCCTCTCACGGGGGGACAACGGGGTCGTCGCCGGTCCCTACGATGGTCCGACGGTCGACGAGGGGAGATGGGCGTGTTCGACGTGCTGAAGGGGCTGCGGATCGTCGAGGGATCGGCGTTCGTCGCCGCGCCGTCGGGCGGCATGATGCTCGCCCAGCTCGGTGCTGACGTGATCCGCTTCGACCAGATCGGCGGCGGCATCGACCACGACCGCTGGCCGGTCACGCCCGAGGGCCGGTCGATGTACTGGGCCGGCCTCAACAAGGGCAAGCGCTCGTTCGCTGTCGACCTCCGGACCGAACGCGGCCGCGAGCTGTGCACCGAGTTGGTGACCGCCCCGGGTGAGGGCGCCGGGATCTTCCTCTCGAACTTCCCCGCCCGTGGGTGGATGTCCTACGAGCGGCTCAAGGAGCACCGCGAGGACCTGATCATGGTCAACATCAAGGGCAACCGCGACGGCACCACGGCGGTCGACTACACGGTCAACTGCGCGGTCGGGTACCCCTTCGTGACGGGCCCGGACTCGGTCGCCTCGCCGGCCAACCACGTGCTCCCGGCGTGGGACGTCATCTGCGGGCAGATGACCGCGCTCGGCCTGCTCGCCGCCGAGCGGCAGCGGACCCGCGGCGACGGCGGGCAGCTGGTCGAGATCGCTCTGGCCGACGTCGCCATGTGGACCGTCGCCATGCTCGGCCACATCGCCGAGGCGCAGATCAACCGAGAGGAGCGCAGCCGCATCGGCAACGACATGTACGGCGCCTTCGGCCGGGACTTCGTCACCAAGGACGGCCGCCGGGTCATGGCGGTCGCCATCTCGTTCAAGCAGTGGCAGAGCCTGCTCGACGCCATGGGGCTCCAGGAGAAGATGAAGCGGGTCGAGGAGCTCCTCGAGGCCGACTTCCGACAGGAGGGCGACCGGTTCGAGCATCGAGCCGTGATCGCCTCGGTGATGGAGCCGTGGTTCCGCTCGCAGAACGTCGACCAGGTCCGCACGGCGTTCGATGCCAACGGCGTCTGCTGGGGGCCGTACCAGACCTTCCGGCAGCTGGTCGACGAGGACCCCAGGTGCTCGATCGAGAACCCGATGTTCCAGATGGTCGACCAGCCCGGCATCGGGCGCTACCTGATGGCCGGGCCGCCGCTCGACTTCGGCGGCCTCGAGCGGGGCGAGGTCGCGCCCGCACCGGCGCTCGGTGAGCACACCGACGAGATCCTCGCCGAGGAGCTCGGTCTCTCCGGCGCCGAGATCGGCACCCTCCACGACGAGGGCGTCGTCGCCGGCCCGCAGTATTAAGGATGTCTCGGACCTCGCCTCACGAACACGGCCCCGGCCGCAGCCCGTCAGGGCGAGGACACGGGGAGGAGCTCGGAGCGGCGGGGCCCCGAGCGGGAGTGTGAGCTGAGGTTCCGCTCGCCTCACGATCGGGAGATCGCTCGGCTCGCCGTCCCCGCCCTCGGGACGCTCGTCGCCGAGCCCCTGTACGTCCTCGCCGACACCGCGATCGTCGGCCGCCTCGGCACGGACGAGCTCGCCGGTCTGGCCCTCGCGTCCACCGTCCTGCTGTCGGTGCACGCGCTCATGATCTTCCTCGCCTACGGCACCACGGCCACCGTGTCGCGCCTGATCGGAGCCGGGGAGGACCGGGCTGCGGCCCGGCAGTCGGTCCAGGGGCTCTGGCTCGCCGCGCTGCTCGGCGTCGTCATCGTCGTGCTGCTCGTACCGTTGGGCGATCCGCTGCTGCGGTTGCTCGGAGGCGAGGGCGAGGCGCTCGACCAGGCTCGGATCTACCTGCGGATCAGCCTCGCGGGGATCCCGTTCCTGCTCCTGACCCTGGCCGGGGCGGGAGCGTCGACCGGTCGACAGGACACCCGGACGCCGCTGCGGATCGCCGTCGCCGGTGCGATCGCCAACCTCGTGATCGAGTCGGTGCTGATCTTCGGCCTGGGCTTCGAGATCGGTGCCTCGGCGCTGGCCACCGTGATCGCCCAGGTCGGGACGGGTCTGGTGTTCGTGGCGGGCATCGTGCGGTGGGGTCGGTCGGTCGGTGCGGCCGCCCGCCCGGAGCGGGCCGCGATCCTGTCACTGCTGTCCGGGAGTTGGACGCTGGTGCTCCGGTCGGTCGCGCTCCGGGGCTCGTTCACGCTCGCCGCCGCGGTCGCTGCCCGGCTCGGCACGGTGGAGCTGGCCGCCCACCAGGTCGCGGTGCAGATCTGGGGCACGCTGACGCTCGCGCTCGATGCCGTCGCGATCGCCGGACAAGCGCTCACCGGACGATGGCTCGGCGCCGGCGATGCCCAGCGGGCGCGCACCGCGGCGCGGCGGATGATCGAGCTCGACATCGCCGTCGGCGCGGTCGCCGCGCTGGTGATCCTCGCCGTGCGAGAACCGGTGGCCGGGATCTTCTCCAACGACGCAGCGGTGGTCGCCGCGGCCGCTCACGCCCTCGTGTGGGTGGCCTTGACCCAGCCGCTGAGCGGCTACGTGTTCGCCCTCGACGGGGTCCTGATCGGGGCCGGCGACCTGCGGTACCTCGCCCGCTCGATGCTCGCTGCCGCCGTCGTGTTCGCCGGTCTGGCCGCCGTCGTGCTGGCGGCGGAGGCGAGCCTCGGTTGGCTGTGGTCGGCCCTGGTCGCCTTCATGGTGCTTCGGGCCGTCGCGCTCTGGTGGCGCTGGCGGGGCGACCGCTGGGTGGTCACCGGGGTGTCGAGCAACCCTTGACACGATCCGTGTCAATTTGGCATGGATAGTGCCATGACCGAACTGCGGGATCGTCGCCGGGAGGAGACGAGGGCCCGCATCCTCGAGGCCGTGCTCCGGCTGATGGCCGAGGCCGACCCGGCGTCCATCGACATGCCGGCGGTTGCCGAGGCGAGCGGCGTGTCCCTCCGGACGCTGTACCGTTACTTCCCGAGCAAGGGCGAGCTGATCGAGGCCGCTGGCGGTTGGTTCGACGGCCGCAACTGGGCCCGCGCTGCGGGCGCAGAGGGGTTGCCCGACGAGACGAGCGTCGTCGGCTATCAGCGGGCCCGTTTCGTCGACTTCGCCGCCAACGTGCCCGGAGTGCTCGCCCAGGTCACCACGCCGGCCGGTCGCGACCTCCGTCGCCGGCGGCTCGGCGAGTTCCGCCCAGCGACGAGAGCGATCGTCCGGCGCGTGACCGGCGACCTGGACGACGCCGACGTCGACCGACTGGTCGATGGGATCACCGCCGTCGGTTCCTCGCTGATGTTCCTCGAGCTCGTCGAGCGATCAGGCTGGGACCCCGAGGACGCCGGTGAGTTCACCGCCTGGATGATCGAGGCGATGGTCGCCCACGCCTCCTCCACCGGCTCCACCCGTCCATCGCAACCGAGCGAGGTCGCGCCATGACCGCCACCATCGACTTCGAGCCGCCCGGACCCGGGACGTGGGAGCACGACGCCTCCCACTCGCCGGCCGCGCCGACGCCGGTCTTCCGGCACGTCGCGGCGGTCTCCGCGACGACGGCCTACCGGGACGTCTTCGAGCGCTTCGGCGCCCCGCTCCAGACGCTCGACGTCCGCTTCGTGCACGGCCAGATGTACCGGCGCATGGTCCCGCTCGTCGGCGCCGACCGCTCGGGCCCTCCTCCACCCGGGCCGGTGCTGTGGCTCGCAGCCCGTCTCCACCCGGCCTTCCGCGCCCGCGAGCGGGTCGCCAGGCGCGAGCTCGAGGTCAAGTCGTTCCTCGAGCCGATGGACGACTGGGAGCGGCACGAGCGGCAGGCGTGGATCGATCGGAACCTGGCCCTCCAGGGTGAGGCGATCGACCGGCTCGACGACGTCGCGCTCGCCGACCACGTCACCCGGGTCGTGGCCCACAACCTCGAGGGCTGGACGCGCCACCACGTCCTGCACGGCACCGACATGGGCCCCATCGGCGACCTCCTCGCCCACACCAACCGGTGGGGGCTCGACCCGGTCGAGGTGATGGAGCAGCTCCGCGGCGCCTCGCCGGCCACCGTGGAGACCGCTCGACTGGCCGCAGGGATCTCGGAGGCGCTGCGCGCCGCCGGGGTCGACCCGGCCGCGGTGAGCGACCTCGATGAGGTCCGGTCCGCGAGCTCGGACGCCGCCATCCGACTCGACGAGTACCTCGAGCGCTTCGGCTGGCGGATCGTCACGTCCTACGACATCGAGGGGCTCACCGTCGGCGAGCTCCCGGGCGCCACGGTCGCCCTCATCCGAGCCGGTGGGCATGCGGAGCTCGACCGACCGCCCGTCGGGCCGCTCCGCGCTGCCGTTCCGGCCGACGACCGCGCGGACTTCGACGAGCTGCTCACCAACGCTCGCCGGGCGTACGGTCTGCGCGACGACAACGGCCCGCTCACGGCCGAGTGGCCGATGGGGCTGATCCGGAGGGCGTTCCTGGAGGCCGGCGACCGGCTCGCCGCCTCGGGCCGCATCTCCGACGCGGCACACGTCTTCGAGCTCGACGGCGACGAGCTCGCATCGATGCTGGGCGAGGGGTCGGCCCCCTCGGCGGACGAGCTGGGCGAACGGGCCGATCGGCGACGCTGGGAAGCGGCGCTGGACGCGCCGGCGGTCCTCGGCCCCGACGTCGCGCCACCACCGAGCTCGTTGCTCCCGCCCGGCATGCGCCGGATGGTCGAGGCCGTCGAGACGGCAGTCGAGCTGTTGGAGCCGGAGCGCGTCGACCGTCCGGCCCTGCACGGGCTGGGCCTCGGCGAGGAGCCGGTCATCGGACGGGCCCGCGTCGCCCACCGTCCCGAGGACGTGTTGGCGACCTTCGAGCCCGGCGACGTGCTCGTGGCCGCGTGGACGGCGCCGACCTACAACACCGTCCTCGCCGCGGCGGGCGGCATCGTCGTCCAGGAGGGCGGGCTGCTCTGCCACGCCGCGGTGATGGCGAGGGAGCTGGACCTGCCCGCGGTCATCGGGGCCACCGATGCCATGTCGGCGATCTCGGACGGGGACGTCGTCGAGGTCGACCCGGTGCGAGGCGTCGTTCGGATCGTGGAGGCCGCCCGCTGAGTCGTTGCCCGGGGCGGTGGGCTCAGCGGGCGAGCACGACCGGGCGGAAGTCGAGCACGTCCACCTGGTCGCCGTCGCGGTCGGCGGTGACGGCCAGCCGGAACGCCAGCAGGCGGCCGCCGTCGATCGCGTGCTCCTCGACGAGCTCGGCGGTCGTGGCCAGCACGTCGCTCTCGAAGACCGGACCGGTGTGGTCGCACGAGAGCCAGCCGAGCACGGTGGCCATCGACGGGAGCTGACGTCCGAGCGACGCCTGCGCCAGCCCGATGGTGTGCCCGCCGTAGACCAGCCGCCGGCCGCGCTGACCGCGAGCCGGGTCACGATGCGCGGCGGCCTGGTTCTGCGTGAGCCGGACCAGCTCGAGCGCGCCGGACACCGTGTCGCGCATCGGGTCGACGCGCGCCTCGCCGACGCTCCACCCTTCGCCCTCGGGCAGCGGTGCGAGGTCCCAGGAGGGGGCGAGCTCGGCCCAGCCGTCCCAGTCGAGCTCGGTCTCGGCCGCGCCGAGGTCGTCGGCGTGGCCGGTCTCGGCGGCGTCGGTGGATCGGAAGGGAAGCATCGGGCAGCGCTCGTAGTCGGCGACGACGTTGCCGTCCTGATCGGTCGTGGTGATGCCGAGGAGGGCGGTGCCTCGCGGCGGGCGGTCGTCGCGTCGGCGCCCCTCCTTGAGGCCACGGATCTCGACCCGGGTGCTGAGCGTGTCGCCGATCCGCACGATCCGCCGGAGGCGGACACCCCGGTAGAAGAGGTTCGCGATCACCCGTCGGGTCGCGACCGTCGACTGACCGATCGACACGTGGAGCGCCAGCGTCGGGTTGACGACGGCACCGTCCTCCCCGGTCAGCCGCTCGGCGAGGGGTCGCGAGAGCGCCATCGCCAACGGGTCGCCGGCGATCGCCTGGTACGCCGCGGCCTCGCCCGGCCCGATGGTGATCGCCGGGGCCGGGTCGAGCACCTGCCCGACCGACAGGTCGTCGAAGTACGGTCCGTCCAGCACGGAGCGAGCGTAGCCCCGCCCTTCGCTTGCGAAGAGTGGTCTTTGCGCTGCGGAGAGCGGTGCGCCACCCTCGGGGCGCGCACCCCGTCTCCAGGAGCTCGTCCGTGTCCTTCCCCCGCCCGCGACGCGTCGTCGCGGTCGTCGTCGCGATGTCCCTCGCCGCGCTCGGATCCGTCGTGCCCGCCGTCGCGCAGACCGATCCGGTCGTCCTGACCGACGAGTCGACGTGGCTGCAGGTCGTCAACCACCACCGGCAGGCGTCCGGACTCGAGCCGATCACCGAGGAGGCCACGTGGACCCCCGGGATCTTCGAGCACCTCCAGTACCTCGAGCTCACCCCTGCGGCGCTGCAGACGGGGGAGTACGCCAACGCGCATCGGCAGAACCCGGCCAGCCCGTGGGCCACACCGGCGGGAGCGATCGCCGGTCGCTCGAGCAACATCGGTGGTGGGCCGACGGACCGCGCGGCGATCGAGAGCTGGCTCACGGGTCCCTTCCACGCGATCGGTCTGCTCCGGCCGGGATGGCGCGCGGGGGCGTTCGGGCGGGACCCGTCCACGGCGCGGGCGATGCTCGACGTCCTCCAGGGCCTCGACTTCAGCCCGATCGAGCAGCCCGTGCTGTTCCCCGGCGACGGCGCGATCACGAGTCTGCGCAGCTACGACGGCACCGAGAGCCCCGACCCGCTGGAGAGCTGCCCGGGCTTCGAGGCGCCCACCGGGCTGCCGATCCTGGCGCTGCTGCCGTCATCGCCGAGCGTGCAGACCACCGCTCGCCTGACGCTCCCCGACGGCTCCCGCGTGGACGAGGGAGACGACCTCTGCGTGTACACGGCCGCGACCTACCGAACGAGCGACTCGATCCACGGTGCCGTCGGCGGGCAGATCCTCGACGGTGCCAACGCCGTGGTGATCATCCCGCGACGCCCGTTGGCCGACGGCCCGCACACCGTCGAGCTCTTCGCCCCCGGCGTCGCCGTCCTCGACTGGACCTTCACCGCCGCGGACGCGTCGGTCGCTGGCGGTGCCTCGCTGCCCGCGCTCGGCGGGGACGGCTACCTGCTCGTCGACGTCGACGGTCGGGTCACGGCGTTCGGTGACGCTCCGGCCCTCGGCTCCGAGACGGGCACCTCGCCAGGCGTCGACGTCGCCGCGACGCCGACCGGCCAGGGCTACTGGGTGCTCCGGGCCGATGGCACCATCGAGACCAGGGGTGACGCCGCCTTCCACCCGGTGTCGTCCACCCTCCGCCGCGGGGAGCTGGCTGCGGCGATCACCGCGACCCCCTCGGGAGACGGCTACTGGATCTTCACGAGCTTCGGGCGGGTGCTGGCGGGCGGTGATGCCGCGCACTTCGGCGACATGGACGGCACCGTGCTCAACGGCCCGGTGCTCGACGGCGTCGCGACGCCGACCGGCCGCGGGTACTACCTCGTCGCCTCGGACGGGGGCGTGTTCACCTTCGGCGACGCCGTCTTCCGGGGCTCGATGGGATCGACCCCGCTCAACGCGCCGGTCCGCTCACTCGCGCCCGACCCCGACGGGGACGGCTACTGGCTCGTCGCCGACGACGGGGGCATCTTCGCCTTCGACGCCGAGTTCATCGGCTCGATGGCGGACGCCCGGCTCAACGGCCCGATCGTCGGCATCGTCGCTCGCGGCGACGGCTACACCCTCGTCGGCTCGGACGGCGGGGTGTTCTCGTTCGGCGCACCGTTCTTCGGCAGCCTCGGCGCGCTCGGCGCCGATCGACCGATCGTGTCCATCACGCCCGTGGGTTGAGGGCGGCGACGCCCGGAGCGCGACCATCCTGTGATGGCCGACGATCCGTACGCCGCCTTTCCCGCCGGCTTCTTCGACCGCTCGGACCCGAGTGACGACGCCAGGTTCTACGGGCCGGCTCGCCTCGTCACCCACATCGACGCCGGCGCCATCGCCGCCGTCGGTGCGCTGTACGAGGAGCTCGAGGTCGAGGGCCGGGTGCTCGACCTGTGCTCGAGCTGGATCTCGCACTTCCGGACCGCTCCGACCGAGCTGATCGCCCTCGGGATGAACGCCGAGGAGCTCGCGGCCAACCCGCAGGCCGCCCGCTGGGTCGTGCACGACCTCAACGCGGATCCCACCCTGCCGTTCGAGGACGGCGAGCTCGACCACGCCGTCTGCTGCGTGTCCGTCGACTACCTCGTCCGGCCCTTCGAGGTGTTCGCCGAGATCGCTCGCTGCCTGCGCCCCGGCGGTCGCTTCGCGTGCACGTTCTCGAACCGGTGCTTCCCGACCAAGGCGATCCGGGGTTGGCTCGCCACCGACGATGCCAGCCACGTGCGCGTGGTCGAGGAGTACTTCGCCAGGACCCCCGGCTTCGTCGACGTGCGGTCCGACGAGCGGATCCCTCCCGGTCGTGGCGGCGACCCGCTCTGGGCGGTCTGGGCCGAGCGGGGCTGAGGGGCCACCGGAGCGCGCACCGGACCGGCACACTGGTGGCGTGGTCCTGACCGATCAGCTGCGAGCGCTCAGCGACGCCGACCTCGCCGACCTCTTCCGCCACCGCCCCGACCTGGCCGCCGCCGCCGAGCGCGGCTTCGGTGCCGTGGCCCGCCGAGCGGGCACGGCGCACTCGCTCGGTCGCCTGCTCGTCCGTTCCGACGTCGGCATGCTCGTCGCCGCCGAGGGCGTGTGCGCCGCACCCGGTGCCGAGCTCGGAGAGCTGGCCGAGCTGATCGGCACCGACGACCCCGACGGCCTCCTCGACGCCGTCGATCGCCTCCGCCGCCGAGGAGCGGTGGTCGTGGAGGGTGGTCGGCTCCACCCGGTCGGCCAGCTGGTCGAGCTCTTCCCCTACCCGTTCGGTCTCGGGCGACCCGTCGCCGAGCTGGCCCGGTCCTCCGCGACCTCCGAGCTCCGCTTCGTGCTCGACCGGATAGGTGGTACGACCGACGGCGGCCACGGCGAGCTGCTCGAGCACCTCGCCGACTCGCTCGCCGACCGGCACGTCGTCCACCGGGTGATCGACGGCCTGCCCGGCGACGCGGCGGCGCTCGCCTGTCGGTTGGTCGAGCGGCGCATGCCACTGGTCGAGATGCCGGTCCGGGTCCAGCACGATCCCGAGGACGCTCGCACCCGCCTCGTCCGGGCCGGCCTCCTCCACCCGATCGGCCACGAGCGCGCCGAGCTGGCCCGCGAGGTCTCGATCGCGCTGGCCGAGGACGGGCTCGCACCGGATACGTCCTTCCGACCGCCACGGCCGCCGCGCCACCCGGCGGCCGATCGGAGCCGGATCGACGCGGAGGCCGC
>JBCDAU010000057.1:0-24898 GCA_039185015.1 Actinomycetota bacterium
AGTCGGGCCGATCGCGCCACGACGCTGACCACGTCGGCGATCGCCTCGGTGCCCGACTTCGTGCTCGGAGGGGTGTTCGTCGCCGTGTTCGCGTCGTGGCTCGATCTGTTCCCGGCGGTCTCACTGGTCCCGGTGGGGACCTCGCCGCTGGACGACCCGATCGTCCTCGTGCTCCCGGCGATGACCCTCGCCGTGGTCGGTGGCGCGTTCGGCGCCCGGCTCATTCGAGCCGTGGTGGCCGATGCGTCATCGTCCCCGCACGTCGAGGCCGCGATGCTCGCCGGGCTCCCGACCAGCCGGGTGGTGCTCCGCCACCTCCTCCCGTCGATCGTGGCGCCGGTCGCTCAGGTGCTGGCCTCGCTCGTGCCGTACGCCGTCGGCGGCACGATCGTGGTCGAGCGGCTGTTCGGCTATCCCGGCCTGGGGGCGGCGCTGGTCGCCAACCTCGGCGCCCGCGACGTGACCGTCGTCGAGGCGATCGGCCTCCTCCTGACCATCGTCGTCCTGCTCGCCCTCTTCACGGCCGACGTCATCGGCGCCGCCGCCGACCCGCGTCGGCGAGTCGGGCGGCAGACAGAGATCGACATCCGTGAACCGGCCACGGCGAACGCCTCGTGACGGCCATCGACGTCCCCCCGACGCCGTCGCCCGTCGAGCGGCCCCGGCGCGGGATCGACCTCTGGGTCGTCGTCGCCGGCGCGCTGCTGGCGACGACGCTCGGGATGGCGCTGCTCGGTCCGTTCTTCGCACCCGAGGACGTCGGTCGTTCGGTCGGTCGCCCGTTCGACCCGTCCGGCGAGGGTCCACTGGGCACCGGTGCGCTCGGGAAGAACCTGTGGTCGGAGCTGCTCCACGGCGGCCGTCGGATCGTCCTCGCTCCCGTGCTGATCACGCTCATCGCCACCCTCGTCGGCACATCGATCGGCGCCCTGATGGCAGCCTCACGGCGCGCCGGTCAGGTGCTACGAGCGCTCGACGTCGTCGCCGTGCTCCCCCCGCTCCTGGTGCTGTTGCTCCTCCTCTACCGGTTCGGCGAGAGCGTGCTCGTGGTCGGCTGCTCCGTGGTCCTGGTCAGCGCGCCGTACATCGCCCGCTACATGCGATCGGTCGCCGAACCGGTCCTCGCGTCCGACTACGTCCTCCAAGCGCAGTTGGTCGGCGAGCCGCGTCGGGTGATCCTCTGGCGCCACGTCCTCCCCAACCTCGCCGGACCGGTGTTGGCCGACTCGGCGCTGCGCGTGGCGGGCACCGTCTACGTCGTGGCCGCCGCCAGCTTCCTCGGCTTCGGCCCGGCCCCACCGTCGACCGACTGGGCCGTCATGATCAACGAGGGAGCCGGCGGGGCCACGCTCAACGCCTGGGCCCTCGCTGCACCCGCGCTCGCGATCGGTGCGTTCGCCGTGTCGCTCAACCTCCTCGGCGATCGCCTGGCGACTCGCTGGAGGTCGGCATGACCGGGCTCGGCTGGCAGCACCGAGCCGGCGCGATCGAGGTGCACGAGCTGTCGGTGACCGTCGCCGGCACCGGGCAGCGGATCCTCGACGCCGTCGACCTCTCACTCGCCCCGGGCACCGTCACCGGCATCGTCGGCGAGTCCGGATCGGGCAAGACCACCCTCATGCGGTGCCTCCTCGGCACGACCGCTCCCGGCCTCGTGGCGACGGGACGCGTCGATCTGCTCGACGGGGACCGCTCGGTCGAGCTGCTCGCGGCGTCCCGCTCGTCCCTTCGGACCGTGCGGTCGCAGCGGATCGCCTACCTCGCACAGGACCCGGGGCGGAGCCTGACCCCGACGATGCGGATCGGGCGGGCGATCGCCGAGCGGCTGCCGTCGACGATGCGACGCGACGAGCGCGACACCGCCGTCCGCGAGCTGCTGGTCAGCGTCGGGCTCCCCGGCGACGACGACCTGATGGAGCGCTACCCGTTCGCGCTCTCCGGCGGCCAGGCTCAACGGGTCGCGCTCGCCCGTGCTCTCGCCGCCTCCCCCGAGGTGCTCCTCCTCGACGAGCCGACGACCGGCCTCGATGTCGTGACCCAGGCCGAGGTGCTCGACGAGCTCCGGCGTCAGCACCGACGCACGCCGCGCACGACCGTGATCGTGTCGCACGACCTCGCCGTCGTCGCCCGGCTCGCCGACGAGATCGTCGTGCTCCGCCACGGCGAGATCGTCGAGCGCGGGCCCTGCCGCGAGACCCTCCGGGGACCGAGCCATCCGTACACCCTCCAACTCGTGGAGGCCTGTCCCGACCCGATCGCCGACGGCGACCGCAGCGACATCGGCGTCCCAGCCGACGATGCCGAGCAAGACGCCGATGCGGCCCTGGCGGTCAGCGACCTCGTCGCCACCCATCGGCGGCCCCGTCGTCCACCGGTGATCGCCGCCGACGGCATCAGCCTCGAGCTCCACGCCGGCCGCTGCCTCGCGCTGGTCGGCTCCTCGGGTTCGGGGAAGTCGACGATCGCCAGGGCCATCGTCGGGGCCCACCGACCGGACTCCGGCGTCGTCACGCTCTCGGGCCAGACCGTCGCCCCCGCCCTCAACGATCGACCGGCGACGGATCGATGGAAGGTCCAGCTCGTCCCCCAGGACCCGACGAGCTCGCTGAACCCCCGCCGCAAGGTGGGCCGTGCTGTCGCCGACGTCGTCCGCCGCTGCCGAGAGGGCACGGATGCGGCGGCGGCCCGGGTCGTCGTCGCCGACCTGTTCGACCAGGTCGGGCTCGACCCGGCGCTCGCCGAGCGGCGACCGGGTGCGCTCAGCGGGGGAGAGCGGCAGCGGGTGGCGATCGCCCGGGCCCTGGCCGCGTCGCCCTCGGTGCTCGTGTGTGACGAGGTCACTTCCGCTCTGGACGTGTCCGTCCAGGCAGGGGTCATCGGCCTGCTGCGTTCGCTGGTGACCGACCACGGTGTGGCGATGCTCTTCATCACCCACGATCTCGGCATCGTGCGCGACGTTGCCGACGAGCTCGCCGTGCTCCATCGTGGCGATGTGATCGAAACCGGACCGACCGACACCGTTCTCAGCGCTCCGACGCACTCCACGACACAGCAGCTGCTCGCCGCTTCGCCGTCGCTGTCGGCAGAGCTGGCCGGCTGGGCACCCGTCGCCACCACCGCCAACCGCTGACGCAGCGACCCGGTGCCCCTCGCCGCAGTGGCGGCGGCCTTCGCCACGGTCTTCCTCGCGGAGCTGCCCGACAAGACGATGCTGGCGACGATCGCCCTCGTCGCCCGCTACCAACGACCCGCGCTCGTGTGGCTCGGAGCGACCGCAGCGTTCGGCCTGCACGTCACCGTCGCGGTGGTGGCGGGCAGCGCCGTGAACCAACTGCCGGACCGACTGGTGGGCACGATCGTCACCCTGTTGTTCGCCTTCGGTGCGGTCGCCATGCTCCGGGCGGCGCGTCGTCCGACGGTCGATGTCGAGGCTGGTCACGAGGAGGCTCCGCCGTCGGCGTTCCGAGTCGTCACCGGGAGCTTCGGGTTCATCGCCCTCGCGGAGTGGGGTGATCTGACCCAGCTGGCCACGGCCGGCCTGGCCGCGCGCAGCGGCTCACCCGCATGGGTGTGGGTCGGCGCACTCGTCGCCCTGGCGAGCGTCGCCGCCCTCGCCGCCGTCACCGGACGACAACTCGTCCGCCGGGTACCGCTCGGGCGCATCAACCTCGCGGCGGCGCTCGTCTTCGCCGCGCTCGCGGTCTGGTCGCTCGTCGGGGTGCTGCGGGGTTGAGGCCGCGGCGGAGGCTCCCGTCGACCAGAGTGGAGTGCTCGCCACGAGATGGTCACGGACACCGGCGATCGACGGGGGATGACATGCAGTACGCCGACGCCAAGGCAGGGCTCTTCGGATCGCCGCCCGAGGGCACCACCGCTCCGCAGCCCGTGTCCGACGGAGGGCCGGCGAGACGGCTGCGGGACGCGTTCGAACCGGTGTCGATGCACGCTGTGTGGTCACCTCGGGTCCACGAGGAGCTGGCGGCCCGCGGCCTCGACTTCTTCGGCGCCTACGTCTGGGGGCGGGCCTTCCCGATGGGCGAGCCGACGGGGACGGTGGTCGCCTCGGCGTTCGCCGCGTTCGAGCCGACGCTGATCGCCGGCATCTACGAGCAGGCGCGCAGCCTCCTCGGCCGGGACGAGGTGTACCGGATCACCTGGGACTCGACCGCAGCCGGCTTGCGGTCGACGCTCGGCGACGACGAGGAGGCCACGGTCGCCTCTGTCGCCGACCGGCTCGCAGTGTGCGTGGACGGGCTCGATGCGACGGGCCGCCCACTGTTCGCCGGCGTCACCTCGCTCGACTGGCCGCACGACCCGTACGGGAGGCTCTTCCAGGCCTGCCTCGCCCTCCGAGAGCATCGGGGCGACGGCCACGTCGCCGCCTACCTCGGTGCCGGCTTCGGCCCGATCGAGATGAACGTGCTGACCGAGCTGTGGCTGGGGTATCCACTCGGTGAGTACAGCGGCACCCGCGCCTGGCCCGAAGAGGCGACGGCGGCGGCCCTCGCCGGGTTGCGAGATCGGGGCCTGCTCGCCGGGGAGGGGCTGACCGAGCAGGGCCACGCCACACGGGAGGCGGTCGAGGACGCCACAGACGCCAGGGAACGACGGGTCGTCGACATGCTCGGCGACGACCTCGACGAGATCGTCGGGCACCTCAGCCGGTGGGGCGATCGCTGCATCGAGGCCGAGACGTTCCCACCCGATCCCCGCAAGCGCGCCGCCGGTTGAGGCGGAGGACGGGTTCAGCCCACCCGCCGCAACACGCTCGCGTGGTAGTCGAGTCGAAGCTCGATGCCGTCGTCGGTGTCCGCGGAGAACGCCGCGAGGTGCTCCCGGAAGAGCACCCTCGCCTCGTCACCGAGCTGCAGGGCGTCGAACGTCTCGAGCAGCTGGGTCCAGCCTCCCGCCCATCGTTCGAGCTGGTCGGCCGCATCCTCGACGGACGGGAAGGCCACCATCAGCTCCCTCTCCCTGGCCGCAGCGACCTCGACGGATCGCCCGACGCACAGCTCCGCGATGGCGGTGGTCCACGTGGACATGTCGAGCATCGGCGGACGCTCCGGGAGCAACTCGAGCATCGATTCGGAGGGGACGAGCGCGCCCTCGGCATCCCAACCGGTGACCCCGATCAGGCCCTGTTCGACGATGCGCTGCTCGAGGTGGTCGAGCGTGGCCGCTGGGTCGGGAGCGAAGATCACCCCGAACGCCGAGGTGATCACGTCGAAGTCCTCGTCGGCGAGAACGTCGTCGAGCTGGTCGAAGTCGCCGAGCTCGAACCGCACGTTCACACCGGCCTCGGCGGCGCGCCGCTCGGCGATCTCGAGCAGCTCGTCGGTGAGGTCGACCCCGACGACGGTGGCGCCCCGCCGGGCTGCCTCGATGGCGACAGCACCGGTCCCGGTCGCGACGTCGAGGAGGCGCCGTCCGTCGAGCGGCGAGCCTGTTGCGTCCTCGATCAGGTCGAGGACCGAGAGCGACGCCGGTCGGATCCAGTCGCCCACGATCTCGTAGGAGCCGCGGCGCCACATGGCTCGCCGGGGGTCGACCTCGTCAGCCACGCCGGCTCAACCTAGAGGTCGCAGGAGAGGTCCCACTCGGGGAGCGGGTCCTCGTAGCCGGCCCAACCGTCGGGACCCGCCTCGAACTCGGCCCCGGTCAGCACGCACCCGTCGAGTCGGGCGCGGATCGCCGCCTCGTCCATGTCGATGCCGATGAACACGAGCTCGGTCTGGCGGTCGCCGAGGAGCGGGTCCCATCGCTCGCGGAGGTGGGCGAGGTCCTCCTCCGTCTCGAACTCCCACTCCTCCTCTGGGGTCGCGGCGTACCACGGTGCCATCGGCTCGAGCAGGACCGACAGCCCGGCCTGGCTCCACATCGCCTGGACGTCGGGTCGGGTCGCCACCCAGAAGAAGCCCTTGCTGCGCAGCACGCCGTCCCACTCCTCTTCGAGCGCCTCGGCGAGACGATCGGGATGGAACGGCCAGCGATGGCGGTAGACGAAGGAGCTGATGCCGTACTCCTCGGTCTCGGGCACCGGCTCCTCGTTGAGGGCCATCGCCCACCCCGGAGTGGTGGCAGCTTCCTCTTCGTCGAACAGCTGGGTGTCGAGCACGGCGTCGAGCGGGACGTCGCCCCGCTCGGCGACGACGAGCTGCGCCTCGGGGTTCAGGTGCCGGACCGTCGCGACGACCTTCGCCAGGTGGTCGTCGCTCACGAGGTCCGGCTTGGACACGACGAGGACGTTCGCGAACTCGACCTGGTCGATGAGCAGGTCGGTCACCGACCGGTCGTCCTCGTCGTCGCGACCGACGCCGATCTCCGCCAGCTCCTCGTAGACCTCGAATCGGTCGAGGAAGGTGGCGGCGTCGACGACGCTGAGCATCGTGTCGAGACGGGCCCGCGAGGAAAGGCTGTCGCCGTCGAAGTCCTCGAACAGGAAGGTCGCGGCGACGGGCATCGGCTCGCTGATGCCCGTCGACTCGATCAGCAGGTAGTCGAAGCGGCCCTCGTCGGCGAGGCGGGCCACCTCGATCAGCAGGTCCTCGCGAAGGGTGCAGCAGATGCACCCGTTCGACATCTCGACCAGCTTCTCCTCGGTTCGATCGAGCGCCGCTCCATCGGACACGACCGCAGCATCGATGTTGATCTCGCTCATGTCGTTGACGATCACGGCGACGCGGCGGCCCTCACGGTTGGAGAGCACACGATTCAGCAACGTGGTCTTTCCTGCCCCGAGGAAGCCAGAGAGCACGGTGACGGGGAGTCGGTCGTCCATGGGCTCACGCTATCGGAACATGAGAACTGTTCTCAGACCGGAGCGCGCACCACACCCTCGCGGGCCACCGCGGCCAGGTCGCCGAGGGTCCGCACGGGGAGCGCGACGTCGACCAGCTCGGCGTACCCGGCCATCTCGGCGTTGCCGAACCCCCACGCCCCCTCGGCCTCCGGCGTCCACCAGACCGTCCTCCGACAGCGTCGGACGCACGCCTCGACGTGGGCGAGGCCAGGGTCTCGGCCGCCGCTGCGCCCATCGCCCAGGATCAGCAACGTGGTGCTGGGCCGCAGAAGCGACGCGAAGCGGTGCCAGAGCGAGCCGAACGCCACGCCGTAGTCCGAGGGACGCGACGGGTCGAGCGGACCGCCCGGCGCGTCGTCGAGGAGGCCGCCGAGCGCCGTGGCGAGGTCGGCGCGCCGGATGACGTCGGTGACGTCCACGCACTCGTCGACGAACCCGAGCACACGAACCCGGCCCGGACGACGTCGGAGCGCGTGGGCGAGGTGCAGCGTGAGGCGGACATACGGCCGCATCGACACCGAGGTGTCGACCAGGACGAGGAGATCGGGGCGCCGAAGCGTCGGTGATCGACGCCGGACGACGACCGGGACACCACCCGTCACCACGCTGCTCCGCAGCGTCCGGCGCAGGTCGAGCGCCCCGCTCGGCGCAGCGCGTCGGCGCCACGACGGGGTCCCCGTGAGCTGGGGCCACAACGCCCGGACGGCGGTGTCCAGGGCGGCCTGCTCGTCGCGATCGAACGGGTTGGCGAGCACCGACCTCGACCGGAGCGCTGGTGCGGGCGGGTCGACCGCCGCGGAGAGCAGGGCGATCCGCTCGTCGTGCGCGGCCTCGAGCGACCGCCGCATCGCGGCCAGGTCCTGGTCGGCGACGCCGCCGTTCTCCTCGGCGAGCTCGATCAGCTGGGCGGTGGCCGCGCCGACCTCGTCGGTTCGCTCGGCCGATCCGTCCGGTGCGTCGGCGATGGAGTCCCCAACGTCCGCATCGGCCTCGAAGCGGGCCACCACCTCGGCCTCGCCCGCGTCCGGCGCCCCGCCGGGCGAGCGACGACGCTCGGCATCAGTGCCCTCGGTGGAGACGCCGATGACCTCGGACGGATCGTCGACGTAGGCCTCGGGCGCCGTGGACGCCTCGAGGGTCAGCTCCGGGTCGTCGGCAGCCTCGGCGGGCGACGCCTCCCCCGGATCGTCTGGTACCAGCGCAGCCAGGTCGAGGGACTGGCCGTCGAACCACCGGTCGAAGAGCTCGTCGAAGCGGTCCTCGTCGGCGCCGTGGACCACCAACGACAGTCTCAGTGCCCTCCTCGTGTCGTCTCGGTCGGCCAGATCGGTGAGTCGGAGCGCTCGGGCGGCCAACACGGTGCGGTCCGAGCCCACGCCGATCCCGTCGCGCCGCAACAGCGCGACGAATCCGACGAGCGCGTCGATCACCGGTCGTCGGTGTTCGTGACCGAGGTGAGCGCCGAGCGCACCGCGGCGTCGTCGCGGCCGTGCTTGACGAGCGAGGGCAGCGTGCGCCGGATCACCTCGTCGTCGAGCTCCGATGCGCCCAGGACCAACAGCGCCTGCGCCCAATCGATCGCCTCGGCGACACCGGGCGGCTGGTGCAACGGCAGGCTGCGCAAGCGTTCGAGCGCGCCGACCAGCTGCGCCACGAGCGCCGCGGACACGCCGGGCACGGCGGCGGTGAGGATGTCTCGCTCCCGGTCGGGCTCGGGGTAGCCGATGCCGATCCGCAGACAGCGGCGCTTGAGGGCGTCGGCGAGCTCGCGGGTCTCGTTGGAGGTGAGGATCGCCCACGGCCGGGTGTCCGAGCTCAGCGTTCCGAGCTCGGGGACGGTGACCTGCCCCTCGTCGAGCACCTCGAGCAGCAGGGCGTCGAAGGCCTCGTCGGCCCGGTCGACCTCGTCGACGAGCAGGACCACCGGCTCCGGTGAGCGGATGGCGGTGAGCAAGGGTCGCTCGAGGAGGAACGACTCGTCGAAGAGGGCGGTCACCTGCTCTGGCGCCTCGGCGCCGTCCGCAGACCGAGCCAGCAGCTGCGTCGCCAGCAGCTGGCGCCCGTAGTCCCACTCGTAGAGCGCTCGTGCGTCGTCGATGCCCTCATGGCACTGCAGCCGCACGAGCCGTCGCCCGGCGCACGCCGCCAGCGACCGGGCCAGGGCCGTCTTGCCGACGCCGGGCGGACCCTCGGTCAGCAACGGTCGGTCGAGCGCGGTCATCAGGTGGACGGCACTCGCGATGTCGTCGTCGGCCAGATAGCCGACCTCGGCGAGTCGGGCGGCGACGTCCTCCGGATCGGCGAACGCCGTGTCGTGGTCGGTCAGCTCCGGCTCCCCACCAGGGAGTCGCGCACCATCGTCTCCATCGCGTCCATCGTCAACGCCCGGGGGTTGGTCGGCGAGCACACGTCCTCGAGGGCATGCGCCGCGATCCGGGTGACATCTTCGTCGGTGGTGGAGACCGCGGGGAGCTCGTGCTTGCCGACGCGGGACTTGCTGTAGTCGGGCAGGTCGCTGAAGTTCTGCGGGATGCCGACGTCGTCGGCCAGCCGGGACGCGGCCTCGAGCGCCGCGTCGGCGGCCTGCACCTCGGTCATCGAGCGGGTGTCGACGCCCATCGCCTGGGCCATCCGAGCGAACTTCTTGTAGTTCGCCGAGACGTTGTGCTCCCAGACCCGGGTCAGCGCGATGCCGTTGCCCATGCCGTGGTGGGTGTCGAACCTCGCCGACACGGCGTGGGAGATCGAGTGGACGGCGTCGAGGCCGGCGGAGTTGAACGCCTGCCCGGCGATGTACTGGGCGTACATCATCTGCTCGCGGGCCACCGGGTCGAAGCCGTTGCCCACCACCGTCGGGAGGTGCTCGAAGGTGAGCTCGATCGCGTGGAGCGCAGGACCCCACGACGGGTACATGTCGAGGATCGAGACGTAGGCACCCGAGGCGTGGGCGAGCACGTCGAAGCCGCAGTACGCAGTGAGGTCCGACGGCATCGACATGAACAGCACCGGGTCGTCGATCGCCATCGACGGCGCGACCTCGTGGGCGAAGCTCGCGAACTTGTGGTTGTTCGGCCCGGTGGTCGTGTCGGTGATGACGAAGGCGAAGCTCGTCTCCGAGCCGGTCCCTGCGGTCGTCGACACGGCGATGTGCGGTGGCAGCACCGGGTTGTCGAGCTCGAGCGGACCCTTGAAGTCGTTGATGTTCCGGCCATCGTGCGCAGCGACGACGCGGGTCGCCTTGGTGCAGTCGTGGCTCGATCCACCGCCGAGCGAGATGAAGCTGTCGCAGGAGTCGTTGACGTAGGCCGCGTGGGCCGCCATCACGTTGCGGTCCTTCGGGTTCGATTCGACGCCGTCGAACACGACGACCTCGACGCCGGCGTCCTCGACGATGCCCTTGACCTCGTCGACCATGCCGGTGCCGCGCAGGCCCGTGGTCATCAGCAGCGTCCGCTGGAACCCGAGCTGAGCGGCGGACACGCCGATCATCTCGTGCGAGCCCGGCCCCAGCAGCGCATGGGGTGTCGGGTGGTAGTTCTTGATCGGGAACAGGTGCAGCCGAGCGATGTCCACGGGTCGGTCCTCCTCGTCGCGGCGGGCGCGAACCTAGCAATACTGGGAACTATTCTTGACATTGCAGATGTGAGGAGGAGACCCCGATGACCGACCGCTTCGGTATCGCTCTGGTGACCGACGAGGTGCTCGACTGCAACGGTCGCATCTCGCACCGCCTGGTGCTCGAGATCGACGGCACGGTGACGATCCATTTCCTGTCGTCCGGGGTCACGGCGCAGGTGGAGCCGGCCACGCAGGCCGTCCTCACCCCCGGCGTCCACGTGCCGCAGGCCCTGATGGACCACGCGACCTCGATGCGGATCGGCTGAGCCGCTTCCCTCAGGCGCTCACTTCTTCGGGCGGAACGCCTGGATGTGCTCGGGGTCCGTCGTGAGGTACGGCCCACCGATGAGATCCACGCAGTAGGGCACTGCGGCGAAGACGGCGTCGAGACACTCGGCGATCGCCTTGGGTTGGCCGGGCAGGTTGATCACCAGCGCTCCGCCGCAGATCCCGGCGGTCTGCCGGGACAGGATCGCCGTCGGGACCACCTGGAGCGAGGTGGTCCGCATCGATTCGCCGAAGCCGGGCAGCAGCTTCTGACACACGGCCTCGGTGGCCTCCGGGGTGACGTCGCGGGGCGCTGGTCCGGTGCCGCCGGTGGTCAGGATCAGACAGCAACCCGACCGCGCCAGCTCCCTGATCGCCGTTTCGACCTGACCCTGCTCGTCGGGGATCACCTTCGGGACGGCGCCCCACGCCGAGGTGAGCACCCGCTCCAAGTACTCAGTGATCGCCGGTCCGCCGCGATCCTCGTACTCGCCGCGACTCGCTCGATCGGACACGGTGAGCACGCCGATCAGCGCGGCGTCGTTCGCGTCAGCCACCGACGGGCTCCAGTCGCTCGCGGGCCGACCAGGTCGGCTGGCCTCGCAGGAAGGTGTGGACGACCCGTCCTCGCAACCGGCGACCGCGGTACGGGTTGTTCGACGAGCGGGTGGCGAGCTCGGCTGGCTCGACCGTCCACCACTCGTCCGGATCGATGACCGCGAGGTTCGCCTGTGCGCCGACGAGCAACGGCCCACCGTGACCCCACTGGTCCAGCCCGGCGATCCGCGCCGGGCGCCAGCTCAACGCTGCGATGACCGTCTCGAGCGGCGCGAGGCCTGGTCGGACGATCTCGGTGATCGCCGCCGCGAGCGAGGTCTCCAGACCGGTCATGCCGGGAGCCGCCTGGTCGAGCGGCAACGCCTTCCGCTCATCGGGATGCGGCGCGTGGTCGGTGGCGATCGCGTCGATGGTGCCGACGGCCAGCGCCTGGCGAAGCGCGACCCGATCGACGTCGGTGCGCAGGGGTGGGTTCATCTTGAACAGCGCGCCCCCGTCGATCACCGCGTCCTCGGTGAAGCTCAGGTGCTGCGGCGTGACCTCGACCGTCACGTCGACACCCCGCGCCCGGGCCTGGGCGACGAGCTCCAGCGTCGCCACGCACGAGGCGTGGAGCACGTGGTAGCGAGCTCCGGTCATCTCGGCGAGGAGCAGATCGCGGGCGACCACGGAGGCCTCGGCGACCGCCGGCCGACCTCGGATGCCGAGCTGCTCCGACACCACGCCCTCGTTGATGTGACCTCCGGCGATCAGCGCCTCGTCCTCGGCGTGCTGACCGACGTAGGCGCCAGGCAGCGCTGCGACGCGCTCCATCACCTCGCGCACCACGGCCGAGTCCATGACGGCGGTGCCATCGTCGGTGAACAGCCGGGCGCCCGCCTCGTAGAGCGCCTCGATGTCGGTCGCCTCGTCACCGGCGCGGTTGCGACTCATCGCCGCCGACGACATCACGTCGCACTTCCCGATCGCCCGCGCCCGATCGTGGACGTACCGGACGAGATCCGGATCGTCGATGCAGGGCGTCGTGTTCGGCATGGAGACCACCGCCGTCATGCCCCCCTGCGCTGCTGCAGCGGTGCCCGACTCGATGGAGTCGACGTGGCCCTCCTGCGGCTCGCGCAGGTGCGCCTGCAGGTCGACGAGGCCGGGCACCACGACGCAGCCCAGCGCGTCGACGACATCGTCGCCGGGGCCGGGTTCGATCGAGTCGGCGACCTCGACGATGCGCCCCTCGTGGAGCCGGAGCTCGGCCGGCCGGGAACCGAGCTCGTCGAGCACCGTCCCGCCGCGAATCACCCTGGTGCGTTCCATGGCCCCCACGTTAGTGAGAACCGGTCTCACCTCAGTGCGGCGCGCGTGCGTCCGCGTCCGGGAAGGCGTCCTGGATGCCGTCTCGGGTGTCGGCGCTGGCGAGGCAGTCGACCAGCGTGAGCGCCATCGAGAGCGCACCGTCGATCACCGCACGGTCACCCTCCTCACCACCGGCGAAGACCTCGAAGTCCGGGGTGTGGATGGCCGTGCCCTCCGGCGCCGCCTTGATCATCGGATGGATCGACGGCACGGCGTAGCTGACGTTGCCCATGTCGGTCGAGCCGACGACCATCGCACCCTCCTCCTCGGGAAGGGGATGACGCCCGACGTCCATCGCGTTCTGCACGTACAGCTCGAGCAGCGGGTGGTTGTCGAGCATGTCGTAGAAGGGCGGATCGACCCAGTGCGTGTGCATCTCGCAGCCGGACGCGTCGGCGCCGCCTTGCAGGCACCGGTGCACCCGCTCCTTCAGGGTCTCCAGGCTCGACATGTTCCCGCTGCGGACGTACCACTCGGCGGCGGCCCGCGACGGCACGATGTTCGGCTTCTCGCCCGCCTCGGTGAAGATCCCGTGGATCCGCTCCTCCGGCCGGATGTGCTGGCGGAGCGCGGCGACGGCGTTGTACCCGAGCACCGCGGCATCGAGAGCGTTGCGCCCTCGGTGCGGGGCGGCGGCGGCGTGGGCGGCCTGCCCGTCGTAGGTCACGTTCAGCTGCTGGATGGCGATCGTGTGCATGGTGCGGAGATCGCGATCGGCGGGGTGGACCATCATCGCCAGGTCGATGTCGTCGAACGCGCCGCGGCGGATCATGAACTCCTTGCCGCCGCCGCCCTCCTCCGCTGGAGTCCCGAGGATCGCGACCCGGCCACCCAGGGCCTCGGCGACCTTTGCCACGGCGATGCCGGCACCCAGACCGGCGGACCCGATGATGTTGTGCCCGCACGCGTGACCGATCCCGGGGAGGGCGTCGTACTCGCAGAGCACGGCGACCGTCGGGCCGTCGGTGGTGCCGACCCGCGCGTCGAAGGCCGTCGGCATGTCGTAGGCGCCGCGCTCGACGTCGATCCCGTTGTCGTAGAGCACCCCCGTGAGCGCCTCGTGAGCGTGGTGCTCTTCGAAGTTGAGCTCCGGGTTGGCGTGGATGGAGTGCGAGAGCTCGAGCAGCGCCGGTGTGAGGCGCTCGATCTCGGCCCGAACGATGTCCTTGGCCTCGGCGGCTTCCATTCGGAGAGGCTACCGAGCAGCGGCCCTGAAGGCCGAGCCGCAAGCGGGTGACTCGCCGTCGTCCTGCTCCCGCACCGCTGGTGCGTGCGGTGCGAGCAGCTCTGCCGCGGCCCGGGCGCCGCCGAGGTTGCCCGCCGCCGGACCGAGCGTGAGCGCTGCGAGGGCCCCGATCACCCGGACTCCGCGGCTCCACTCGAGGTGCTCGTCGAGGACAGGCCAGCCGTCGACGTGGGGCGCGCCGTCGAGCGCGAGTCGTGCGAGCACCGGGTCGGCTCGGAGATCGGGAACGGAGCCGGTGGCGACCCAGACCCGATCGACCGGGATCTCCGCCCCTGCGAATCCCACGATCGCCCGGTCCCCGTCGGGCCGAGCCGAGACCTCGCCGGCCGCGTCGAACCACCGCACCGACGCCCAGGACAGCGCGTCGACGAGGTCGGCGGTCATCGAGCCCCTCCGCTCGCGTTCGACGACCCGCCGACGATCGACCGGTTCGCCGATCGAGCGGAACGGATCGAGGCGATCGTCCATCAGCCAACCGGCATCGACGTCGAGGTCGCTGATGCGCTGCGCGCCCCGACTCACGATCGCCGCCTCGGCGCCGGCGCGGGCAGCCCCCAACGCGAGCTGACCGGCCGACTGGCCGCCGCCGAGCACGGCGATCCGCTGACCTCGCCGCACGGTGGACAGGTCGACGTCGCTGCTGTGGATGATCACGTCGCCGAGCTCGACCCCGCTCGGGACCCTCCGGACCTGGGGATTCCCCGCCCACAGGACCTGTCGAGCTCGGACGGACGCACCGTTGCAGAGCGTCGCCGACCACCGGATCGTCGACTCCCCGGTTGGACAGAGGTCGACCACCGACCCCGGCACGACGCGCTCCGCCAGACCGGTGCGTTCGATCAAGGTCTGGCAGAAACGAGCGAACGCACCGGTCTCCGGCCGGCGGAGCGGGCCGTTGAGCGGGTCGCCCGCCTCCGCACGCTCGATCGAGCGGCTCCGGTACCGGTGCGCGTGTAGGTAAGCCATCTCGTCCGGGTCGGGGTGGTGCACCCCGGGGCTGCGCAGGACGTCGATCCGTTGTCGGTCGAAGTGGCGGTCCCAGGTCCGCATCCACGCACCGGACGGGTCGGCGACGAGGACACGACCGATCGCTCCCGGCCGATCGCACGCCCACCGCGCCAGGACGGTGAGCGCCTGCGGCCCCGCCCCCACGACGAGCGTGTCGATCTCGGTCACCAGACTCCCGCCTACTCGTCCTACGGCCTTCCGACACCCGGTGAGATCAGTCATCGGGTAGTGAGAGTGATTCTCACTGTCATGGTAGCCTCGACCCATGAGCCTCACCGTCAGCACCGACGACCCCACCGACGGCCGCCTGCCGGTCACCGTCCTGTCCGGCTTCCTCGGCTCGGGCAAGACGACGCTGCTCAACCACGTCCTGTCCAACCGCGAGGGCAAGCGGGTGGCCGTCATCGTCAACGACATGTCCGAGGTCAACATCGACGCCCAGCTCGTCGCCGACGGCGACGCCCACCTCGACCGGGTCGAGGAGAAGCTCGTCGAGATGAGCAACGGCTGCATCTGCTGCACGCTCCGGGAGGACCTCCTCGAGGAGGTCGCGAAGCTCGCCAAGGACGGGCGCTTCGACTACCTGCTGATCGAGTCCACCGGCATCTCCGAGCCGCTGCCGGTCGCCGAGACCTTCGTGTTCACCGACCAGGCAGGCGTCACGCTCTCCGACGTCGCCCGGCTCGACACGATGGTGACCACGGTGGACGCTGCCTCGTTCCTCCACGACTACGACGCCGGCGACTTCCTCGAGACCCGCGGCATCAGCCTCGGGCCCGAGGATCAGCGCACGATCGCCGACCTGCTCATCGACCAGGTCGAGTTCGCCGACATCATCGTCGTCAACAAGACCGACCTCGTCTCCGACGAGGACCTCGACCGCCTGAAGGCCATCCTCCGGGGGTTCAACGCCAAGGCCGAGGTGCTCACCACCACCTACGGCAACGTGCAGCTCGACGACGTCCTCGACACCGGGAAGTTCGACTTCGACGAGGCCGCCCAGGCCGCCGGATGGATGGCGACGATGCGAGGCGAGGAGAGCCCGGAGACCGAGGAGTACGGCGTCACCAGCTTCGTGTGGCGCTCGCGGATGCCCTTCCACCCCCAGCGGATCCACGACCTGCTCTCCCGCGGGTGGGACGAGGTCCTCCGCATGAAGGGCTTCTCGTGGATCGCGAGCCGTCCGCAGTTCGCCTGCGAGATCTCCAAGGCCGGACGCATGACCGGCTACGTACCGGCCGGCTACTGGTGGGCGGCGGTCGACAAGAAGCACTGGCCGACCGATCCCGCGGCCATCGCCGAGGTCGAATCGACGTTCGAGCCGCCCTACGGCGACCGACGCCAGGAGATCGTCGTCATCGGCATCGACATGGACGAGGTCGAGATCACCGCCGAGTTCGAATCGTGCCTGCTGACGGCCGAGGAGCTGGCCACCGGCTCCCGCGCCTGGGCGAAGTTCCCCGACCCCTTCCCGGCCTGGCAGTAGGTCGGCGGTTCACGGATACGGTACGTCGCATGTTCGCACCCCGGAACGACGTGTTCGAGGTCGAGGAGGGCACCAGCCTCGCCCCGAAGTTCAATGAGGACGGCCTGATTCCCGTGGTGACGACCGATCACGAGACCGGCGAGGTCCTGATGGTCGCCAACATGAATCGCGAGGCTCTGGCTCGCACGATCGAGCTCGGCGAGGCCGTCTACTGGAGCCGGAGCCGACAGGAGCTGTGGCACAAGGGCGCCACGAGCGGCCTCGTGCAGAAGGTCAAGGAGATCCTGGTCGACGACGACCAGGACGCGGTCTGGCTCCGGGTCGACGTGCAGGGCGGCGCGAGCTGTCACGTCGGGTACCGGTCGTGCTTCTACCGCCGCGTGCCGATCGGTGGCGAGACGCCCGACGAGGGCGAGGGCCTCTCACTCGAGTTCACGATCACCGAGAAGGTGTTCGACCCCAACGACGTCTACGGCGACGCGCCCAACCCAACGAAGCTCTGATCCCCGGGGCGGACGTCAGCCGGTGGCGGCGTCCGACCGGAGCGCTCGCTCGAACCACTCGATGACCCGAGCCAGGTGCGCATCGCCGTACTTGTCCCGGAAGGTCGCCGTGTGCGGGTCCTGTGCGTCGTTGAGCGCCTGGATCCGCTGCTCACAGAAGCTGGTGGTCAGCGGGATCCCGCAGTCGACCTCGATGCACTGCTTCCACTCGGCGTAGGTCTCGGGGAGGGCGGCCATGGCCGGCCAGGGTAGCCGCGCCTGAGAACGACTCTCACTCGGTCCAGGTGTAATGATTCGGCCCCCTCCTCCGTCAGCTCAGGTAGTTGACCGATGAGGAGATGGTGATGTCCGACTGCACCTGCCCCACCCCCTGCGCCTGCGAGCCGACGACCGGCGGCTGCTGCTGCGGCACCCCCTGCGCCTGCGGCTCGACCTGCTCGTGCCAGCCGACCTGTGGCTGCCCCGCTACCGCCTCCTAGCCGTAACCTGAGGAGCGTGACGCTGCGAGCCAACCGTGACGTCGTCGCTGACGCCCTCAGCGAACGACAGGCGGACTTCATGGCGTTCGTCCGCGCCCGGGTGCGACCCCAGGACGTCGACGACATCCTGCAGCTGGCTGCGCTCCGGGCGATCGAGCGGGCCGACACGCTCGACGACCCCAACCGGGTCGTCGCGTGGCTGTACCGCATCCACCGCAACCTGATCATCGACGTGTCCCGCACGCGCGCCAGCGAGCGGCGGCACGTCGATGAGGTCGCGGAGGTCCCCGAGCAGGTCGATGCGCCGGCCGAGGACCCGTGCGACTGCAGTACCGCACAGGCCGCCCGGCTGCGTCCGTCGTACGCGTCGATCCTGTCGTTGGTCGACTCCGAGGGCCTCCAGGTCGTCGAGGCCGCCCGCCGGCTCGAGGTCACGGCCAACAACGCTGCGGTCCGCCTGCACCGGGCGCGCACCGCGCTCAAGCAGGCGATGCTCGAGCACTGCGGGGTCACCGACCCACGCGAGTGCGCTGACTGCCGCTGCGTCGACGACGCCTGCTGCGCCGCCTGAGCGGCCCGCCGAGCGAGCGGATGCGGCGCGCCACGAACGTGGCGCAGAGCATCGAGGAAGCGGGGCCGGAGCGGACAACCCTGAGCGTCGAGCCGAGCCCGACGCTGGGCCAAAGGGTGTCGATCAGCGCAGGGCGAGCTTGTCGATGAGGCGCTGACGCTTCTCGAGCCACCACGCCGACTCGACCGGCCAGTCGGCGAACCCGGCCTCGGCATCCAGCGCCGCCTTGGCGTGCAGCGGCCAGTTGGGGTCGTCCAGCAGCTCCCGTGCGAGCGCGATGAGATCAGCCCGTCCGTCGGCGATGATCGCGTCGCACTCCCGCGGATCCCAGAGGAACCCGCCGGCGGCCGTCGCGATGTCGGCCTGCCGGCGGACGGCCTCGGCGAAGGGGACCTGGAAGCCCTGCTCGATCGTCATGCGGCGAGGACGTTCGCGGCCGCCGACGCCTCCGGTCGAGCAGTCGATCAGATCGACGCCTGCCTCCTTCAGCGCCCTGGCCGTGGCGACGGTGTCGTCGAGCTCGAGACCTCCGTCGAGCCAGTCGGTCGCCGAGAGTCGGAAGCACAGCGGCAACGACTCGGGCCACTCGCTCCGGATCGCCCGGGCGACCTCGACCGCGAACCGGCGCCGGTGCTCGGGAGCACCGCCCCACTCGTCCTGGCGGTGGTTGGCGATCGGCGAGAGGAACTGGTGGATGAGGAATCCGTGAGCGGCGTAGACCTCGATCACCTTGGCGCCCGCCTCTGCGGCACGGCGGGCTGAGCGACCGAACGCGTCGATCGTCTCCTCGATCGCCGCCGCGCTCATCTCGACCGGGGTGGGCCACCCGTCGGCGTACGGGATCGGGGAGGGCGCGATCGCCGTCCACGGGCGCTCGCCGCGCTCGGCCACGTCGTCCTCGTCGACGGGGGTCTCGCCGTGCCACGGTCGCCGCTCCGAGGCCTTCCGTCCGGCATGACCCAGCTGCACACCCGGGACGGACCCCTCCCGCTCGATGAAGGCCATGACGGGGGCCAGTGCCTCCGCCTGCTCGTCGGTCCACAGCCCGAGATCCCCGTGCGTGCGGCGGCCGTCCGCGGTCACCGCTGTCGCCTCGGCGAGCACCAGGCCGGCACCACCAAGGGCGAACCGGCCGAGGTGCACGAGGTGCCAGTCGTTGGCGACCCCGTCGACGGCCCGGTACTGGCTCATCGGCGACACGACGATGCGGTTCTTCACGGTGACGCCGCGGAGCGCGAACGGCGAGTGGAGTCCGGCCATCGGGTGACGTTAGGCCCGCGACGAGGTCTGCGACGCCACGCAGCCGATCGACTCAGTCCGGGCCGTCGAGCGACGTGATCGCGTCATCGACACCGCCGACGTTCACCGCGCCGTCGAGAGCGACGTCGACCTCGACCGGCGCCCACACCGTGAGCTCCCCCGCCGCGGTCGCCACGCGGACGACCGACCGGTCGCCCCGGAAGCCGACACCGACGACCCGACCGGCCAGCCCGTCGCCGATGTTGGCGAGCCGGAGCCGATCGGGGCGGACGAGGACGGTGCCGGAACGGCCGAACGCCGAACCGTCGACGACGTTGGCCAGCCCGAGGAAGCGCGCCAACCAGGGCGAACCGGGATCGCTCCACAGCACCCGCGGGGGGTCGACGCGGACGAGGTGCCCCTCGCGGAGCACGGCGACCCGGTCGGCGAGGGCGAACGCCTCGGTCTGGTCGTGGGTCACGATGACCACGGTCGTGCCGAGCCGGGCGACGATGTCGCCGAGGTCGTCGAGGAGACGCTCGCGCAGCGCCCGATCGAGCGAGCCGAGCGGCTCGTCGAGCAACACGAGACCGGGTGCCGGAGCCAGGGTTCGAGCGAGTGCGACCCGTTGGCGCTCACCCCCCGAGAGCTGGTCGACGCGGTCGTCACCACGCCCGTCGAGGCCGACGAGGTCGAGGAGCTCGGTGACCCGATCGGCGATGCGGTCCCGGTCCCACCCGGCCATGCGCAGGCCGAAGCCGACGTTGCCGGCGACGTCTCGGTGAGGAAAGAGGGCGTGTTCCTGGAACATCAGCCCGATTCCCCGTCGGTGGACCGGGACGCCGGCGAGGTCGAGGCCGTCGACGCGCACGGCGCCGCCCGCCAACGGCTCCAGACCGGCGACCGCCCGCAGGAGCGACGACTTGCCGCAGCCCGACGGCCCGAGCACGGCCAGCACCTCCCCGGGCTCGACGGTCAGCGAGATGCCGTCGACCGCTCGTCGATCTCCGTAGGTGACCGACACCGACGCCACCTCGAGGTGCGCTCCGACCGTCACAGCACGCCCTGGCCCGGGACCCGGAGCCGGTCGACCACCAACACCGCGGTCGCCGTCATCACCATCAGGATCACGGCCAAGGCGAACGCCTGCCCGACGTTGGCGACACCCGGTGTGCCCAGGAAGCGGGCGATGGCGACCGGCACGGTCGGGCGGTCGCCTCTGGCGAGGAACACCGTCGCCCCGAACTCCCCCAGCGAGATGGCGAAGCCGAAGCCGGCGGCGACACCGAACGCTCGTCCGACGATCGGCAGGTCGACCTCGCGCACGACCTGCCACGGAGAGGCACCGAGCACGGCGGCAGCCTCGTGGAGGTCGCGGCGCAGCGACGCCAACGCCGGCTGCACGGTGCGCACGACGAACGGCGTCGCGACGAGCGCCTGGGCGACCGGCACGATCCACCAGCGGCTCCGCCAGTCGAACGGCGCGGTGTCGAAGGCCAGGAGCATGCCCACCCCGAGGGTCACCGCCGAGGTGCCGAGCGGGAGCAGCAGCACGGCATCGAGCGCCCGCAGCTCGCTCGACCCCGATCGTGCGAACGCCGCGAGCCCGCCGACGATCAGGGCGAGCGTCGTGGCGATCAGGGCGGCGACCAGCGAGTTGAGGACCGCTTCGGTCGGCGCGACGAAGAGCGTCGAGCCCCGCCGGCTCTCGTCGAGCTCGTCGAACCAGCGCAGCCCGTATCCGTCGCCGACGCGCAACGACCGCTCGACGAGCACCAGCAGCGGTACCGCGGTGATGAGCATCGTCACGCCGATGGCTGATCGCATCGCGGCTCGCTCGCGCCGGCTGCGGGGCGACCGGAGCGCCACCTCGGGCGGCACCGGCGCCTCACCGCGCACGGAGCGATCGGCGAGCCGACTCTGCACGAGCACGAGGGCGAGAACCGCGACCAGCTGCACGACCGCCAGGGCCGCTCCGGTCGGGAGATCCAGGAGGAAGAGCACCTGGCGATGGATCTCCACCTCGATGGTCGCTGCCCCCGGCCCGCCGAGCAACAGGACCACGCCGAACGAGGTCGCGCAGAAGAGGAAGACCAACGCGCTCGACGCCCAGAGCGCAGGAGCGAGGCGCGGCAGCGTGACCTCGCGGGCGACCCGCCACGGCGGGGCACCGAGGCTCGCCGCCGCCTGCTCGGGACGAGGGTCGAGGCGCGACCACGCCCCGCCGACCGTGCGGATCACCACGGCCAGGTTGAAGAACACGTGGGCGGCGAGGATGGCGCCGACGCCGCCCACGTCGGGCAGCACCGGGTCGAGCGGACCGTCGAGCAGGGCCCGGAACGCCGCGGCCACCACGACGGTCGGCAGGACGAACGGCACCACGGTGACGGCGGCGAACACGGCACGGCCGCGGAACCGTCGCCGACCGAGCACCCAGGCGCCGGGCAGCGCCAGGGCGAGGGTGAGCACCGTCGACACCGTCGCTTGCCAGACCGTGAACCACAGCACCGCCCGGAGGCCCGGGTCGGTGACGACGTCGACGACCGGACCGAGGTCCGGGGCGCCGTCGGGGGCGAGGCCGAGGCGGAACAGCTCGACCAGCGGCCAGACGAAGAACAGCGCCAGGAACCCCAGCGGCACCATCGCCTGGGCGAGCGCATGTCGCCGCTCGCCACCGCCGCTCACGACGTCACCGCAACATGGCGTCGGTCCACGCGTCGACCCACGCCTCGCGGTTGGCCTCGACGTCGGCGGGGCTCAGTTGCGCCGGGTCGTCGGCGACCTCAGCGAAGCGCTCGAAGACCTCCGGCAGCGGCGTGTCGGCCACTGCCGGGAACACGAACTGCTGCAGCGGCAGATCGGATTGGTAGGTCTCGGTGAGCATGAAGTCGATGAGCGCCTGAGCACCCGCCGGGTTCTCGGCACCGGAGAGCACACCGGCGAACTCGATCTGGCGGTAGCACGACTCGAGCATCACACCGGTCGGTGCGATCTCAGGCTCCTCCTCGGCGAAGGCCACCTCGACGGGCGGGCTCGAGGCGTAGGAGACGACCAGCGGCCGATCGCCCTCGCTCGACGGACCGCTGAAGACGCCGTAGTACGCGTCGGACCACCCGTTGGTGACCTCCACGCCGTTGTCGCGGAGCTGCTGCCAGAAGTCCAGCCAACCGTCCTCACCGAACTCGTCGATCGTGGCCAGCAGGAAGGCGAGGCCCGGGGTGGAGGTGGCGGGGTTCTGGACCACCAGCAGGTCGGCGTAGGCCGGATCGGTGAGGTCGGCGAGCGACGTGGGCGGGTCGAGGCCGCGCTCGGTGAGGCCGTCGACGGCGAAGTTGATGCACACGTCGCCGAGCGTGATCGGCGTCGCCGCACCATCCAGATCGAGGCCGTCACGGACGCCGTCGAGCCCGGCGGCCGAGTACTCCTCGAACAGCTCGGCGTCGAGCGCCCGCTGCAGGGTGTTGTTGTCGACGCCGAAGAGGACGTCGGCCTCCGGGTCGCCGGCGGTGAGGATCGCCCGGTTCACGACCTCGACCGCGTCACCGGCCTGCTGGATCTCGAGGGTGGCGCCGGTCGCCTCCTCGAACGCGGTGACGGTCTCCTCCGAGAGCGCGAACGAGTCGTGCGTGATGAGGCGCACCGTCGATCCGGCGACCTCCTCGGACGAGTCGTCGCTGTCACCGCACGCGGCGGCGAGCAGGAGTAGTGAGCACAGGACGGCACAGAGCCGGAACAGTCGCATTCGCTTCCTCCGCTGGCATTACCCAGATCAGGTGTGCGGGTCGGCGACGCGGTTGGCCGCCCTCTCAGCTCGGCTGTCCCGAGCTCCCCGGTTGTCGAACGACACCCTAGCGGCGACGATCGCCCGGCCCGGCACCATTCGGGCGGTCCGCACCGGGTGCCGGCTGTGCGACCATCGGGCCGGATGGCTGGACCCCACCGAGCAGGCGCCGCACCGTCGTGACCGCGTCCCGATGACGAACCGTCGTCCCCTCATGGTGTTGGGCTGCACGTCCACCGCCGGGAAGAGCCTGCTCGCGACCGCGCTGTGCCGCTGGTTCGCCCGACGGGGCGTCGACGTCGCGCCGTTCAAGGCGCAGAACATGTCGAACAACGCCCGCGTCGTCGACGGCGGGGAGATCGGCGTGGCCCAGTGGCTCCAGGCCCGCGCCGCAGGCGTCGAACCGACGGTCGACATGAACCCGGTCCTGCTCAAGCCGGAGGCCGACACCCGGAGCCAGGTCGTCATGGCCGGGCGGTCACGGCCTGACTTGACGGCCATGCCGTGGCGAGCGCGGGCACCGCACCTGTGGCCCGGGATGTCCGAGGCGTTCGATCGCCTGCAGGCGCGCCACGACCTGGTGGTGATCGAGGGGGCGGGGAGCCCGGCCGAGATCAACCTCCCCGACCAGGTCAACAACCGCATCTGCGCTCACGCCGACGCGTCAGCGCTGCTCGTCGTCGACATCGACCGGGGTGGGGCGTTCGCCCACCTCGTCGGCACGTGGACGTTGGTGCCCGAGAGCACCAAGGAACGCCTCGCCGGGTTCGTCCTCAACAAGTTCCGCGGCGACGCCGGGCTGCTGGCTCCCGGGCCGGCGATCGTGACCGAGCGGACGGGGATGAGCGACGTCGGCGTACTCCCGATGCTCGACCACCAGCTGCCCGACGAGGAGGGTGCTACCGTCAAGGCGGTCCCGCCGTCGGCTGCGCCCACGGTCGCCGTCGTCCGGTACCCGTACGCATCGAACCTCGACGAGTGGCACGTCCTGCCTCACGTGGCCCACATCCGGTGGGCCACCACACCCGCCGATCTGGACGGGGTCGACCTCGTCGTCCTCCCCGGCTCGAAGCACGTCGCCGCCGACACGGACTGGCTCCGTCGCCGGCACCTCGACGAGGCCGTCGGGCGCGCCGCCGCACGCGGCACCCGGGTGCTCGGTGTGTGCGGTGGGGCGATGATGCTCGGCACCGAGGTCAGGGACGACCACGGCGTCGAGGGTGGCACCGCGGGCCTTGGCCTCCTCCCGATCCGGACCGACATGGCACCCACCAAGACCACGCGACCGATCCGGGTCCGACTGCCGGAGGTGAGCGGACCCTGGGCTTCGCTCGGCGGCGCCGAGGCGGGCGGCTACGAGATCCGGCATGGTCAGGTGACGGCGCTGGAGCCCGAGGTCGAGGTGGCACCGCTGGTGTGGGCCGACGGGCCGGTCCTGGCCACCACCATCCACGGCATCGCCGAGGAGCCCGACGTGGTGCAGCGACTGACCGGGCTGACCCCTCCACCGGTGCTGGAGCGGACCTTCGAGCGGCTGGCCGATGCGATCGACGAGCACCTCGACACGGAGCTGCTCGAGCGTCTCACACTCGGCTGAGGGCAGGCTGATCGGTCAGCTCGACGCGACGTGGCGGGTGATGGCGGACACGACCGACGCCGGCTCGAGCGAGGTGACCTCGACACACCGGGCGCCCATCGCATCCGCGAGCTGCGCAGCGAGCCCCAGCCGGACGTTGCCGGTCTCGCAGTCGAGCACGAGCGCGTCCACCGACGACGCCGCGACGCGTCCCGCGACCTCGAGGGCGCGGTCGAGCCCGTCGTCACCGGTCGCTCGACCGTCGGTGAGGACCACGAGGAGGGCGTCGGCGTCATCAGCACCGGCCCGCTCGGCGACGGTCAGGGCGTGGGCGAGCCCGGCAGCGAGCGGGGTGGCACCGCCGGTGGTCAACCCGTCGAGGCGGTTCCTCGCGATCTCGACGCTGGTGGTCGGCGA
>JBCDAU010000058.1:0-24755 GCA_039185015.1 Actinomycetota bacterium
GGTGTCGTCGCGGAACCACTGGTAGGTGAGTGGTGGGGTGCCGGTGGCGGTGATGACGAAGTTGGCGGTGTCGCCTTCGGTGAGCACGACGTCTTCGGGGCCGTCGGTGATCGCGGGTGGGTCGGCGGGAGGCTCGGTCACGTTCGGCGGCTCGACGTCGGCGAGGTCCGGTCCGGCACCGAAGTTGCCGGCGACCTCGGCCGGGCTCAGGGCTCGGTCGTAGAGGGCGAGCAGTCGGTACTCACCGAGCCAGGGGGCTCGGCCGTCGGTCGATGCACCGAGTCGCAGCGTCGTCGGCAGCCTCCAGCCGGACAGCACGCCGCTGTCGTCGGTCGCGACCTCGACGCCGTCCTGGTAGATCCGGACCGAGCCATCGGGTGCGTGCGTGGCGACGAGGTGGACGAGGTCGGCGGGGAAGCTGCGGCGCGGCGCACGAACGCCGGAGAGCCCGCGGCGGTTCGAATCGGTCGTTCGGGTTCGCAGCTCCACGCGGTCGGGCGCAGAGGAGTACGGACGCTGCACGAGCGCGATGCCGACGTCGGAGAACGAGTGCGACAGGTCGACGATCCGGGCGCCGTTCGACTGCGGGACGTCGCTGCGGTCGACCCACACCTCGACGGTGAACGAGCGGTTGGACACGATCGGCGACGCGATGCTCCCGGTCGAACCGGACGAGGCGACGACCGTCGGCGAGTCGATGCGCAGCCCGCCGTCGGTCCAGGTGACCGAACCCGGGTCCGCGATCGTCAGGTCGACCGGGTTGTCGGCACCAGCGACGTCGGAGACCGTCGCACCGGCGCCGTCGTCGAAGTCGTAGAGGGCGAGGAGCCCATCGATCGCGCGGCCCTGCGCACCAGCCGATGGGGTGTCCACCGCCGCCGGCACGACGAGTCCGGCGACGAGCGCGGTGGCGAACAGGGAACGGACGAGACGGAGCGAGCGGTGCACGCGTTGGCCCTTGGTCGACGATCGATACCGACCTTCGTCGACCGTACCGTCAACGCATTCAGAGGTTGAAGAACCGCTTTACGTGATATCGAGCGGCGTCAACCACCCAGCAGGGTGTCCAGGCCGACCGTGACACCGGAGAGCCGCCCGACCCCCTTCACCGCCAGCGCCACACCGGGCATGAACGACGTCCGATCGAGGGAGTCGTGACGGAGGGTGAGCGTCTGCCCGGTCGTCCCGAGCACGATCTCCTGATGCGCGACCATGCCCCGCATCCGGATCGAGTGGATCGGGATGCCCGCCGGACCGCTCGCACCACGAGCGCCGGGGATCGTCTCGGTCTCGGTCGGATCATCGGCCCAGTCACCCGACGCGGCCGCCATCCGTTCGGCGGTGGCCGTGGCCGTGCCCGAGGGCGAGTCGACCTTGTCGTCGTGGTGCAACTCGATGATCTCGGCGGTCTCGAACCAGGGCGCGGCCAGCTCGGCGAATCGCATCATCAGCACGGCGCCGATGGCGAAGTTCGCGACGACGAGGCAGTTGGAGGACGTGAACCGTCCCCGGAGGTCGTCGACGGCGTCGGCACCGAAGCCCGACGTGCCGATCACGACGTGGATGCCCCGATCGGCGCAGACGGCGGCGTTGGCGCGAGCCGCCTCGACGACCGTGAAGTCGACGGCCACGTCGACGGCGGCGCCGTCCAGCGCGTCGAGGTCGGGGAGCACGATGAGGTCGCTGTCGACCTCGGCGACCGCTGCGAGCGCCTCACCGGCCCGTCCGGGGTCGATCGCAGCGACCAGCTCGAGCTCGGGATCGGCGACGACCGTGCGACACACCTCGGCGCCCATCCGTCCCCCGGCACCGAGCACGCCGACCCGGATCGGATCAGCCACCGAGCACCACCTGGCTGCCCATGACCGCCGCATCGGCGTCCGACTGCCACGGGAACCGGCCGGCGGCGTCGGGGTACACGAGCTGCAGCATCCGGAAGGGCCGGTGGGCGTAGTGGTCGGCGACGCCGGCGAACCAGCTGGCGTACACCTCGACGTCGACGGGCAGGAGCACGCAGGGCAGGTCGGGGCCGAGCATCCCGACGAAGGGTTGTGACACCGGGAGCTCGCCGCCGTTGAGGAGGTGATCGACGAACTCCTCGGCGAGGCGACTGGCCATCTCGCCGTCGAGGCCGACGATCAGCAGCTCCGGGTGGCTGATGAGGTCCTCGAGGCCGATCGTGTACGAGTACGTCGGACGACCGGCTTCCGGATCGGCGCGGACCGGCTCGACGGCGTAGCCCTTCAGCTCGATGATCGCAGCGATGGCCTCCGCGTGGTCGAGCTGGAAGTCCTCGGGGTCGTACTCGACGTTCATCGGGGGTCCCCGGTGCGATCGTCGGTGGCGCCCATCTCCTCGTCGGCGGTGCCCTCCGCCGGCCGGGGTGCGGCCCCGTCGAGCTCCTCCTCGAGCTCCTGTTCGAGCTCGCGCACGTCGCTCAGCTCGCCGCTGCCCTTGCGGGTCGACAGGACCACCTGGAGCACGACCAGGCCGATGGCCACGAACGTCGCCGGGCGTTGGTAGCGGTTGAAGAAGTCGAGCACCGAGTCGAGCGGGCCCTCGAACCGCTCTGCGAGCCACCACACGAGGAGGATCCGGGTGATCGTGCCCGTCACGTTGAGGGTGGCGAACACGATCGGTCGCATCCGGGTGACACCCGCGAGAAGGCTGATGATCAGGTTCGGTGCGATGAAGACGAACAGCCAGCCGATCTTCGGGAACCAGCGGTCGACGAAGGCGACCATGCGGCCCGAGCCCTCGACCTGTCGCTCGATCCATCGTCGCCCGGCCGGCCCGTACCAGCGGCCGATGAGGTAGAGCAGCGGATCGAGGGTGATCAGTCGGAGGAAGGCGACGACGACGAAGGTCGAGAACGCGATCTGACCGGCGACCAGCGCGAGGTGGTAGTTGCGCGGGTTGAGGATGATCAGCAGGACCGGGTTCTCGACGGCGAGCGTCGGGTGCAGCGCGGCGCCGACGTATCCGGCGATGGTGCCCACGATGACCGGACCCAGGAGCAGCCAGAGGCGGAGCCGAGAGGACACCGCGTGCAGGGTATTCGTCCGGACCGGCACCCGGGCACCACCGCCGGATACGGTCGGGCGCACTCGACGAGGGGGACCGATGCAGGGGTTGATGCAGGACGCGCCGTTGACGCTGCCGAGCCTGTTCCGGCGGGCCGAGCGGCTGTTCGCCGGGAACGAGCTCGTCACGGCGCAGCACGGTGGACGGCTCGACCGGATGGACTACGGCACCTGGGCCGACCGGACCCGCCGCCTCGGCGGCGCGCTCGACCGGCTCGGCTGCGCGGCCGATGCCCGCATCGGGACGTTCGCCTGGAACACCGGGCGCCACCTCGAGCTCTACTTCGCGGCGCCGTGCACCGGACGCATCCTGCACACGCTCAACATCCGGCTCTTCCCCGAGCAGCTCACGTACATCGTGAACCACGCGGACGACGACGTGATCTTCGTCGACCGCTCGCTCCTCGGTCTGCTGTGGCCGTTGGTCGGTGAGCTGGGGGGCGTCCGCCACGTCATCGTGATGGACGACGGCGCCGGCGAGGTCCCCGACGACCCGCGCATCCTCGACTACGAGGAGCTGATCGATGGCGTCGAGCCCGTGGAGTTCCGGGTCGACGACGAACGACGGGCCGCGTCGATGTGCTACACGAGCGGCACCACCGGCAACCCGAAGGGCGTCGTGTACAGCCACCGCTCGACGTGGCTCCACACCCTCGGCTCGATGGCCGCCGACGGGCTCGGTGTGTCCGAGCGCGACGTGATCCTCCCGGTGGTGCCGATGTTCCACGCCAACGCCTGGGGCCTCGCCTACGCCGGCGCGGCAGCCGGCTCGAAGCTGGTCATGCCCGGCCCCGACCTGTCGGCGAAGGCGATCGCGGACCTCCTCGAAGCCGAGCGGGTCACCGTCGCCGCCGGCGTGCCGACGATCTGGATGGGCGTGCTGGACGAGCTCGACGGCCGCGACGTGTCGTCCCTGCGGGCGATCCCGTGCGGCGGCTCGGCGGTGCCGAAGGCGCTGTCCGAGGGCTACCGAGCCACGACGGGCCTGCCGCTGTTGCAGGCGTGGGGCATGACCGAGACGAGCCCGATCGCATCGGTCGCCCACATCCGCTCGGCCCACGCCGACCGCTCCGACGAGGAGCTCGCCGATCTGCGGGCCACCGTCGGCACGGTCGTCCCCGGCGTCGAGTTCCGCGTGACCGAGCCGGGCACGACCGACGAGATCCCGTGGGACGGCGAGTCGTCGGGCGAGCTGCAGGTGACCGGCCCGTGGATCGCGTCGGCGTACTACGAGCGACCGGACGCCGCCGACTCCTTCACCGACGATGGATGGCTCCGCACCGGTGACGTGGCGGCCGTCTCGCCGGAGGGGATCATCAGCCTCGTCGATCGCACCAAGGACCTCATCAAGTCCGGTGGCGAGTGGATCGGCTCGGTGGAGGTCGAGAACGAGATCATGGCCCACCCTGCGATCGCCGAGGCTGCGGTGATCGGCGTCGCCAGCCAGCGATGGATGGAGCGACCGCTCGCGTGTGTCGTCCTCAACGAGGGTGCCGCGCTGACCTATGACGAGCTGATCGAGTTCCTCACGCCCCGCATGGCCAAGTGGTGGCTGCCGGACGCGATGGAGATCGTCGACGAGGTGCCGAAGACCTCGACGGGGAAGTTCTCCAAGCGGACCCTGCGCGACCAGTTCGCCGACTTCTCCGTCGACTGAGCGGCGCGGCCCTCGCCGGCCCGTATCGTCGGGCCGGTGACCGACACCCGAGCGCGCATCCTCGACGGAGCGGGCGACGCGCTGGTGCGGTTCGGGCTCGCCAAGACCACGGTCGAGGACATCGCCTCGGCCGCTGGTGTCGGTCGGGCGACGGTGTACCGCTGGTTCGAGGGCGGCCGCAGCGAGGTCTTCGACGCGCTCGTCGCCCGGGAGCTCGGCAAGGTGGCCGACGAGATCATCGTCCGCATCGGGTCGGGTGACGACCTCGCCGCCGGGCTGCACGAGGTGCTGCGGTGGGGCGGGCCGGCGATCCGCGGCCACACGTTGCTCCAAGCGGCGCTCGACACGGGTCCGGAGGAGCTCGCCGTTCGTCTCGCCCGCCTGGAGCACGGCTTCGAGGACCTCGTCGCGCCGATGGTCGCCGAGCGGCTCGCGGCGTCGGCAGCGTCACCCTCGCCAGAGGACGACGCCGCCTATCTGGTCGCGATGATGATGAGCGTCGTCGCGAACCCGGGCTCGTGGGATCTCGAGGACGACGACGAGGTGGGTCGGCTCGTCGACACGCTGATGCGGTCGGCGACGGGCGCCCCCGGGTCGGCCCGCTGAGACCCGTCGTCGGGTCGGCATCGACTCGCGACCGCTGGCCCTTCGATCCGGCGCGCTCGCCGGTCTACTACGGCTGGGTCGTGGTGGTCGTGGGCGCAGTCGGGATGGCTGCCTCCGCCCCTGGCCAGACCGCCGGCGTGTCGGTCTTCACCGACGATCTCATCGAGACCACCGGCCTGACTCGCCTCCAGCTCGCGGTCGCCTACCTCTTCGGCACCGGGGCGAGTGGGGTCATGCTCCCGAAGGCGGGACGGGCCATCGACCGCTTCGGCTCGCGGATCGTCGCGGTCGCCGCGGCGGTGGGCCTGGCCGCGACCGTCACCGGCCTGAGCCTCGTCGGTCCGATGCCGGTGGTGGTCGGCATGACGGTGATGAGCATCGGGTTCGGCTGCCTGCGCTTCACCGGCCAGGGCCTGCTGACGCTGGCCTCGCGCACGATGATCTCGCAGTGGTTCGAGCGCCGCCGCGGGGTCGTGACGGCGTCGGCGAGCGTCGTGTTCAGCTTCTTGTTGTCGATCAGTCCGGCCCTGTTCCTCGTGCTGATCGAGATCGACGGGTACCGGTGGGCGTGGCGGCTGATCGCGCTCTTCCTCGTCGGCGCGGCCGTGCTGTTCGCCGTGTTCTTCCGGGACAGCGCCGAGACGTCGGGGCTGATGATCGACGGCGGTGGGCGCCTGGAGGCGGGCCCTACCGTGCAGCTCGGCTCCGACGACGACCTGACCAGGGGGGAGGCGGTCCGCGACCCGCGGTTCTGGGCCATCACCCTGCCGGTGATCGCTCTGGCCTCGACGGCCACGGCCCTCACCTTCCACATCGTCGACGTCGGCCGCGAGCTCGGGCTCGACGAGACCGAGATGGTGCGGATCTTCGTGCCGATCGCCATGGTGAGCGTCCCGGTCACGTTGATCGCCGGCTGGTTGGTCGACCGCACGTCGCCGCTCTCCCTGGCCGGCCTCGCGAGCGCCGTCCAGATCGCGATGTACCTCACCGTCGGGCACCTCGACCGGCCGCTCGCCGCCGGCATCGCGATCGTCTGCTGGGGTGTGGCTCAGGGATGCTTCGCCGCGCTGACCTCGGCAGCGCTGCCTCGGCTGTTCGGCCGCCGACACCTCGGTGCGATCGGGGGGGTGCAGATGGGGGTGGTGGTCGTCGCCAGCGCGGTCGGCCCGGCGCTGTTCGCCGTGATCGAGTCGGTGACCGACAGCTACCGACCGGCGCTCTGGGCCTCGGCGGTCGTGCCGGTGGCCGGTGTGGCGCTGTCCGTGGTCCAGATCCGACGACCCGTTGAAATGAGACACTGAGGCGGTTACTGTCTCATCGTATGGTGGCGGTCGTCACAGGGGGACACGGTCACGCCGCGAACGCGGCGACGACCCGATCGTCGGGGACCGAGCTCTTCCGCCCCCTCCCGGAGGGCTCCGTCGAGCTCGCGCTCGCTGAGGCCTACGGCGCCTGCGTCGAGCGGTGGGGTCGCTCCAAGACGACGATGGGCGACGTCGCCCGTGAGGCGGGCGTGTCCCGGGCCACCGTCTACCGGATCGTCCCGAGCAAGGACGCCCTCCACGACCTGCATCGCCGCCACGGGCTGGCCGCCTTCTTCGCCGACCTCGACGCCGAGCTGCCCGACGACGGAGCGCTCGACGAGCTCCTCGTCGCCGCGCTGAGCGCGGCCAGCCGGCTCATCGGCGAGGACGAGGGCTTCCAGCGCCTCCTCGTCGACGATCCGGGTGCCGTGCTGCCGAGCCTCACCTTCCGCGGCCTCGATCGGATCTTCGCGGCGTGCCGGGTGTTCATCGCCCCCCGCCTGGAGGCCCACCTCGGCCCGCCGGCCGCCATCCGCACCGCCGAGTGGCTCGCCCGGCTCGTGCTGTGGCCCGTGCTCGACGAGCGGGCCCCGTTCGATCTCACCGATCCCGACCAGGTCCGCGACCTGGTCGAGCGCCGGCTGCTGCCGGCTCTGTCCCCCCACTCAACCCCGCCCACCACTTCCGCCACCGGAGTCCAGGAGGAATCATGACCGCAGTCGAGCCCACCGCCGACGAGATGGAGCAGATGATCGGTCGCACCGAGGCCAACGACCTCGACGCGATCCTGGCGGTCGAGCCGACCGACCCCGACGAGCTCATCCACACCGTCCAGGACAACGCGGACACGATCTACACCTGGGACTACGAGAAGGGGCAGCGGCCCCGCCTCGAGACGCTCTACGAGAAGGCCAAGCGCGGCCAGTGGAACGGCGAGACCGACCTCCCCTGGGACACGGTCGTCGATCCCGAGGCCGAGGCGACCAAGCAGTACGAGACCACCGGCGGTCAGGACGCGATCTTCGACTTCTCCGGCACGTCCGTCGCGACCTGGGGCCCCGAGGAGTGGATCAAGTTCAACCAGGAGTCGCAGGCCTGGACGATGAGCCAGTTCCTCCACGGTGAGCAGGGCGCGCTGGTCTGCACGGCGAAGATCGTCGAGACGGTGCCGTGGATCGACGCCAAGTACTACGCCTCCACGCAGGTGGTCGACGAGGCTCGTCACGTCGAGGTGTTCGCCAAGTACCTCGACACCAAGATCGAGAAGAGCTACCCGATCAACCCCCACCTCAAGATGCTGCTCGACGACATCGTCGCCGACAGCCGGTGGGACATGACCTACCTGGGCATGCAGATCATGGTCGAGGGCCTCGCTCTGGCCGCCTTCGGCTTCATGTACCAGCAGACCGAGGAGCCCCTGCTCAAGCAGCTCCTCCGCTACGTGATGAGCGACGAGGCTCGCCACGTCGCCTTCGGCGTGCTGTCGCTGAAAGAGGTCTACGGCGAGCTGACCCAGGCCGAGGTGCGCGAGCGCCAGGAGTTCGCCTTCGAGGCCGCCCTCCGGATGCGCGATCGCTTCCTGTCGACCGACGTGTGGGAGCGGATGGGCGCCGATCCGAAGCAGATCATCCCCCGCATCTGGGGCAATCCCGACCAGCTCGAGTTCCAGCACCTGCTCTTCACCAAGATCGTGCCGAACTGCAAGAAGCTCGGCCTGCTCGACGCCGGCGACGCCTGGCTGCGCCGACGCTTCGAGGAGATCGGCGTCATCCAGTACGAGGACTGGGTCGACACCGCCGAAGAGGTCGACGCGTTCGCGATCACCCGCGAGCTCGAGGGCGAGCCCGCCACGAGCTGAGACACACACCTCGAGACCGCTCGGCGCGCCCGCCGATCGGGTATCTGTGTTGGCGTGGCGCAGGAGCAGAACGGCCGGCGGCGTGAGGGGCGTCCTCGGCGGGGTGAGGAGCTGACGCGACAGGACCTGGGCGCTGCTGCGCTCGCGGTCGTGGCCGAGGTCGGCGCGTCCGCGCTCACCCGGGCCGCAGCAGCCGAGCGCGCCGGCGTCTCCGTGCGCTCGACCTACCGGCTCGCGCCGGCCATGGACGACCTGGTCGCGGCAGCGGTGACCGAGTGGCAGCGCGCCTGGCTGCCACCGACCGACACCGGCGACTGGCAGGGCGACCTCACGCGGTGGGCCGAGGAGTGCCTCGCTCACATGCGCGCCTACCCGGGGCTCGTCGCGGCATCCCTCCGGATGCGGCCGGAGCACGTGGAGGACGCAGCGACGCCGACCGTGATGGGGGCGATCGACCTGTTGGTGCGCGGCGCCGGCCTCGGCGTCGAGGAGGCAGCAGACGCCTGCGGCGTGCTGAACATGCACTGCTTGGCGTGGGAGCTGACCCTCGACGCGCAGGACAACCTCAGCGACGCCGTCGATCCGAGGATGTACGAGCAGCACCTCGAGTTCCGCGACCGCGGCTTCCATCGCGGCCTGCGCTGGCTCATCGCCGGGATCGCCGCCGACGCCGCGTCCGGCGATGGTGACGATGCACCGGGGGCCGACACGCCGCCCTGATCCAGGTTGTCCGAATACTTCATGTGTGATGAAGTATTCGGCATGCCAAACAGACGCCGGTTGCTCGCCCTGTTCTCCGTGATGTCGCTCGTGGTGGCGACGTCGTGTGGAAGCGACAGCGACGACGCAGACGACTCCGCCTCGGCAGCGACGGCACCTCCGGCGTCGACGGCACCTCCGGCGTCGACGACGGCGGTCACCGACGCGACCGATGGATCGGCCGACGGCGCCGGTGACGTCCGGGTCGTGGAGCACGCGCTCGGCACGAGCGAGGTGCCCGTCGAACCTGAGCGGATCGTGTCGATGGACTCGATCGTGACCCTCGATGCGCTGGTGGCGCTCGACTCGTTCGACGCCGTCGTCGGGCGCATCGACATCTCCACCGCCGACGATCCCTACTGGCTCGACGTCGACGTCGAGTCGGTCCCACTGCTCGGGACCTTCCCGACGATCAGCATCGAGGAGATCCTGTCGGTCGATCCCGACCTGGTGGTCGGGTTCCAGATCGCTGTCGAGCTGCTCGACCAGGTGCCCAACGAGGTGGTGCCCCTCGTCGCCGTGGCGCCGACCGACGGCATCACCAACCCCCGCTGGCAGGACGTCGTGACCGGTCTCGGCGAGACGTTGGGCAAGGAGACGGAAGCCGACGCGATCATCGCGGACTACGACGCCGAGCTCGACGCCGTGGTCGCCGGCCTCCCGGACGGCTTCGCGAACCGCACCGTGTTGGTGCTGCTCGGCTCGGCCGGCATGGTGGGCACGGCGATGGGGTCCAGCGCCGGCCCGGCCGAGGTCTTCGGCCGACTCGGCCTCATCGTCTCCCCTGAGCTCGACGGGCAGGGCGACTTCGTCACCCTCGCAGACGAGCAGGTCCCCGATCTCCGAGCCGACGCGGTCGTCGTCCTCGACTTCGACGGCGGTGCGACCGACTGGGACGCCGCCCTCGCCGATCTGCCCGCCTACGCGGCGAACGAGGCGATCGCCCGCGGCGTGACCGTCGTCGACGGAACGCTCTGGCTGAACTCCGGCCCGATCGGCCAAACCCGGCTGCTCGGCGAGCTCGTGGAGGTCCTGGCGCCGTGAGCGTGTTCGATGCGACCCAGTGGGGCAACGTCGAGCGGGTCGAGGTGCGCGACGGCGTCCGGCTCGCGGTCCGGCGAACCGGACCGACGGGCGGGCCGCAGCTCCTCGTGCTCGCCGGAGCCGGAGGCAACAGCCGCGAGTTCGCCGCGCTCGTCCGGGCGGTCGGCGAGGAGTGGGACGTCGTCGGCATCGACCTTCGCGGGACGGGGGAGTCCGATTGGCAGCCGGCGGACGTCGGCTACTCCCAGCAGCAGTTCCTCGACGATCTCGACGACGTCGTCGCCGCGCTGGACCTCCGCCCGGTGGCGGCCGTGGGCGTGTCGCTCGGCGGTCTGATGATCATGGGCCTGCACGCGCGCCGGACCGAGCTGTTCGAGCAAGCGGTGCTCGTCGACATCGGACCGGAGTTCCCCACGCCCGACGACCCGGGGGCGATGGCCGAGCGGATGGCCACGAACGTCCGCCTGCTCGGTTCGGCGTACGCGGACGAGGCCGGGATCGTCGCGGCGTGGCACGAGGTGCTCGCCGAGGCCTGGCCCTCGGTGCCCGACGACCTGGTCGAGCAGTCGGCGCTCGCCCGCGCCACGATCACGCCGGATGGATGGCGCTTCGCCACCGACGTCGAGGGCTACATGACCCGACCGCCGGCGGAGCTTCCTCCCACCGACCACTGGGACGAGTGGCGACGGCTCGCCGCCGACGTCCCGACCCTGATCATCCGCGGCGAGCTCTCCGACGTGCTCGAGGCGGATGTGGCCAGCCGGATGGCGGCCGGCGGAACGGTCTCGTTGGTGACCTTCGACGGGGTCGGTCACTGCCCGCCGCTGAACGATCCGGCGGTCGGTGCGGTCATCGTCGACTGGTTGCGCGGGGATCGGTCGGCGTGACCGGCGATGAGGTCGTGTCGTGAGTCCCATCGTGGCCATCGCGCTCATCACGCTCGCAGCGTCGGTGCTCGCCACCCTCATCGTCCTGCTCTCCTGGCGGTTCCGCCCCGGCGTCTGGGCAGCCGACGTCGGGTTGGAGCCACGGGAACCCGTCGCCGGTGCGGTCGTGTTCGTCGTGCTCGTGCTCGTGCTGCTGGGCGGCGCGATCGCCGCGTCCGTCGTGGCCATCGACGAGTACGGACTCGTCGGTGCTGCCGTCGCCGGCTGGTCGGTCATGGTGGTCTTCGGTCTCTGGGACTTCCTCGTCATCGACTGGCTGATCTTCATCGGCCTCCGACCGAGCTGGTTCCACCTCGACGGCATGGAGGAATCGACACACGTCTACGACTGGCGCCACCACGCCAAGGAGTCGCTGCCCGCGCTCGCCTTCGGGGTGCCGATGGCCGCCGTCTCGACGGGAGCCGCAGCGCTGCTCACCTGACCGCGCCGTGCGCGCCGAGCGCCACACCTCCGGTTGACTGTTCGGGGGTTGTTCGGCATCCTTCACGACGTGGTCGTGTGTCACTGCAACGTGGTTCGGGATGGGGAGATCTCCGAGCTGATCGCCGGGGGAGCGGCCTCGGTCGAGGAGCTGACCGCCCACTGCGGCGCTGGCGGCCGTTGTGGGTCATGCACCGATGTCCTGGCGCGTATGCTCGACGCCGTTCAGGCTGGTGATCTCGCCGCCTGATCGAGGCCGACGAGAACGGAGCCAACCGTGGAGGGTGACGAGCGCGTCATCGACGTCCTCAACGACGTCCTCACCGCAGAGCTGACGGCCATCAACCAGTACTTCGTGCACGCCAAGATGTGCGCCGACTGGGGGTTCGGGAAGCTCGCCGACTACACCCGCGACGAGTCGATCGACGAGATGAAGCACGCCGAGTCGCTCATCGATCGCATCCTGTTCCTCGACGGCCACCCGAACCTCCAGCGTCTCGGCACGCTCGCCATCGGCGAGACGGTGCCCGAGCAGCTGCAGGCCGACCTCGACCTCGAGTACCGGGCGGTCGAGCGGCTGCGCCAGGGCGTGGTGGCCTGCACCGAGGCCGTCGATCACACGAGCCGCCAGCTCCTGGAGGACATCCTCGAGTCCGAGGAGGAGCACATCGACTGGCTCGAAGCGCAGCTGTCGCTGATCGCCGACGTCGGCCTCGAGAACTACCTCTCCCAGCAGATCAGCACCGAGGACTGAAGCGGCCGCTCGATCGCAGCGGGATTCGATAGCGGGTCGCGCAGGGTCCGTCGCGTAACGTCGACGGGATGGCGCACCCTTCCGACAGCATGACCCACACGCTCCTCGGCCTCCGGCTGAAGGGGTTCGGGGATGCTGCCTCGGTCGCCGACATCATCGGCATCGACGAGGCCGAGGTCACCGCCAACCTCGAGCAGGCCCAGACCGACGAGCTCGCCATGCTCCGGGAGGGTGGTCAGGTCTCCGGCTGGGCGCTCATGCCGGCCGGTCGGGCGAAGGGCGAGGAGCTGCTGTCCGCCGAGCTCGACGCCTCGGGCGGCCGCGACGTGGTCCAGGGCGGATACGAGGACTTCCTCGAGCTCAACGGACAGATGTTGCAGCTGTGCACCGACTGGCAGGTCATCGAGGGCACCGAGACCCTCAACGACCACGACGACGCCGACTACGACACCAAGGTCATCGCCCGGCTCGAGGCGCTCGGCAACGAGCTGGCGCCGATCCTCGACGACCTCGCCACCACGCTGGCCCGGTACGGCCGCTACCGGCCCCGCTTCGACGTGGCGCTCGAGAAGCTCAAGGGTGGCGATCTCGACTACTTCACGAAGCCGATCATCCCGAGCTACCACACGATCTGGTTCGAGCTGCACGAGGACCTGCTCGCCACCCTGAACATCGACCGAGCTTCCGAAGGGGCGCACTGATGGCACGATTCGGGCGGGTGCTCACCGCGATGGTGACGCCCTTCGACGACCGAGGCGATCTCGACCTCGACGCCGCCGTGGCGCTGGCCCGATGGCTGGTCGAGCAGGGCAACGAAGGCCTGGTGGTCACCGGCACTACCGGCGAGAGCCCGACACTGACCCACGAGGAGGACTACGCCCTCTGGGAGGCGGTCGCCCGTGCGGTCACCGTGCCGGTGATCGCCGGCGCCGGCAACAACGACACCGCCAGCTCGATCGAGCGCACCAAGGCGGCGGAGTCGGCCGGCGCCGCCGGGATCCTCGCCGTCACGCCGTACTACAACCGGCCGTCGCAGGCCGGGCTCGAGGCCCACTTCGCCGCCATCGCCGGCGCGACGACGTTGCCGGTGATGCTCTACGACATCCCGTTCCGCACCGGCCGCAAGGTCGAGATGGCGACGATCCTCGGCCTCGCCGAGGCGCACCCCAACGTCGTCGCCGTGAAGGACGCCGCCGGCGACGTCGCCGAGTCGGCCCGTCTCATCGCTGCCGCGCCCGACGGCTTCGAGCTCTACTCCGGCGAGGACAAGCTCAACCTGCCGCTGCTCTCGGTCGGTGCCGTCGGCTTCGTCGGGGTCGCCTCCCACTGGACCGCTCCCGAGACCGCAGCGCTCTTCGACGCCTGGGAGCGGGGCGACGTCGCCGAGGTGCTGCGGATCGACCAGGCCCTGCGTCCGAGCTACGTCTACGAGTCGTCGGATGCGGCGCCGAACCCGGTGCCGACCAAGGCGATGATGCGCACGCTCGGCCACCCGGTCGGTCAGCCCAGAGCGCCCCTCGGCCCGACCCCGGACGGCCTCGAGGACGAGGCTCGTCGGGTGTACGCGGAGTTGAAGTCAGCGTCCATCGCGTGACCGGCACGGTCAGCGTCACCTTCCTCGGCGGACTGGGCGACATCGGCCGCAACTGCGCGGTCCTCGAGCACGCCGGCCGGATGGTGGTCCTCGACTGCGGCGTGCTCTTCGCCGGCCCCAACGAACCCGGGATCGATGCGGTGCTGCCCGACCTCGGCTGGCTCGAACCACATGCCGACCAGGTCGAGGCGGTGGTCTTCACCCACGGCCACGAAGACCACATCGGCGCTGCGGTCCACCTCGCCCGCATCGTCGACGCGCCGATGTACGGCTCGCCGTTCACGCTGGCGCTCGTCCGGCACAAGCTGGAGGAGGCGAGCCTCGGCGGCGGCCGCATCTACCGCGAGGTCCACGACGGCGAGCGCCACCCGGTCGGGCCGTTCGACGCCGAGTTCATCCCGATCACCCACTCGATCCCGTGGGGGTTCGCCACGGCGTTCCACACACCGCAGGGGATCATCCTCCACTCGGGCGACTACAAGCTCGACGCCGACCCGGTCGACGGGCGGATGTCCGATCTCGCTCGGATCGACGAGCTCGCCACCGACCCCGGCATCCGGCTGCTGCTCGCCGACTCGACCAACTCGCTCGACGAGGGCGAGAGCGGCGACGAGCGATCGGTCGGCAAGGTGCTCCGCCAGATCGTCGACGAGCGCGAGGACCGGCGCATCGTCATGGCCTGCTTCTCGTCCCACATCCACCGGGTGCAGCAGGCGGTCGAGGCAGCGATGGCGAACGACCGGGTGGTCGCCCCGGTCGGCCGGTCGCTGGAGCGCAACGTCCGCATCGCCCGCGAGTTGGACCTGCTCGACCTGCCCGATGACCACCTCATCACCGCCGAGGAGGTCCACGCCCTGGACCCCGGGCAGGTCATGGTGCTCACCACCGGATCCCAGGGCGAGCACCTCGCCGGGCTCGGGCTGATGGCCCGTGGCGAGCATCGGTCGATCTCGCTCGGCGACGACGACACCGTCGTGTTCTCCTCCACACCGATCCCGGGCAACGAGCACGCCATCGACGCGGTCGTCGACGGACTGGTGCGGCGGGGCGTCGAGATCGTCGATCATCGTCAGCTGCCGGTGCACGTGTCCGGCCACGCCCGACGAGGCGAGATCCGCACCCTGCTGCGCCATGCCCGGCCGGAGTGGTTCGTGCCGGTGCACGGCGAGTACCGCCACCTGCTCACCCAGGCCGAGCTGGCTGCCGAGACCGGCGTGGCCGGGGAGAAGGCCGTGGTCGTGACCGACGGCGACCGCGTCGTGCTCGACGACGCCGGCCTCACCGTCCACCGCGTCGGCGAGGGTGCGTACCGCTACCTGCACGGCGCGCTCGACGACGTCACCGACTCGCTGCTCCAGGAGCGACTGATCCTCGGGCGCGAGGGCGAGATCACCATCGTCGTCGTGGTCGACGGCGACCGACGTGAGCTGGTCGCTCCGCCGAGGCTCGTGTCGCGAGGCTGGGTCGACCGGTCGCTGTCGGCCGACGTCGTGCGAGCGTGCGAGACGGAGCTCGCCGCCGAGGTCGAGCGGGTGCTGCACGCCGGCTCCAACGAAGCGGCCGACATCGAGAAGGTGGCCCGGCGCACCGTCGGCCGCTTCGTGAGCGACCGCACCCGCCGCCGGCCGATGCTCGTCCCGGCGGTGCTGTTCGTCTGAGTTCTCGGCCCGGGCGGGGCCCCGGAGCCTCGTCCGACTCGAGACCTGCAGCGAGACACTGCCCGGGCCGCAGGCCGTCAGGCCGAGGACACCGGGAGGAGGGCGGGGCTCCGGGGCCCCCGCCCGGGTATGAACACCGTGCCGCGGTCGGCGCACCCCCCGCTGCTACCGTCCGTGACGTCGTGGCTGGTCGAACTGGTGCTTCCGGCGCGAAGTCGAAGCGATCCTCCTCGTCTTCGTCCGCCAAGAAGAAGGAGTCCGGCGCTCGGTCGTCGGGCTCGTCGAAGCGCGGGTCGAAGTCGGCCCCGAAGCCGTCGCTGGCCAGCGGTCTCGCCGGTCGTCGCCACGAGATCATCGGCCTGCTGCTCATCTGCATCGGCGTCATCGCCGTCCTCGGCATCGCTCGCGACGCGGCCGGACCCGTCGGTCGGGGTCTCGACACCGCGCTCGGCGTGGTGCTCGGCCAGCTCCGGGTGGTCCTGCCGCTCGCCGGCGCCGGCCTCGGCCTGGCTCTGCTGCTCGAGCGCGACGACGACCAGCGGGCCGACCGCTTGCTCGCCGGTGGGCTGCTGCTCGTCCTCGGCATCGCCGCAGGCCTCCATCTGCTCTCCGGGCCGGACGAGATCGGGGGCACCGCAGAGGAGCTGAGCGATGGCGGCGGCATCGTCGGCGCGGTCCTCGGTGAGCCGCTCGACCGCCTCCTCGCGGCCGGCGCATGGGTGGTCGTGGTGCTCGTCGGAGCTTTCGGCCTCGTCGTGCTCGCCGACCGGCCGATCCGCGAGGTGCTGGTGGGCGTCTGGGGCGCGGTGTCGGGCGCTGCTCGCTGGACGAGCGATCAGCTGCTCCGGCTCGCCAGCCTCGATGGCGATGAGCCCGAGCCGGCACCGAAGGTCGCCGCCGCGCCGGCGCCCGAGCCGATCGCCGAACCCGAGCCCGAACCGGTTCCCGAGCCCGAACCGCCGAAGGCCCCCAAGGTCGATCTGAGCCAGCCGATCACCGCCGAGCAGATCCCGCTCGACCTCGACGAGCGGCCGGCCCGTGGCGACTGGAAGCTGCCACCGCTGTCCGTGCTCGGTCGCAGCGCCGACGAGGCGGTCGACGAGGTCGCCGTGGTCGCGGGCGCTCGCACGCTCCAGGAGGCGCTCGCCTCCCACGGTGTCGACACGAGGGTCGTCGGGATGACCGTCGGTCCGACCGTCACCCGCTACGAGCTCGAGCTGGCCCCCGGCGTGAAGGTCGCCAGGGTCACCTCGCTCAACAAGGACATCGCCTACGCGATGGCCTCGCCCGACGTGCGCATCCTCGCCCCGATCCCGGGTCGCTCGGCGATCGGCGTCGAGGTGCCCAACAAGAAGCGCCAGCTGGTCACGATCGGCGACATCCTCACCTCCGCCGAGGCGCAGGCCTCCGACAAGCCGCTCGAGGTGGCTCTGGGTCGCGACATCGCCGGGCGGGCCGTGCTCACCGACCTCGCGACGATGCCGCACCTGCTCATCGCCGGCGCCACCGGTGCGGGCAAGTCGAGCTGCATCAACACGATGATCACGTCGTTGCTGATGCGGTCCACCCCCGATCAGGTCCGACTCATCCTCGTCGATCCGAAGATGGTCGAGATGGGCCAGTACTCCCGGGTGCCGCACCTGCTCACCGAGGTCGTCACCGACCCGAAGAAGGCCGCCAACGCCCTGGCGTGGGCGTGCCGTGAGATGGACCGTCGCTACGAGCTGCTCTCCGGCGTCGGGGTCCGCGACATCGGCGGCTTCAACGAGGCCGTCGCCGCCGGCAGCCTCGGCTCGGAGCTGCCCGAGGAGCTCGCACTCGAACCGCTGCCCTACATCGTCGTCGTGGTCGACGAGCTCAACGACCTGATGATGGTGGCGGCCCGCGACGTCGAGGCCTCCATCACCCGCATCGCCCAGAAGGCGCGAGCGGTCGGCATCCACCTCGTGATCGCCACCCAGCGGCCGTCGGTCAACGTGATCACCGGCGTGATCAAGGCCAACATCCCGGCCCGCCTCGCCTTCGCCGTGTCGAGCCTCGCCGACAGCCGGGTCATCCTCGACCAGCCGGGCGCCGAGCGGCTCGTGGGCAAGGGTGACGCGCTGCTGCTGGGGGCGTCGTCGAGCACGGCGCAGCGCATCCAGGGTTGCTGGGTCGAGGAGAGCGAGATCCGTGACGTGGTCGGTGCGTGGCGACGCCAGGCGCCCGACGTCGACTACACCGAAGGCGTCGAGGGTGCCGATGACGAGGGCACCGACGTCCCCCTCCCCGGCACCGACACCATCGATCTCGTCACCGCCCCGCCGGCAGGTGACGACGATGAGGACGAGCTCATCACTCGGGCCATCGATCTCGTCGTGCGCTCGCAGCTGGGGTCGACCTCGATGCTCCAGCGCAAGCTCCGCATCGGATTCGCCCGGGCCGGTCGGGTCATGGACGAGCTCGAGCAGCGTGGCGTGGTCGGCCCGTCGGAGGGATCGAAGGCCCGCACCGTGCTGATGAGCGTGCAGGAGCTCGACGAGCAGCAGAGCGGACGAGGCTGAGTGGCGCTCGACATCATCTTTCTGGTCATCGGTGTCCCGATCCTCGCCAAGGCAGCCGACCAGTTCGTGATGGGTTCGGTGCGCGTCGCGAGCGCGCTCCGGGTCTCGGCCATCGTGATCGGTGCGGTGGTGATGGGCTTCGGCACCAGCGCACCCGAGATGGTCGTGTCGGGCATCGCCGCCGGTGGCGGCGACATCGACGTCGGCGTCGGCAACATCGTCGGCTCCAACATCGCCAACCTCACGCTGGTGCTCGGCGTCGCCGGCATCGTCACCGCCATCGTCATCCCCGATGCGGTGCTGCGGCGCGAGGCCCCGCTGTCCACGGCGTCGCTGGTGGTGTTCGCCGTGCTCGTCCAGGATGGACTTCGGCGCTGGGAGGGCCTCGTCCTCGTGGTGCTCATGGTCGCGGCGCTCACCCTCATCCTGCTCAACGCCCGCGACAGCGACGACGCCGCGGCCGGCGGGGAGCTCGGCGAGCTCCTCGACGACGACGAGCCGCCCAACCTTCCCGTCGAGTCGCTCCGCACCCTGGCCGGCCTCGCCGGCACGGTCGGCGGCGCGTGGTTGCTGGTCGAGGGTGCGACCGGCATCGCGGACGAAGCAGGCCTGTCCGGCGGTTTCGTCGGCCTCACGCTGGTGGCGGTGGGTACCTCGCTGCCCGAGCTGGTCACCACCGTCCTCGCCGCTCGGCAAGGCCAGACCGACCTGATCGTCGGCAACCTGCTCGGCTCGAACCTGTTCAACTCGTTGGCGGTCGGCTCGGTCACGGCGTTGGTCGGCAACGGCCCACTGCAGGACCCGGACCTCGACGGCGTGCCGATCTACATGATGCTCGGAGTCGGGTTCGTTGCGTGGGCCTTCATGGCCAACGGCAAGCGCATCGGGCGAGTCGAGGGAGCCATCCTCCTCATCGCCGCCTTCGTCTGCGTCCCCTTCTTGCCGCGCTAGCAACACGGCTACGGTCCGTTCCATGGGGGACATGGGGGAACTGACCGAGCTCGCGACCGGCCTGCGCTTCCCGGAGGGACCGATCTGGATGCCCGATGGTTCCGTGCTGCTGGTCGAGATCGAGCGGGGCACGTTGAGCCGGGTGGTCGACGGGACCGTCGAGGTCGTCGCCGACTGCGGCGGCGGGCCGAACGGGGCGGCGATCGGCCCTGACGGCGCCGTATGGATCTGCAACAACGGCGGCTTCGAGTGGCACCGGTACGGCGACTACCTCGTCCCCGGTCACCAGCCGGCCGACTACGCCGGTGGCTCGATCCAGCGGGTCGACCTCGACACCGGTGAGGTCGAAACGGTCTACGCCGAGGTCGACGGCAATGGGCTCCGTGGCCCGAACGACATCGTGTTCGATGGTCACGGCGGGTTCTGGTTCACCGACCACGGCAAGACCCGCCCCCGTGACCGGGATCGTGGCGGGCTCTACTACGCACTCGCCGACGGGTCCGAGGTGCGCGAGGTGGCCCACCCGATGGACGCACCGAACGGCGTCGGCCTGTCGCCGGACGGCGATCGGGTGTACGTCGCCGAGACCCATCACGGCCGGATGCTCGCCTTCGACCTCGACGGTCCGGGCCGTCTCGCCGGCGATCCCGACCCCGATCGGGCTGCGCCGACCTGCCTGGCCACGCTGCCCGACATGCAGCTCCTCGACTCCCTCGCGGTCGACGCCGAGGGCAACGTCTGCGTGGCGACCATCCGCAACGGCGGCATCACGATCATCCCGCCCGAGGGCGAGTCAGCCGGTATCGACCACGTCCCGACCGGCGACCCGCTCACCACCAACATCTGCTTCGGCGGCGACGACCTCCGCACCGGCTTCATCACGCTGTCCGGCACCGGTCGGCTCGTGTCGACCCCGTGGTCGACCGCCGGGTTGCCTCTGGCACACTGAGCTCACTGCCCGAGCGGGGACCCCGGAGCCCCGCTCTCCGCCACCGGTCCTCGCCGCTGGTGCGGCTGCGGCGTGGCCGTGTTGTCAGCCCGGGCGGGGCCCGGAGCCCCACCCTCCGTAGACTGACGCCGATGTCCGAGGCCTCCACGACCACCACCTCCGGTGACACGTACTGGTTGGAGACCCTCGGCTGCCCGAAGAACGAGGTCGACTCGGCGAAGCTGCACGGGCGCCTGGCTGCGGACGGCATGTCACCGGCCGAATCGCCCGACGAAGCCGACCTGGTGGTGGTGAACACCTGCGCGTTCATCGAAGGAGCCAGGCAGGAGTCCATCGACGTCATCCTCGAGCTGAGCGACGCCCGTCGTGACGGTGCCCGCCTCGTCGTCACCGGGTGCCTCGCCGAGCGCCACGGCGAGGAGCTCGCCGAGGCGATGCCCGAGGTCGACCGGGTCGCCGGCTTCGGCCACGACCTCACCGGTTCCGAACGCCTCGCCGTCGGTCGCCGCATCGACCACCCAGAGCTGTCGCTCGCCCCGGCCGACGAGCCCGTGCCCGACTTCGATCTGCTCAACCTGCAACGACCGGCATCCGGCCTGCCGTGGGCGTACGTCAAGGTGGCCGAGGGCTGCGATCGCAAGTGCGGCTTCTGCGCGATCCCGTCGTTCCGGGGCACGCAGCGGTCCCGCTCGCGGTCCTCGATCCTCAGCGAGGTCGAGGCGCTCGACACTCGTGAGATCGTGCTCGTCGCCCAGGACCTCGCCCGCTACGGCGCCGACCTCGGTGACAAGGGCGCCATCGTCCCGCTCGTTCGCGACGTCTCCGAACTGGTCGACTGGGTGCGACTGCTGTACCTCTACCCGTCGGAGCTGACCGACGAGCTCATCGACACGATCTGCTCGACAGGCGTGCCCTACTTCGACCTCTCGCTCCAACACGTGTCTCGCCCGCTGGTGCGGCGGATGCGGCGCTGGGGCGAGGGATCGGTGTTCCTCGAGCGCATCAGCACCATCCGGTCCCGTGAGCCCGACGCCGCGCTCCGGTCCAACTTCATCGTCGGATACCCGGGCGAGACCGAGGACGACCACCAACAACTGCTCGACTTCGTCGAGGAGGCGCAGCTCGACTGGTGCGGCTTCTTCCCCTTCAGTCCTGAAGACGGGACCTATGCCGTCGGGCTCGACGATCACGTGCCCCAGGAGCTGATGTACGAGCGGTTGGGCGAGCTGTCCGAGCTGCAGGACCGCATCACGATGGAGCGCCGAGCCGCGCTGATCGGACGTGACATCGAGGTGCTCGTCGACGCGCCCGGGGTCGGGCGGTCGTTCCGCGAAGCGCCGGAGATCGACGGCGTGATCGCCGTGCCCGACTCACTCGAGCCGGGCTCGTTCGCCGCCGTGCGCGTGACCGACATGCTCGGCTTCGACCTGGAGGCCGAGATGGTCTCCTCGGCGGTCCGCTCGTGAGCGACACCGGCTACCACCCGGAGAAGATCCTCACGCCCGCCAATGCCATCACGCTCGCACGGCTCGTGCTCGCGGTGCCGTGGGTCATCCTCGTGGCCCGTGACGGGGCGACCTGGCTCACGTTCGGGCTCGGGTTCGTCCTCTCGGCGACCGACTTCCTCGACGGTTGGCTCGCCCGCCGTCAGGGCACCACCAACTCGGGCGCGTTCCTCGATCCGCTGGCCGACAAGGTGCTCGTCCTCGGCGGGATGTTCGCCCTGGTCGTGCGGGACCGGTTCTCGCCGATCCCGGTGGCGATCATCGCCGCGCGCGAGCTGATCATCAGCGGATGGCGCAGCTACGCCGGTCGGCGGGGGGTGTCGGTACCGGCTCGCCGCCTGGCGAAGTGGAAGACCTTCATCCAGCAGCTGGCGATCGGCCTCGCGCTGTTGCCCGTGGTCGCCAGCCGCACGGACGTGCCGGCCGATGCGATGTTGTGGTTCGCCGTCGCCCTGACGCTGTGGACCGGGTTCGACTACCTGCGGGATGCAGGGCGGATGCTGAGGACGGTGTCGTGAGGGCAGAGGTCGTCGCCATCGGGACCGAGCTGCTGCTCGGGCAGATCGTCGACACGAACTCGTCGTGGATCGGAGAGCAGCTTGCCCTCGCCGGCATCGACTCGCTGCACCAGACCAAGGTCGGAGACAACGCCGACCGCATCCGCGGCGCGATCGAGCTCGGGCTCAGCCGGGCTGACGCCGTCATCTGCTGTGGCGGGCTCGGGCCCACACAGGACGACATCACCCGCGAGGTCATCGCCGACCTGATGGGCGCCGACCTGGAGCTCGACGAGGCGATCGCCGACCGGATCCGGCGGATGTTCGAGTCCCGCGGGCGGACGATGCCCGAGAACAACCTCCGTCAGGCGATGGTGCCGGTGGGAGCGCACACGATCGCCCAACAGCCGGGGACCGCGCCCGGGCTGGTCTGCCCGGTCGGCGACGGCGTCGTCTACGCCGTTCCCGGCGTGCCCCGTGAGATGCGAGAGATGCTGCTCGGCACCGTGATCCCCGAGCTCCGCGCCGCATCGGGGCAGACGTCGGTGATCCGATCCCGGGTACTCCGGACGTGGGGAGAGTCGGAGTCGGGCCTGGCCGAGCGCCTGGCCGACCGCATCGACGAGCTCGATGCCGACGGATCCAGGACGCTGGCCTTCCTCGCTTCGGGGATCGAGGGCATCAAGGTGCGGGTCACGGCCAAGGCCGACGACGACGCTGCGGCGACCGCCGTGCTCGACGACGAAGAGGCGCTGCTGCGCGGTCTGCTCGGCGACCTGGTCTTCGGGCTCGATCACGAGACGATGGAGCACGCCGTGCTGGCGCTGCTGGAGGCGCGGGGACTGACGCTCGCCGTCGCCGAGTCGGTGACGGGTGGGATGGTGGCGACCCGCCTGACCGACGTCCCCGGTGCGAGCCGGGTGCTACGGGGCGGGGTCGTCTCCTACGCCAGCGCGGTGAAGCACGAGCTGCTCGACGTGCCCGGGGGACCCGTGGTGTCGGCGGCCGCTGCCGAGGCCATGGCCGACGGGGTGCGACGTCGGCTCGGCGCCGACGTCGGGCTGGCCACCACCGGCGTGGCCGGTCCCGACGAGCAGGAGGGCCAGCCGGTCGGGACGGTGTTCCTCGGCGTGGCCCTCGGCGACGAGGTCTTCTCGCAGCGAATCCAGCTCCCCGGCAATCGTGAGCAGATCCGCCAGTTCTCGGTGATCTCGCTGCTCGACCTGCTCCGGAAGCGACTGATCTCGGCGTGACCCGCTGCTTCGTCGCTCTCTGGCCGCCCGACGAGGTGATCGAGGCGATGGTGGCGCTCCAGACCGGGGTCGACGGTGCCCGCTGGTCGAGGCGCGAGAACCTCCACGTGACGCTGCGGTTCCTCGGCGAGGTGGACGTCGACGCCGCGACTGCTGCGCTGGCCAGGGTGCGGCACGAGCCGGTCGAGGTCGCGCTCGGCCCGGCCGCAGGGGCGATGTTCGGTCACGTGCTGGCGGCGCCGGTCGCCGGCGTGGACGGTCTGGCCGCTGCGGTGCGGGCGTCGACGGTCGACCTCGTGCCCGACGACAAGCGGCCGTACCGGGGCCATCTGACCCTGGGGCGAGTGCCGGAAGGGATCGAGGTGTCGTGGGCACCGCCGGCGTCGATGTCGTGGACGGCCGATCGGTTCGCCCTCGTGAGCAGTCGCTACGACGGCGACCGCCACGTCTACGAGACGATCACCGAGGTCGTGCTGGTGTGATCACGCGCTCCAGGTGTCGCGGCCCTCGATGCCGTACTTGCGGAGGAGGAGCGCTCGGTCCGGGGTGACCTGGATGAAGACGTGGGTGTCGGCTTCCGGGCCGCCGGGCTCGAAGGGCATGAGGTCGTAGCCCATCCGATCCCAGAGGGATCGTCGACCCTCGGTGGTATCGACGATCGTTGCGGTGCCGTCGACGATCAGGCTGTCGAAGTTGGTCGCCTCGCTCACGACCCAGTGCAGCTGGACCTTGTCGCTGTGGCGGAGGTTCGTGACCTTGACCGACGGGTTGGCGACGAAGCCGACCACCGTGTCGTCGACCCAGTTCACGGCCACCGGCACGGCATGCGGCCGACCGTCGGGCCGCACGCTGGCCACGTACGCCAGCCGCCCGAGCCGGGCCGCCTCGGACTTCACGTCATCGAGATCCATGGTTCGAACGTAGTGCGGCGTCGTAGGACGCCGTAGCGTCGGTCGCCGTGCTGAGTCTCGACGTCGACGTCTGGCGGGTGTTCATCCACGTCCTCGCCGCGACCGTGTGGGTCGGTGGACAGCTCGTCCTCGCTGGCCTCGTCCCCGTGCTGCGGGGGATCGACACCGATGCACCGCGAGCGGCCGCCCGCCGCTTCAACGCCGTCGCCTGGCCGGCGTTCGCCGTGCTCGTGGCGACCGGCATCTGGAACCTCTTCGCGATCGAGGTCGGCGACACCTCGACCGAGTACCAGGTGACGCTCGGGCTGAAGCTGCTCCTCGTGGCTGCGTCCGGCATCGGCGCGTTCGCGCACTCCAACACCGGCTCCCGGCTCGTGCTGGCCCTCGGCGGGGCAGTGTCAGCGGTGGGCGGTCTGGCGGCGGTGCTCCTCGGCGTGGCCCTGTCGATGGGCGGCTGACCTA
>JBCDAU010000059.1:0-24713 GCA_039185015.1 Actinomycetota bacterium
GATCTTCGCGTTCGATGCGGAGTTCCGGGGCAGCATCCCGGGGGTGCTCGCGGCTGGGGCGTCGTTGAACGCGCCGGTGATCGGGGCACTGGCCTATGGCGATGGGTATCTGATGGTCGCCAGTGATGGGGGCATCTTCAACTTCAGTGATCAGGACTTCCTGGGCTCCCTGGGCGGTCAGGAGCTCGACTCACCGATCGTCGGCGTCGCCGCCTTCACCCGCTGAGAACCCGGCATCACCCTCGATCGTCGCCAAGTCATCGACGACCCACGGTTCGTCGGGGCGAAGCCCAGCCGAGTGGGCGGCGCGGCCGACCATGTGGCTGGCCACGGGGGCGGTCCAGAACTGCAGCGCGACGGCCAGCAGCAGCTTGGACGTGGGCGCGAGGTCGGGGACCCGAAGCAGGGCGGCGCCGACGGTGCACACCACGGCGAGCGTCGCCGGCTTCGTGGCGACGTGGATGCGCGAGTAGGTGTCGGGCATCCGGAACAGCCCGATCGCCGCGATGAGGGCGAGCCCCGACCCGGTGAGCAGGAGGACGGCGGCGACCACGTCGACGACGGCGCTCATGGTCCCCGCTCCTCGATGTAGCGAGCGATGGTGACGCTGCCGAGGAAGGCGAGCAGCCCGATGATGAGCACGAGCGCAGCGAAGAGGTCGTCCTGGCTGAAGGCGATCGACACGGCGAGCGAGTTGAGGACGATCGCGATGAGCATGTCGATCCCGACCGCACGGTCGGCGAGGTTCCGCGATCGGATGACATGGATCGTCGTGAGGAAGCCGGCGGCGCCGAGCATGATCCCGCACACCCAGACGACCGCGGTCACGAGCCACCCTCCCGATCCGGTGCGGCCTCGCGGTCGAGCCCGTTCGGCGTGATGGCCGACAGCACCAGCGCCTCGAGCCGTTGCACGTCGTCTCGGATGGCCTCGGCGTCGTCGAGACCGAGCACGTGGATGAACAGCGTCGGCGGCAGTGGTCCGTCGGGGCCCGGGTTCGGGAAGCGGGCCTCGAGGGTGAGCGTGCCCGGGGTGAGGCTGATGGCATCGGAGACGATCGTCGCCACCAGCGGCGACGGGTCGCTGAGCTCCACGCCGACGACGCCGGAGCGGAGACGCTCGGGGGTCGGAGCGAGCACGGTCAACACGACGTTCGCCGACGAGGTCAGGAGCCGCCAGACGAAGACGGCGAGGAGTCGGACGAGGCCGACCACGTGGATCCGATGCCGACCGGGCTGCACTCGACGGAACAGCAGCGAGACGATCGCGACGACGGCGATCCCGCTCACCACGTTGACGACCGAGACCTCCCCCCAGACGGCGAGCCACACGACCAGCAGGAAGACCGGGGTCGTCAGACGGCTCATGGGAGCACCGCCAGGGCGTAGGCGAGCGGATCGGTGGCGTCGGCCGCTGCCCGTTCGCAGAACCGGTAGATCGGCCCTGCGAACAGCGCGATCGCCAGCGTCAGGGTGACCACCGCTCCGGTCACCGCCGACATCAGCCGGTGGTGGCGGAGGACGCCGTCCCCCTCCCGCGCGTCCTCGTCGGCGGGGTCGGGTGCTCCCCAGAACGCGCCGGTCCAGATCTTCAGCATCGAGATGAGCGTCATCAGCGAGACGGCGAGGGCGACGGCGACGATCCACCACGACCGTTGCTGCAGCCCCTCGGTCACGACCGCGGTCTTCCCGAGGAAGCCGGAGAACGGTGGGAGCCCGGCCAGGCTGAACGCCGGGATGAGGAACAGCGCGGCGAGCGGACCGGACCGCCTCGCCATCCCGGACACCTTCGACAGGCTGGAGGTGCCCGTCTCCCGCTCGACGATGCCCTCGACGAGGAACAGCGAGGTCTTCACCGGGATGTGGTGGACCATGTAGAAGATCGTCGCCGTGATCGCCACGACGCCGCCGAGCGCGACGCCCATGATCATGTAACCGATCTGGCTGACGATGTGGAAGCTCAGGATCCGCTTCATGTCGGACTGCGCGATCGCACCGACCACGCCCACCACCATGGTGAGCCCGGCGATCACGAGCAGCAGCGTGCGGTTGGTGTCCGGGAACAGCAGCGTCTGCGTGCGGATGATGGCGTACACGCCGATCTTGGTGAGGAGGCCGGCGAACACCGCGCTGACCGGGCTCGGCGCCGCCGGGTAGCTGTCGGGCAACCACGAGTAGAGCGGGAAGACGGCGGCCTTCAACCCGAACGCGATCAGGAGCAGGAGGTTGAGGCCGAGCTGGATCCCGTCGGGGAGCTCGGCCAGGCGCTCGGGCAGGACGGCCATGTTCAGGGTGCCGGTCGCGGCGAAGATCAGCGCCACGCCGGTGACGAGCACGAACGACTCGATCACGTTGAGCACGACGTAGGTGGTGCCGGAGCGGATCTGGTCGTCGGTGCCGTCGAGGGTGAGCAGCACGTAGCTGGCGATCAGCAGCGCTTCGAACCAGACGAACAGGTTGAAGAGGTCACCGGCGAGGAACGCGCCGCACACGCCGCCGATCAGCGCGAGGTAGGCCGGGTGGAAGAACCGCGAACGCTCGTGGTCGGTGCGCTGACCCATCGCGTAGACGAGCACGGCGAGCAGCATCAGCGAGCTGATGGTGAGCATGAGCGTGGCGAAGCGGTCGGCGACGAGGTTGATCGCGATCTCGGCGGGCCAGCCACCGATCGACGCCACCTCGGTGCCGTTGCGGTCGACGTCGATGAGCAACGCGATCGAGATGCCGACGACCGATCCCGAGCACACCACGCTGATGACCCGCTGCACCGGGCGCGACCGGATGACCGCCAGCGAGCACGCAGCACCGAGCAGCGGCACGCCAACGAGCAGGGGGAGCAGCGCGCTCACGAGCCGCCCTCACGCCCGGGCGCGGTGTCGGCATCGCCGGTCTCCGCCGCCCGATCGGCGAGCTGACGATCGCTGATGTCGTCCTCGACCTCGTCGTTGCCGTCGATGGTCCACGCCCGGTAGGCCATGGCGAGCAGGAACGAGATGACCCCGAACCCGATGACGATCGCCGTCAGCACCAGCGCTTGCGGGATCGGGTCGGTGAACTCGCCCTCGCGGCCGATGATCGGGGGCTCGCCCGGCCCGTCGCCGGAGGTGAGGATCAGCAGGTTGACGGCGTTGCCGAGCAGGCCGAGCCCCAGGATGATCCGGGTCAGGGTGCGATGGAGGGCGAGGTAGGTGCCCGCTCCGGCCATCAGGCCGATCAGCAACGCCTGTTCGACGCTCATCGACGGCCCCGCATCTCGTCGTCGGCCTCGGCGAACGCGACGATCACGGCCATCACGACGCCCACGACGAGTACGTGGACCCCGATGTCGAAGATCGACGACGAGACGACCTTCAGCTCGATGTCGGCCACCTTCGTCTTCCAGATCGCCGACTCGAGGAACGCGTCGCCGGCGACGAGCGACGTGAGGCCCACGAGGGCTGCGAGGGCCAGACCGGCACCGATCAGGGAGATCGGGTCGATGCGCAACGACCTGACCCCCGGCGGACCGGCGGCGAGGTAGCGCAGGATCACGGCCGAGCCCATGACCAGCCCGCCGGCGAACCCGCCGCCGGGGGCGTTGTGCCCGCGCAGGGTCACGAAGATCGAGAAGAGGAGCAGGATCACGGTGATCCCGTTGACCGTGGCGGTCAGGACGACCGAGAAGCGGGGCTCGGAGCGGATCATCGCCAGGCCCCCACCTGCCGGTCGACCTCGGTTTCGGGCGGGGCGACGTCGGTGCCGTCCTCGATGTGCTTGCGCCGCTGCTCGCGGCGAGCTGCCCGGACGAGGTTGATGACGCCGGCACCGGCGACGGCGAGCACGGTGATCTCACCGAAGGTGTCGAAGCCTCGGAAGTCGACCAGGATCACGTTGACGACGTTGCGCCCACCGGCCTCGGGTTCGGAGAGGGCGACGTACGCCTCGCCCGCCGACGGCGCCGTCCTCGACCCGGAGGCGCTGAGCGCGAACAGCGACATGGTCGCACCCACCGCCACCGCGATCGTGATGCGAGCGATGCGAGGCGCCCACGCCGGAGCGGGGAGGAAGTCGGAGGGCAGCCGGGCGAGGACGAGCAGGAACACGACGATCGTCAGCGTCTCGACCAGGAACTGCGTGATGGCGAGGTCGGGAGCGCCCTGAACGAGGTAGACGATCGCCAGCCCGTAGCCGCTGCCGCCGAGGAGCACGGCGGCGACGAACCGTGTGCGAGCGGCCAGCACGGCGATCGCGAGCGCGCCGGTCACGACGACGGCCACGAACTCGACCGCGGAGTTGCTGAACCGTGGGCTCGCGATCGAGTCGGTCGCTCCGGCGATGAGCGCGGCGCCGAGCGCCGCGGCCAGCGTCGTGAGCACGACGGCGAGGTAGAAGGGCAGCGACCCGCTCTGTGTCAGGACCGTGGTGCGGCGCGCTCCGTCGAGGAGGCCGTCGTAGAGCCGGTCGTAGATGTCGGTGGCGAGGCTCTGGCGGGCGTCGACGGTGCGGGTGCTCGGTCGGGTGAACCACCAGAGCGCGACGCCGGCGAGGATGATCGCCGTCGAGAGCAGGAGCGCCTCGTTGACGCCGGGCCAGAGCTTGAGCTCCTTCGTCGCCGTCTTCTCGTCGAGGGAGGTGGTCACGTCGGCGAGCCAACGGCCGACCGGGCCGGCGGCGAGGCCGGCGACGATCGACGACACGGCCAGCAAGGCGGGCACGGCGACGAAGGCGGGCTTGGGTCGGTGGAGCGAGGCCGGGTCGATCGGCGCGTGATCGACGTCGATACCGGGAGCGTCGTCGCCGAGGAGCCCGACGGCGATGCGGATCGTGTAGGCGACGGTGAGCACCGACCCGATGGCGATCCCGATCAGCGCGACCGTCCCGACCGCTCCGATCTCGTTGTCGAGCAGGCCGTCGAGGGCCTTCTCCTTGGCCACGAAGCCGAAGGTCGGGGGGATCGCTGCCATCGACGCCGCAGCGACGGTGACCGACGCAGCGACGATCGGCAGCGCCCGTCGGAGGCCGCGGAGGCGGCGCATGTCGCGGGTGCCGGTCTCGTGGTCGACGACGCCGACGCACAGGAACAGCGCTGCCTTGAACAGCGCGTGGGCGAGGAGCATGGCGACGCCGGCGTAGGTCGCCGCCGAGGTGCCGAGGCCGAGCAGGACCATCAGGAAGCCGAGCTGGCTGACGGTGCCGTGGGCCAGCGCGAGCTTGGCGTCCTGCTGACGCATCGCCCGGACACCGCCGAGGAGCAGCGACGACAGCCCGGCGCCGACGATCAGCCACCGCCACGGACCCTCGGCGGCGAACGTCGGTGCGAAGCGGGCGACCACCACGAGCCCGGCCTTCACCATGGTCGCCGAGTGGAGATAGGCGCTCACCGGCGTGGGCGCCGCCATGGCACCCGGGAGCCAGAAGTGGAAGGGGAACTGCGCCGACTTCGTGAACGCCCCGAGCAGCAGGAGCACGAGCGCGACGTTCGTGAGCGTGCCGCTCGGCGGGTCGGCGGCGAGCTCGGAGATGGTCGTGGCGTCACCGGTGATCGTCAGGATGATGAGCCCGGCGAGGAGGCAGAGCCCGCCGGCGCCGGTCACGAGGAAGGCCCGGTTGGCCGCCGCCCTGGCTGCCTCGACCTTGTCGGTGAAGCCGATGAGCAGGAACGACGTGATCGACGTCAGCTCCCAGAAGACGAACAGCGTGAGCAGGCCGTCGGCCCAGACGATGCCGAGCATGGCTCCGGCGAAGCCGACGAGCATCCCGGCGAGGCGGCCCAGATCGTCTCGACGACCGAAGTACTGCGTCGAGTAGAGCAGCACCAGCACGCCGATGCCCGAGACGATCAGCCCCATGAGCAGGCCGAATCCGTCGAGGCGGAGGGCGATCGTCAGTGAGAACTCGGGGATCCACTCGACGGTGCTGGTGGGCGAGTCGCCGTCGAGGACGTCAGCGGCCTGGGCGACCAGCCAGACGAAGGTCGCCGCCGGTGCCAGCGCCGCGAACGGCAGCGCCCAACGAGCACCTGCTCGACCCGCGGCGAGGCAGGCGACGGCCACCACCAGGTGGGCGATCAGGAGCGGGATCACGCGGTGTCGGGCACAGGTGTCGGGGAGGTGGCGGCCGGTCGAGAGTGGGGTCGGTTGCGAACTCGGCGGAACCTACCGGACCATCGGCGAGTTGCGCAGGCATCCGTGACAGCACGAGGTTCGCGTTCCGAGCAGGTTGGCCCGCCCCGCACGTAGCCTCGGCATCGATGACATCGGACCGCCGCCGGTACGAGCTCGACTTCGCCGCCGACCTCCGACACGCCGCGTTCGGCAACAAGTCGATGCGCCTCGACCGGCGCGGGCTCTGGTGGCCGGTCGAGACGCCCGATGGCCTCGGCACGCTGCACGTCGAGCGGCCGGTCGGCGGGGTGGTGGATGCCGAGGCCTGGGGACCGGGAGCGAGTTGGCTCCTCGACCGGGTGCCCGACGTGCTCGGAGGTCGCGACCGTCCCGAGACGTTCCGTCCGCAGCACCCGACGCTGTCACTCGTCAGCAGGCGGGGCGTGAAGCGCTTCGGGCGCACCGAGCGCGTCTTCGAGATCCTCCTGCCGACCATCCTCGGGCAGAAGGTGCAGACCAAGGCGGCGTACGCGAGTCTGCGCCGGATCGTCGCCCGATACGGCGAGCAGGCTCCCGGCCCGGTGCCGAGTGGACTGCGGGCGTTCCCGTCGGCGGCTCGGCTCGCGTCGATCGGGTCCTATGAGCTGCATCCGCTCGGCGTCGAGCGAAAGCGGGCCGACACGATCCTGCGAGCCGCCAAGGTGGCCCACCGGCTCGAGGAGGTCGTCGGGATGGACACCGTCGACGTCGAGCGCCGGCTCCGGGCCGTTCGCGGGATCGGCCCGTGGACCTCGGCGTGGGTGCGCTGGCACGCCCTCGGTGACGCCGATGCCGTGCCGATCGGCGACTTCCACATCCCCCACAACGTCGCCTGGGTGCTCGCCGGTGAGCCGCGTGCGACCGACGAGCGCATGCTCGAGCTGTTGGCGCCCTACGAGGGGCATCGGGGTCGGGTCGTCAGGATGATCAAGAGCAGCGGCGAGTCGGCCCCCAAGTACGGTCCGCGCCTGTCGATCATGGACTTCGCTGACCGCTGAGCGCGGCCCCTAGAGTCGCCCGGCGGGACGAGCTTCTGCGAGGGGGACCACGATGCGAGGGATCATCGCCTACGGCACCTATGTGCCCTACTACCGACTGCAGCGGTCGGCGATCGGCGCTGCGCTCGGACAGCCGGCGGGGCGAGGGGTTCGGGCGGTCGCGTCCTACGACGAGGACGCGACGACGCTGGCCGTCGAGGCGGGTCGTCGCCTGCTCCGCAGCACCGAGGTGGAGCCGACCTCGCTCGTCTTCTCGACCGCACATCCGCCGTATGCCGACAAGACCAACGCCACCGCGATCCACGCTGCGCTGCGGCTGGACAGCAGCGTCCCCGCCTTCGACTTCGTCGGCTCGGCCCGGTCGGGTGTCGGCTCGCTGCTCGGCGCCTGCCTGTCCGGTGGCCCCACGATGATCGTCGCCTCCGACGTGCGGACCGGTCTGCCCGGCTCGGCGGACGAGCGCGACGGCGGCGACGCCGCCGCTGCGCTCCTCATCGGCGATGAGCAGGACGGCCCCGTCGTCGCCGAGTTCCTCGGGACGGGATCGGCGACCGGCGAGTTCCTCGACCGCTGGCGTGCGCCCGGGGCCGTCAACGCCAAGGTCTGGGAGGAGCGGTTCGGCGAGCACGCCTACCTCCCCCTCGTCGAGCAGGCGATGAAGTCCGCGTTCGAGTCGAGCGGCGTCGACCCGGCGACGGTCGATCGGGTGGTCCTCACCGGCCTCGCCGCCCGTGCCGTGCGCGGGAGTGGTCGCATCGTCGGCCAGCTGGGCGACGTGGTCGACGACCTGTCGATGGTCGTCGGCAACACCGGCAGCGCCCACCCCGGTCTGCTCCTCGCCTCGGCCCTCGACACGGCCGAGGCCGGCCAGACGATCGCCGTCGTCGTGCTCGCCGACGGGTGCGACGTGCTGCTGTTCCGCACGACCGATGCCATCGCCGCCTACCAACCCGACCAGACCGTCGGCGCGCAGATCGAGGCCGGCAACGACTCGCTCGACTACCAGCTGTTCCTCACCTGGCGGGGCCTGCTCGATCGGGAGCCGCCTCGGCGCCCCGATCCCGACCGTCCGGCCGCGCCCCCGGCCGCCCGGATGGAGGACTGGAAGTTCGCCTTCGTCGGCTCCAAGGACCGCTCCTCCGGAGCCGTGCACCTCCCGCCTCGTCGGGTCTCCTACGAGGGTGGTGCGGTCGACGAGATGGAGCCGATCCCGATGGCCGACGTGCCTGCCACGATCGTCACCTTCACCGTCGACCGGCTCGCGTTCTCGCTGTCGCCACCGGTGATCGCGGCCGTGATCGACTTCGACGGCGGTGGCCGCTTCCAGTGCGAGGTGACCGACGTCGACCCGGAGTCGGTCAAGATCGGCGACCGGGTCCAGATGACCTTCCGCCGGTTGTTCACCGCCGACGGCGTCCACAACTACTTCTGGAAGGCCCGCCCGTTGTCGGCGTGAGGTCTGAGATGCGCTGGTCGTGGGCGAGGCCGTCGCTCTTCTGAGAAGGCCCGCCCGTTGTCGGCGTGAGGTCTGAGATGCGTTGGTCGTGGGCGAGGCCGTCGCTCTTCTGAGAAGGCCCGGCCGCTCTCGGGTTGAGGTCTCACGTCGTCTCCCTGACCGCTTCACTGCCGATCGGCGGTGACGCGCGGCGGGGCGCGTCGAGCCACCACGAGGCGCCGAGCAGCAGCGCCATGACCCCAGCGGCGGCGATCCACGTGGTCGTGCCGCCGGTCGAGTCGTAGAGCGGTGTCGTCGCGAGCGCAGCCAACGCCGCTGCTGCCGACCCCGCGGCCTCCCCGACTCCTTGCGCCGCGCCGGCGTCGTCCTCGGGTGCGGCGTCGGCCAGTGCGGCCTGACTCCCGGGGCTCTCGATGGCTTCGAGCAACCCGTGCAGCAGGGCCAGGAACGACAGGAGCAGCACCGACGACGTGAAGCCGTACGCCGCCATGAACGGCACGGTCGCCACCGCCGAGACCAGCGACGCCCACCGAGGACCGTTGCGGTCGGCGAACCGACCGCCGAGCGGAGCGATGACGATCATGGGGAGGGCGAAGACGGACAACGACAACGCGATCTGGAGCGTCGAGGCGCCGGCGTCGGAGAGGTAGACCGCCCACAGCGGCTCGAAGACCCCGATGGAGAAACGGAACGACACGACGACCAGGACGGCCGCGATCACGGGGCGGGAGCGGACGAGCGACCGCACGACCGGTCGCGAGCGGACCTCGGCGCTGATCGCCTGCGCGGGGACCGGGACCCGAGCCACGATCGGGGCGACGGCGAGCACCGGCACGGCCAGGACGAGGAAGGGCAGTCGGACGTCGCCGACCGATGCCAGGAGCCCGGCGATCGGTGGCCCGATGACGAAGCCGAAGAGGTAGACGCCGTAGAGCGTGCCCAGGCGCTCCGCTCGCTGACGACCGCCCGAGACGATCACCGCCCGGCGCGCTGCCGGCAGGAAGATCCCGCTGCCGAAGCCGAGGAGGCAGCGAGCGCCGACGAACTGCCAGAGCTCCGTGCCGACGGCCATCCAGCCCAGCCCGACGGCGGCCAGGATCACACCGCCGACGAGCATGCGCGTGCCGTGGCCTCGGTCCGCGTAGCGAGCGAGGCCGAGCTGCACGATCAGTGCCGCGATGAAGGCCGACGCGGAGATCATGCCGAGTGACCAGGTCGGCAGGTCGTAGCGATCGCGGAGCTCGGCGAGGAGCGCGAACACCGCGCTGACGCCGATCGATGTCATGGCCGCGCCGACGTAGAGCGACCACTGCTCGGAGCGCGTCATGAGCGCCAGCGTGCCGGGCGAGGTCCGTCCCCGCCAAGACCGCCGATGCTCGCCGGTCGACACGGAGTCGGGAAGAACTCGCTTCGTCGCCGGGTCGTCCTCACCTGGTGGTCTCGGTGAGGACGACGTCGAGGCGCACCGGGACGAGCTCGGGATCGAGCTCGTCCAGGAGCCTCCGAGCGAGGTCGTCGCTGAAGCCGGAGTCGACGGTGGGGGTCGTGGGGACGAGGAACACCGAGAGCCACAGGTGGCGTCCCATCGTGAACGCTTCCGTCGTCCACCGTTCGACGTGCTCGTCCGGCATCCGATCGGCGATGGCCTCGTCGATCCGACGTCGGGTCTCCTGGTCGGGACCGAACAGGAGCAGGTCGCGCATCCCGGACCGGATCGCCGAGACCGGCACGGGGAGCGAGACGACGCAGACCGTGATGACCACGATCTGGTCGATGTACGGCACAGCGGGTTCGAGCAGACCGTCCTGGAGGAGGACGACGAGGACGAACGACACGGCGATGGCGCCGCTGACGAGGGTGTTGATCATCCAGTTCTGCTCCTCGACCTGGAGCAGCGGGGTGGATGCCCGTCGGCGTTCGCGTCGGATCAACAGCCAGACGGTGAGGTTGCCGGTCACCGCGAGAGCGACGTAGATCACGACGGCGCCGAGGTCGAGCTCGGTGCCGCCCGAGAGCAGGATGGCGAGGTTGCTCGCCATGACGACCAGGGTGAGCGCCAGCAGGACCAGCCCCTTGGTGAGGACGTACAGCGGCTCGAGCGCGACGTAACCGACCGGCCGGTTCGGTGTACCCGGGTGGTCGAGCAAGGTCGTGATCCGGATCGCGACGAGGACCATCAGCGCGCTGATCAGGTTGTACGCCCCGTCGAGGAGCACCGCCTGGGATCCGGACCACAGGGCGAACGACAGACCGATCACGGCGAAGGTCGACGCACCGACCAAGGAGATCCGGATGGCGCGGCTGTCGTCGGCTCCTGCCGCTGCTCGTCGCTCGGCGGTCACGTCGACCCACCGCAGGCCGTCGCCTCCCGGTGGAGCCCCGTGCTCGGGTCGCCGTGGTCGCGCACGTCCAGGAGCGAACCAGTCCGCGAAGAAGTTGTCAATGCCAACATCCGACGGATGGACTCCTCGGTGTTGCCGTTGCCAACGTCGATCCGAGGTGGTTTGGTGGCCGCGTGCCCTACCACCACGGCAACCTTCGCGCCGAGCTCCTCGCGCGGGCCGCTCAGGTCGTCGCCGACCAGGGCGTCGAGGGCCTGTCGCTCCGCTCGCTCGCCCGGGACCTGGGTGTGAGTCACGGCGCGCCGGCGAAGCACTTCCGCGATCGTGCCGACCTGTTGGCAGCGCTCGCCGCCGAGGGGGTGGCGGTTGCGGAGCAGCGGATGGCCGCCGCTGCGGTGGAGGCAGGCTCCGACCCGCAGGCGCGGCTCGCGGCGATGGGCCGGGCGTACGTGCGCTTCGCCGTCGACGAGCCGTCGCTGTACGGGACCGTCAACCACCCGGAGGTCTGCCGTGTCACCCCGGAGTCGGTGACCCGTCTGTTGGCGGGCTGGATCGATGCCATCGGCGGCAGCGCTCCGTCCGAGGGGCGGTACGAGACCGCGACGTTCGTCGCTCGCATGGTCGGGGCCGCCGAGGTGGCCGCGGATCCGGGTTGGCGCGAACTGCTCGGCATCGAGGACGTCACCGACGAGCTGATCGACGCCCTGCTCGCTGCCTGAAGTAGTCGACGCCTACAAAATAGGCATTGACAACATCGGGGTGCTGGTGCTTGCATCGCCGTGTGGCCGGCTTCCTCGGCGGCCAGATCGTCAGGGGAAGAGCCTCGTTGAGCACGCCGTCGTCGATGAGTGGTCTCGCGTGGACGGGCGGCGAGCCGCCGGTGACGTTGCGCCACGACCTCGTGGTGCCGGAGCCGAAGCGTGGACAGAGCCTGGTCCGGGTGACGGACACCACGGTCAACGGTCACGAGTTCGATCTCGCGACCAACCCGCTGCTGCGTGTGGCGTCGTACGTCAGTGGTGTGCGCGGCCCCGTCCGCACGGGCCTCGAGTTCGCGGGCATCGTCGAGCGGAGCGGGCCCGATTTCGGCACGGGCGACCGCGTCATGGGGTACGTGAACATGGTGTCCGGTTGGCGACCGCACGCGGAATACGTCGCAATCGACGACGATCACCTCGGGCCTGTCCCGGCGTCAGCGACCCTCGCCGAGTCGTCCACCATCCCGATGGGTGGACTGACGGCGCTCGACGCCGTCCGGAAGTCGACCGGCGAACGCCCCGACAGCGAGGTGCTCGTGCTCGGCGCCACCGGCGGCGTCGGTCTCATGGCCATCCAGATCGCTCGGCTCCACGGCGCGACGCCGGTCGCCGTCGCAGCGATCGAACACCACGAGCGGCTCCGCTCACTCGGGGCCGCGGAGGTCGTCGATCGCAGCGTGACCCAACTGGAGTCGTGGACCCGGACGTTCGATGCGGTGCTGGACTTCTCGAGTACGAAGGGCCTGGCCGACGTCCGGCATCTGCTCCGAGACGGAGGCGTGTTCGTCCCCGCTGACCCGATCGGCCGCATCGCCGACGTCCTCCGGTCTCGGCGAACTCGGGCGGTCCTGGTCTCCAAGGGCGACACCCAGGGTCTCCGCCAGCTCGCCGCATGGGTGGAGGGCGGCCAGCTGCAGACCGTCGTCGACTCGGAATTCCCGCTGGCGGACTGGCGCGGGGCCGTCGAGCGGGCACAGACACGAGGTCGGATCGGGCGCACCGTGCTGTCGTTCGACGGGCCCGACGAGTAGTCGGGTCGTCATCGACGGTCGATCGCGTGGTCCGAGGCCGCCCAGCCGGTGACCGACCGGATGCGGAAGACGAGCAGCCGGGCGAAGGGACGGTCGGCGTAGGGCTCGTACTCCTCGACGAGTCCGGCGGCGAGCGACTCCTCCACCTCCTTCGGGGGATCGGCGACCCACCGGAGGCGGGCACGAACCCACCAGAGCCGAGACCAGTCCTGCGCATCCCAGTGGTCGAGCAGGAGCGTCGACCTCGGATCGGCCTCGAGGTTGCGCTCCCGCTGGAGCCGTGTCGACGACTTCGGCTTCACGAGGTCGATCGGGACGGCGAGGTGGTCGTCGATGACCGCGAAGACGACCGGCACCCCATCGGTGCCGTGCTCGGGGTGGACGGTCATCAGGATGCCGTGGTCGTGACGCTCGAGGAGGCGGCGGGCCATCGTCTCGTCGATCCGCATCGTCGTCCCTCCTCCTCCGACCGACTCGAGGAGGAGATCATGCCCGAGGCAGCGGTCTACGGTCGGGGCGTGACGGAGCAGCAGCCACGGGTCGCCGTCGTCATGGGGAGCCAGTCCGACTGGCCGACCATGCGTCTCGCCGCACAGGTCCTCGACGACCTGGAGGTGGCCCACGAGGCTCGCATCGTGTCGGCCCACCGCACCCCTGACCGGCTCTACGAGTTCGGCCGGGAGGCGAGGGACCGGGGCATCCAGGTCATCATCGCGGGCGCCGGCGGGGCGGCTCACCTCCCCGGGATGCTGGCAGCGATCACGCCGCTGCCGGTCTTCGGCGTGCCGGTGAGGTCGCGGGCCCTGTCGGGCCAGGACAGCCTGCTGTCGATCGTCCAGATGCCCGCCGGCATCCCCGTCGGGACCCTGGCGATCGGCGAGGCCGGCGCGACCAACGCCGGGCTGCTCGCCGCCGCCGTGCTCGCCCTCGGCGACCCGGACCTCGCCGGCCGGTTGGATGCCTGGCGGGCCGCGAGGACGGCGTCGGTCGCCGACGTGCCGGTCGACGAGGAGTCGTGACCGCCGGACTCACACTCGAAGCGATGAGGCGGCAGCTGACCATCGGCATGGTCGGGGGCGGCCAGCTCGGCCGGATGCTCGGCATGGCCGCCGCCCGCCTCGGCCACCGCATGATCGTCCTCGAACCGGGGGTCGATGCTCCCGCAGCGCTCGTCGCGGCCGACCACCTGGTCGCCGACTACGACGACCCCGTCGCTCTCGACGAGCTGGCGGCGCGCTGCGACGTCGTCACCTACGAGTTCGAGAACGTCCCCGTGGAAGCGGCCCGTCGCCTCGCCGAGCGGGTCACGCTCGCCCCCGGCGCGCGCTCACTGGAGGTCGCGCAGGACCGCCTCGTCGAGAAGCGGGCCCTCAACGACCTCGGCATCGGCACCGCACCGTTCGCTCCCATCGACTCGGTGGCCGAGCTGCGACAGGCCCTCGACGACCTCGGTGGAGAGGCGCTGCTCAAGACCCGCCGCCTCGGCTACGACGGCAAGGGCCAGGTCCGCGTCGGGGCCGACGACGACCTCGACGCCGCGCTCGGCGAGGTCGGTGACGTGCCCTGCATCGCCGAGGGACTGGTGCCGTTCGTCGCCGAGATCTCGGTGATCGGTGCCCGATCGGTCGACGGCGCGTTCGTCCACTTCGACCCACCCCGCAACGAGCACCGCGACGGCATCCTCGCCACGTCGACCGTCCCGGCCGGCGTACCGCCGTCGGCGGTCGACCAGGCCGTCGCCGCCACGCGGGCGGTCCTCGACGACCTCGACCACGTCGGCGTCCTCGCCGTCGAGCTGTTCGTGCTCGACGACGGCACCGTCCTCGCCAACGAGATCGCCCCCCGGGTCCACAACTCCGGTCACTGGACCGAAGCGCTGTGCTCGATCGACCAGTTCGAGCTGCACATCCGGGCGATCACCGGGGCGCCGCTGCCGACCCCGACCCGACACGCCGACGGCGTGATGACCAATCTCATCGGCGACGACGTGCTCGCCGTCGCCGACTGGGCCGCCGACCCCGCGGTCCGGATCCACCTCTACGGCAAGGCGGAGGCCCGACCCGGAAGAAAGATGGGCCACGTCACACGGGTCGCTCCGCTCGCCGATTGACTGGCGCTCATGCGCATCGAACAGCTCGGTAGGGGTGGGCCGCTCGTCAGCGAGCTGGCCCTGGGCACCATGACCTTCGGCGTCGAGACCGACGAGGCGGAGTCGCGCCGTCAGCTCGACACGTTCGTCGAGGCGGGCGGCACCTTCGTCGACACCGCCGACGGCTACGGCGCCGGTGAGTCGGAGCGGATCATCGGGCGCTGGCTCGCGAGCAACCGGCCCGACGACCTCATCCTGGCCACGAAGGGTCGCTTCATGCCGCCCGGCGGATCGTCGGGCGCCTCGCGGCGTGGAATCTCGATGGCGATCGACGCCTCGCTCGACCGTCTGGGAGTCGACACCATCGATCTCTACTTCGTCCACGGCTGGGATCCGCAGGCCCCGGTCGAGGACACGTTGGCGGCGCTCACCGACGCCGTCCAGGCCGGGAAGATCCACCACGTCGGGTGGAGCAACACGACCTCGTGGCAGTTCCAGCGGATCCTCGACACCGCCCGCTACGAGGGGTTCGTCCGACCGATCGTGCACCAACCGCAGTACAACCTCCTCGACCGGACGATCGAGTGGGAGCTGCTGCCGCTGCTCGTCGACCAGGGCATCGCGGTGACGCCGTGGTCGCCGCTCGGCGGCGGATGGCTGACCGGCAAGTACCGCCGGGACGAGACCCCCAGCGGAGCGACCCGGCTGGGCGAGGACCCGAACCGCGGTGTCGAGGCGTGGGGGAAGCGCAACGACGACCGCACCTGGGCGATCGTCGACGCGGCCCAGGCCGTGGCCGACGAGGCCGGCCGATGGATCGGCGAGGTGGCCCTCCGCTGGCTCCTGCAACGACCGGCGGTCGTGTCGGTCCTCCTCGGCGCCCGCACCGTCGCCCAGCTCGAGCAGTCCCTCGCCGCAGCGACGATGCCGGAGCTGTCGACCGAGGCGATGGCGACCCTCACCGAGGTCTCGGCGCCGGGCCTGCCCGACTACCCGTACGGCATGCAGCGGGACTGGTGCGGCGTCGGGATCTGGAACGAGCTCGGCACCGCCTGAACTTGTGGTCGCGCCCTGCCCGGGCGCGACCATGGAGGCCTCGGGGATCCAGGGGGCTCACCATGTACGACCACCTCATCACGGGCGCGACCGTCGTCGACGGCACCGGTTCGGCGCCCCGCACCGCCGACGTGGCGATCGACGACGGCGTCATCGTCGAGGTCGGTGAGGTCACCGGCGGCGCCCGCAACGTCATCGACGCCGACGGCGCGACCGTCACCCCCGGGTGGGTCGACGTGCACACCCACTACGACGGTCAGGTCACCTGGGACGACGAGATCGATCCGTCGTTCTCCAACGGCGTCACGACGGTCGTGATGGGCAACTGCGGCGTGGGATTCGCCCCGGTCCGGCCCGGCAACGAGCAGGAGCTCATCGAGCTCATGGAGGGCGTCGAGGACATCCCCGGCGCCGCGCTGCACGAGGGCATGCCCTGGGGTGAGTGGGAGACCTTCCCGGAGTACCTCGACCACCTCGCCTCGCGGCGCTACGCCCTCGACGTGGGCACCCAGGTGCCCCACGGCTCGGTGCGCTACTACGTCATGGGCGAGCGCGGGATGACCGACGAGGACGCCACCGCCGACGAGCTCGCCGGCATGGCCGACCTCGTCGGCGAGGCCGTCGAGGCGGGTGCGCTCGGCTTCTCCACCTCCCGCACCATCGGCCATCGCTCACTCTGGGGCACACCGGTGCCCGGGACCTTCGCCGCCGTCGACGAGCTCGTCGCCATCGGTGAGGCGATGGGACGCGTCGGCAAAGGCGTGATCGAGGCGATCCCGGCGGGGACCGTCGGCGAGATGAAGGCCCTCGGCGGCGAGCGCTTCACCCAGCAGGAGGAGCACGAGCTGCTCCGTGCCGTGTCGATGGCCTCGGGGCGACCGGTGACCTTCACCCTCGTGCAGTCGCCCGACTACGACCCGAACACCTGGCGCGAGATCCTCCGGCTCTGCGAGGAGGCGAACGCCGCTGGCGCCCAGCTCCACCCGCAGGTGTCGTCCCGCCCCGTCGGCTTCCTCACCGGCCTGTCGTCGTACCACGCCTTCATGCGCAAGCCGACCTACATCGAGCGCCTCGCCCACCTGCCGCTCGCCAAGCGGGCGGCCGAGATGGCCAAGCCAGAGATCCGTCACGCGCTGATGACCGAGGACACCATCCGCCCCGAAGCACCCGGCTCGATGGAGAACGTGCACGGCCTGTTCCGTCGGTCAGCGGCGCTCCTCTACCCGCTGGCCGATCCCGTCGAGCTCGAGCCGACCCGCGATCAGTCGCTCGGCGCCGAGGCCCAGCGCTTGGGCAAGGACCCGCTCGAGCACCTGTACGACTTCCTGATCTCCGACGGCGGCACCCGCTTCGCCTCGCTCAGCACCGCCGACATCCCCGCCCGGATGGAGGTGCTGAAGGAGATGCTGAGCCACCCCGACACGGTCACCGGTCTCTCCGACGCCGGCGCCCACGTCACGCTGATCTGCGACGGCACGATGCCGAGCACGCAGCTGACGTACTGGACTCGCGACCGGCAGGGCGAGCAGCTCCCGATCGAGTTCGTCGTCGAGAAGCAGACCCGTCGCAACGCCCGCCTGTACGGGCTCGCTGACCGGGGCACGATCGAGCCCGGCATGCGGGCCGACGTGAACGTGATCGACCTCGACCGCCTGCAGGTCTCGGCGCCCGTCGCCCATCACGACCTGCCCGCCGGCGGCACCCGCCTGCTCCAGCCGGTCGAGGGCTACGTGGCGACCTTCTGCCATGGCACGCAGACGCGGTCGAACGACGCCGACACCGGTGAGCGGCCGGGACGTCTGGTCCGCTCCTGATCGGCGCCGATACGCTGTCCCCACCGGGGATGACACAGGGGGTTGGCGATGGCCAGCAACGGGATCAAGGACCAGGTCGCGATCGTCGGGATGGGCTGCACGCCCTTCGGTGAGCACTGGGACCGATCGCTCGACGACCTCATGGTCGACGCCACGCAGGAGGCCTTCACCTCCTCGGGCATCTCCCAGGACCAGATCGATGCGTACTGGTTCGGCACGCTGGGCTCCGGGGTCTCCGGTCTCACGCTGAGCCGCCCGCTGAACATCGACTACAAGCCGGTCACCCGCGTCGAGAACATGTGCGCCACCGGCTCCGAGGCCTTCCGCAACGCCTGCTACGCCGTCGCCTCCGGTGCCTACGACATGGTGATGGCCGTCGGCGCCGAGAAGCTGAAGGACTCGGGCTTCTCCGGCCTCACCGGCTCCAAGCCCCCGACCGACGGCACCGAGGCCGCGCTCACGGCGCCGGCGATGTTCTCGCTGCTCGCCCCGGCGTACGCCGAGAAGTTCGGCGTCGACGACGCCGAGCTCAAGGACGTCATCACCCGGATCGCCTGGAAGAACCACTACAACGGCGCCCGCAACCCTCGTGCCCAGTTCCGCAAGGAGGTGGGCAAGGACGTCATCTGCAACTCGCCGCTGGTCGCCGGCCCGCTCGGCATCTTCGACTGCTCCGGCGTGTCCGACGGCTCGGCCGCCGCGATCATCGTGCGGGCCGAGGACGCCTACGAGTACACCGACTCGCCGCTGTTCGTGAAGGCGCTCGCCTTCTCGGCCGGCCCGGCCGCCGGTCCGATCGACTCGTCGTACGACTACACCTCGTTCCGTGAGGTCGTCGCCTCCGCCGAGGACGCCTACCGCCAGGCCGGGATCACCGACCCACGGGCGCAGCTGGCCATGGCCGAGGTCCACGACTGCTTCACCCCGACCGAGCTGGTCCTCATGGAGGACCTCGGTTTCGCCGAACGCGGCCTGGGCTGGAAGGAGGTCCTCGCCGGCACCTACGACCTCGACGGCGAGCTCCCGGTCAACCCCGATGGCGGTCTGAAGTCCTTCGGCCACCCGATCGGTGCCTCGGGCCTCCGGATGCTGTTCGAGTGCTGGTTGCAGCTGCGCCAGCAGGCCCCCGAGGAGCGGCAGATCCGCTCGGTCACCGAGCTCGGCAAGACGATGGGCCTGACCCACAACCTCGGCGGTGCGCCGGGCGAGTGCGTCAGCTTCGTCGCCGTGGTCGGTTCCGAACTGGGCTGAGCTCGTCCCGCCCTGCCGGGCGGCGGTCGGGTCCGCAGCCCGTCGAGGGCACCGAGACGTCACGCTCGGTCAACATGGGCGACTCCGTGCTGTCGCGCGCCCCCGCTACGGTCGACAGACGATGACGATGGACGAGATCCGCGATCGGGTGGGCGAGGGCGTGCGCCACGGCGTCGAGCAGGCACGCCATGCCGAGGCCGAGTTGGTCGCCAACGTCCGCAAGGGTCTCAGCAGGGCCGAGCGCGATCTGTCCGACGGTCTGCAACGCTGGCGCCTCTACCGGATGAACCATCCGGTGCGGGGGCTCATGGACGCCGGCGCGGCGATCACGTTCCTCGGGCTGTTCGCCTGGCTGCTCAGCAAGGCCCGACCGTGGGCGACGCAGATCCCACTGGTCGTCTACGGCATCAGCGTCGTCGGGCTCTTCGTGGTCAGCTCGCTCTACCACTCGGTGCCCTGGCGGCCGGTGTGGCGTGGGCGGATGCGCCGGCTCGACCACACGATGATCTTCGTCCTGGTCGCCGGGACCTACACCCCGGTCGCGGTCCTGGTGCTCGACGGCTGGGTCCGGGTGGCCACCCTCGCCGCCGTGTGGTCGATCACCGCGGTGGGCGGCTTCCAGAAGTTCGTGATGCACACCGGGAACAGGCTCTCGATCAGCCTCCAGGTCCTGCAGGGATGGATGGCGCTGCTGCTCCTGGGTCCGTTGCTCGCACGGCTGCCGGTGCAGGCGGTGGCCCTCATCGTGGGCGGCGGGTTGCTGTACACGATCGGGATGGTGGCGCTCGTGACGCGCCGTCCCTTCCTCTGGCCCCGGTTCTTCAGCTACCACGAGGTCTTCCACGTCTTCGTGATCGCCGCCGCGACGCTGCACTTCGTGATGATCGCCAGGTACGTGGCGGTGCCGGCGGCGTAGGTCAGTCGCCGACGTCGGCCCGGACCGCGGCGAGCGTGGTCACGGCCCGAGCCCGGGCGGCGGCGAGATCCTCGTCGATGGGTTCGACGACCTCGCAGTAGAGCTTCATCTTCGGCTCGGTCCCCGACGGGCGGATCGTCAGGCGGACGTCGCCGGCGGTGAACATTACCCCATCGGTCGGCGGCTCCTCGGCGGCCAGATCTCGGACCTCGTCGACGGGGCGGCCGGCCAGCGTCGTCGGCGGCGCGGACCGGTAGCGGTCCATGAGCTCGGCCATCCGCACCGAACCGTCGGGACCCTCGAAGCGCACGGACCAGCCGTCGGTGGCGTGCACGCCGAAGCGTCGGGCGAGGTCGTCCAACCGATCCTCGACGGTGCGGCCGTTGGCCCGGAGTCCGGCGACCAGCTCCGTCATCGCCACGGCAGCGGAGACACCGTCCTTGTCGAGCACCGCGTCTCCGACGAGGTAGCCGAGGGCCTCCTCGTAGCCGAAGACGAACCGCAGGCCCGGGTCCTCGATCGCGGGCCGCACGATCCACTTGAACCCGGTGAGGGTGCGGGCCGAGCGCACGCCGTGGGCCTCGGCCAGGCGGTCGAGCAAGCGGGACGAGACGATCGACGTCGCCACGAAGCGGTCGTCGCCCTCGGTGTGCTCGAGCACGTGGTCGGCGAGCAGCCAGCCGACCTCGTTGCCGGTCAGGACCCTCCAGCCGCCCTCCCTCGACGGGACGGCTGCGGCGAGCCGGTCGGCGTCGGGGTCGTTGGCGATCGCGAGCTCGGCACCCTCCGCCTCGGCCAGCGCGAGGAGCAGGTCCATCGCGCCGGGCTCCTCGGGGTTGGGGAAGCTCACGGTCGGGAAGTCAGGGTCCGGCGCGTCCTGCTCGGGGACCACGATCGGCGCGGTCAGCCCGGCGACGGCGAACGCCCGCCGCACCGCTTCGCTGCCGACGCCGTGCATCGCCGAGTAGACGACCCGGAGGTCACCGGGGGCGTCCGGTGCGAGCCGGCTGATCGTCGCCAGGTACTCCTCGACGGCCTCATCGCCGATTCGGGTGATGCGGGGATCGTCCTCGGGGGCGAGGTCGTCGTCGCCGACGAGGCCGATGCGGTCCATCGCCTCGGAGATCTCGACGTCGGTCGGCGGCACGATCTGGGCGCCGTCACCCCAGTAGACCTTGTAGCCGTTGTCGGCCGGAGGGTTGTGGCTCGCCGTGACCATCACGCCGGCGCCGCCGCCGTGGTGCCGCACCGCTCGAGCGAGGACCGGGGTCGGTTGCGTGCCGGTGAGCAGGACCACGTCGATGCCTCGAGCCGCAGCGACGCGGGCGGTGTCCACGGCGAAGACGTCGCTGTTGTGGCGGGCGTCGTATGCGATGGCGATGGGTCGGTCGGCCTCGCCCCGGGCGATCAGGACGTCGGCGACGGCGGCTGCGGTGGTGCGGACCAGCACCCGGTTCATGCGCGTCGGTCCGGCCCCGAGCGGACCGCGCAGGCCTGCGGTGCCGAACGTGAGTCGGCCGGCGAAGCGCACCGCCAGCTCGGCGGTGTCGCCGGCGGCGATCAGCCGATCGAGCTCGGCTCGGGTGACGGGGTCCGGATCGGCGTCTCGCCACGCCGTCGCCTGCTCGATCAGCTGTTCGCTCATCGATCAGCCGAGCCGGAACTCGATGCGCCGGTTCTGCGCCCGGCCCTCGCCCGTGTCGTTGTCGGCGATCGGCCGCTCCTGCCCGAAGCCGATTGCGGTCAGTCGGCCCTCGTCGATCCCTCGCTCGACGAGAGCGTCGAGCACCGCCTGCGCGCGGGCCTCGGACAGCGTCTGGTTGGCGTCGGGATCGCCCTGGTCGTCCGTGTGGCCCTCGATCTCGAGGGCGACGTCGGCGTTGTCCTCGAGGATCGCGGCGACGTCGTCGACGATCTCCAGCGAGGCGTCCTCGATGACGGCGCTGCCGGTGGCGAACTGGATCGGCTCGAGAGCCAGCGTCTCGTTGATCTCCGAGGTGACGGCGAGCTGGTCTGCGATGGTCGGCGGTACGAGGACGGCATCGATCACGTGGATGATGCCGTTGCTCGTCTCGATGTCGGTCTCGGTGACCACGCTGTTGCCGCCGACGACGACCGCGTCGCCGGCGACCTCGACGCTCAGCTCCTCGCCCTGCACGGTCTCGAGGGCGTCGCTGGCGATGACCGCCTCGGCATCGAGCGCGCCGGGGACGACATGGAAGGTCAGGATCTGGTCGAGCAGGTCCGGGTCCTCGATGTCGCTGCCGAGAGCGGCGGCCGCCGCCTCGAACGCGTCGTCGGTCGGTGCGAAGACCGTGAACGGCCCCTCGCCGGAGAGCGTCGCGGTCAGGTCGCGGGCCTCGACCGCCCCGAGCAGGAGCGAGAAGCGCTCGTCGCCGGCGACCGCGTCGGCGATCGTCGCGCCGTCGCCACCGGCGGCGGCCTCGGTGATCGACGGCGGCAGCAGCACCCCATCGATCACGTGGACGACGCCGTTGTCGGCCTCGACGTCGGCGGCCGCCACCGTGGCCTGGCCACCGTTGAGCACGACCGAGTCGCCGTCGACCTCCACCGTGATGGTCTCGCCCTGGAGGGTCTCGACCTCGCCCGCCTCGATGACGTCGGCGGCCAGTGCCGTGCCGGCCGCGACGTGGTAGAGCAGGACCTGCTCGGTCAGTTCGGGTGTCAGGTCGTCGCCGAGGGCGGCGATGGCGGTGTCGAACGCGTCGTTGGTCGGCGCGAAGACCGTGAAGGGCCCGTCCTCGGCGAGGGTGTCGGCGAGGCCGGCATCGGTGACGAGGGCGGTGAGGGTGCTCAGCTCGGGCGTGTCGACGGCGAGGTCGACGATGCTGCCCGGTCCGCCGGCGAGCGACGGCGGGAGGAGGACCCCGTCGATGATGTGCACGACGCCGTTGTCGGCCTCGACGTCGGGGGTGGTGACGGTGGCCTGGCCACCGTTGAGCACGACCGAGTCGCCGTCGACCTCGACGGTGACGGTCTCGCCCTGCAGGGTCGTCAGCTCGCCGGCGGCGATGACGTCGGCGGCCAGCGCCGAGCCGTCGACGACGTGGTAGAGCAGCACCTGCTCGATCTGCTCCGGCGTGAGGTCGTCGTCGAGCGACGACAGCAGGGTGTCGAACGCATCGTTCGTCGGGGCGAGCACGGTGAAGGGCCCGTCGCCGGCGAGGGTGTCGGCGAGGCCGGCGTCGGTGACCAGCGTGGTCAGCGTGCTGAGGTCGGGTGAGCCGACGGCGAGGTCGACGATCGTGGTCCCGCCCGCAGCTGGATCGGCGTCGCCGTCGTCGGCAGCGCCCTCCGTCTCGACGACCTCGGGACCGGCGCCGTCATCGGCATCGTCGTCGTCGACCGAGTCGATCAGGACGATCAGTCCCACGATCGCCACGATGAGCAACGGCAACAGGATGGCGAGGAGGTCCCACCACGCGCGCCGCTGCTCCACGGTCTCTTCGCTGCTCACGACACTCCTCATCGGTCAGGGCTGGAGGGCGGCGACAACGATACGCGGCCCCACGACGACGGACGACTCACTCCTCGATCGGAGGGAGGAACTCCAGACGGAGATCGCCGAGCTGGACCAGCATCGAGGCGATCCAGCCGCCCATCGCCGCGAAGTGCTTGTCGATCGCGGTGCCGTCGCCGAGCGCCTCCTCGGCCAGCTCGTAGCTGCCCTCGTAGGAGACCTCGAGGGCGAACTCGGCGTCGGTCAGATCGGCCAGGTGGATGGTCTCGACGGTCGGGCCACCGCGCTCGAGTGGCTCGCTGCCGATCTCAGGGGTCTCGGGCGGCAACACGTCGAGGACGATGCGGGGATCGGGAGCGGTGGCGAGGCGCTGGACCCGGAAGACGAGCTCGACGTCGATCCGAGGCGGTTCGTCGAACTCCTCGCCGATGTACCAGAGCCGGTACGCGGTCTGGGACCACGTGGGCCACACGAGCGTGACGTCGACGCGCACCCGCGGGGGAAGCCCCTCTCCGGGGAGGCCGTAGCTCGTCTCGAAGGTGAGGTCGCCGAGCAGCACATCGCTGTGGAAGTGCTCCTCGAAGGCCTGCCGTTCGAGGTGCGCGGCCTCGAAGACCTCGCGCATCGCACCGATCGCGTCGGTGAAGACGTGGTCGAGCATGGGCGGCGCAGCCTAGGTGGTCATGCCGTCATCAGCGCCACGGCCGTCGTGAGGCCGGCGCTGCGCCGGACGGTCGCGATGCGGCGGCCGGGCTGGACGGCGTCCTTCCAGGCGCCGAGCCGGTCGGCGGCGTGGGAGGAGGCGGCGTCGGCGTCGGCGACGGTGCACACGAGACCCCAGAGCGCCGACGGTGCATCGTCGTGACGGCCGGGCTCGCCGACGACCTCGAGGATCGTCTCGCCGAGCCGGTAGAAGGCCTGGTGGTACGTGCTGTCCGGCACCTCGCGGAGGCGCCGGAGCTCGAGGCCGGCCTCGGCCAGCACGGCGAGGGTCCGGTCGATGTCGGGGGTGCGCAGGACGACGTGGTCGATGACGTTGGCCCCGTTGGGGTGCGTGACGGCCTCGGCGGGTGGCGCGTCGACGACGAGGGTGCTCGGCACGCCGTCGAGATCGTCGTGACCGTGCAGTTCGACGTTGCGGAGTCCCCAGCCGACGAGGCCACGGTCACCGTCGACGAAGCGGAGGTCGATCGACCCGACCCGGAGCACGTCGTGCTCGACGGAGAATCCGAGGTCGACCCAGGGGCCGGAGGTTCCGGCGAGGTCGAGGTGGGCCAGCTCGGGGCGCGCCCGAGTCACCGGCGGGGCGGCCTAGTGACGGCCGGCGTTCGGCCGCTTGCCGTGGTTCGCCTTGTTCCGGCGAGCACGCAGCTTGCGCTTCTTGGTCTTCTTCGACGGCA
>JBCDAU010000060.1:0-24181 GCA_039185015.1 Actinomycetota bacterium
CGACGCCTCGGTCGACCCAGTAGTCGCGAACGGCGTTCGCTCGGCGCTGGGAGAGGCGGAGGTTCGCGTCCTCATCGCCCACCGCATCGGTGTGGGCGACCACCGTGATGGTGACCTGCGGGAAGGTGCTCAGCAGGTTGGTGCCCAGCTCCAGGAGCGGGATGAAGTCGGGGTTGATGACGCTGCTGCCCGTCTCGAACAGGACGAGGTCCTCGACCACGAGCGGTCCGGAATTCGTGAACTCGATCTCCGGGTCGATCACGTACTCGTTGATGACGTTCTCCGGCCCGAGGATGGCCCCGGCGCGCGCGGCGATCGTGTCGCCCACCTCGGCGGACGGCACCCGGCCCGTCAGCCGGAGCACACCGCCGGACAGGAAGGCGGTCCGGTCGCTGGAGGGTGCGAGGCGGTCCTCGAGGTCGATCGGTCCGCTCGCTGCCACCTCGGTGGGCGTGGTCGTCGGCGCGGTGGTGGTGGGCGCGGTCGTGGTGGTCGGCGCGGTGGTGGTGGTCGGCGCGGTGGTGGTGGGCGCGGTCGTGGTGGTCGGCGCCGCGGTCGTCGTCGGCGCAACCGTGGTGGTGGGCGCCGCCGTCGTGGTGGTGGCCGCGGTGGTCGTGGTCACGGGCGCGGTGGTCGTCACGGCCGCCTCGACCACGTCCGTCGTCGCGGTGCGCTCGACCGCCTGATCACCCGACAGCTCGGCCTCGATCGCCTCGGTCTCCACCGGATCGCCATCCGAGCCGGAGGCGCCGAGGAGGTAGGCGACGATCGCCACGACCGGGAAGGCCAGGCCGACGACGACGGCGATGATCACGCTCCGGTTCGATCGGTCCGCCCGCTCCCACATCGTCACACTGGGTGACACTACGGCGTCCGCGAAGCGACTGGCAGGGGTGCTCGTCGAAGTTGTGTCCTCACGCCGGGTGGTTTGTGGCTCCGTTGTGTCCGACGGGTGTCACCGCCCGACCGCACGGGCGGTGCCCACGCGCCGGCTGCGCACAGCCGCAGGGCAGACTGGGACCACGATGGTCGAACGCCCACCCGCAGGAACGATCCCCGAGGCCCCGGGGTCGTACCAGTTCAAGGACAGAGACGGCCGCATCATCTACGTGGGCAAGGCCCGTTCGCTGCGCAGTCGGCTGAACAACTACTTCCAGGACCCGCGGAACCTCCACGCCCGGACGGCGCAGATGGTGGCGGCGGCCGACAGCGTCGAGTGGATCCAGGTCGAGACCGAGGTCGAGGCGCTGCTGCTCGAGTACTCGTTGATCCAACGGCATCAGCCCCGGTTCAACATCAAGTACCGCGACGACAAGTCCTATCCCTTCCTCGCCGTGACGATGTCCGACGAGTGGCCGCGGGCGATGGTGATGCGGGGCAAGCGTCGGAAGGGCGTCCGCTACTTCGGCCCGTACGGCCACGCCTGGGCGATCCGCGAGACGCTCGACCTGCTGCTCCGGACGTTCCCGATCCGCACCTGCTCGGACAACAAGCTCGAACGCCACGCCAAGCTCGGGCGGCCGTGCCTGCTGTTCCACATCGAGAAGTGCGCGGGCCCGTGCGTCGGCGAGATCTCCTCGGAGGACTACGACGCGCTGGTCGACGACCTGCTGCGGTTCCTCGACGGCGACACCGAGGAGGTCGAGGCCCGACTCGAGGCCGAGATGCAGGCTGCGGCCGCCGAGCTCGAGTTCGAGGTCGCGGCCCGCCACCGCGATCGTCTCGGCGCCATCCGTCGGGCCATCGAGAAGCAGCGGGTGGTCGGTACCAAGAACGAGGACTACGACGTCGTGGGCATCGCCGACGACGACCTCGAGGCCGCGGTCCAGGTCTTCTTCGTCCGCAAGGGCCGGGTGATGGGCCGCAACGGCTTCATCGTCGACAAGGCCGAGCCCCTCAGCCGCCCCGAGCTCGTCGGGCGCGTGATGGAGCGCCTCTACTACGACGACAACCCGATCGGCCTGCCGAAGCTCGTCATCGTCCCCGACCTGCCCGACGACCCCGAGCTGTACGAGTCGTGGCTCACCGAGCAGCGGGGGAGCCGGGTCGAGATCCGCATCCCTCAACGGGGCGAGAAGCGATCGCTCCACGAGACCGTCACGCAGAACGCCAGCGAGGAGTTCCGTCGACACCGGATGAAGCGGGCGTCCGACCACAACAGCCGGGCCCGAGCCCTCAACGAGCTGCAGGACCACCTCGACCTGCCCAACGCCCCGCTGCGCATCGAGTGCTACGACATGAGCCACCTCCAGGGCACCGACTACGTCGGCTCGATGGTGGTCCTCGAGGATGGGCTCCCGGCAAAGAACGAGTACCGCCGCTTCAAGCTGAAGGGCGTCGACCAGAACGACGACTTCGCTGCGATGGAGGAGGTGCTCACCCGCCGCCTCACCGCCTACCTGAACGACCGGGACAAGCCGGTGAGCGAGCGCGGGAAGTTCTCCTATCCTCCGCAGCTGCTCGTGGTCGATGGCGGCAAGGGCCAGCTGAGCGTCGCGGTCCGGGTGGTCGAGGAGCTCGGGCTCGCCGACGACATCCCGGTCGCCGCCCTCGCCAAGCAGTTCGAGGAGGTGTTCCTGCCCGGCCGTGCCGAGTCGGTCCGCATCCCGCGGCAGAGCGAGGCGCTCTACCTCCTCCAGCGGATCCGCGACGAGTCACACCGCTTCGCCATCGAGTACCACCGCCGCCTGCGCGAGAAGCGCATGACCAAGTCGGTGCTCGACGACGTCCCCGGTCTCGGGCCGACGCGGAAGAAGCGGCTGCTCAAGGAGCTGGGCGGCATCACGAAGGTCAAGGCGGCCTCCCTGGCCGACCTCCAGGAGCTCTCCTGGCTCCCCGATGCGGTCGCCGAAGCGCTCTACGAGCAGCTCCACTCGCCGGTGCGGGCGTGAGCGACGAGCCGATGGGCGAAGGCGACTTGTGGGAAGCGGAGCCGCACGGTGTCGGCCGGCAGGGTCGGCCAGAAGGCGACCTGTGGGAAGAGCACGCCGACTGGTGGGTCGAGGGGTTCACCGACGGTGCCGATCCCGAGTACGAGGAGCAGATCCTCCCCCTGGCCGCCGATCTGCTGGCCGGCTACGACCGCGTGCTCGACGTCGGCACCGGCGACGGGCAGATCGCCCGGCTGCTGGCCGGCCAGGGCTCGTCGGTCGTCGGCTTCGACCCGACGGTCGCGCAGCTCGCCGTGGCCCGGGAACGAGCCGGCGGGCCGGCGTACCTGCGGGCCGGTGCCGCAGCCATCCCGCTCGCCGATGCATCGTTCGACGCGGCGATCGCCTGCCTCGTGTTCGAGCACGTCCACGACGTCGACGACGCCATCGCCGAGGTCGGACGGGTGCTCCGGCCGGGGGGCCGGTTCGCCTTCTTCCTGAACCACCCCTTGCTCCAGACGCCGCAGAGCGGCTGGATCGACGACCACGTCCTCGACCCGCCGGAGCAGTACTGGCGCATCGGCCCCTACCTGGTCGAGGGCGAGACGATCGAAGAGGTCGAGCAGGGCGTGTTCATCCCGTTCGTCCACCGGCCGCTGTCGCGCTACGTCAACACGATGACGGACGTCGGACTGGTGCTCGAACGGATGCTCGAACCGTCGCCGCCACCAGGGTTCCTGGAGCGTGCGATCGGCTACGCCGACGCCGCGACGATCCCGCGACTCCTCGTGCTCGTTGCCCGCCGGACCGACGAGCTCATGCCGTCCAGATGAGCTCTGGGGTGTCCACCTCTCGCACCTCGCCGTCGTCCTGGAAGACCACGTAGCGGTCGAAGGAGCGGAGGAACCAGCGGTCGTGGGTCACGGCGATCACCACGCCGTCGAACCCGTCCAGTCCAGCCTGCAGCGCTTCGGCTGACTCGATGTCGAGGTTGTCGGTCGGCTCGTCGAGCAGCAGCAGGCTGGAGCCGGCCAGCTCCAACAGCAGGATCTGCAATCGGGCCTGCTGACCGCCCGACAACGTCTCCCAGGGCTGGTCGCCTGCGCCGTCCAGCTCGTAGCGGCGGAGCTTCGACATCGCCGCGTTCCGTCGACCCTCGCCCTCGGCGACGATCTCCACCGGCGTCCGCCCGACGAGCTCGGGGTGGTCGTGGGTCTGGGAGAAGTGTCCGGGCACGACCCGGGCGCCGAGCCGTAGTCCGCCTTCGTGCTCGACATCGCCACCGCCGATGAGGCGGAGGAAGTGGGACTTGCCGGTGCCGTTGCGGCCGATCACGGCCACGCGCTCCCTGGCGAACACCTCCAGGTCGAACGGGAACGTGAGGTCGGTGAGCTCCAGCGCCGACGCTTCCAGCACCCGCTCGCCGGTCCCACCGCTCGACAGGCGCATCGAGATGTTCTGATCGACGACGCGATCGGGCGGTGGTCCGGCCTGATCGAAGTGCCGCAGCCGGGTCTCGGCCGCCTTGGCCCGCCGTGCGTTGCTGTCGTTGAGCGCAGCCCGCTGCTTCATCTCCCGCAGGTGGGCGACGTGCCGTTTGCGTTCCTCGGCCCAGCGTCGCCGCTCATCATCGATGCGCTCCCGACGCGCCTGTCTGGCGTGGGCCCAGCCGGAGTAGGACCCGCCGTGCACCCAGGCCGTTCCGCCCTCGATCGTGACGATGCGGTCGGTCGCCGCGGCGAGCAGCTCGCGGTCGTGGCTGACGAGGACGATCGTCTTCGGGCTGCTCGAGATCTGTCGGGCGAGCCACTCCTTGCCCGGCACGTCGAGGAAGTTGTCGGGCTCGTCGAGCAGGAGCACATCGCGATCGCAGCGCAGCAGGTACTCGAGCAGGAGCCGTTTCTGCTCACCACCAGAGAACGTCGTCACGGACCGCTCGGCGATCTCGGCGAACGGCAGGCCGATGGCACGGGTCGCGCACTCGTCCCACTCGACCTCCAGCTCGTACCCGCCGGCCTCCTCCCACGCGGCGAGGGCGTTTGCGTAGGCCACCCCACCCCGCTCGGGATCCTCGACGGCGACTCGCTCGGCTCGCTCGAGCCCTTCGGCCGCGCGCTGCACGGCGTCGGGAGCAGCGGCGAGCAGGAGCGCTCTGGCGCTGAGGTCGTCGCGCCCCATCCCGACCAGCTGGGGCATCACGGCGAGCTCGCCGTCGATCGTGACCGTGCCGTCCGACGCCGACTGCTCGCCGGCGATGATCCGCAGCAGCGTCGACTTGCCACAGCCGTTGGTACCGACGATCGCCGCGTGTTGGCCGTCGCCGATGCGGAACGACACGTCGTCGAAGAGCCGCCGCCCGTCGGGCAGCCCGATCCCCAGATGCGCGACCTCGACGCTGGCCATGGCGGCCGAGGCTACGGCCGGGTGGCTCCGTCACCGGTGCCGTTTTTGGGCGACGGTGGGTCGGGAGCGAATCGATCGCGAGCCGGGCGCAAACCGGGTCGGCGGATCGTGCTCCTCGTCACCGCCGCACCCGGCAGCGGTGAGGAGGAGCACAGCGCCATGATCATCACTCGCACCACCACCACCACGGCTCGCAGCGCCATCGCCGTCGTCGCCGTCGGCATCGCCTCGTTCGCCGGCCTCACCGGCTCGGCCTCGGCGATCAACCTGTGTGAGGCCGACCCGACGTTCGCCGCGGCCAACGGCTGCGAGGTCGTCTCCGGCGTCGCCGCCCACGAGGCCTCGCTCCCGTCCGCGGCGGTCGTCGCGCGATCCGACCTCGAGGGGCCGGCTCCGGTCGTTCCCCCGGCGATCGACCTCTGCGGCACGGACGCGGCGTTCGCCGCGGCCAACGGCTGTGGGGTGGCCGTCGATGATGTGGCCGTTCGGTCGATGCCGGCGATGCTCGTCGGCCGGGTGCGGTGAGGCCGCCGCACCCAGCGTCGGATCCGCTCCGGTTCGTCCTCGGAGCGGGCAATACGCTCACGTCCGACGGAAGGGGTGCCGTGGGCCTGCGAATCCGACTCTTCGGCGCCACGACCGTCGTCGTCGACGGTGAGGAGCGGGCGGTCACCGCGCCGAGGCAGCGGGCCGTCCTGGCCCGACTGGCACAGGAGCCGGGCCGGCCGATCTCCGCCGACCGGCTCCTCGCCGACGTCTGGGGCGACGACCTCCCGGGTGGGGGCGTGCGAGCCGTCGCCTTCCAGGTCACCAAGCTGCGGGATCTCCTCGAACCAGGTCGAGACGGTCCTGGGCGGTACCTCGCAACCGACGCCGTGGGGTACCGGCTCGATGTCGAACCCGACGCCGTGGACCTCGGTCGCTTCGAGCGGTTGGTCGTGGAGGCCCGCGCCGCACGAGACGATCCCGACAAGGCGGCGACGCTCGTCGACGACGCTCTGGCGTTGTGGCGAGGAGCGCCGTTGGGCGACATCGACGAACAGCCGTGGGTCACCGCAGCGGTGCTCGATCTGGAGGAGCACCGCCTGCTCGCCGACCGCACGCTCATCGGAGCCCGCCTCGCCGCTGGGGATCACGCCGGGGTCGTCGCCGACCTCGAGCGGCTCATCCGCGAGCACCCGCTGGAGGAGGGCCTCGTCGCCGACCTGATGCGGGCGCTCCGGGGGAGTGGCCGCACGGCCGACGCCCTCCGTGCCTACGCCGATCTCCGACGCCGCCTCGGCGACGAGCTCGGTCTCGACCCATCCCCTGAGCTCCAGGCGCTCGAGACCGAGCTCCTGGTCGGCGCGCCGATCGGCATCGCCGCGACCGCCCCGCCACAGTTGCCCGCAGCGATCGATCCGCCGATGCCGAGCGGGGTCGTCACCTTCCTGTTCACCGACATCGAGGGCTCCACGATCCCCTGGGACCGGTCGCCTGACGCGATGAGCGACGCGCTGGAGCGTCACGATGCGCTGATGCGAGCGGCGGTCGCCGACCACGACGGTGTCGTGTTCGCCACGATGGGTGACGGCTTCGGGGTCGCCTTCGCCAGGGCCACCGATGCGGTGGCGGCGGCGATGGACGCCCAGGGGCGGCTCGGCTCGAACGCGTGGCCGGCCGACACCACGATCCGCGTGCGGATGGGTCTCCACGTCGGCGAGGCGCAGGAGCGTGGCGGCGACTACTTCGGCCCGACGATCAACCTGACCGCCCGGATCATGGGGGCCGGTCACGGCGGCCAGGTGCTGGCGTCGGAGTCGGTCGCTGCACTGGTCGGGGCGGCGGGAGTGGCGGCCGTCGGCCTCGGCGTCCATCACCTCGCCGGTGTCGGGGAACCCCAGCCGATCGTCCAACTGGGCGAGCGTGACCGCCGAGCCTTCCCGCCGCTGCGCACCGAGCACTCGCCGGCGCCCGCCGACGTTCCGGCACCACCACGCCTGTTGGAGCGGGATGGGCCGCTCCAGGTCCTCGACGAACGGATCGCGCGCGCCGGTACGGGGCAGGGGTCGCTCGTCCTGCTCGCCGGTGCGGCCGGCACGGGGAAGTCGTCCGTCATCACCGCGGCGGTCCACCGGGCCGGCGATGTCACCGTGTTGCGCGGCGGATGCGACCCGCTGACCGCCGCCCGGCCCCTCGGACCACTTCGCGAGATCGCCCTCGAACCCGCCGCCGACATCGGCACCGCCGCCGAGCTCGGCGGCGACCCCCTCGACGTGTACGAGCGGTTCCTCGTCCGGCTGAAGGCGCCGCCCGGCCCGATCCTGACCGTGATCGAGGACGTCCATTGGGCCGACGACCTCACCCTCGATCTCATTCGGTACCTCGCTCGGCGGATCGGCCGCTCCCGGGCGGTGGTGGTCTGCACCTACCGCGACGACGAGGTCGCTGCCGACGAGCGGCTGCGAACGGCCCTCGGCGCCGCTGCGGGGTTGCCCGACGTCACCAGGCTGACCCTCGATCCGCTCAGCGCCGATGCGGTGCGCGAGCTGGTCGACGACGACGAGGTGGACGCCGACGAGTTGCATCGCATGACGGGCGGCAACCCGTTCTTCGTGACCGAGGTGATCGCTTCGGGCGAGTCGGTGCCGGCGTCGGTCGCCGAGGCGGTGCTCGCCCGGGTGCAACCGCTCCCGCCGCAGGCGCGGACAGCTGTCGAGGTCGCCAGCATCGCGCCGCGCTCCATCGACTTCACCACCCTGCGGCAGCTGCCCGGTGTGGACGGCGACGGCATCGACGGCGCGGTCGAGGCCGGGATCCTCGAGGCCGACGGCGTCGAGCTGCGGTTCCGCCACGACCTGGCCCGCGCCGCCGTCGAGCAGTCACTCCTGCCGGGGCGCCGCAGCTCGCTCCACGCGGCGCTGCTCGCCGAGCGCTCCCGTGCACCGGTGCCGGATCTGGCCGAGCTCGCGCACCACGCCGTCGGTACCGGAGACCCGGCGATGATCGTCGAGCACGTCCCAGCCGGGGCCCGGGAAGCCGTTGGCCTGGGTGCCCGCCGCGAGGCGCTCGCCCTGTTCGGTCCGGCCGTCGAGGCCGCGGACCGCCTCGACGCCGACCTGGCGACCCGCCTCCGCGTGGAGCTGGCCGAGCAGTCCTTCGAGTTGGGGCGACGGGAGGACGGTGAGCGGGCGATCGAGGTCGCCCTGGGTCGGCTCCGGTCGGGCGACGACCGTGAGCTGCTCGTCAGAGCCCTCGTCGTGGCGACCATGGGCGCCTCCAACGGGGGCGAGTACGAACGCCCGACTCGGTTGGGCCGCGAAGCCATCGAGGTGCTCGAGCCCGACGGTCCCGGTCCTCGACTGCTCGACCTGCACATGGCCATGAGCCGGCTCGGTGTGGTGTACCGCGATCGGGCGCTCACGCGCCGACATCTCGAGGTCGCTCGAGCGCTCGACGCGGAGCTCGGCGGGGCGAGAGCGCTCGACATCGACCAGCTCGCCGTCTTCGAGACGTTCTGCTTCGGAGACTTCGACTCGGCGATCGCACAGCTCATCGAACTGCGCGCCGTCACGGTCACCGGAGCCGACGACGACCGGCTCTTCCGGATGGACCATTGGTTCGGATCGGGGTGCGGTGAGTTCCGTCGCTACCGGCTGGCGGTCCCCGCGCTGGAGCGGAGCATCGCGATGTTCGATGAGCGGGAGATGACCGCCAACGCCGACTACGAGGCCGGCTGGCTCGCCAAGGTGTACGTCGAGCTGGGCGACTTCGCTGCTGCCGAGGAACTGCTCCTCCGTCGCCCGGCGAGGACCGGTGTCGCAGGGGTCAAGCACCTGACGGCACTCGGCCGCCTGCGGGTTCGGCGAGGTGATCCGGGTGGTCTCGACGCTCTCGATCACGGGCTGGAGCTCGTCCATGCCGAGTTCCTCCAGCACGTCTGGCCGCTCCAGGCCGGCACGGCCGAGTACCTGTGGGCGGAGGGCCGCGCAGGCGAGATCCCCGACGTGATCGGCGACACCTACGAGCTGGCCCTGCAGCTGGACAGCAGCTGGGCACGCGGTGAGCTCGGGTTCTGGATGTGGAAGGCCGGCGCGATCGACGGGCCGCCGGCCGGAGCGGCCTCGCCCTACGCCCACCACATGGACGGTCGTTGGCGGGAGGCCGCCGAGGAGTGGGAGCAGATCGGCGCGCCGTTCGAGCACGCGCTCGCCCTCGCCGACGGCGACGGCGACGCTGGCGGACGGGCGGTGCTGCTCCTCGACGATCTCGGGGCGGCGCCTGCCGCGGCGCGAGTCCGCGCCGAGCTGCGGGCGGCCGGACGGCGATCGGTCCCTCGCGGGCCGAACGCGGCGACGAGAGGCAACGAGTTCGGTCTCACCACCCGCCAGGCCGAGGTGTTCGCGCTGATGGTCGAGGGCTTGAGCAACGCCGAGATCGCCGATCGGCTCGTCGTCACCAAGAAGACGGCGGAGCACCACGTGTCGGCGGTCTTCGCGCAGCTGGGGGTCACGACGAGGAGCCAGGCGATCGCCCGAGCCCGATGGTGAGGGGGCGCCGAGACGTCGGGGTGACGCCTCCGAGATCTGCGGGTGCGTCCCGATGATCGGCAGCGGGGTGGTTCGTACGTTGACCTTGCCGGATCCGCCGGCCCCGGTCCGCCGGGTGAGCACCAGGAGCGAACATGCCCCGCTACGTCATCGAACGGAACCTCCCCAGTCCACTGGAGATCCCCGTCACCGCGGAGGGGGCGACCGCCATGGCGGCGATCGTCGACCGCAACCTCGAGTTCGGGGTGACCTGGGTGCGCTCGTACGTCGACACCGACCGCACCCGAACCGTCTGCGTGTACGACGGTCCCTCGCCGGAGGCGATCCGTCAGGCGGCCAGGGCCAACGAGCTGCCGGTCGATGCGATCCGCGAGGTGCGGGTGCTCGATCCCTACTTCTTCACCGGCGGTGCGTGACCGGCAGGCTCAGACCCGGTAGGCGATGCGGCGGACCAAGAGCTCCTCGCCGAACTCGGCGTTGCCCGGGAGGTAGGGCTCGGGCTCGCCGATCGTGACCTCCCCGAGCGCCCCGTCGGCCGCGAGCGCCGCGAGGTGCTCGGGGAAGCGTCGCTCGTCGAACAGGTCCGTGCGCTGGGTCACGATCACCGTGCCACCGGGCCGGACCAGCCGGGCGAACTCGGTGAGCGTCGCCATCGTGTCCGGGAGGTAGGTCAGCACCCCCACGCAGACGAGCCCGTCGTACCGGTCGGCGTCGAGGGGGAACGGTGTGCGCTGCATGTCGACCTCGGTGAGCTGCCGGTAGGCGCCGTGCGCAGCCGACGCTTCGATCGAGCGCGGCGACACATCGATGCCGTCGATGGTGCCGAAGCCGGCCGCCCGGAGCGCCCGACCGGTGAGGCCGGTGCCGCATCCGGCGTCCAGGACCGCGCTGCGGGGATCGAGCCATGAGGCGAGCTGCACGGCGACCCGGTCCGGGAGCTCGTAGCGCCACTCGGCGAGGGTCCGGTCGTAGGAGTCGGCCCAGTCGTCGTAGTAGCGAGCGACGTCGCCGCTGTCCCGGGAGATGTCGCTCAGCCCGGCGTGCTCTCCGACGTCGTCCGCGTCCATGGCCGTCCTCCCCGGACCCGCAGCCGTGCGGGTCCGGCCCGGATGCTAGGGATCGGTTCGGGAGCCGTCCGTGCACTGGCGATGCGCACCCCCTCTCGTACCCTGGGCCTCGTGCGCCAGTACGTCCTCGTCGCCGGCATCAGCGGCGCCGGCCGGTCCACCGCCACCAACGCGCTCGAGGATCTCGGGTGGTTCAAGATCGACAACCTCCCGGCCCGCCTCGTCGGCCCGGTCGTCGAGCTCCTCGAGCCGGGTCCGGCGACGGAGCGGGTCGTCATCGGCATCGGTGGAGGTGGCTACACGGGAGCCGTGAGCGACGCGGTCGACCAGCTGCGCGGGACGGCCGACGACGTGCAGCTGATCTTCCTCGACGCGACCAACGACGAGCTCGTCAAGCGCTTCGAGACGACGAGGCGGCGGCACCCGCTCGACGACGGCACCTCGCTGCTCTCGACGGCGATCAAGCGTGAGCGCGAGCACCTCGCCTCGGCTCGGGCGATCGCCGACGTCGTGATCGACACCACCGATCTCAACGTCCACGAGCTCCGCCAACGCCTCGACGAGCTCTTCCCCGCCGACGCCGGCGCCCGCATGCACGTCACGGTGATGAGCTTCGGGTTCAAGTACGGGCTCCCGCGCGACGTCGATCTCGTGCTCGACCTGCGGTTCCTGCCCAACCCGCACTGGGAGCCGGAGCTGCGACCCCTCAGCGGGCTCGACGCACCCGTGCGCGACTACGTGCTCCAGCAGCCCGCCACCAAGGAGTTCCTCGACCGGCTCACCGCGCTGCTCGACACGACCGTGCCGGGGTACGAGGACGAGGGGAAGAACTACCTCACGGTGGCCGTCGGGTGCACCGGTGGTCGCCACCGATCCGTCGCGATCGCCTGCGCGCTGGCGGAGCTGGAGCCGCTGGCGTCACGTCGGCCGGTGGTGCGCCACCGCGACCTCGAACGCTGACCCGCCGGCGGCACCAAAGGACCCTTTCGACGCGCGGCACTTCGTGGCACGCTTCGGACGTTCAACGATGAGAAGGATGATCACTTGACCATTCGCGTCGGCATCAACGGCTTCGGTCGCATCGGCCGCAACTTCTTCCGCGCCGCTCGCGCTCAGGGCGCCGACCTCGACCTCGTGGCCTTCAACGACCTCGGCTCGCTCGAGACGATGGCGCACCTGCTCAAGTACGACACCGTCCACGGGATCCTCGACGCCGACGTGTCCGTCGACGGGGACTCCCTGGTCGTCGACGGCGACAAGTTCCAGGTGCTCGCCATCCGCGACCCGAAGGAGCTGCCCTGGGGCGACCTCGGCGTCGACGTCGTCATCGAGTCCACCGGCATCTTCACGGCACGCGAGCAGGCGGCGATGCACCTCGACGCCGGTGCGCCTCGCGTGATCGTCTCGGCCCCGAGCAGCGGCGCGGACGCCACGTTCGTCGTCGGCGTCAACCATGACGAGTTCGACCCGAGCTCCCACCAGGTGATCTCCAACGCCAGCTGCACGACGAACTGCTTCGTGCCACTCGTCAAGGTGCTCGACGACGCCTTCGGGGTGCAGCAGGGCCTGATGACCACGGTGCACGCTTACACCGGCGACCAGTCGATCGTCGACGGCCCCCACAAGGACCTCCGACGCGCCCGCGCCGCCGCGGCCAACATCGTCCCGACCTCCACGGGCGCTGCTCGAGCGACCGGCCTCGTGATGCAGGCCATGCAGGGCAAGCTCGACGGCACGGCGCTGCGGGTGCCGGTGCCCGACGGGTCGTTGACCGACTTCACGGCGATCCTCGCCAACGAGGCGTCGGTCGACGAGATCAACGCCGCGTTCAAGGCGGCGGCCGACTCGGGTCCCCTCGCCGGCGTGCTCGAGTACAACGAGGCGCCGATCGTCTCCTCCGACATCGTCGGCAACCCGGCGTCGAGCATCTTCGACGCGCCGCTCACGATGAGCCAGGGCAACCTCGTCAAGGTGTCGTCCTGGTACGACAACGAGATGGGCTACTCGCACCGCCTCGTCGATCTCACCGAGATCGTCGGCGCCGCGTCGGCCTGATGGCCGACAGCTTCGGCGTCCCCACCCTGGAGGACCTCGGCGATCTGACCGGCAAGCGGGTTCTGGTCCGCTGCGACTTCAACGTCCCACTGAGCGATGGCGAGATCGTGGACGACCTCCGCATCCGTGCGGCGATCCCGACCCTGGCCTGGCTCCAGGAGCAGGGCGCGTCCGTCGTCGCGTGCTCTCACCTCGGCCGTCCGAAGGGCGCGCCCGACCCGGCGTTCGCGATGGATCCGGTCCGGGCGCGTCTCGATGAGCTCCTGCCCGGCGTCGAGCTCCTCGAGAACGTCCGGTTCGACCCGGGTGAGACGAAGAACGACCCCGCCTTCGTCGCGACGTTGACCGAGGGCGTCGACGCGTTCGTGCTCGACGCCTTCGGGGCGGCGCATCGCTCGCACGCCTCGGTCGTCGGACCGGCGGCCACCTTGCCCAGCGCGGCGGGTCGTCTGTTGATCCGCGAGGTCGAGGTGCTCCTCGGCATCCGCACCACGCCGAAGCGGCCCTTCGTCGGGATCCTCGGCGGCGCCAAGGTCAGCGACAAGCTCGGCGTCATCGACGCGCTCGTCGACGTCGTCGACTCGCTCGTCGTGGGCGGCGGGATGTGCTTCACCTTCCTCAAGGCGATGGGCCACGAGGTCGGCGACTCGCTGCTCGAGACGGACCAGGTCGACACCTGTCGCCGACTGCTCGACGAGCACGGCGAGATGATCCACCTGCCGAGCGACATCGTCGCCGAGCGCGACGGCGAGGTCCGCAACGTGGGACGGTCGGTCCCCGAGGGCTGGCGCGGGCTCGACATCGGCCCCGGTTCGGCCGCCGAGTTCGGCGACATCGTCCTCGACGCCAAGACCGTGCTCTGGAACGGCCCGATGGGGCTCTTCGAGGATCCGCGCTTCGCCGCGGGCACCGAGGCGGTCGCCCGCGCGCTCGCCGACTCGCGGGCCTTCAGCGTGATCGGCGGGGGCGACTCGGCCGCGGCCGTGGCGCAGATGGGCCTCGACGACGAGATGGACCACGTCTCGACCGGTGGGGGAGCATCGCTCGAGCTGATCGAGCAGGGAGACCTGCCGGGCCTCGCCGCGCTGCGGTCGGCCCCCAACGCGACGGGAGCGTGACGTGAGTGGACGAAAGCCGCTGGTGAGCGGCAACTGGAAGATGCACCTCAACCACCTGGAGGCGACGATGCTCCTCCAGCGGTTGACCTACGAGATCGAGAAGGACACCTACGAGTCGGTCGACGTCTCGATCCACCCTCCCTTCACGTCGCTGCGCTCGACCCAGACCGTGATCGACGCCGACCGGATGGAGTTCCTCCTGGGCGCGCAGCACTGTCACAGCGACGACAGCGGCGCCTTCACCGGCGAGGTCGCGCCGCCGATGCTCGCCAAGCTCGACGTCAAGCTCGTCATCGTCGGCCACAGCGAGCGCCGGCAGGTGTTCGGCGAGACCGACCAACTCGTCAACGCCAAGCTGCGGGCGATCCTCCGCCACGGCATGACGCCCATCCTGTGCGTCGGCGAGACGCTCGACCAGCGCGAGGCGGGTGAGGCCGAGACCATCGTGGCCGAGCAGCTCCAGGGCGGGCTCGACGGCGTCTCCGCCGGCGACCTCACCAAGGTCGTGGTCGCCTACGAACCGGTCTGGGCCATCGGCACCGGTAAGACCGCCCTGCCCGAGGACGCGCAGGCGATGTGCGCGGCGATCCGTCGCATCCTCGGCCAGCGCGACGCCGACGCCGCCGCGGAGATCCGCATCCAGTACGGCGGCTCGGTGAAGCCGGGCAACGCCAAGGAGCTCCTGTCGCTGCCCGACGTCGACGGCGCGCTCGTCGGCGGTGCCAGCCTCGAAGCCGGTGACTTCGCCGCGATCATCAACGCGGCGGCCTGACCAACGCTCACCCAACGTGACGACAGGAACGCGCCATGTTCCAGTCATCGACCTGTCATGGGGGGTCGTAGACAGTGCCGTTGACCACCGGTAGCGTTACTCGGCGGTAACCGCCCCCTCGGCCGATCGCTGAGCGCTGGTTGCCCGCGGGCCGAGTGGTCAGCGCGGGTAGGGAGGGATCGTCGTCAACCCCTGACGACGCTTCGGGTCGGTTGCCGTGCAAGCGACCAGGAGGATCCCTGACGTGATGAAGAACCGGAGCCTGCTCAGGCTCCTCGCCCTACTCCTCGCCTTCGGGCTCGTCGCCGCCGCGTGTGGCGACAGCGACGATGACGGCGGGGACGACGGCGAGACGACCGAGACGACCGAAGCCGCCGCCGAGGAAGATGGTGGCGACGTCGAGACCGAAGAGACCGAGGCTCCGGCCGAGGACGAGGAGACCGAGGACACCGAGGCGCCGGCCGCCTCCCAGGACGTCGCCTACGGCAACGCCCAGGAGTTCTCGAACTACAACAACGGCCTGGCCGCCTCGAACTCGGTGAAGAACACCATCATCATCAACGAGGTCGTTCCGAGTCCGTTCGACTTCGCCGGCCCGACCGGCGATCTCGTCATGAACGAGGAGCTGATGGACTCGGTGACGGCGCTCAGCACCGACCCGCAGGTGATCGAGTACGTCATCAACGCCGACGCCGCGTGGTCCGATGGTGAGCCCATCGACTGCAACGACTGGTACCTCGCGTGGCAGGCCTTCGGTGGCACCTGGCTGACCCTCGACGAGAACGGCGAGCCCGTCGTCGACGAGGAGACCGAGGCCGAGGTCCCGCTGTTCGCCGTGACCGGCTCGACCGGCTACGACGTCATCGAGTCGCTCGAGTGCTCCGAGGACGGCAAGACGATCACCACGACCTACAGCGACATCTTCGCTGACTGGCGTGCGACCTTCTCGCAGCTCATGCCGGCCCACGTGGTCGCTCGTGAGGCGGGCGTCGACGACCTGATCGCCGCCTTCGACTCCGGTGACCGCGCCAGCATCGATGCGATGGCCGAGTTCTTCAACAACGCGTGGGCCATGAACCCGGGCGAGCTCCTCGACGAGTCCCTGATCCCGTCGGGCGGCAAGTTCAAGCTCGGTTCGTGGGAGGCCGGTGCGTCGCTGACCCTCGTGCCCAACGAGAACTACTGGGGCACCCCGGCCAACGGCCCGGTGACCGTGCGCTACATCGCCGAGGAGGCCCAGGCCCAGGCCCTGGCCAACGGCGAGATCAACGCCATGGACCCGCAGCCCACGCCGGACCTCCTGGCTCAGCTCGAGGGCACCGACGGTGTCGTGGTCGAGACCGGCTCGCAGTTCGTCTGGGAGCACTTCGACTTCAACTTCAACACCGTGTTCGGTGACATCCTCGTGCGCGAGGCCTTCGCCTCCTGCCTGCCCCGTCAGCAGATGGTGGCCAACCTCATCCAGCCGCTCGACCCGACGGCCGAGGTCCTGAACAACCGGTACAACCAGCCCTTCGAGGCCGGCTACGTCGACAACAGCGACGGCCGGTTCCTGGAGCCCGACATCGCTCGTGCCCAGGAGCTGCTCGACGAGTCGGGCATCGCCCAGCCCGTCGACGTCCGCATCGGCTGGTTCGACAACGGCGGCAACATCCGCCGGACCAACCAGGTCGCCCTGGTGCAGGAGTCCTGCAACCAGGTCGAGGGCTTCAACATCATCGACGCCGGCTCGGACACGTTCTTCGACGTCGAGCTGTCGGCTGGTGACTGGGACATCGCCATGTTCGCCTGGGCCGGTTCGCCCCTGAAGACCGGCTCGTCGGAGATCTACCGCACCGCCGGTGGCATCAACTTCGGCGGCTACGGCAACCCGGAGGTCGACGCCCTGCTCGACGCGATCAACCAGGAGCTCGACGCCGAGACCCAGGTCGCGCTGTCGAACGAGGTCGACGTCATCCTCTGGGAGGACCTGGTCACCATCCCGGTGTTCAGCTTCCCGGGCGTGGTCGCCTACAGCGACAACGCCGCGAACGTCATCTACAACCCGTCGCAGAACGGTCTGACGTTCAACGCCAGCGCCTGGCAGGTCGGCTGACCTAGCCCGCTCTGATGTGCCACGGTGGGGCACGGGTCGGTTCGCCGGCCCGTGCCCCACGGCACCAGGGACCGACACATGTTCTTCTTCATCCTCCGCAGGCTCCTCATCTCGATCCCGATCCTGTTGGCATCGAGCTTCGTCATGTTCTGGCTGGTCACCATCTCGGGTGACCCCCTCGCCGAGTTCCGGCAGTCGACCGACCCGAACCGCGAGACGACCATGGCGACGATCAGTCGGCTCCTCGAGCTCGACAAGCCCTACGCCGAGCGCTACGTGGACTGGTTCACGGGGCTCTTCAGCGGAGACTTCGGACTGAATCGTGACGGCCAGGAGGTCTCGACCCTCCTGTGGCAGGCCGCCGGCACGACCTTCCGGCTCGTGATCCTCGCCACGATCATCTCGATCCTGCTCGGCATCGGCGTCGGCATCATCACCGCCGTCCGGCAGTACAGCGCCATCGACTACACGTCGACCTTCGCTGCGTTCCTCTTCTTCTCGCTCCCGGTCTTCTGGCTCGCCGTCATGCTCAAGGAGTACGGCGCGATCGAGTTCAACAACTACCTGGAGAACCCCGGCATCTCGACGCGGGGCCTGGTGATCCTCACCGTGATCGCCGGAGTGTTCGGGGCCGGTCTCGCCGGCGGCTCCCGTCAGCGCCGTCTCATCGCCGGCGGTGGCCTCGCGGCCGTGTCGGCCATCGGCCTCGCGATCATCGAAGCCACCGACTGGATGATCAACCCCGGCATCTCGGTGCCGGTGCTGATCGTGCTGTCGGTGGGCGTCGGTGTACTCGCCGCCGCGACCTACGCGCCGTTCTCGGTCCGACGCGTGGTGGGCGCCGGTGTCGCCGCGGCGGTCGTCGGCCTGCTCGTGAGCCAGGTGCTCTTCTCGTCGTGGCTCGACGACATGTCCTGGTCGCGCATGTTCATCCTGCTCGTGCTGGCGCTCGCCACGGGTGCAGGCGTCGGCGCGCTGGTCGGCGGCGAGATCGACCGTCGCCCCGCCGTCCAGGCCGGCGTCAGCGCTGCCTTCGGTGTTGGCGTGCTCGTCGTGATCGACGAGTTCATCTCCGCCTGGTCACCGGGCCGCACGATCGGCACCATCGGCCCCCGCACCCCGAACTTCGAGGGCAACTTCTGGGAGCGGCTGGTCGACCTCGCCGGCCACCAGATCCTGCCGTCGCTGGCCCTGACGCTCATCGGGTTCGCGACGTTCATGCGGTTCACCCGCGCATCGATGCTCGAGACGCTGAACTCCGACTACGTGCGCACGGCGAAGGCCAAGGGCCTGCCGCCGACGCAGGTGATCATGCGGCACGCGTTCCGCACGGCACTGATCCCGGTGATGACCGTCGTCACGATCAGCTTCGCCGGGATCATCGAGGGGGCCGTGATCACCGAGACGGTGTTCGGCTGGTCCGGCATGGGCCAGCTCTTCATCGAGGGGCTCCGTGAGGTCGACCCGTACCCGGTCATGGGCTTCCTGGTCATCACCTCGCTGTCGATCGTCATCCTCAACGCGATCGCCGACATCTTGTACGCCTACCTCGACCCGAGGATCCGCCGATGACCGACATGATCCGTGGGACCTCTGGAGCCGACGAGGAGCTCGACGACGCCCCGCTGGCGACGGCGGGCGACGAGCGAGAGTTCACCGTCGAGTCCCGGACCCAGTTCCAGATGGTGGTCCGCCGGTTCTTCGCCCACCGCCTCGCCATGGCGAGCCTCGCGGTGCTGTTGCTCGTGGTCGCCCTCGCCTTCGTCGGCCTCGCGGTCTGGAAGCACCCGTTCAACATGTCGGGAACGCTGGAGAACCGCGGCCGGCCGACGCTCGACCTGATCCCGTGGCTCGACGGCGACGGGCTCGCCCTCGGCAACCACCCCTTCGGCCAGGACGACATCGGCCGCGACTACTTCGCCGTGACGCTGCGGGGTGCCCAGCAGAGCCTCCTCATCGCCCTCGTCGCCGGCCTCCTCGCCACCTTCATCGGCACCGTCATCGGAGCGCTCGCCGGGTACTACCGCGGCTGGGTCGACACCGTGCTCATGCGCTTCGTCGACGTCATGTTCACCATCCCGCTGCTCCTCGTCGCCGCCGTGCTCGGTCGCCGCTACGACGCCAGCAACATCTTCATCCTCGCCGTCATCATCGCCCTGGCGTCCTGGCTCACGACGTCGCGCGTCATCCGCGCCGAGTTCCTCTCCCTCCGCGAGAAGGAATTCGTCGAAGCTGCCAGAGCGCAGGGCGCCAGCGGACGACGGATCATGTTCAAGCACATCCTGCCCAACGTCATCGGGTCGGTCGTCGTGACGGCGACCCTGCTGATCTCGGCGGCGATCCTGGTCGAGACGGCCCTGTCGTTCCTCGGCCTCGGCATCCGCGGGTCCGACTGGTCCCTGGGCAAGCAGGTGTCCACCTACGACACCGCCTTCAGCACCCGACCGTGGCTGTTCTGGTGGCCGGGCATCTTCATCGTGGTCATCGCCCTCACGATCAACTTCATCGGTGACGGGCTCCGCGACGCCTTCGACCCCCGCCAGAACCGGGTCCGGCAGTGACGGCCAACGGGCTGGGTCTGACCAACGGATCGCACGAGCGCGACGAGCTGCTCCTCGCCGTCGAGGACCTCCGCGTCACCTTCCCGAGCGAGGACGGCGACGTGCTCGCGGTCCGCGGGGTGTCCTACTCGGTGCACCGCAACCAGGTGTTCAGCATCGTGGGGGAGTCGGGTTCCGGGAAGTCCGTGTCGACGATGGCGCTCATGGGCCTGCTGCCCACCACGGCCCGGATCGAGGGCAGCGCCCAGTACCTCGGGCAGGAGCTGATCGGCCAGCGCGACCGCGACGTCCGCAAGTTCCGCGGCAACCGGATCTCGATGATCTTCCAGGATCCGATGACCTCGCTGAACCCCGTCTACACGATCGGGCATCAGCTCGGTGAGATCGTCCGGGCGCACCACCGGATCTCGCCGAAGGAGGCCAAGCACCGGGCCATCGATGCGCTCCAAACCGTCGGCATCCCCCAGCCCGAGCAGCGGGTCGACAACTACCCGCACGAGTTCTCCGGTGGCATGCGCCAGCGGGTGATGATCGCCATGGCGATGATGAACAGCCCGGACATCATCATCGCCGACGAGCCCACGACGGCCCTCGACGTCACCGTGCAGGCCCAGATCCTCGAGACGCTCATGTCGATCAAGGAGGAGCTCGGCGCCGCCATCATCCTCATCACCCATGACCTCGGCGTGGTGGCCGGTGCCGCCGACCGCGTGGCCGTGATGTACGGCGGTCGGTTCGTCGAGGTCGGCGACTGCGATCAGATCTTCGACTCGCCCCGGATGCCGTACACCATCGGGCTGCTCGGCGCGATCCCGTCGCTCGACGGCGAGGTCGACCAGCTCACGCCGATCCCCGGCACGCCGCCGAGCTTGGTCAACCAGCCGCCCGGCTGTCCGTTCACGCCGCGATGCCCGTACGCCGTCGACGTGTGCAGCCAGACCGAGCCGGAGCTGACCCCGACCGACCAGGCGCTGCACCACTCCGCCTGCCACCGGTGGGACGACCTCGGCGATCCCGCTCCGGTCGGCGGGGGCGACGAGCGCTTCGCGGCCGGGGGTGCGTCGTGAGCGAGCACACGAACGGCACCGAGCCGCTCGTCCAGGTCCGGGACCTCGTCAAGGAGTTCCCGATCAGCGGGGGCGGGCTGCTGCGGCGCGAGGTCGCCAAGGTGCACGCCGTCTCCGGGATCAGCTTCGACATCTCCGCAGGCGAGACGCTCGGACTCGTGGGCGAGTCCGGTTCGGGCAAGAGCACGGCTGGGAGGGCGATCCTGCAGCTCCACGAGCCCACCGCCGGCTCGGTGCGGTACCAGAGCAAGGAGCTGATCGGCCTCGGCCGGCGCGAGCTGCGAGGCCTGCGCCGCAAGATGCAGATGGTCTTCCAGGACCCGTACGCATCGCTCAACCCGAAGATGCCGATCAACGACATCGTCGCCGAGCCGTTCCAGATCCACGAGAGCATGTCCCGCACCGAGCGGCTCGACCGGGTCGGTCAGCTGCTGGCCGACGTCGGCCTGCGGCCCGAGCACGGCAACCGCTACCCGCACGAGTTCTCCGGCGGTCAGCGGCAGCGGATCGGCATCGCCCGCGCGCTCGCCCTCGATCCCGGCTTCATCGTGCTCGACGAGCCGGTGTCCGCCCTCGACGTGAGCGTCCAGGCCGGCGTGATCAACCTGCTCGAGAACCTGCAGAACGAGCGCAACATCGCCTACCTGTTCATCGCCCATGACCTCTCGGTCGTGCGCCACGTGAGCGACCGGGTGGCGGTGATGTACCTCGGGCGCATCGTCGAGCTGGCGGAGCGTCAGCAGCTCTACGAGCACCCGACGCACCCGTACACCGCCGCGCTGCTGTCGGCGGTGCCGGTGCCCTCGCCGTCGCGCGAGCGGGCCCGTTCCCGAATCGTGCTCGAAGGCGACGTGCCCTCGCCGATCAACCCCCCGTCCGGCTGTCGCTTCCGCACGAGGTGCTGGCGGGCCACGGAGATCTGCGAGCAGGAGACCCCGGAGATGGTCGAGCGAGCGCCGGGCCAGTGGTCGGCGTGCCACCACCCGGTCGAACCGGGTGAGGTGCTGACCATCGCGTCTCCGAGCTCAGCGAGCAGCGCGGACGCCTGAGGTGGCCGCCGAGGCGGCGAGCCCCGAGGGTCCGTCGCTCGTGCTGCACTCGAGCTGGACCGGCATCGTCCTCACGGTCGCCGGTGCGATCCTGCTCTGCATCTTCACGGTGCTGCTCGTCCTGGGCGGCGCGCTCTGGTGGATCATCGCCGTCGCCGCCGTGCTCACGGCGATCTCGCTGGGGGTCGTGTGCTTCGATCTCCCCGTCGCCTCGGAGTTCACCTCGGCCGGGGTGACGCGCCGTGCGCCGCTCCGGCACCAGCACCTGGCGTGGAGCGACGTGCGTCGCCTGACCCGGCATCGCAGCGGGCTGGCCCGCAACCGCTCGGAGCAGGCGGGGGGTGGGCTGGTCGCGGAGATCGGCCGCCGCCGCTACGCGCTGGTGGACCGGATGGAGTCGGCCATCGAGTTCGACGAGCTCCGCCGCGTGCTCGGCGAGCACGGCGAACGCCTGGGCGTCGACCAGATGGCCCGCCCCGCCGACGGCCGGTCGCCGACGTGGATGTACCGCCGGTCCCATTGGCGCCCCGGCCGATAAGCTCATCACCCGTGGTTCTCGCGCTCTCCATCCTGCAGGTCGTCGTCTGCATCGCCTTGATCGTCCTCGTGCTGCTGCACTCGGGCAAGGGCGGCGGCGTGTCCGACATCTTCGGCGGCGCAGCCACCCAGGCCGGAGCCGGCTCGACGGTCGTCGAGTCGAACCTGAACAAGATCACGCTGGTCGTCGCCCTCGTGTTCGTGTTCAACACGCTCATCCTCGGTCTGCTCTGGACCTGACGCGGCCGGACGGGCCGCAGCTGTCAGCCACCTTTCGCGCGCACGCCGCCTCGGTTTGCGTCGTGGACGACGCCACCGGTTGACTCCTCTCACCGACTCGTGCGCGCACCCGTCGTGGCGCGCGCTCGAGCGGCCGAGAGGGAACCCAACCAAGGAGGGACTGGTGCGATCTCGCACTGCGTTGATGCGCCTGCTGGCGCTGTTGTTCTCGTTCGCGCTCCTCGCCGCGGCCTGCGGTGACAGCGATGACGACGACGGTGGCGACACCGAGTCGGGCGGTGAGACCACCGAGGCGCCGGCCGACGACGACGGTGGTGACGACGGTGCGGAGACCACCGAAGCGCCCGCCGATGACGCCGGTGGCGATGATGCTGGTGGTGACGATGGCGGTGAGGCCATGGTCGCCGACGGTGAGCCGATCCGGATCGGTGTGCAGAACCCGGAGGGTGATCCGGCGGGGTCGTTCCCGGAGTACTCGCAGGCCGTGCAGGCCGCGGCCGACTACATCAACGCCGAGCTCGGCGGTCTCGGTGGGCGTCCCATCGAGCTCGAGATCTGCACGATGGCGATCACCCCTGATGACTCGCAGCGCTGCGCGAACGAGCTGTCGGCCGGTGGTGTCGACCTGGCGATCTCGACGTTGAACTTCTTCGGCAACCACTTCCCGATCTACCAGGGTTCGAACATCCCGGTGATCGTGGGCTCGCCGATCACGATCGCCGACTTCACGAGCCCCGGTGTGTTCTCGATCGGTGCCGGTGGTGGCTGCCTCGGTGTGCACACCGGTCTGGTGCAGTTCGCGACCCAGAACATCCCGGAGATCACCGGTGAGCCGGTGACGCGGGTGGCCGTTCCGTGGGCCGACACGCCTCCGGGTGTGGTCTGCTACGCCGATCTCGAGCAGAAGCCGCTCGACGTCCTCGCCGGCACCGAGCCGGGTGCGTCGGCGCTCGCAGGTTCGATGCCCGACCTCGAGCACATCGGCGTGCCGATCCTGCCGGCGTCGCCGGACGTGACCCCGCAGGCCACCGAGGTCCTGGACTTCGATCCTGACGTGATCATCTTCTCGGCGCAGGGCTCGGACTGCTGGACCTTCGTCGATGCGCTCGCTCGCCTCGGCTGGACGCCCCAGGACATCCCGCTGGTGCTCTCGGGCGCCTGCACCGACTTCGAGGCGCAGGCCGCCGCCGGCGACTCCGCCGTCGGCATCTACCTGACCGGTACCCAGAACAGCCTGCTGTCGCCGCCGGAGGCGTTGGAGGCCGGCACCCAGCACCTCGACAACGTCACCACCTACCGAGAGAAGGCTCCGGCGTACGGCCTGGCCGAGGACCTGCTGTTCACCGGCTTCGCCGGCCAGGGCTTCAGCGTGATGATGGCGATCTACGAGATCGCCTCGGCGATCGACGGTGACGTCACCGGCGAGGCGATCGCCGCCGGCTTCGCCGCCACCGACGGCACCCAGCCGTCGTTCGGCAACGCGCCGCTGGACTGCGCGAACGCTCCGGCGCCGTACGTCGCCGTGTGCTCGTCGCCGATCAGCGTCTCGCAGTGGGTCGGCACGCAGCTCAACGAGATCACCCCGCTCCTCAGCGGCATCGATCTCGTCGCCGGCACCGAGCTGCGCCCGACGCCGAACTAGCGGCGTCTGACCATCCGGTCGTGAACCGGGGTGGCCCCAGGCGAAACCAGCGCCGCCGGGGCCCCGAGGGCCCGGCGGGCGGGCGGACCCGGCAGCCGGCCGGCAGCTAGGGCGAGGGCCATGGCCGGGGGCCGGCGGACCCGGCGGGCCTGGCTGGCGGCGGGGGTGGTGGCGAC
>JBCDAU010000061.1:0-23275 GCA_039185015.1 Actinomycetota bacterium
CTCGTCCGCCGCCACGGGGAGACGGTACCGGCGATGTCCAGAGCCCTGAAGCGTCGGTGCGGTGCCGACCGACCCCGGCGCGGTCAGCCCAGCAGCTCGAGGAACGAGGCCCAGCGGGCCTCCGTGTCGTCCAGGGTCGCGGGAGCGCCGCCATCGACGAGGAGGTCGGACAGGTCCTGCAGGAGCCAGAACGTCGCGAAGCCGTGCCCGCCGAGCACCCAGGCGTCGGCGACCACGTCGTGGGTGTCTCCCCGCTGCACCACCGACAGCTGCTCATAGATCGGCGAGGACACCAGCGGCTCGACGTCGAAGATCGCCGCCTGGGCCACCACGAGGACGTCGGCGTCGTGCTCGCTCAGCACCTCGTCGGAGATGAAGTCGAACGGGATGCCCGGCACCCCTTCGGAGAGCTGCGGCTCGGGCCGGTCGAGCCCGACCCCGAGCAGGAGCTGGCCGATGGCGCCGCCGGAGTTCACGGCGACGATGTTGCCGACGCGGGCCGTGAGCACCGAGATGGAGGTACCCCCAGCGCCGGCCGTCGCCAGCGCCGAGGCGACGTCGGCTTCGAAGCCGTCGACCGCGGCGATCACCGCGTCGGCGCGATCGACCGCATCGAGCTGCGAGGCGAACGCGGTGAGCTGCTCCTGCCACGTCACGTCGACCGGTGCGACGACGAGCGGCGCGACCTGCTCGAAGTCGTCCACCCGATCGACCACCCACGGGCTGCCGATCGAGACGAGCACGTCGGGCTGGAGGCCGGCGAGCAGCTCGAACGACGGCTCGGCGATGACGAACTCGACCGACTCGATGCCGAGCTGCTCGTTCAGCCGGGCGAAGGTCTCCGACGACAGGGTCGTCAACACGACGTCCGGGGCGATGTCGAGAGACAACAGTGCGAAGGCAGCCTGTTCGTCGAGGGCGACGACCGTCTCGCCGTCGTCGACCTCGGCCTCGTCGGTGGCAGTCTGCGGTTCGTCGGCCACCGTGTCCTCGGCGGCAGCTCCGGTGTCGTCGACCTCCGTGTCGTTCGCCTCCGCCTCCTCCGTGGCGTCCTCGGTCGCACCGGGCGCGGGGGTCTCGCTGGTCGTCGTGGTGGCGAGAGCCGATGCGTCGCCGTCGTCATCACCGCCTCCGCAGGAGGCGATCAACAGCAACAGCGGGAGGATGGCGGAACCCAGTCGGAAGCGACGATGCATCGCACGACTCTAGTAAGGGTGACCTAACCTGCCAGCGAAGTCGCACCGACCCTCGTCGACGAGTGCCTAGCCTCCGGCCGGTGCCCGCCCGCTCGTACGGCCAGTTCTGCGGCCTCGCTCGTGCCCTCGAACACGTGGGCGACCGGTGGACGCTGCTCATCGTGCGACAGCTCCTCACGAGTCCCCGTCGCTACGTCGACCTGCAGCGGGCGTTGGTGGGGATCTCCTCCAACGTGCTCGCCGATCGGCTGCAGCGACTCGAGGCCGACGGCATCGCGCACCAGACCGAGCTGCCGGCTCCGGCTCGCACTCCGGTCTGGGATCTCACCGACGAGGGTCGAACCCTGGAGCCGGTCGTGTTGGAGCTGCTGCGCTGGGGCACCCGGTACCTCGCCGATCCCGATCGGAGCGACGAACCCGCGCACGACGACTGGATGGTGCTGCCCCTCCGGTGGCTCGCCGCCCGGGCGCCGGTCGACCGGGAGCACGTGTGGCGATTCGAGGTCGACGGGGAGCGGACGATGACGGTCCGCGTGGCCGGGACCGACGTCGAGCTCGATCCCGGAGCCGCGGCCGCGCTGGTGGTGCGTGCGTCTCGGCGGGGTGATCTGGCCGCCGTGCTCGCGGGCGTCGTGCCGCCACCCGGGCAGCTCGAGCTCGACGGAGCGGCGGGGCCCTTCGTCCAGCTCGTCGACGCCGGCAACGCATGACTACTACTTCTGTATGTTGCTGTTGCTTTTTCGAAGTGACGCGACGAGCATCGCGAGCATGAGCGACTTCCCCGCCGACGCCGTGACCCTGCTCGCCGAGCTGCCGTCGAAGCCGTCGGGATGGACCAAGCAGCACGCCGACCGCTATCAGGCGGAGCTGATGAACCCGCTCCGCGAGCTCGTCGATGAGCTCGGCGATCGGCTGCGGACGACCGTGTCGCCCGGCATCGCATCAGCGCCCACGGTGCGGGGCTCGATCTCGCCGGTCACGACCGACAAGCGCTTCGCCGGACCTGATGCGGCCGACCACAAGGACCACGTCCTCCTCCGCTTCTGGGAGGGAGCGACGAAGCAGACGGCGCCGACGCTGTTCGTGCGGATCGGCGCCGACGGCTTCGGGTTCGCCTCCGGCGTCCCACTGGTGAAGGACCTGCGGGAACGTTGGCGCACCGCGGTCGCCGGCGAACCCGGCGCCGAGGTCGCCCAGCTCCTCGATGCGCTCGCCACCGACGGTCACGAGCTCTCGGGCGACCTGCTCGCCAAGGTGCCGTCACCACACCCCGCCGACCATCCCCGGGCCGAGCTCCTTCGACGCACCGGCGGCCTCCAGGTCCGCACGCTCCAGCAGGTCCCCGACGCGGCCGGCGTGACCGAGGTGGCCGAACGCTGCGCCACGGCCCTCGACCCCTACGCGAGCCTGCACCGTTGGTTCGTCGCCCACATCGAGGAGGGCTGACCCCATGAGCGAGACCCACGAGCTGTTCTGGGAGCTCGCCGGCGAGCGCATCGCCGCCGGGCGGGCGGTCGAGGGCACGATGATGGGCACCCCGTGCGTTCGCCGCGACGGCGAGTTCGTCGCGATGGCCGCTCGCAAATGGGACGGCATGATCGTCAAGCTCACGCCCGAGCGGGTGGACGAGCTCGTCGAGGCCGGGACCGGGGAGTCCTTCGCTCCGGCCGGCAGGACCTTCCGGGCGTGGCTCCTCGTTCCCGACCCCGACGAGTCGATGTGGGCCGCGCTGCTCGACGAGGCCCTGGAGACCGCGGGCTGAACCCCGCCGCCTCCGGCGGGGGACGTCAGCTGAAGTGCTCGAAGCCGACCACGGTGGCGTCGCTCCAGCTGCCGACCCCCGGGGACTCGAGCAGGTCCGTCCCGGCACCGCCTCGCAGGATCGAGCCGAGGCCGTCGTCGAGGAGCCCGTCGGCGATCCACAGGACGTCGTCGCCCGGACCCATCCGGATGTCGACCGGCCACAGCGGGGTGTGGGTCGGCGTGGGAAGCCCACCGTCGTTGTTGGCGTAGATCTCGTCCTCCCCGGCGCCGAGCGCGACGGTCAGGCGCCCGTCCCACTGGTTCTCGGAGCGGAACGTGACCGTGTCGTCACCCCCGCGGAGGTTGATGACCGGGTTGGTGCCGAGGTCCGACATGAACGTGCCGAATCCGCCCCGATCCGCGCCGCCGAAGGCCAGGAGACGGCCCACCTTCGAGTGCCAGAGGTTCGGTGCGAAGCCGTCGCCGGCCGAGGTGAAGATGGCGCGTCGCTCGACGGTGGACGAGCGGAGATCGAACTCGGTCCGGTCGCCGGTGTCGAAGCGGAGGTCATCGCGGACCACGGTGTCCCAGATCTCGACGTCCTGGTCGCGCCCCTCGGGAGCCGACTCGGGACGCACGATCAGCTCACCGGCGATGTCGGCGTTGCGGACCTCGATCACGTCTGCCCCGTCGCCGCCCTCGATCGACAGGGTGCCGGGGAAGGAGATCGCCGACGACGGTCCGACGTGGATGCGGTCGTCGCCGCCCTGCATCTGGACGATCACGTCGCCGGTGACCTGGCCGTAGAGGTTGTGGACGACGACCCGCCCGTTGTCCTTGCGAACCCACACCGAGTACCCGAACGGGCTGCCGTGGACGTCGACCCGATTGGGGCCGTCATCGCCGCTGATCCGCAGGTCGCCGTCGGCGGTCACGACGACGTCGACGTCGTGCGACAGCGGCAGAGGCGGGGGTGGCGGCGGGGCCGTCGTGGTGGTCGTGGTCGGCGGACCGGGGACCGCGGCGACCGGGGCCGAGGCGAGCAGGCCGAGGCCGACGACGGCGACGACGGCCAGGGCGACCAGTCGGCCGAAGCGCGGCCGCACGACGTCGCCGGTGGTGGTGGTGATGGGCATGGTGGTGCTCCTTGTTCGTATCGAGACCCGCGATCGAGCGGGCCGTGGAGCACTCTGCGGGACGACCGGCGGAAGCTCTTGGAGGAGCGCTGGAGAACCGATGGAGAGCTCACGGAGCACGTCCATCGACGCCTCCGTCGAACCGCTGCGCCACACTCATGAGGTGACCGGGCGAGGGTTGGGGACCGTGGCGCTGGCGTTGAGCGCCGCGCTGCTCGGCGCGGCGTGCAGCGTGCTCGACACGTCGCCCGCACCCGAGGCGACCGCCACCACCACCTTCGCCGCTGCCCCGCCGACCACGACGCCGGTCACGATCGTCGGATCGCCCTCGGCCACCACCACCTCGACGACCGAACCCGGTCCGCCGAGGGCGCTGATCACCCCGACGGGCGTCGTCGTGCCCATCCGGGGCGGGGCTCCGGGCGCGTGGGTCGTCGGCACGCCCTGCCACGGCGAGGCCACGATCGAGGACGGCGGGATCCTCCGCGGCGCGAGCGTGTTGATCGACCCCGGACACGGCGGCGACGACGAGCCGGGAGCCGTCGGCCGAGGCGGGCTGCAGGAGGCCGACCTCAACCTCGACGTCGCCTGGCGCCTGGCCGCTGCGCTGGAGCGGCGGGGCATCGACAGCGTGCTGACCAGACCCTCGGACTACCGCATCGCCATCATCGCCCGCGCCGAGATCGCCACCGCGCTCCAGCCCGACGTGTTCATCTCGATCCACCACAACGCCGGTGAGAGCGCCGTGCTCGACGTGCCCGGCGTCGAGGTCTTCCACCAGTCGACGTCACCGGAGTCGCAGCGGCTCGGCGGCATCGTCTTCGAGGAGCTGGTCGACGCCTTCGAGCGGTACGACATCGAGTGGTACGGCGGACCCCTCCGCGGCGTCTCCGCCCGACTCAACGGCGACGACGAAGACCTCTACGGCGTGCTCCGTCGCCCGACCGGGATCGTGACGGTGCTGAGCGAGGCGATGTACCTCTCCAACCCGCTGGAGGAGCAGCTCCTCCAGGACCCGGCGGTGCGCGACGTCGAAGCCGAGGCCCTCGCCACGGCGATCGAGCGGTACCTCGCCACCGACGACCCCGGCTCGGGGTTCATCGAGACGACCGTCTTCCGTGGCGACCTCGGATCCGGTGGATCGACCATCGGCTGCGTCGACCCGCCGCTCGCCTGACGGCCCGACACGCGCCCACCCATCCCGGTTAGCGTCGTTCCCGCACCCGGAGGTGGATCCATGGGGGACGGGGACGGACTGGCCGACGCTCGCCGGCAGCGAGAGGCCCTGCTCGACGCGACCAGCGCGCTCGAGGTCGCGTTGTCCGCACCGGCAGCGGATCCGGAGTGGCCCGACGCCGTGCGCGGGGCGCTGGTGGACGTGGACGTGACGATCCGGGCCCACATCCAGGAGATGGAGGGCGACGACGGCCTCCTCGCCCGGGTCCGACGCGAGAACCCTCGGCTCGCGAACGCGGTCAACCGCCTCGTCGATCAGCACCTCGTGATGACCCAGCTGACCCGAAAGGTGGTCGATCGCCTCGACGGAGCGATGGCCCGGCTCGACGACGACGAGGTGGCCGGCATCCGGGAGGACGCGATGTCGCTGCTCGGTGCCGTCGTGCGCTACCGCCAGCGGGGTGCCGACCTGCTCTACGAGGCCTACCAGGTCGACGTCGGCGGCCCGGGGTGAGTGTCTGACACAGCCGAGCGCGACGATGGCGCGGTGCTCTTCGCCCGCCTCGTCGCCACCTCGCTCGTCGTCGGTGCCACCTCCAAGCGGGGCGAGAAGACGGCGGCCCTCGCCGAGGTGCTCCGCGAGCTCGATCCCGGCGAGGTCGAGGCGGCGGTCGGGTTCCTCTCCGGGGATCCGCGGCAGGGACGCATCGGCGTCGGATGGCGGACCGTCGCCGCCGTGGACGCTCCCCCGGCCGACGCACCGTCCCTGACCGTCCTCGACATCGACGGCGTCCTCGAACGGCTGCAGGCCACCACCGGATCAGGCTCGGTGCAGGCCCGGGCGGAGCAGCTCACCGACCTGTTCGGGCGGGCGACGGCCGACGAGGCCGAGTTCCTCCGCCGGCTGCTCGTCGGTGAGCTGCGCCAGGGCGCTCTCGCCGGCGTGGTCGCCGATGCGGTCGCCAAGGCTGCCGGCGTCCCGGCGACCGCGGTCCGGCGAGCGGCGATGCTGAGTGGCGACCTCCGGCTCGCCGCGAGCGTCGCGCTGACCGACGGGGTCGATGGCCTGCGGGCGGTCCGTCTGCGCGTCGGGCATGGGATCCAACCGATGCTCGCCTCGACCGCGGAGGACCTCACGGCGGCCGTCGAGGAGCTCGGCACCGTCTCGGTCGAGTGGAAGCTCGACGGCGCTCGGGTCCAGGTCCACCGAGACGGCGACGAGGTGCGCGTGTACACCCGCAACCTCAACGACGTCACGGATCGACTCCCCGAGGTGGTCGCCGTCGCTCGCTCGCTCCCGGTCGAGACGGTGGTGCTCGACGGCGAGACCCTCTCGGTCGATGCCGACGGCCGCCCCGCCGCCTTCCAGGACACGATGAGTCGGTTCGGCACCGAGGACGAAGCCGGGTGGGAGGCGACGCTGCAGCCCTGGTTCTTCGACGTGCTCCACGTCGACGGCACCGACCTGGTCGACGAGCCGTTGTCCGCTCGACTCGACGTGTTGGAGCGCATCGCCGCCGCACATCGGATCCCCGGCCAGGTCACCGACGACGCCGAGGTCGCCACCGTGGTCGCCGACGAGGCGCTGTCGCTCGGCCACGAGGGCGTGATGGTCAAGGGCGTCGACAGCCGGTACGAGGCGGGGCGCCGAGGGAAGGCCTGGCGCAAGGTGAAACCGGCCCACACCCTCGATCTCGTGGTGCTCGCCGCCGAGTGGGGCCACGGTCGTCGCACCGGCTGGCTGTCCAACCTCCACCTCGGTGCCCGCGACCCCGACGGCGGCTTCGTGATGGTCGGCAAGACCTTCAAGGGCATGACCGACGAGCTGCTCGCCTGGCAGACCGTGCGACTACAGGAGCTCGAGGTCGAGCGGTCGGGCATCACGGTCCACGTCCGGCCGGAGCTCGTCGTCGAGATCGCGGTCGACGGAGTGCAGACGTCGACCCGCTACGCAGGCGGCGCCGCGCTGCGCTTCGCCCGCGTGAAGGGCTACCGCCCCGACAAGGACGCCGCCGACGCCGACACGATCGACACCGTCCGGGGTCTGCGTCCCGGCAGCTGAGGCCCCGTGTGCTCGCGCCCGGACGCGACGGTGGGGCCGGCGGATCGCCGGCCCCACCGTGCTCGAAGCTCTGGTGCTAGTTGGCGCCGACCAGGAACGACGCCTTCAGGACGAGCTGACCACGCAGCTCCTCCACCGCCGTCACCTTCGGTGCCTCGTACCGCTTCTTCATGTCACGCTCCCGTTCGTTGCTTGCCTCACCCGGGCCACACCGGCCCGAGCGTCCCGCTAGTTCTCCTGACGGACGAAGGACGCCTTCGAGATGATCAGCTGACCCTGCAGGTCCTCGACCGCCGTCACCTTCGGTGCCTCGTACCGCTGCTTCATGTCCACTCCCGTCGTTGCTCACACATCGCCGGGTCGTGTCCCCGCCCCGCACGATGGCCGGACCCTAGGAGTCCGGCGGTCGATCGCGTCGTGAACGTGACACCACGGATGACGGCACCAGCGCCCTCTGTGACGAAGGCCACGTCAGCACCGCGGCTGGTGCTGCTGTCAGTTGATGGCGATCGGGAAGGAGGCCTTCTGGATCAGCTGACCGTGGAGCTGCTCCACCGCCGTCACCTTCGGCGCCTCGTACCGCTTCTTCATGTCACGCTCCCGTCGTCGTGTCGTCTCGCCGGGCATCTCCCCGTCCCGCACGAGTGCCTCGGACGCTAGAGCGCCGACCCGGTGTGGCGTCCGGGTCGGCGCACAAAGCGTGGACAACTCTGCGCTCTCGGTGAGAGCGCACTCGGCGACCGGTCGCTCAGTCGGCCCGCCCCCAGAAGATCCAACTGTCGGGGTGGGCTCGACCCACGTCCTCGACCCAGGAGCCGAACTGGGCCACGGCCGCACGGCGGAAGGCACGGCGGTCGACGGCGTCGCGGTCGGCCACGTCGCGGCGGATCGTCACGGTGTACGACAGCGGCCCCGTCCGCAGCACCGCACAGGGCAGCAAGGCGGCACCGGTGACGTGCGACAGGCTCGGCGCACCCGTCGGGAGCGCGAATGTCGTGGTCCCGATCCGGTGCTCGACGGTCGCCCGCCCGGTCGTCAGGTCGCCGACGATCGACACGACGCCACCTCGATCGAGCGCCTCCCGCAGCCGAGCCAGGTAGCCCAACGATCCGTCGGCGGGGATGACGACCCGCTCCGCCAGCCAGCGAGCCTCGTCACGCGTGTTCAGCGCTCCCCACCACGATCGCGAGAGCAGGGGCGGCCGGGCGAGCATGTGCTCCGCCGCCGAGAGGTGGACGATCGGCCGGCCCCGTTCGGCCAGCGCGGCGTTGAGCACGGCGGCCGACGTCGTCGACATCCGCCACAGGATCACGCCGCGACCCTGCGCCAACGCCTCCTCCACGTGTTCGAACCCCTCGACGGCGGTCGGGACCCGATCCGGTCGACCACCGGCCCCCCGGGCGCGCAGCCACCGGATCTCCACCCGCATCCGCATGTAAGCGATGGCGATCGTCCGGGCCTCATCGACGCCGACGGGGGAGTCGGCCGTGTCGAACACCTCCCGGACGCGGCCGGCGTAGCGCTCGATGCGGTCCGGGCGGAGGCGGACGTACCCGGCGTGGATCACCGCCGTGATCGGTCGGTCGAGGGATGACGGCAGGATCGAGGTCAGCCCGGTGGCCCCGAGCATCGCCGTCACGCGTCGGGCATCGCGCGCGAGGCGGCGCGCTCGCCTGACCCGTTCGATCGTCGGTTCGCTCAGCGCCCCCCGAAGTCGACGTTTCATCACCGAGACCACCACCGGATCGTCCTACCGGGCCCACCGGGAGTGGTGCGTCCCGATCGTCCGCCGAACCTCGCTCAGTACGCTGCGGCCGTGCCGACGTTTACCCAGCACCCCGACGTGGTCATGGTGCCCACCGACGACGATGCCTTCATCCTCGTCGACGGCGCCGGGACCAAGATGATCACCCTCAACGAGCTCGGCGGGCTGATCTGGAACCACCTCGACCGGCAGCGGAGCCTCGACGACGTCGTGGACGCCTGCGCTGCGGAGTACCCGTCGGTCCCTCGGGACACGCTGACCGCCGACGTCACGGCGTTCCTGGACGAGGTGAGCGGGCTCGGGCTGGTGGACCGCAGCGCCGACTGACGCCACGGTCACCTAGAGGCCGAGTTGCTCGGCCAGGCGGCTGCGCTGGACCTTCCCGGTCGGGCCGAGCGGGATCTCGTCGACGACCACGACCGTCCGCGGGATCTTGTGCGGCGCCAGCTTCCCCTGGAGTCGGGTCCGGACCTCCGACGCGTCGAGATCGCCTGGACGATCGAGGACCACGACCGCGGCGACCTCCTCGCCCAACCGGTCGTGCTGCGCCGGGAAGGCCGCACAGCGACGCACCCCCTCGAGCCCGATCAGGGACAACTCGACCTCGATCGGGCTGATCTTCTCTCCACCGCGGTTGATCATCTCCTTGAGCCGCCCGGTGAGCTCGAGCCACTCGCCGTCGAGACGGCCCTCGTCGCCGGTGCGGAACCAGCCGTCGGTGAACGCCGAGGTGTTGGCCTCGTCGTTGTGTCGGTAGCCGGCGGTGACCTGGGGCCCGCGGATCAGCACCTCGCCGCGACCCTCGTCGTCGGGTCGATCGATCCGCACCTCCAGGCCCGTCGACCGACCGACGCTGCCGGGACGGCGCTCCCCCGGCTCGATCGGGTTGGACGTGATCTGGTGCGATGCCTCGGTCATGCCGTAGGCCTCGACCGCCGGCACGCCGAGCGCGGCTTCGATGCGGTGGAGCAGTGGCGGCTGGAGGCTCGACGAGCTCGACCGGGCGAAGCGCAGCTGGTTGGTCATCAGCTCGTCGCGGCGGTCGCCCCACCGTTCGACGATGAGGGCGTGCATGGTCGGCACCGCGCTGAACCACGTCGGTCGGTGCCGATCGAGGTAGGAGCCGAACCGGAAGGCGTCGAAGGGCTCGGGAGCCACCCAGCCGCCAGCGGCCAGCGGCGCCAGCAGTCCGGCGACGAGGCCGTGGATGTGGAACAGCGGCATCATCGTCAGCGCCGTGTCATCTCCGCCGAGCTGCAACGAGCGGGCGATGTCGACGGCCGAGCGGCACAGCTGCCGATGGGCGAGCGGGACCTGCTTGGGGTCGCCCGTCGTGCCGGACGTGGGCAGGATGAGCGCGACGTCGTCAGGACCGGGAGCCTCCGACGACGCCGTCGAGCCGACCTGCCCCTCCAGTCGGAGGGCGCCGTCGTGCTCCATCCATGTGGCGACGCCGGTCCCGGCCGCCGCCACCTCGCCGAGATCGGAGCCGGCCGGGACGACGAGCACGTCGGGGTCCAGCGTCTTGAGGTAGGCGGCGAGCTCGTCAGCGGTGATCTTCGGATGGACCGGTGCGGCAGCCCCGACGTGGCTGGCCGCGAGGAAGGCCAGGGCGCCGGCGGCACCGGGGGGCGGCAGGTAGCAGACCGGACCGCCTGCGGCCCCGGCGGCGCGGAGTTGGGCGGCGAGCTCGTCGATGGTCGTGGCGAGCGCGTCGCCGCCGAGGCGACCGGCGCCGGTCACCACGCCACCGGCGCACGACTCGAGGATCGACGCCGTCGTGGTTCCCGATCCGTCCGACATCGGCGCGCCTCCCTTCGAAGCGGAGAGTGTTGCGGTGGTTGCGGTCCGTTGCAACGTCACCACATGCGAGCGAGCCTCACCGCGCGGCCCCGATCACACACGCAGAGCGCGCAGCCCGGCGCGAGTTGTGCCGATCCTCGTTGTGGGGGGTGCGGGCCCCTGATACCCAGCCCGGTATGGGTGACGTGGTCGGGGCGCCGCAGGTGGAGGCGCGCAGTGAGGTGTTGCGCCGACGGGCGCGCCAACACGGCCTGACCCTCCCCACCACCGGCACCTCCATGCTCCCCCACCTGCCCGCCGGGAGGACCGTGACCGTCGACCCCGACCGCCCGGTCCGCTTCGGCGACGTCGTCGCGTTCGTCGACGATCACGGCAACGTCGTCGTGCATCGCCTCGTCCGACGGACGGATGGGCGGCTGCGATGCCTCGGCGACAACCGTCGCACCTTCGACCCACCCGTCCCGGACTCGCGTCTGGTCGGCCACGTCGACGAACCGCGCCGTGTCCTCGGCCACGGCGTCCACACGATGACCACGGCGCTTCGGACGCTGGCTCGGAAGGCGCGCCGCCGGCTGCCAGGGACGCGGCGATGAGGCGCGTGCGCGACGTCGACACCTTCGGCGACTGCACGCTCGACATCGGGGGCCTCGCGATCGCCATCGCCCTCGACGACTCCGTCGGCACCGAGTTCCGGACCGCGCTCCGCCACCACTTCCAGACCGCACGCCTCGTCGACGCCACGCCGAGTCGCACGATCCAGGTGCGCTGTGAGCCACTTCCCGAGGAGCTGCCCGGCCCGATCCTGTCCTCCGCCCTCGGTCAGGACCTGCGTCGCGTCGACGGGGTGACCGAGGTCCGGGCCGACACGACGGTCGCCCGCTGGGACGCCGACGGAGCGACCCTGTCGCTCGGACCCGGATGCGCGGCCGAGGAGACCGGCTACGTCATCGGGATGATCGCCCTCGACTACTGCTCCATGGAGGGCATCGACGGCCTCCACGCCGCACTGGTCGTGGGCGCGCGTCGCACGGCGCTCGTCCTCGGCGCGAGCGGGCAGGGCAAGTCCACGACCGCAGGCTCGGCCCTGCTGGTCGGGCTCGACGTGCCGTCCGACGACGCCGTCCTCGTGCGCGAGCACGACGGAGCGATCGAGGGCTGGGGCCTGCCGCGCACGCTGGCGGTTCCCGAGGAGGTCGGCGCCGGCAGCGGCGGGCCGCTCGACCACCGCGGCCGGGTGAGCGTGGAGCACGACTCGACCGGGCGCTGGCACCGCATCGACGAGGTGCTCGTCGTCGGCCACGGCACCGCTGACGAGACCGTCCTCGAACCCGTGGCGCACAGCGCACTCCTGCGTGAGCTCCTCACCGCCAACCTCGGCAGCCTGCACGCGGGCGGCGAGCGCCAGCGCAGCATCGCCCTGTTCGCCTCACTCGGGAAGCTGCCGTACCGGAGGTTGGCCCTCGGTGCGGACGCACCGCGCCGGCCGGCCTCGACCGGGTCGGTGCTCCGCGAGCTGCTCGAGCGGGAGCACAGCGATGGCTGAGGCGGACGACGCGTTCCCGCTCACGGACGTCGAGCGCGACGCGATCCTGGCCTCGGTCGCCACCGGCGACGAGGGGATCACCGCCGCCCGTCGCTTCTTCGACGGCCGCGGCGAAGACGCCGATCGCATCGACCGGCTCCTCCCGGGCGTCTACCGCCAGCAGACCCGGCTCGGCAACGACGACCCCCGCCTCGCCGACCTGGCCGCGGCGTACCGGCACACCGCTGCGGAGAACACCCTCATCCTGCGCACCGCGCTGGCGCCGCTCGCCGAGCTCGCGGAGCGGTCGATCCGGCCGGTCGTCCTCACGGGCGGCGCCATCGTCTCGGACCGCTACCTCGGCGACGTCGCCGGGCGACTGCTCTCCGACCTCGACGTGCTGTTCGAGCCGAACGTCTACGGCGAGGTCGTCGAGTGGTTCCTCGCCGAGGGGTGGCAGGTGGCCGATCCGTCGTGGCACCCGGCGTCCAAGCACGCGGTCAACGTCGCCAGGGGCCGATGGGGTTCGCTCGACCTGCACGCCCACCTACTGAGCGGTGATCGGAACCTCGAGCTCGACCAGCACCTCCGCGAGGGTGCCGTCACCACCGAGTTGCTCGGCCAGAAGATCCTCGTCCCCGAGCCGACGCAGCTGCTCATCCACGCCATCGGCCACAGCTCCCGGTCCGACCTGCGCTTCCTCGTCGACGCCCATCGCTTGATCGTCGATCACGAGATCGACTGGTCGACCCTCGTCGAGCACCTCACCGCTCGGCGCCACGTCGCCGTCGCGACCAGAGCGCTCGGCGCACTGTCGACCATCGACGCCGAGCTGGTACCCAGGGAGGTGATGCGATCGCTCGAGACGGCCGACCGGCACCGCGTCGACACCGTTCGCGACCCGATCGCGCCCTCGATGACCGTCCGCGCGTCGGTCTCGAGGTTCCGGGCGTCGCTCGGACGCAAGGCCCGCCACCTCGGCCCGATCGGCACGGCTCGCGTCGCCCTGGTGGTCGCCCGCCAGCGGATCGACAAGAGCCTCGGCCGTCGACGAGCGGGCACCGATGGACGCTGACGGAGCCCGCTCAGGCCCCACCACCTGGGCGTTGTACCGGCGCTTCTACCGCGGCAGCGAGCGCTGGGTCGTGCTCGCCGTCCTCGGCGCCTTGCTCTCCTCGGCGCTCGTCGTCCCGCTCTCGCTGCTGATCCGCCGAGTCTTCGACGAGGGCCTCGACCCCGACGCCGACGCGGCGCTCGCCCCGTTGATCGGCGGGATGGCCGGCGTCATCGTCGCCCAGGCCGCGCTCGGCGCCGCGGTCTCGCTGCTCATGGTCTGGACGACCGCCAGGGCCACGGCCTCGCTGCGCTACGAGCTGATCGATCGGCTGCAGGGCATCGATCGCACCCGCTTCATGGCCGACGAGCCGGCCCGGCTCCACGCCATCCTCGTCGCCGACTCCAACCGGGCCGGCCGGCTCGCTCGTGCGGTCGTCAGCGGCATCGTCCCCAACGCCGTCACGCTGGCGTTCATCGTGCCGTACCTCTTCTGGATCAACCCGCTGCTCAGCTCGATCCTCGCCGTGGTCGTCCCGGTCACCTACGGGGTCGACCGAGCGCTCCGCAGTCGGGTCGAGACCAGCGCCCGCGAGGACCGTGAGGCGTTCCACCGCTTCGACGTGTCGATCAGCCGGGCGTTGCGCATCTGGGACCTGACGGTCGCCCAGACGGCCGAGCGTGAGGAGCGCCGTCGGGTGACCGACCGCATCGACGGTCGCGCCGATGCGATGGTGCACCTCGAGCGCTGGTCGGCGGGCTACCGAGCGCTGCAGTCGGTCATCGTCGGCATGACCGGCCTGATCGCCCTGCTCGTCGGCGGCGTCGCCGTCCGGTCCGGCTCCATGACCACGGGCAGCCTGATCTCCTACTTCGTCGTCCTGGTGCTGGCGCAGGGCGCGGCCCGCCGCTTGCTCGGAGCGATGCCCGGCGTGCTCGCGGGCAACGAGGTGTTGGCCTCGCTCTCCGACTGGCTCGGACCCGAGGGGCGAGTCGACCCGATCGAACCCGCCGACCCGACGTTCGAGCCCGACGGCAGCTTCCGCTTCGACGGGGTCCGCTTCGCCTACCCCGAGCTCCCGCCGATCCTCGACGACATGACCGTGTCCGTGGGCGCGGGCGAGTTCGTCGCGCTGAGCGGGCCGAACGGCTCGGGCAAGACGACGATGATCAACCTGCTGCTCGGCTGGTACCGACCCCAGCGCGGCTCCATCACCGTGGCCGGACGTCCCCTCGGCGGCGGGCGTGTCGGCCAGTGGCGAGAGCGGGTTGCGCTCGTGCAGCAGGAGCCGAGGTTCTTCGCCGGCACCGTGCGCGACAACCTGCTCTACGGCAGCGGCACCCGCACCGACGGCGAGCTCTGGGCCGCCGCTCGCATCGCGACGGCCGACACCGTGATCGAGCAGCTCGACGACGGGCTCAACACCGAGCTCGCCGAGGACGGGATGAACCTCTCGGGTGGCGAGCGCCAGCGGCTCGCGCTCGCCCGTGGCATCGTCCGCGACCCGCTGCTGCTGGTGCTCGACGAGCCGACCAACCACCTCGACCGCGGATCGGTCGAACGACTCGTCGAGAACGTCGAGCAACTCCGCGAGCGGCCGACGATCGTGCTCATCACCCACGACCAGGGGTTGCTGGCTCGCGCCGACCGGGTCATCGACCTGCGGGTCCCTGCGCTCGGTTGATCCGGGTCCATGACCTCGGAGGTCATGGATCCGCTGCTGCGCTGCGGGCAGGCTCGGGACATGACCGACGCGACCACCATCGTTCGAGAGTCGATGCCGCTGTGCGCCACGCTCGGGGTGGAGGCGAGCGAGCTCGGCGCCGACCGCTGCGTGCTCACGCTCGCCTGGCGCCCTGAGCTCTGCACCACCGGCGGCTCGATGCACGGCGGGGCGCTGATGGCGCTCGCCGACTCGGCCGGCGCCGCCGTCGCGTTCGCCAACCTCCCGGAGGGTGCCGTGGGGACGTCGACGATCGACTCGCAGACCAATCTGCTCGCCGCGGTGCGGGAGGGCACGGCGACGGCCACCGCGACGGCACTGCACGTCGGCGCCTCGACGATCGTGGTCGAGACCGAGGTCCGGCGCGACGACGGCCGCCTCGCGGCCAAGACCACCCAGACCCAGATCGTGCTCCGCTAGGAGCCCGACTCAGCGGTCGAAGAGGCCGGCCAGGCGACGTTGCACCGCGCCGGGGAGCAGCTTCGTCGTGCCGACCAACGCCTTGTTCTGCGCACCCGGGACGACGACCGCCCGGCCCTTCCTGGCCGCCTCGAGGCCAATGGCGGCGACCTCCTCGGCGCTCTGCCACACGAACGACGGCAGCGAGGTGGTGTCGTAGCCGGCACGGTCCTGGAACTCGGTGCGGGTGAACCCGGGGGCGAGGCAGGTGACCTTGACGTTGTGGGGCCGCAGCTCCTCGTGGAGACCCTGCGAGAACGAGGTCACGAACGCCTTGGTGGCGCCGTAGACCGCGTTGCCCGGCGTCGGGGCGCTCCCGGCCACCGACGAGACGTTGAGGATGGTGCCGCCGGCTCGCTCGACCATCACGGTCGCCGCGGCGTGGGACAGCTGCACGAGCGCGGAGACGTTGACGTCGATCGAGCTCTGTTGCCCCTCGATCTCCAGCTCTGCGAACGGACCCGTGAAACCGAACCCCGCGTTGTTGACGAGCAGGTCGATCGGATCCTCCTCCGATCGGAGCCGGGCGGCGGTCGCCGCGATGCCCTCGGCGGTACCGAGGTCGGCGGGCAGGATCTCCGAGTCGACGCCCAGCTCCTCCGCGAGCGCCTCCATCCGGTCGGCCGCCCGGGCGACCATCACCACCGGCACGCCGTCCTCGGCCAGCTTGCGCACCATCGCGGCGCCGATGCCGCTCGATGCTCCGGTCACCACGGCTCGTCGCCAGGTCATGGGGCCTCCTGCTCCGCGCTTGCTCCCCGCGAACGCTATCCGGACCGCTGTCCGCCGAGGCAGGCCCGCCTACGATCGCCCCACGCTTCTGGGGGAGGCACCACCGTGGTCGGACGATTCCTGCACCCGTTCACCTCGCCATCGCGCACCGAGCACCTACGGGTCGTGCGCGGCGAGGGCTCGCTGATCTTCGACGACACCGGCAAGGAGTACGTCGACGCCATGGCGGCGCTGTGGTTCGCGAACGTCGGGTACGGCCGCCAGGAGGTGGTCGACGCCATCGCGACGCAGGCCGCGCGGCTGCACACGTACCACGCCTTCGATCCCTTCACCATGGACCCCGCCGACGAGCTCGCCGAGCGGATCGCGGCGATCGCACCCGTCGACGATCCGCGGGTCTTCTTCACCTGCTCGGGCTCGGAGGCGATCGACACCGCCATCAAACTCGCCCGGGCAGCACACCAGCGCGCCGGAGACGGCGACCGGCAGATCGTGGTCTCTCGCGGCTCGGGCTACCACGGCACGAACCTCGGCGGCACCAGCGCGCAGGGTCTCGACGCCAACAAGATCGGCTGGGGCGACCTCGCTCCCCACTTCGTGCAGGTGCCCTCCCACGACATCGAGGCGATGAGCCGGCTCTTCGCCGAGCAGGGTGACCGCATCGCCGCCGTCATCTCCGAACCGGTCCAGGGGGCTGGCGGCGTCATCCCCCCGGTCGAGGGCTACTGGCCGGCTCTGCGTCGGCTCTGCGACGACCACGGAGCGTTCCTCGTCGCCGACGAGGTCATCTGCGGGTTCGGACGCCTCGGCACCTGGTTCGGCAGCGAGCGATACGGCGTTCGACCGGATCTCATGACCTTCGCCAAGGGCGTGACCTCCGGCTACGTCCCCCTCGGCGGCGTCGTCGTCGGGCAGCGGGTCCGGGAGCCGCTCGAGGCCGATCCGGCCTTCGTCCTCAAGCACGGCTACACCTACTCCGGCCACGCCACGGCGTGCGCTGCGGCGAACGCCTGCCTCGACGTGACCGAGGCCGAAGGCCTGCTCGATCGCGCGAAGGTGCTCGGTGATCGCCTGCGGGCCGGGCTGGCCAGCCTCGTCGACGACGGGCTCTACGCCGACCTCCGCGGGGAGGGACTGATCTGGGCGCTCCAGACCCACGAGGACCAGGCTCCACCGGAGGTCCGGAACCGGGCCCTCGACCATGGGGCCGTGGTGCGCCCCCTGGTCGCCGCGATCGCGTTCTGCCCGCCGCTGGTGATCACCGAGGAGCAGATCGACCGGGTCGTCGATGCGGTGGCTGCCGCCGCCCGCTGACGCGGTGACGATCTCAGCCCTGCGTTCGATGGCGGCCCGCCGCTGAGCCATCGGCCGGGTCGTTCGCGGTGGCGACGAGGTCGGGAAGAGCGGCGGCCACGGTGATGGCCAGCGAGGTCAGCGCCTCGGAATCGGCGCCGGCGGCGACGGCGGCCGGGCGCACGCCCTCGAGGCCCTCGAGCAGCCCGATGGCCAGCGCAGCTGCCGCCAGGTTCTCGGCGCGGGTGCGCCCCGGGGCCGCGGCGATCACGGCCGTCATGCGCTCGAAGTAGGCCGCCATGAACCCCTCGACGGCAGCGGCCGCGTCCGCATCGTGGGCCGCCCGAGCCCAGATCATGGCCATCATCTGGCCACCATCGGCCTCGGCGGCGTTCGCACGCACGACGTAGCTCAGGGCCGCCACGAGGCGATCGGTGCCCTCCGCCGCCGCGAGCGCCTCGTCGAGGCGCTCCTGATGTTGGTCGATCGTCGAGCTCATCACGGCGCTGACCAGGGCCGACTTGGTGGCGTAGTGGTACTGGAGCGATGCCAACGAGATGCCCAGTTGCTTGGCGACGTCGCGCATCGACACCTGGTCGAGGCCCTTGACGAGCGCCAGCTCCTCGAAGCACCGCAGCGCCCTGATCGACGTGGGCTCGATCGCGTCGTCCGTGCTCCCCATCGTCCCTCCCGTGTCGCACCTGTCACTTGACAGGTATTCGTCCACGTGTGATCTTACCTGTCAACTGACAGGCAAGGTCCACCACCCGCGAGGAGCCCGCCCCGTGCAAGCCCCCACCACCACCGAGCACCCCGACGTCCTGGTCGTCGGGGGCGGATTCGCCGGCCTGTCGGCCGCTCGGCACCTTACGGCGGCCGGGCGTTCGGTCGCCGTGATCGAGGCGCGGGAGCGAACCGGTGGCCGCTCCCACACGCACCAGCTGCCCAACGGCGCCACCATCGACCTCGGCGCCCAGCTGATCGGCGACGTCCAGACCAGGGTGTCCGCCCTGGTCGACGAGGTCGGGCTGACCAGGGTGGCGCCCCATGCCGAGGGTGACGTCCTCTTCGTCCCGAGTCCCGGTGCGCCGAGCCGACAGCTCGGCAACGACCGGGACGCACTCGGAGTGCTGGGCTTCCTCGATCTCCTGCAGGCCGGCGTGCGGTCGGGGGCGAAGATGCGCAAGCTGGCCACGGCCGACGTCGGACCCCTCGACGGCGTGACGGCAGCGGAGTACCTCCGGCGCCTGACGCTCGGCGGCTCCTCGTACGACTTCCTCGTCAGGACCATCGAGGACAACATGTGCGTGCCGCTGGAGGAGATCTCCGCCCACGAGGCGCTCGAGGCGGTCTCGACCGCCGGCGGCCTGGAGGGCATCGCCAACTCCGAGCAGTGGTTCCTCGCCGAAGGCACCCAGCCGATGGCCGACCACCTGGCGTCGCTGCTCCCATCACCGGTCGTCCACAACGCGCCTGTCGAGCGACTCGACCTCGCAGACGACGGCGTCGTGGCGGTCGCGGGAGGGACGACGTACCGAGCCCGGCACGCCGTCGTCACCGTCCCACCGCAGCTCTACGGCACGCTCGGCCTGACCGACCTCCTCGCCGACCACCGACAGCGAGCACTCGCCCGCTGGGTCCAGGCCGACGTCGTCAAGACGGTGCTGGTCTTCGACCGGCCGTTCTGGCGCAGCGACGGCCTGTCCGGGGTGTTCCACACACCCGGTGGGTTCGCGAACTCGACGATGGACTGCTCCCCCGCCGACGCCAGCGCCGGCGTCCTCGTGCTCTTCTCGACCTCCACCACCGCCCGCCGGCTCCAGGGCGTGCCCGACGAGGAGGAGCGCATCGCCCTCGCCGTCGCGTGGCTGCGGGAGCTCCTCGGCGACGACGTGCCGTCACCGGTCGCGGGCCGCTCGATCAACTGGTCCGGAGATCAGTGGAGCCTGGGCGGCTACTTCAGTCATCGAGGGATCGGCGGGTGGAAGTCAGCGCCCGACCTCTTCACGCCCGTCGGCCCCCTCCACTTCGCGGGAACCGAGACCGCCGACGAGTGGCGGGGGTTCATGGAGGGCGCGTTGCAGTCGGGTGAGCGGGCGGCGGCGGAAATCCTCGCGACGTCCTGACGAGCCGGCGTCGACTCAGTGCTCGTCCAGCTCCGGGACGACCGTGTTCGGTGGGGGCATGCCGCTCATCGAGAACGGGTGGGTGAAGACGGTCGCCGTTCGGCCGCCGGGGAGCTGGACCTCGAGCAGTCGGTCGCGGGCGGCGAGCTGCTCGTGTATGAACACCTCGCCCGGCTCCCGGACCGAGGCGTGTGCGATGCGGGCCTCGACCAGTCGTCGCCGCAGCTCGTCGGCCGGAACCGACGTGAAGACGGCCCGGACCTCGTCCTCCAGCGCGTCGATGTGCGACATGCGCGCGGCGTTGTCGAGGTAGCGCTCGTGGCGCGTGAGGTCGGGTCGCTCGAGCACGGTCTCGGAGAAGGCGACCCACTCGCGGTCGGACTGGACGGCGACGAGGACCTGTGAGCCGTCGGCGAGTGGAAAGAGCCCATACGGCGTGATCGAGGCGTGACGGCGGGCGTCTCGGGGCAGCGACCGACCGTCGGCGACCGACATGAGGATCTGCGGTTGGGTCCACTCGGCGAGGCACTCGAGCATCGACAGCGAGATGGCGGCGCCCTCGCCCGTCATCGCCCGCCGGTAGAGCGCAGCGAGGATCGACGACATCGCGTACATCCCCGAGGCGATGTCGGCGGCGGCGAACCCGACCTTGGACGGCTCGTCGGCCGAGCCGGTGAGGGCGATCGCGCCGGCCTCGGCCTGGATGGCGAGGTCGTACGCCTTGTCGTCGGTCCGCGGCCCGCCCAGGCCGTAGCCGGAGATGTCGCAGGCGATCAGACCCGGATGCCGCTCCACGAGCTGATGGGCGAGGATCCCCGCCCGGCCCGCTGCCGCCGGCGACAGGTTCTGGACGAAGACGTCCGCCTCGGCGATCAGCTCCTCGAAGCGGGCCCGATCGTCGTCGTGCTTCAGGTCGAGCACGATGCTCCGCTTCCCCCGGTTCGCCCACACGAAGTGCGCGGCCTGCCCGCCGACCTTCGTGTCGTAGTGGCGGGCGAAGTCACCGCCGGGCCGCTCGACCTTCAGCACGTCGGCGCCGAGATCGGCGAGGTGGCGGGTGGCGAACGGCGCCGACACCGCCTGCTCGAGCGCGACCACCTTCACACCGGCCAGTGGTGCGCTCACGATCTCGCCCGCCCGGTCACCCGTCCCGACCCCATGGCTCAGTAGCTCCGGGGAAGGCCGAGTCGTTTCTGCGACAGGAAGGCCAGGATCAGGTTGTTGTTGATCGGGGCCACTTGGTACAGCCGCGTCTCACGCAGCTTGCGCTCGATGTCGTACTCGGCAGCGAAGCCGAACCCGCCGTGGGTGTCGAGCGCGGCGTTGCCCGCCGCCCAGGAGGCGTTGGAGGCCAGTAGCTTGGCCATGTTGGCCTCGGCGCCGCAGGGCTCGCCCCGGTCGTACTTCTCCGCCGCCTTCCACCGCATGAGGTCGGCTGCCTGCAGCTCGGCGTAGGCCGTGGCCAGCGGGAAGGCGACGCCCTGGTTCTGGCCGATCGCCCGCCCGAACACCTCGCGTTCGTTCGCGTAGGCCGTGGCCCGGTCGAGGAAGAAGCGCCCGTCACCGATGCACTCGCTCGCGATGAGGATCCGCTCGGCGTTCATCCCGTCGAGGATGTGGCGGAAGCCCGCCCCCTCGGTCCCGACGAGCGACGAGGCGGGGATGCGGACGTCGTCGAAGAACACCTCGGTGCTGTTGTGGTTCATCCACGTGTCGATCGGGTTGATCGTCAGACCGGGCACGAGCTCGCCGTCGTCGCCTCGCATCTCGAGCAGGAAGACCGAGAGGCCGTCGAGGCGGGACTCGGTCTCGCCGGCGGAAGCGGTGCGGGCGAGCAGGATCATCAGGTCGGAGTAGAGCGCACGCGACGTCCAGATCTTCTGGCCGTTCACGACCCACTCGTCGCCGTCGCGCTCGGCCCGCGTGCGGATCGACGTGGTGTCCGACCCGGCGGCGGGCTCGGTCACCCCGAAGGCCTGGAGCCGCTTGCGACCATCGGCGACCTGCGGGAGCCAGGTGCGCTTCTGCTCGTCGGAGCCGTGCCGCAGCAGCGTGCCCATCACGTACATCTGGGCGTGGCACGCGGACGGGTTGCCGCCCGAGGCCGAGATCTCCTCGAGGATCACCGAGGCCATCGCCAGCGAGGCGCCACCACCGCCGTACTCCTCCGGGATCAGCGACCCGAGCCACCCCTGCGCCGTCAGCTCCGCGACGAACTCCTCCGGGTACCGATCGGGCTCGAGACCACGCCAGTACTCGTTGCCGTACCGGTCGCAGAGCCGGCGGACCTCGGCCCGCACCTCGTCGTGCTCGTCGGGATCGTGGAAGGGGGGCGAGCTCACCGGTGCTCCTCTGCGGTGACGTCGACGTCGACTCAGCCGAGCAACGACTCGGCGTCGAGGTCCAGGATCTGGCGGCCGTGGCGGGAGGCCATGGCCATGAACATGTCGTCGCCCCGCTCGGTCCGCTCGACGATCATCGAGGCGACGATCGCCATGTGGAAGCCGGAGAACGCCCAGAAGCGGTAGCGGTCCCAGGCCTCGTCCGGCGACAGCGACACGCCGGCGGCGGACATGCCCTCGACGTAGCCGTCGACCAGGGCCCGCTCGTGGGCACGGCGATCGTCGGTGGTGAGCCCGGCGCCGAGGAAGTACGCCACGTCGGAGAGCGGGTCACCGAGCGACACGGTCTGCCAGTCGACCACCGCCACCGGATCACCGCCGGCCGCCGTGCCGAACAGCATGTTGTCGAGGCGGAAGTCGCCGTGCACGACCGTCTTCGCCGCGCCCTGGGTGCGCTCGTAGTACCGACGGATGCCGTCGATGAACCGCTCCCCCATCGCCATGACGTCGGGGGCGAGGCGGTCGGCGTAGCGATCGACCCAACCCGGCCACAGCCCGGTCATCAGCTGGGCGAGGAACTCGTACTCCTCGGCGCCCCGGCTGCCGAGCACGTCCATGCCGACGAGGGCGGCGTCGCCGAAGCGGGGGGCGTGGAGCCGCACCGCCTCGTCGAGCACGACGGCGGCGGTGTCCGGTGAGCACCCGGCCAGCTGGTCACCCTGCTCCGCCGGAGCGAGGTCCTCGAGGAGGAGGATGAATTCGCCCACCTCGACGCGGATGTCGGCGAGGTGGCAGTGCGGCGTCCGGATGCCGAGCGTCGGAGCGAGCTCCCCGTAGAAGCGCACCTCCTTCTCGTAGGAGCGCATCTGCACGCCGGTCGCCCGGCTGGTCTCGTCCGCGGCCGGGAGCTTCGCCACCACCGAGGCGGGCGCGTCGGTCGGGCCGTCGAAGGCGAGCCGGCACCGCACGCTGTCACCCATCTGACCGGTACCGACGAAGGAACGCTCGACCTCGACCACGCGGCGATCGACGGCGAGTGCGCCGCTGTGGTGCAGCGCAGCACTGAGCCACTCCGCGGTGAGCTCCTCGGGCTGCCACACCAGCGCTGGTCGATCCGGACCGCTCATCTGCTCACACCGCGTA
>JBCDAU010000062.1:0-21244 GCA_039185015.1 Actinomycetota bacterium
AACAAACCGTCATCGTCGAGCGCGAGGCTCTGCGCGGGCGGCGTGAGCGCGAGTGAAGGTTCCGCCGTACAGGGCAGCTCGCCCGGAAGCAGACCATGCGTCGCGAAGTAGATCACCCGGTATTCGTCGAGGGGTTGGGCGCGCACCGCCGGTTCCGTCGCCTCTTGGCCGAGGAGAAGATCGGCCGCGCCGCCGGCGCCGCCGCCGCCGTCGTCGAGCGCGGCGGCGCCGCCGGGGGACGCCGTCGATGACGCCCACCGGTTCGATGCGATCTTGTCGTCGGCCCGGCGAGCGGTGCAGCCCGACGTCGCCGATGCGGATCTCGTCGACGAGGAGGCGCCTGCTGCGCCGACGCGGAGCGAGCCGACCGCGCCGGCCTCGCCACCATCCCCGCCGCCGCCGCTCGACGCCGGACCGCTCGACCCGGGCCCGACCACGGTGTCGATGACCGTCGACGAGCTCGCCCGGGCGTCGGGTCTGGAGCCGCGAGAGCTCGGCGAGCTCGAGCGGTACGGCCTGCTCACGTCCCGCTCGGTGGGACCCGCCGTCTACTACGACGGCGAGGCGCTCATCGTGGCCAAGCTCGCCGCGGCGTTCCTGCGCCATGGCATCGAGGCCCGGCACCTCCGGATGTACAAGACGGCGGCAGAGCGCGAAGCGGGTGTGTTCGAGCAGGTCATCGCGCCCTTGGTGGGCAAGCAGGACCCCGCCGCCCGGAGGGAGGCCCGCGAACGCCTGGTCGAGATGGCCCGCCTGGGTGAAGCGCTCCACGCGGCGCTGCTGCGCACCGCGCTGCGTGGCTACAGCGAGTCCGGATGACGAGTCCCGGCTCGGGCTGACCAGCGGTAGGGTGCTCACTCGTGGTGGAGATGGAGATCATGGGGGTCCAGGTCGAGGTCCCGCAGAACACGCCGGTGCTCCTCCTGCGGGAGCGCGAGGGCGCGGGGCGGGTGCTGCCCATCTACATCGGCGGCGCCGAGGCCAGCTCGATCCACCAGGCGATCAACGGTGACGAGCCGCCGAGGCCGCTGACCCACGACCTCATGTGCCTCGTCCTCGAGTCGGTCGGCAGCTCGCTGCGAAAGGTGACCGTCAGCGAGCTGCGTGGCGGCACCTTCTTCGCCGAGCTCGAGCTGGTCACCGACGGCCGCACCACCAGCGTCTCCGCCCGACCGTCCGACGCCATCGCGCTCGCCGTGCGCCTCGGCACGCCGGTCTACGCGAGTGAGGCCGTGCTCGACGAGGCCGGCCAGGTGCCGCCCGCCGAGGACGACGACGACCAGGACCAGGAGCCGGAGGCGCTCGTCGACGAGTTCCGACGCTTCATCGACGAGGTGAACCCCGAAGACTTCCAGTCGTGATCGGGCGCCCGATGAGCCGGTCTCGGCTCCGACGGCGCAGTCAACGACGACGAGGGCGGCTCCAGAAGAGCCTCGGCGTGCTCGGGATCACGCTGATCTTCGGTTTCGTCGGCTACGTGGCGCTCGGGCTGGACCCCCTCGAAGCGGCGTACCAGACGGTCATCACCGGCACGACGGTCGGCTACCGGGAGATCGGGGAGGTCGACACCGCCTACCAGCTCTTCACGATCGTCTTCATCTTCTTCGGCGTCGGCTCGGCCCTGTACACGTTGACGGTGTTGTTCGAGACGATCGTCGACGGACGCCTGGAGGCGCTCTTCGGGAGGCGGAGGATGGAACGGGAGATCAACCAGCTCGACGGGCACCTGGTGCTGTGCGGAGCCGGTCGCGTCGGCAAGGTCCTCGCGGCCCACATCGCCGAGCGACAGCAGTCGATGGTGGTCATCGACACCGATCCCGACTCCCTCTCCGTGATCGAGGAGCTCGGCGCCCACGTCGTGCTCGGCGACGCGCGCGACGACGCGATCCTCCGCGCGAGCGGGATCGAACGGGCAGCGACCCTGGTCGCCGCGCTCACCTCCGACGCCGACAACGTGTACGTGTCGCTCGCTGCCCGAGCGCTCAACCCGGAGCTGTTCCTCGTCGCTCGTGCGCACTCCGAGGGCGCCGAACCCAAGCTCCGCCAGGCCGGCGCCGACCGCGTCGTCAACCCGCAGTCGATCGGTGGGCACCGCATGGCGACCTTCGCGCTGCAGCCGAACGTGGCCGAGTTCCTCGACGTCGTCATGCACGACGACGAGGTCGAGTGGCGCCTCGAGGAGGTCGAGGTGCTGCCCGGGAGCGAGCTGCTGGGACTGACCCTCGCCGAAGCCGATCTCCGACGGCGGTGCGGCGTCCTGGTGTTGGCGATGAGGCATCCGGGGAGCAAGCTCGAGACGAATCCCGATCCAGGCACGCTGTTGGGTGACGGCACCGTCTTGATCTCCATGGGCCTCCGCCCGGAGCTGGCGGAGTTGGAGCGTCTCGCAGGACGGCCCTGATCGCGCGCTGCGCGCGAGGGGTTGACGGAACGCGCGAGGCTCTCTACGGTGATCACAGCGGCGTAGTTACGCCGTCGTGATCTGCGGTCGTGGCGTGTGCGTCGCCACCGTCCGTGCTGGTCGACCTGAGGTGAAGGTGGAGGCGACGTGGTCGAGGGGATGACAGCGGAGGGCTTCAGCGGCAAGGTGGCGGCGACCGTCGTCGGCATCACCTACCGCCAGCTCGACTACTGGGCACGGACCGATCTGGTGCGCCCCTCCTTGGCGGATGCGTCCGGATCGGGCAGTCGGCGCCGTTACAGCTACCGCGATCTGCTCGAGCTGAAGGTGATCAAGACCCTCCTCGACGCCGGCATCAAGCTGGAACAGGTCCGAGAGGTCTTTCGCTACCTGCGTGACGAGCTCGACGCCGACGTCGTGTCGGCCAACCTCGTCATCACGGGCTCGTCATCGGTCCTGATCCGGGACGGCGAGGAGATCATCGATCTGCTCCGCAACGGTCAGGGCGTGCTGAACATCTTGCCGTTGGCCGGGGTGAAGCAACAGGTCGATGCGGGCATCGTGGCGTTCCGGGCCGAGGCCGCCGCCAACGGTCAGGCGGCCGCTCAGCTGGGCTGAGCGTCGACCAGCTCGGCGACGTCCTCGTCGTCGGGATCGTCGCGGATCATCTCCGAGAGCTGTCCTGCGAGGTCCACGCGCACCTGTTCGGCTTCCCAGGCGACGATCCGGGCGAGGGAGTCGGGGTGCACCAGCGCGAGCTCCAGACGGACGACCTCGTCATCGATGCCCACGACGTCGGCCTGGGCGGTCACGGCGCCGATCGGGAGCTGCACCGCCACCACGATGCGCTCGCCGAGGGCAGGAGCGTCGCCGGTCGGTACGAACGCCAGGCCGACGCGGCTGAGATCCCGTCCGATGCCGACCTGGGAGCCGACACCGGTGAGCGGTGACCACTCGATGCCGAACGGCGCCGCGGCGCGCGATGCCCGGCGCCGCTCGACCCGGCCGAGGGCCTCGACGTCGAGGAGTCGCACGAGGCGACCGGAGGGATCGGCACGGTCGACCACGCCGGCCCAGCGGTGTCGGCCCTGGTCGTCGTCCGCCTCGATCTGGATCTCGGTCCCGTCGGCGCACCACCCGGGCATGGCTTGCGTCAGCTGGACGGTCAGCGACGGCGTGAGGTCCGAGACCACGCCGGACAGCTCGGTGCTGGGCGCGTCCGCGGCCGGTGAGATCTTCACCAACTGGCCCGGGGACAACGACACCGACATGGGTTCCCATCGACCGGCCGCAGGTCGAACCTGAGTCCACGGCCTACGATCCGGCGCATGGAGCTTCGGGATCGGATCGTGGTGGTGACCGGCGGCGGACACGGCATCGGCCGCGCCTTGTGCGAGCGGTTCGCCGCGGAGGGGGCTGCGCACGTCGCCGTGGCCGACCTCGACGACGCGGCGGCCGCAAAGGTCGCTGCCGCCGTCGGCGGGTCGGCGCACACCGTCGACGTCGGCGACGAGGAGTCGGTCCTCGCGTTGGTTCGCGACGTGGAGTCGTCCGCCGGGCCGATCGATCTCTTCTGCTCGAACGCCGGCATCGCGATCGAGGGTGGTGTCGAGGTGGCGGTCGACGACTGGCAGCGGATCTGGGACATCAACGTCATGGCCCACATCAACGCCGCGAAGGCGCTCGTGCCGCTGATGGTCGAGCGGGGCAGCGGGTACTTCCTGAACACCGCCTCGGCCGCAGGGCTGCTCGCGCAGATCGGATCGGCTCCGTACTCGGTCACCAAGCACGCCGCCGTGGCCTTCGCCGAGTGGCTGTCCATCACCCACGGAGACGAGGGCATCGGCGTGTCGGTGCTCTGTCCGCAGGCGGTCCGCACGAACATGACGGCGGGGATGGAGAACGGCGGCGTCGCCGGTGTCGACGGGATGATCGAGCCGAGCGATGTCGCGCAGACCGTCATCGAGGCCCTCGCCGACGAGCGCTTCTGGGTGCTCCCGCACCCCGAGGTCGCCGAGTACGTCCAGCGGAAGGCCGCGGACGTCGACCGGTGGCTGGCCGGGATGCGGCGGCTCCAGGCCCGGTTCGGCGCCGAGGCGATGTAGCAACCCGGCTCAGGCGGCGGCACCCACCTCGTCGGCGCTCCGGTCGAACCAGTCGCCGAAGCGTTCGGACCCGCGCCGCTCGTCCACCCAGCGAGCCAGCAGCGGACGCAGGACGTCGACCAGGTCGCCACGCCGAACCGAGCTCGCGATCTCGCGGTTGAGCCTCGTGCCGTCGGCTGACCCGCCGGCGAAGATGTCGTAGGCCGTCTTTGTGCGACCGACCAGGGCGAGCTCGGCGACGTACGGCCGGGCGCACCCGTTCGGGCAGCCCGTCATCCGGAGCTGGAGCGGCTCGTCGGCCACACCGAGCTCGGCGAGCAGGCCGTGCACCTCCTCGAGCACGTCGGGAAGGATGCGCTCGGCCTCGCCCAGCGCCTGACCGCAGGTGGGCAAGGCGGGACAAGCCAGCGCCTCCCTGGTGACCGGGGACAGTTGCTCGACGCGGGGAACGCCGTGCTCGGCCAGCAGCTCCTCGATGCGGTCACGACCGGCGTCGTCGACGCCGCACACCAGGACGTTCTGCTGAGGTGTGCATCGGAGCTCCGGCCCGACCTCGGAGGCGATCCGTCGCAACGCCGTGCGGTATCGGCGGTCGGCGAGGTCGCGGACCCGCCCGCTCGGCAGGTGCACGCCGACGAACCAGCTGCCGTCGTTGGCTCGGTGCCAGCCGAGGTGATCGTCGGTCACCGGGAAGCGGTGCTCGGTGGGTGGCCGCAGCGTTCGGCCGACCCGTCGCTCGACCTCGGCGCGGACCGCGTCGAGGCCCAGGCGGTCGACGACGTACTTGAGTCGCGCCTGCTTGCGGTCGTCGCGGTCGCCGAGGTCGCGATGGACGGTGACGATGGCCTCGATCGTCGCGAGGAGCTCCTGCGGCGCCACGTCGGCGAACCAGCTGCCGAGTCGGGGGTAGGTGTCGTCCGGCCGCTGGTGCGAGCGGCCCATCCCACCGCCGATGGCGAGCGTGAAGCCCTCGATCCGGTCGCCGCGGACGAGGGGCACGATGCCCACGTCGTGGGTGAGCACGTCCACGCTGTTGTCGGCCGGGCCGGCCAGTCCGATCTTGAACTTCCGCGGGAGGTAGGCATCGCCGTAGATGGGCTCGGTCGACGGCTCGACGGAGATCGCCCGTTCCTCGTCGAGCCAGATCTCGACGTACGCCGTCGTCGTCGGCCGGAAGTGGGCGGCGATCCGCTCCGCCCACCGAGCCAGCTCGGCGTCGACGGCGCCGGGCAGGGGAGCGGGTGATGCCATGACGTTGCGGACCACGTCCCCGCACGCGGCGAAGGTGGAGAGCTCGGCCGCGGCGATGCCGGCGAGCAACGGCTTCAGGTGCGGCTTCACCACGCCGTGGAACTGGATCCCCTGCCGAGTCGTCACCCGGAGCGAGTCGCTGCCGACGGCATCGGCGACCCGGTCGAGCGCCGTCCACTGCTCGGCGGTGAGGCGGCCACCGGGGAGACCGACGCGAACCATGCAGCTGTGATCGAGGTCATCACCGGCACGGGTCCGCTCCCGCCGGGTGTCGCGGTCGTCCTGTTGGTAGATGCCGTGGAACTTGAGCACCGTCACGTCCTCGGCGCCGAACGCGGCGGTCGACCGTGCGAGCTCGGTGCCGACGGTGCCGCGCAGGTGATCGCTGGCGAGTTTGACGTCCTCTGCGCTCATGGCGCGGCCTCCAGGGTGGCGATGGGCAGGGTGGTGAGATCGAGCGCGGCGGTCGCGCCGACGACGATGACCGATGGAGAGCGAACTCGCTCGATCCCGAGCTCGGCGAGGCGAAGGCGGTGGACGGTCTGCCCGTCCCGACTCGCCTCCGTCACGATCGCCACTGCGGTGTCGGCGGGCAGCCCAGCGGCGAGGAGGCGTCCTGCGATCCGTCGGGCCTGACGGGCTCCCATGAGGATCACCAACGTCGTCCCGCCACGGGCCAGCGCTTCCCAGTCGAGGGGATTCGAGGACGGGTCCTGATGGGCGGTGACGATGCTGACACCCGAGGCGAGCCCACGGTGGGTCACGGGGATCCCGGCGACCGCCGGCCCTCCGAGCGCCGACGAGACGCCCGGGACGATCTCGACGTCGATCCCGGCCTGCCGCAGCGCGATCGCCTCCTCGCCACCACGGCCGAAGACGAAGGGATCGCCGCCCTTGAGGCGGACGACGACGTCGAGGCGGCGGCCGCGTTCCACGAGCAGCGACTCGATGTCGGCCTGCGGCGTCGAGGGCCGGCCTCCTCGCTTCGTGACGTCGATGCGCTCCGCCCACGGTGCGATGAGGTCGAGCACCCGCTCGTCGACGAGGCCGTCGTGGATCACGCAGTCCGCCGCGCGCAGCAGCTCGGCCGCTCGGCGGGTGAGCAGCGCCGGGTCGCCGGGGCCGGCGCCGACCAGGTGGACGGTCATGCCCGCTCCTCGTCGTGGTCGAGCTGGAGCCGTCGGCGAAGCAGCGCCCGGGCGGCGTCGAGATCGCCGAGCAGCACGAGGCCGTGCAGTCCGTCGTCGAACGCCTCTGACCAACCGGCGACCTCTGTGGGCCGACCCGACTCCCGCATCTCGGTCCTGGTCTCCACGAGCAGGTCGAGCAGCGGGAGGAGCTCCGGGCCGAGACGCTCGTCGAGCTGGCGGCGGACCCAGGAGGCGAGGGCGGGCGAGCGACCGTTGGTCGACACCGAGACGGTGAGGTCTCCGCGCCGGACGACGGCGGGGAGGGCGAAGGTGCAGTTGCCCGGGTCATCGGCCGAGTTGACCCAGACGCCGGCTGCGTCGGCGTCGAGGTAGACGCGTTGGTCGACCTCGGCGACGCCGGTGGCCGTCACGGCCAACCGGTAGCTGGCGACCTCCCCGCGTCGGTACTCGCGCCGATGCCAGCGCACCGCACCAGCGCGGTCGAGCGCTTCGATCTCCGGTGTGGCCGAGGGGGACACGATCGTGACGCGCGCCCCGGCAGCGCGCAGCGCGTCGAGCTTGCGGGTGGCGATGGGTCCGCCGCCGACGAGGAGGACGCGTTGCCGATCGAGCGCCACGTTGATCGGGAACAGCGGCGAGTCCGCTGCGGCGACCGTCACGAGTGGATCCCGCACTCGGCGCGGGCCTCGCCGGCCCACCGCCCGGAACGGCCGGCGCCCGGCTCGGTGCAGGGCCAACACCCGATGGACTCGTAGCCCTGGACCGAGAGCGGATGGACGATGAGACCCCGCTCCTCGACGTACCGATCCACGGTGGCGTCGTCCCAGTCGGCGATCGGGTTGATCTTCTCCAGCCCTCGTCGATCGGCGTCGATGATCGGCACGGATCCCCGGCCGGGATGGTCCGAGCGACGGAGCCCGGAGATCCATGCCGTTCGTCCGGCGAGTGCCCGGTCCATCGGCTCGACCTTGCGTGCTGCGCAGCACTCGGCGGTTCCGGCGGCGAACAGGTCGATGGCCTCGGGATCCGGCCGGACGACCCGGAGGTCGAGGCCATAGCGCACCTGGGCCCGCCTCGCCGTCTCGAGGGTCTCGGCGAAGTGGAAGCCGGTGTCGAGGAACACCACCGGGACGTCGGGGCACACCGACATGACGACGTCGACGAGGACGAGGTCGCCGAAGGAGGCCAGTACGACGAGCCCGTCGCCGTGGCGTTCGACCGCCCACTCGACGATCTCGGTGGAGGGCGCGCCCTCGGGAACGGCGGCCTCGTTCGGCAGCCGACGGCGGATCTGCAGGGGGGTGGATCGGCTCACGGCGGTCAATTTCGACAAAACCGACTGGAAAAGTCAAGAATTGAGCTCGGAGGTCGGCGGGCTAGCGTCCGCGGACATGGAGCTCCTGGCCGGTGTGCGGATCCTCGACTTCGGTCGCTACATCGCCGGACCGTTCTGCGCTGCGCTCCTCGGTGACCTCGGCGCCGAGGTCATCCGGGTCGAGCGGGTCGGCGGCGGAGAGGATCGCTTCGTCGGCCGGATCGCCGAGGACGGTTCGGGTCCGATGTTCCTGCAGGTCAATCGGGGCAAGCGGTCGCTCACCCTCGATCCGTCGAGCGAGGAGGGCCGCGAGGTCGTGCGGCGGCTCGTCCCGACCGCCGACGTCGTGGTCGCCAACCTGCCGAGGCGGGGATTGCGGGCGTTGGGGCTCGATATCGAGTCGCTCCGAGCGCTGCGGGCCGACGTGATCCTCAGTGCGATCAGCACCTTCGGCAACGACGGGCCGGACGCCGACCGGGTCGGCTTCGACGGGATCGCACAGGTCATGTCAGGTGGCGCGTACCTGACCGGTCGGCCGGGTGACCCGACCAAGTTCTACTCACCGTGGGTCGACTTCCTCACGGCGACCAACGCCGCCTATGGCACCCTGGCGGCGCTGTGGCACCGGGAGCGGACCGGCGAAGGCCAGGTGGTCGAGGGAGCCCTGTTGCGCAGCGCGTTGGGCGTGACCAACTTCCTGCTGTCGGAGCAGGAGCAGCTGGACGTGAACCGGGTGCCCGAGGGCAGCCGCACCCAGACGGGCGCGCCGGCCGACGTCTTCCCGACCACCGACGGAGCCGTCATCGTCCAGGTGATCGGCGACCCGCTGTTCGCCCGTCTCGCCAGGCTGCTCGGCCACGAGGAGTGGATCGGTGATCCCCGATACGCCGGAGACGATGCCCGCGCCGAGCACCGCGACGAGCTCGGCGCGGCGATGGCCGAGTGGTGCCGGCGGCGGACCACCGACGAGGCCATCGACCAGCTCGGCGAGGCCCGGGTACCGGCCGGTCCGGTGCGCTCGCCGCAGGAGGCTCTCGACGACCCGCATGCCCGGGCGGTCGGCTGGTGGAAGCGGCACGCCTACCCCAGCCTCCACGCCGACGCGCTCGTGATGGGCTTCCCGGTCGGGATGTCCGAGACCGAACCGGCGATCGACCGGCGGGCGCCGACGGTGGGCGAGCACACCGACGAGGTGCTCGGCGAGCTCGGGTACGGCGCCGCCGAGATCGACGATCTGCGACGTGCGGGCGTGATCTGAGGCCGGGGACCGGCCTACCCTCGCTCCATGGTCGAGCTCGAGATCGACGGCCATGTCGCCGTCCTCACCATCAATCGTCCCGAAGCCCGCAACGCCGTCAACGGCGATGTCGCCTCGTCGATGGAGGCCCACATCGACCGGGTGGAGGAGGACGACGACATCTGGGTGGCGATCGTCGCCGGCAACGGCCCGGCGTTCAGTGCCGGTGCCGACCTGAAGGAGGTGGCGGCCGGGAACGGGGCTTCCCTCGGGACCAAGCGCGGGGGCTTCGCCGGCATCACGCGCCGTGAGCGGACCAAGCCGTTCATCGCCGCCGTCGACGGGTTCGCCCTCGCCGGCGGCTGCGAGATCGTGCTCTCGTGCGACATGGTCGTGGCCTCGACCCGGGCCCGCTTCGGCATCCCGGAGGTCAAGCGCTCCCTCCTCGCTGCTGCCGGTGGGCTGTTCCGGCTCCCACGGGCGCTGCCCCGCAACGTGGCGATGGAGCTCGCGCTCACCGGTGACCCGATCGACGGCCAGCGGGCCTACGACCTCGGTCTGGTCAACGTGCTGTGCGAGGAGGGACGGGCGGTCGAGGAGGCGCGTGCGCTGGCCGCACGCATCGAGGCGAACGCGCCGATCGCCGTGCGGTTGTCCCGTCGCGTCGTGAACGAGGCGGTGCAGGCCGACGACGGTGAGGCGTGGCGCCTCACCAACGAGCTCGCTCGCGAGGTCGCGGCCACCGAGGACTACCAGGAGGGTCCGCGGGCCTTCATCGAGAAGCGAGCGCCCAGGTGGACGGGCCGGTAGCCACGCTGCGGCCCCGCTCCGGCATCGACATCCCGGTGTCGTTGGTCCGGTGGCGGTTCGACACCGCAGGCGGACCGGGCGGCCAGCACGCCAATCGTGCGGCGACACGTGCCGAGGCATCGTTGGCGCTCGACGAGGTCGAAGGCGTCGACGCATCGGTCATGGCCCGGTGGCGCAAGCGCCTCGGCCCGGTCGTCCGGGTCAGCGTGGGACGCTCTCGATCCCAGGCCCGCAACCGGGAGTTGGCGCTAGCCGAGCTCGAACGGCGTCTCGCCGAGGCGTTGCGAGAGGAACGAGCGCGGCGGGCGACCGCTCCGTCCCGCGGTGCCAAGCGTCGACGGGTCGAGGCCAAGCGTCGACGGAGCGAGACCAAGGCCCGGCGTCGCAAGCCACGCTTCGACGACTGACCAGCAACGACGACGGTGGCTGGCCGGGCCGCGACCCACGACGGACGAGGGGATCACGATGCAGGACCTGAGCACGATCACGGTGGAGGTCGACGGGGCGGTCTGCTCCGTCACGCTCGATCGACCCGAGAAGCTCAACCCGCTCTCGGTCACCTGTCAGCGGGAGCTGATCGAGGTGGCCGAGTGGCTGGACGCGCAGCCGGAGATCCGGGCCGTGGTGATCCGCGGCGCCGGGCGTGCGTTCTCGGCGGGCGCCGACCTCTCGTCGTTCGGGACCGACGCCGCGCTCGAACCGCGCGAGAGCGGCGACCTCGGCCTGCGCATGGTCGAGGCGATCGCCGGGATCGACGCCGTGACGATCGCCGCGGTCCACGGCCACTGCATCGGCGGTGGGGTCCTCCTCGCCACGGCATGCGACCTGCGCATCGCCGACGAAGAGGCCCGGTTCGCCATCCCCGAGGTCGATCTCGGCATCCCGCTCACGTGGTCGGGCATCCCGCGGCTCGTCCGCGAGATCGGCCCGGCGGCGACCAAGGACCTCGTCCTGTCGTGTCGCCGCTTCGGCGCCGACGAGGCTCGGCTGCTCGGCGTCGTCACCCGGGTCGTGTCCGTCGGTGACCTGGACCGAGCGGCCCGGGAGCTCGCCGAGGAGATGGCCCGCAGGTCGCGGTACGCCGTCCGGTCCGTCCTCGAGGCGGTGGACGCCTGCGCCGAGGAGATGGTCGGAACGGGCCGGTCGTGGGCCGACGCCGACCAGCTGGCCACAGCCTTCCACGATGCCGAGAGCCGAGAGGCGGGGGCACGGTACCTCGCCGAGCGACGCAAGTAGGCGAGCGAGTGCCCGAGCTGCCGGAGGTCGAGACGATCCGTCGCGGCCTGGAGCCGGCGCTCGTCGGTCGCCGGATCGTCGACGCCTCGGCCTTCTCCCACCCGAAGTTCAGCCCGGCCCTCGAGGCGATCGGGCCGACGGTGGTCAGCGTCGGCCGTCGTGGGAAGTACCTGCTCGTCGGTCTCGACGACGGTCGCGAGCTCGTGGTGCACCTCGGCATGACCGGCCAGCTGCTGCTCGACGAGGCGCAGGGGGACGCCTACGAACGGGCGGCGTGGACGCTCGACGACGGCCGCCGACTCCGCTTCCGCGACGTCCGACGCTTCGGTCGTCTCCGGGTCGTGCCCGCGGGGCGCTACGAGGACATCCCGACGCTCCACGCCCTGGGCCCCGAACCCTTCTCCGCTGCCTTCGACGGCGACCACCTCCACCGAGAGCTGGCGAGGAGCAGCGTCAAGGTGAAGACCCGGCTGCTCTCTCAGCGTCCGGTCGCCGGCGTCGGGAACATCTACGCCGACGAAGCGCTGTGGGACGCCGGCATCGACCCGGCGAGCCGGCAGGTGTCCCGGCCGGCGGCCCACCGACTCCGCGATGCGCTCGTCGATGCGCTCGCTGCCGGCGTTCGGCACGGTGGCACGACGCTGCGCGACTACCGCACGGTCGACGCCGGCGAGGGCGGTCACCAGCACCACCTCCGGTGCTACGGCCGTGCCGGCGAACCCTGCGAGCGGTGCGGGGAGATCCTCCGGCGCAAGGTGGTCGACGCCAGAGGGACCACCTGGTGCCCGAGCTGCCAACGACGGTGAGACCCGAGCCGATGACCAGGGGACGGAAGGGAACGCCCCGAGGTCACCGACTCCTTCGGGTCACCCCTACCCGAGCTGGTTGAGCGCGTCCTCGATGCCGCGGTGGAACGTCGGGTACGCGTAGATCATCGACCGGAGGGTCGGGATCGGGATCTCGGCGTGCACGGCCAGTGCGAGCAACCCGAGCACCTCTCCGCCGTGCGGCCCGACCGAGGTCGCGCCGACGAGCACCTGACGGTCGGTATCGGCGACGAGCTTGATGACGCCCTCGTTCCCTGGCCCGTGCAGCCAACCGCGAGCGGACCACGGCACCCGCTGGGTCGCCACGGCCACGTCGATCCCGGCCTCTCGGGCGGACGCCTCGCTGAGGCCGACCGATCCGACCTCGGGGTCGGTGAACGTGGCCCGGGGCACGAAGGCGTCGGCGGAGCGACCCACCTCCTCGTCCTCGCCGAGGATCGCCGAGACGACGATCTTCGCCTGGTGCGCGGCCGAGTGCGTGAACAGGCCCTTGCCCACGACGTCGCCGAGACCCCAGACCCCGTCGGTCACGACGAGCTCGTCGTCGACCGGGAGGAACCGTTCGGCGTCGGGGTCGATGCCGATCGTCTCGAGCCCGATGCCGTGGAGGTTCGCTCGACGGCCGACCGACACGAGGAGCTGGTCGGCCCGGAGCTCGGTACCGTCGACCAGCGTGGCGACGACCTGGTCGCCCTCACGGCGGACGGCCGTGGCCGGCTGGCCCGTGTGCACGGCGATGCCCTCGGCCTCGAGCACCTCCTGGACCGCCTCCGAGGCCTCCGGCTCCTCGAGGGGGAGGATCCGATCCTGGGCCTCGACGACGGTGACCGACGTGCCGAAGCGGGCGAACGACTGGGAGAGCTCCAGCCCGATCGCGCCGGCGCCGAGGGTGATCAGCGACTGGGGGAGCTCCTTCGCCGACACGGCCTCGCGGTTCGTCCAGGCGTCGACCGCACCGATGCCGTCGACGGGTGGGATGAAGGCGCTGGTCCCCGTGGCGAGGACGACGCCGCGGCGGGCGACGTAGGTGGTGTCGCCGACGATCACCCGGTCCGGGCCGTCGAGCCGACCGGCGCCCCGGACGAAGTGGCCGCCCTTGCCGACGAAGCGGTCCACGGCGACCTGGTCGTTCCAGCCGTCGGTCGCCTCCTCGCTGATGCGGCTGGCGACGGGCCCGAAGTCCGGCTCGACGGTGACGGTGCCGGCGACGCCGTCGACGCGACGGGCCTCGGCGAGCAGGCCGGCCGCACGCACGATCATCTTGGACGGGAGGCATCCCCAGTACGGGCACTCGCCGCCGACCAGCTCTGACTCGATGCCGACGACGTCGAGGCCTCGCTCGGCCAACGTGCCGGCGACGGCCTCACCGCCGATGCCCATCCCGATCACCACCACGTCGGTCTCGATCTCGTTCGCCACGGCCACGTCTCCTCGTCTCGGAAGTGGGTCAGGAACGCGTCAGGTGTGGCCGCGGATTCCCGAGGTCGTTTGGGACGCAGCTGCGCGGGGCGGATACGTTCCGCCCCGAAGGAGGTCGGAACATGGTCGATCCCCGCACCCCGGTCGTGATCGGTGTGGCCCAGGCGGTGCACCGCGAGGGCGTCGACGGTGCCGTCGAGGCCGTCCAGCTGATGACCGACGTCGTCGAGGGCGCGTTCGCCGACGCCGGTGCGCCCTCGCTCGCGTCGGCGACCACCGGCGTGTGGGTCATCAGGGGTGCCTGGAAGTACCCGGACCCGGCGCGGATTGTGGCCGACCGGATCGGCGCGACCGTTGCGCGCACCGGCTTGTCGACCGATGGCGGCAACACACCGCAGTACCTGGTCAACACGGCCTGTCGGCACCTGCTGAGCGGTGAGCACGAGGTCATCGCCATCGTGGGTGCCGAGACGATCCACAGCCGCCGTCGCGCCCGCAAGGCCGGCGTGAAGATCGCCACCACGATCCAGGAGGGGGTCGAGCCCGACGAGGTCCTCGGCGCCGACGTGACGATGAGCGCCGACCACGAGATCGCGGTCGGCATCGAGGCCCCGGTGAACTTCTACCCGATCTTCGAGTCCGCGATCCGTGCCGGTCGCGGCGAGTCGATCGCCGAGCACCGCGACCGCATCTCCCGGCTGTGGGAGGGCTTCAACCGGGTCGCCGCCGACAACCCGTACGGGTGGCGACGCGAGCGGTTGACCTGGGAGCAGATCCGCGAGCCCGACGGCGGCAACCGCATGGTCGGCTTCCCGTACACCAAGGCGATGAACTCGAACTGGGACCTCGACCAGGCCGCCGCGATCGTGCTCACCACCGCCGAGCGTGCCGAAGCGGCAGGAGTTCCTCGCGACCGATGGGTGTTCCCGCACGCCGGCACCGACGGGATGGACACCGCGCACGTCTCCAACCGCGGCGAGCTCGACGAGAGCCCGGCGATCCGGCACGCCGGCGGCCGGGCTCTCGAGCTCGCGGGCGTCGGCGTCGACGACCTGGCCCACGTCGATCTCTACAGCTGCTTCCCCTCAGCCGTGCAGATCTCCGCGACCGAGCTGGGACTCGGGCAGGATCGCCCCCTGACGGTGACCGGTGGCCTGACCTTCGCCGGTGGGCCGCTGAACAACTACGTGACCCACTCGATCGCGACCATGATCGGGCGGCTCCGCGAGGACGCGGGCGAGGTCGGGCTCTGCACGGCGAACGGTGGCTACATCACCAAGCACGCCATGGGCGTCTACTCGACGGAGCCGCCCGCCGAGGTGTTCCGCTACGAGAACGCGCAACCGCTCATCGACGCCGAGCCCACGCGCCGAGCAGTGATCGATCACGTCGGTCCCGGCACGATCGAGGCCTACACGGTCATGCACGAGCACGACGGCCCGGCTGCCGCGCTCGCAGCGGTGCGCACCCCCGACGGAGGTCGGGCCTGGGGCCGCAGCGAGGACGCCGCGCTGATGGCGGCGATGTGCGAGGACGAGCACATCGGCGTCGCCGGCGAGCTCGACGGCGACCGCACGCTCCACGTCGTGTGAGCGCTCGCCTCCCGGCGTCACCCCTCGCCGAGGCGCTCGGGTGAGACCGCGCACGCCGCGGCGCCGGCTCGGTGGCCGGTGCCGAACGCACGGAGGCGCTGGCCACCGTCGCCGTGGCGCTGCTCGACCGGGACGTACCGGTCGGCCGGGTCACCGATCCACGCGAAGAACGACGGTGCTCGGGTGAGGAAGTCCTGGGCGGCGGCGTCGAACGACGCCGGCGCCTGCGCGAGCCACGCGCCGGCGAAGCAGTCGGCCTGCAGCTCCATGACCTCGGTCGTCCCGTCGATCCCGGCCCGTCGCTGGGCGGCGTGGGCCCACTCGTGGGCGAGGATCACGGCAGGGGTGGCTGCGCCGAACCACTGATAGGCGCCGGGGAAGAGCTCCTCGGCGTCCCAGGCCACGAGGTCGTCCACCGGGCAGTAGAAGGCCTGGAGCTCCACCTCCGAGATCTCGTCGATCGTCGATCCGCACGTCGGAAAGCTCCCGGTGGACGGGAGATACGCATCGACGAGTGCCAGCGGCTCCCACTCGATGCCCCAGAGGGCCTCGGCCTCGACCGCCCAGAAGACGGGGAGATCCTCGACCGCGAGGAGCATGACATCGACGAAGGGCGGCTCCCCGTCCGGGACGGGCAACACCGGTGCGAGCAGCGCTGCATCGCGGACCTGAGCCGGCGGTGCGGCCGGTGCGGCGTCGGTCCGCAGGGTCGTGATGGCCAGGCCGATGCCGACCCACGCCGCCACGATGACGGCCATCCACGGCCAACGCGGTCGGCGCCGGGATGTCGGGGGCGCCGGTCGAGCCGGTCCGGGGGAGGGCGTCGGCGTCTCCACCTCGCCCCATCGGCAGATCGAACCGCGGGGCTGAGCACCCGCGATCGGGCCCGGACCTGCCAAACTGCCCGGCGCTGCCTTCCGAATCGAGAGGACGACACGTGCCGGCTGCCCCCGAGATGACGATCGACACCGACAAGATCCACCGAGCGACGATCGAGACGCCGAAGGGTCGGATCGTCATGGACCTCGACCCGGCCCTCGCGCCGGCGACCGTCAACAACTTCGTCCATCTCGCTCGCTCGGGGTACTACGACGGGCTGACCTTCCACCGCGTCGTGCCCGAGTTCGTCGTCCAGGGCGGCTGCCCCGACGGCGATGGCCGTGGCGGCCCCGGCTACAAGTTCGCCGACGAGCCCGTGAAGGGCGAGTACACGCTGGGCGCCGTGGCCATGGCCAACGCCGGCCCCAACACCAACGGCTCGCAGTTCTTCATCACGATCGACGACTGCCGGATGAAGCTCGACAAGGCGTACAACCTGTTCGGCCACGTGGTCGAGGGCATCGAGGTCACCCAGCAGATCGCCGTCGGCGACGTGATGACCTCGGTGACGATCGAGGAGCTCGACCGGGTCTGACCCTCGACTCGCCGCAGGGGCGGCACACGCCGTAGCGTCACCCCGGGGTCCACACGAGGGGGAGCGATGCGTACTCGGCTGACCGACGTGCTCGAGGTCGAGCACCCGGTGATGCTGGCGGGGATGGGCGGGGTCTCGTACCACCGCCTGGTCGCCGCCGTCTCGGAAGCCGGTGGGTTCGGCTGCCTCGGCGCCTCGACGATGGGGCTCGAGCGGATGGTCGAGGAGATCGCCGCGACGAAGGAGCTCACCTCGAAGCCCTTCGGCGTCGACCTGCTCACCGCGGCCGGCCTCGGCGACGACGAGGTGCAGGCGATCATCGACGGTGGCGCCCGAGTGTTCGTGGCCGGGCTCGGCGTGCCCCGCGAGGCGATCGACGCCTTCCACGACGCCAACATCCTGGTGGCGTCGATGTGCGGCAAGGTCCGCCACGCCGTCGCTGCCGTAGAGGCCGGCTGTGACCTCGTGGTCGCCCAGGGCACCGAGGCCGGCGGCCACACCGGCACCGTCGCCACCATGGCACTCGTGCCGCAGGTCGTCGACGCGGTCGGCGAGCGCGTCCCCGTCGTCGCCGCCGGCGGGCTCTTCGACGGTCGGGGCCTGGCGGCCGCCCTCGCGCTCGGCGCCGATGGTGTCTGGGTCGGCACCCGATTCATCGCCACCCACGAGGCCCGCACCGTGCCCGGCTACAAGGAGAACCTGCTCCGCCTCCACGAGGACGAGACGGTGATCAGCCGGGCCTACACGGGCAAGACCTGCCGCGTCGCCCGAACGACGTGGACCGACGAGTTCGAACGGGAGCCCGACCGGCTCCAGCCGTTCCCCCAGCAGGCCTTCGCGTCGGCCCAGGCGGGCGCCAACCACCTGGGCGAGGGACCTGAGGCGGCGGAGGGTGCCGTCTCGGTCGACCGCGAGTTCATGCCGACCGGACAGGGCGTCGGCGCGATCAACGAGCTGGTCGCCGCCGCCGATCTCGTCGAGCAGTTCGTCCGCGAGGCCGAGGCGGTCATCGACCGCGTCGCGGCCGTTCGCGCCTGATCGGCGAGCCGATGGCGAGCCGGACCACACATCGCCCGAGGAGGACCCATGACCAGTGACACCGTGCTGTACGAGGTGAGCGACAAGGTCGCCCTCCTCACGCTCAACCGACCCGACCGACTGAACGCCTGGACCGGGGAGCTCGAGGCCCGCTACTTCGAGCTGCTCGAACGGGCCGCCGCCGCCCCCGAGGTCGCGGCGATCGTCGTCACCGGGGCCGGCAAGGGATGGTGCGCAGGCGCCGACATGGACGCGCTCCAAGGCATCGGCTCCGGCGGACGGGGCGGCTCCGAGCAGGCGATGCGGCGCCAGATGCGGGAGACGACCGACATCGCGAAGCCGGTGATCGCGGCCATCAACGGCGCCTGCGCCGGCATCGGCATGGCCCAGGCGCTCTTCTGCGACCTGCGCTTCGCCGCAGCGGGCGCGAAGTTCACGACCGCGTTCGCCCGTCGTGGCCTCATCGCCGAGCACGGCATGAGCTGGTCGCTACCCCGCCTCGTCGGGCCGGCCAACGCCATGGATCTCCTGTTCTCGGGTCGCGTCGTCCTCGCCGAGGAAGCCCTCGAGATGGGCCTCGTCAACCGGGTCTGCGCGCCCGAGGACCTCGTCGAGGAGGCGGTCGCCTACGCACGCGACCTGGGTCGCTTCTCGTCGCCGACGTCGATGGCCGTGATGAAGCGCCAGGTGTGGGGGCATCTCGACCTCCAGGTCGGCGAGGCCTCGAACGCCAGCGACGAGCTCATGCTCGCCTCGCTGAAGCGACCCGACTTCAAGGAGGGCGTGGCCAGCTTCCTCGAGCGCCGCGACCCGGACTTCGGTCCGATCGACGCAGAGGCCTGACCGACGGCCAGGCCCGACGCCGGCCTGTGGACAACTTCGGCGGATTTCCCCAGCGCGCCCCTCTATCGCTGCACAGGGCAGGTCTCGTACGGTCGTCACATGGCCTGGACCGAGCTGCAGGAACCGGCCGCGGCCGTCGTCGCCGTCATCCACGAGGTGGCGCTGCGAGACGGCTCCGAGCGGGTGATCGAGGGCGCGGACGCGTATGCGCAGGAGGGGCAGATGACCACCTTCTTCGCGACCGACCGCGGCCGAGGGGTCGTCGACGCGTGGGCGGTGCGCATCGCCTCGGTGCGGACCTCGGAGATCGTGATGGTCCGACGAGTGGTGCCGTCCGGCCCGGCGGTCCGCTGATCGGTACCGTTGCTCGGATGCGAGGCACCCGCCGGCGCGCATCCACCGAGAGCGGCCCCTCGTGAGCGAGGGCCTCGCAGCGCTGAGCGTGATCGCCTGGCTGGCGTACCTGGCCAGCCGGTTGCTGGCCCGACGCAAGGTGCCCGAGCTCGTCGGCTTCCTGCTCGTCGGGGCTGCCCTCGGCCCGTCGGGCTTCGAGCTGCTCGCCGCCGAGGACCTCGCCCGGCTCGCCCCGGTGACCGAGGTCGCGCTGGCGATCCTGATGTTCCTCATCGGGGAGCGGCTCTCCGCCCGGGCGCTGCGGGCGAGCCGATGGGCGCTGTCGAGCGGCATCGTCCAGTACGTGCTGTCCGGCGTCGCCGTGTACGGCGCCTCCATCGGCCTGGGAGCGGAGCGGCCGGCGGCGCTCCTGTTGGCGGCGCTGGCAGGAGCCGGTGCGCCGCTGACGGTGGCGTCCATCGTCACGTCGGCGAAGGCCCAGGGCCGATACCCGCAGGGCCTGGTCAGCTCGCACGCGGTCTGCGACGCCCTCGCCGCCACGACGTTCGCCGCGGTGCTCCCGGTGGCGATCCTGCTCGCCGACGACTCGTCGACGGTCGAGAGCGCGTTCGGCAACTTCGTCCGCCTCGGCATCGGCGGTGCCGTGCTCGGGGTCGCGTTCGGCTGGCTGATCTCCCGGTTCGGTCACCAGATCGAGACATCCGGTGAACTGCTCCTCTTCGTGCTCGTGCACCTGCTCGTCGGGTGGACGATCGCCGACATCAGCGACATCAGCCTCCCGCTCGCCGCCCTGATCGGTGGTGCCGTCGCATCGAGCCGGGCGCCGGAGGAGTTCTCGGTCCGGTTGTTCCGGACGATACGGACGATCGAGCAACCGCTGTACCTGCTGTTCTTCGCGCTCGCGGGTGCGTCGATCCACCTGGAGGACGTCCCCGACGTCGGCCTCGTCGGCATCGGCTACCTCGCCGTTCGCACCGTCACGAAGGTGGCCGGTGGACTCTTCGGAGGGCTCCTCGGTGGCCTGGCCTGGCGAGACGGGCTGCGACTCGGCGTCGATTCCGTCCCGCAGGCCGGCGTCGCGGTCGGTCTGGCCGTGCTGGCCGGCGAGCAGCTGGAGGGCCCCGGCACCGAGGCCGCGACGATCGTGCTCGGCTCGGTCGTGGTGTTCGAGCTCATCGGGCCGCTCCTCGTCGCCCGCGGGTTGGCCAGGGGCCCCCGGGCCGTCGACGAGCACACCGAGGTGGTCGACCCGCTCGCCTCCACGCCGGAGGTCGTCCTGGTCGCGTCCCAGCGCCCGGTCCGGGTCCCCGACTGGTTGCTCGACGAGTGCGACCGGTGGGGTTCGTCACTCGTGGCCATGTTCACGACCGACGACGACGTGAGCGAGCAGGACCTGCGGCTGCGCGCCGCTGCGGCCGACGTCGAGATCGACGTCCGCCGCTGGGTGCCGGGGGAGAGCTTCACCGGTTCGGTCATCCGACTCCAGGAGGAGACCGGCGCGGGCCTGATCGTGCTCGCCGCTCGCCCGCCGAGCACCGTCGGCAGCGGGAGCCGGTTGGTCCTGATGCCGCACGAACGGATCGCCAGGCAGGCCGCCGTGCCGGTCGTGCTGTTGCCCTTGCCGGTGGTCGACGACGGGGGTGCCGACGAACCGACGCCGGCTCGTCGTTCACGGCTCGGCCGTCTGCTGCGTCGGCGTCGCGACGACGAGGACCCACCGGATCCCGACGTCGCCGCCGTCTCCAACGGCGCCACTCCGACCAACGGCGACGCTCCGGAGGTCGCCGCCGACGCGCCGCCGGACGAGGCCGAGGAGCCGGCGCCGGTCGACGTGCCGCCCACGACGTGATCCCGTGCGCCTGATCGTCGGGACCGACCCGGCCGACGTCCCTGTGGCGCACGCCGCGGTGATCGTGAGCGGCACCGGTGGAGCGGCACGCGCCCGACGTTTCGGCGGCCTGCCGGTCGTCGCTCGGCCGCACGCGCTCCCGATCCGTTCCGGCGCGGTCGGCGAGGAGCTCCGGGCCGACGGCGCGTTCGCCTACTTGCCCGCCCCGGCGGTCGCCTCGGTCGTCGCCGAGTTGAACCGCGTCGCGGCGGACGATGCCTCGATCGTGGCGAGCGCCCAGGTCGAGCCCGGCCCCGTGGGTACGGCACGGCCGATCGCCGCGCTCGATCTGGCCGACCTCGTCGGTGCGGCGGACCGGGAGCCGTTCCACGATCGCCGATGTCGCAAGGACTGGTGGCGTGT
>JBCDAU010000063.1:0-21236 GCA_039185015.1 Actinomycetota bacterium
GAGCCTGCAGATGGTCGCCGCCGGTGGCACCAAGGCGAACCCGGAGATCATGGCCCGCATCAAGGGTTCGACGACCAAGGCGGTGATGGAGGACGACATCGACCTGACCCGTCAGCGCCTGCACCTCCTCATGCACGATCCGGCGAAGGACGTCAGCGAGGAGTTGGTCGCGGTGCGACACGCGATCTACCACCACCCCGAGTTCCAACGGAACCTCCCCAACCTGCTGTGCTTGCAGGAGATGGAGATTCGTCAGCGCAACCTCATGACCAACGAGCGGCTGGCGTCGATCAAGGTCCCGACGCTCGTGGTCTGGGGTGCCGAGAACCCGTTCGGTGACGTCCCGGAGGCGACCAACATGCACGAAGCGATCGCGGGGTCGCAGCTGGAGATGTTCGGCGAGTGCGGGCACTGGCCCCAGCACGAGCAGGCCGCCCTCTACAACCCGATCAGCATCGAGTTCCTGCGAGCCAACGATGCCTGAGGTCGTGGAGCAGGCCGCCCTGCAGCTCCGCGAGGCCGCGTCCTCCGGCGTGCCCTGCGCCCCCGTGCGCGACGTGCTCGGCACGACCGACGACCTCGACCTCGCCTACGAGGTCGCTCGGCACAACGTCGACCTCGACGTCGCGGCGGGACGACGGGTGTCCGGTCGCAAGATCGGGCTGACGTCCGAGGTCGTGCAGGAGGCGTTCGGTGTCTTCGAGCCCGACTACGGCGTGCTCTTCTCCGACATGTGCGTCGGCGATGGGGTCGACCTGCCCGCCGACCGGCTCATGCAGCCCCGGGCCGAGGCGGAGGTCGCGCTCGTGCTCGGTCGCGACCTCGACCTCGGCACGCACTCGGTGATCGACGTGATCGACGCCGTCGCCTACGCGCTGCCGTCGCTCGAGATCGTCGACAGTCGCATCGCCGGCTGGGATCTGACGATCGTCGACACGGTCGCCGACGGTGGCAGCAGCGCCCTGTACGTCGTCGGGACCCGTCCGATCTCGCTCGGGCAGATCGATCTCGTCGACCTCCCGATGGAGATGACGATCAACGGCGAGACGGCCAGCGCCGGCACCGGCGGCGCCTGCCTCGGCAACCCGCTGAACGCCGCGGTCTGGCTGGCCGATGAGATGTGCCGCCGGGACGACCCGATCCGTGCCGGTGAGTGCATCCTCACCGGCTCGCTGGGGCCGATGGTGCCGATCGCACCCGGTGACGAGATCGTCGCCGACTTCGGTCCGCTCGGCCGGGTGCGCACCCGCTACCCGTCCTGAGCGTCGGCGACGCTCACTGCTGGAGCTCGGCGTAGAAGCTGCGCAGGAACTCCAGGTTGATCGGCACGGTGAGGACCGAGTCGAAGTTCAGCGACCGCGTCTCGATCGGATCCGTGAACAGGACCCGATCCGCTTGCACGGCAGGCAGGGACTGGGTCAGCGGGTTGGCCTCGAACGCCTCGGGAGAACCTCCGAAGGGGTCGAGGAGGATCAGCGCGTCCGTGTCGATCGCTTCCACCTCCTCGGCCGAGAACACGTTGACGTTCGGGGCGAACTCGTTGTCGATCGGCGCTGCGAGCGGTCCGATCCCCACCTCGGCCATCAGCATGCCGATGGTGCTGCGCTCGTTGAAGACGAAGAACTGCTCCGGTCCGAACACCGCGAAGGTCAAGGACGGCAGCGGCCCGTCGATGCCAGGGTCGAAGTCCTCGATGAGCTGCTCGGTCGCGGCCCGGACGGTGGCTCCGACCTCGACGGTCCCGGTCGCCTCGGCGACGATCCGAAGGATGTCTCGCCAACCATCTGGCGTGGCGACGGTCGGTGCGATCTGCGAGACGAGCTCGAAGTTGGCCTCCTCGAGGAAGCCGACCTGACCGATGATCAGATCGGGCTCGTACCCGGCGATCAACTCGAAGTTCAGCGCGGTGACGTCGCCGTCGAACGTCTCGACGTCCGCATCGATCCGATCGGCGATCCAGCTCACCAGGGGATCGGTGCGTTGCCCGAAGGCGACGGGCTGGAGTCCGAGGCTCAAGAGCGAGGACAACCCTCCTCCGTCGGTCAGCGTCACGATCCGAGTGGGCCTCTCCTCGATCGTGGTCGTGCCCAGCGGATGCGTCACGGTGACGGGGAACGCCGCGGGCTGAGCTGCTGTCGCGTTCGTCGTCGGGCTGTCGTCGGGCCCGGAGGTCGGTGCGACGGTCTCCGTCGTCGGCGCGGCCTCGGCTTGCTCGGCCGGTGTCGCGGCCGTCGCGGTCTCCGTCGCCGCGGTCGTCGCCTCGTCGGAGTCTCCGCAGGATGCGAGGCCGATGAGGAGCACGACGGTGCTGATCACGGCTGCACCGCTGCGACGGGCGAATCGGCTGCGTCCGGAGGTCTCCATGAGCGCATCCTGCAACTTGCAGGATGCGAGTGTCAAGCACACCGAACGTGGGGTCGTCGTCGCCTCGATCCGGCGGCGCGTGGGATAGACAGCAGGCCGTGCCTGCGAAGCGACGACCCGACCCCGGCACGGGGCTCAATCGGTCGATCATCGGGCGTGCCGCCGTCGAGGTCGGGTTCGACCGCCTCACCACGACGAGGGTCGCGGAGCACCTCGGTGTGCGGCACCAGTCGCTCTACACCCATGTCGCCGATCGGACCGACATCGGTCGCGCCGCGCTGGAGTGCGTGGTCATCGACCAGGGTTGGCCGGAGCCGATCGACGACTGGGCGGCGTACCTCGCCGCCGTCTGGTTCCACACGCTCGAGGGTTTCGTCCGCCATCCGGGCATGCAGAGCGAGCTCCTCCGGGTCGGCCGGGTCGACGAGTTCGACCTCCTCGCCGAACGGGCGGTCGGGCACCTGATCAGGTGCGGGTTCACGCCGGACGACGCGGCCACCGCGCTGAGCCTGGTCCTGTTCCTCGTGAACGAACACGCCCGTCAGGTCGACGACCGAACGACGCTCAAGGTCGAGTGGGAAGCGGGCGAGCTCGAGGCTGTCGAGCCCCATCGGCCGCAGGGCGTGCCAGTCCTGTTCCGTCGCCAGCTCGACATCGTGCTCGCCGGAGTCGCCTCCCTGCATCCCGACGCGTGATGGCGATCTCGCCGTCCAACGTCGTCGACGAGCTGCGGGCGCAGGGGGATCCGGTACGAGCGGCCGGCGCGGCGGCGTACCACAAGACCGATCGACCGTTCCTCGGCGTGCCCAACCCGGTGCTCGACGGTCTCGCCGAACGACTGCGTCGCAAGCTCGACGCCGACGAGCAGGTCGCCCTCGCGGGCGGTCTCTGGCGGACCGACATCCACGAGGCCCGTATCGGCGCGGCGAAGCTCCTGACCCAGGCCCGCATCCGGCCCGACGACACCGCAGCCTGGGAGCTGATCGCCGGATGGCGCCACGACTTCGACAGCTGGGCCATCGCCGACCACGCCTGCATGGCCGGCCAGCGGCGTCTGGTCGCCGATCCTCACCGCATCGACGAGGTCGAGCCGTGGACGGCGTCGGACCACCTCTGGACCAAGCGTGCGGCGCTGGTGATCACGCTGCCGTGGACCAAGCAGCGAGATCCCGATCCGGACGAGGTCGCGACCCGGGAGCGGATCCTGTCCTGGGCGGCCGGCTACGTCGCCGATCGCGAGTGGTTCATCCAGAAGGCGATCGCCTGGTGGGTCCGGGAGCTCTCCAAGCGTGACCCCGAGCGTGCCGGTGCCTTCCTCGCCGAGCACGGCGACGGCATGAAGGCCTTCGCTCGGAAGGAAGCGGGCAAGTACCTCGGCTGAGGCGACTCAGCCGATGAGCGCCTCGGCCCGCTGGACCATGGCATCGAGCGCTGCCTGCGTGACGCCGAGGTCGGGAACCTCCCCACCGAAGTGCCGGACGACGATGAGGTACGGGCCGACCTGCGCCGTCACGTCGTGGGTGTTCACGGCGTACATCGCGAAGGCGTCGTTCTGGAGGGGGTCGGGCGTCGCCGACACCGCAGCGATCGCGGCGTCCCCGCTGACGAGCGGGAGCTCGGACACCTGCGTTCCACCGAAGACGTCGGTGAAGGCTGAGCTGCAGTCGGCGGCGTTCTCCTGCAGCTCGCCGACGGCGTCGCTGAGGGCCGCCTCGTCCTCGAAGCCGACCACCGCGACGCCCATTCGAGCACCGTCGGTGTCGTGCTCGAACGCCGTCTCGACGACGGCGGCCGGCTCCTCGGCAGGAGGTGAGATGGTGAACTCACAGGCGCTGAAGAACAGCGGCTCGACGCCGAAGCGCGAGACGCCGACCTCGTAGACGAGCGGGTCCTCTCGCCACCCGTCGGGAAGATCCTCGGGTTGGAGGACGATCTCACCCAGATCGTCGAGGCTGACCGGCACGGCGACGGGCGCGGTGGTCGTCGTGGGTGCAGGGGCGTCGCGTGGTGCGGTGTCGTCCGCTGCCACGTCGTCCTGCGGCTCCGGTTCGCCGACCAGCTCCTCGAGCGCGGTGGTGTCGGTGGGGAGGGCGTCGGTCTCGTCCGACGAGGAGTCCGAGGACGAGCACCCGGCGAGCACCACGAGGACGCCCGCCGTCGCCCAAGCCCAGAAGCGCATGGTGCGACGCTAGGCGAGCGCGGGGAACGACGCCGCGCACTTCGCGGTGGGCGGCGCCGTCGTCACTCAGCCGATGAGCGCCTCGGCGCGCTCGACCATGGCGTCGAGGGCGGCTTGGGTCACGGTCAGGTCGGGTGCTCGCTCGTCGAAGTGCGAGAGCACGATGAAGTACGGCCCGACCTGCGCCTGGACATCGTGCGAGCTGCCCGCGAAGCCGGCGAGCCCGGCATCGTCATCGGCGTCGACCACCGTGGACACCGCAGCCAAGGTCGCTGTGCCGCTGGTGAGCGCGAGGTCGGTGACGGTGGTCGTGCCGATCTGATCGGTGAACGTGTCGCTGCAGCCGCTCGTCTCGGCGGCCAGACCACCCACCGCCCGCGCGAGACGGGCCTCGTCCTCGAACCGGATCACGGCCACACCGATCGAGGGCGAGCCGATCGGGTTGCCGGCGAACGCCGTCTCGACGATCGCCGTGGGCCGCTCAGCCGGCGGCGCCGAGGTGAACCCGCATGGACTGAAGAAGAACGGCTCGACGCCGAAGGAGGTGACGCCGAGGTCGAAGACGAACGGATCCTCGTTCCACCCCTCGGGGAGATCTGTCCGCCGCAACAGGATCTCGTCGAGGTCCGCCAGATCGTCGGCCGGCTCCGCTCGAGCGCCGTCGTCTGCCGCATCCGTCGTGGGAGTGGCCGGCACCATCCGCGGACCCGCGGTGAGCTCTTCGATCTCGTCCTCGGCCGCTGACAGTCGGCCCTGCACGTCGTCGATCGCGTCGCTGAGCGAGCTGACCTCGCTCTGGAGCGCTTCCACCTCCTCAGAGGAGACCTCCGACGACGAACACCCGGCGGCCCAGAGCGTGCCCACGATCAGCAATCCCACCCATCGATGCATGCAGCCGAACGTAGAGCACGACGGAAGCCGGAACGGACCACTGTCGGCGGCCGTGTCGGCCTCCCGACGACGAAGCGAGGGCCCGCGCGATCACGTTCCGCGGCCCGAGTCGGCGCCTGGCTCAGGAACGACTGCGGAGCCAGACCCTCGTGGCGTCGTCGGAGCCGGGCACGGCCCTGCGGATGCCTCTGTCGATCGAGGCGAGCGTGTGGCGAGCGAGCTCGTCCCGCCAGCGTTGCTCGGCAGCGTGCATGACCGCAGCGATCGTGCAGGGGGCGTCGTAGCAACCTGGTGGGGCGTCTTGGCCGAGGCCGCGCTGTCGAAGCTCCGAGCACTCGAAGAAGCCGGCCTGGCCGCCTTCGATGGCGTCGACGATCTCGAGCACCGTGATCTCCGTCGCCGGTCGAGCGAGTCGGAACCCGCCTCGCCGACCGCTCGACGACGTGACGATGCCGGCTCGTACGAGTGCCTGCATCTGCTTGGTCAGGTAGGCGGTCGGGAGGTCGTGGATCTCCGCGATCGTCGCGGCCGGTACCGGCGCCTCTGCGTCGAGCCAGGCCAGCGTGACGCAAGAGTGCAGCGCCCACTCGACGCCTTCACTGAGCCGCATCGCTCACCTCTCCAGCGCTCGGGCGTTCATGCACTCGGCGGGTAGAGCCACGTCGTGGTGATGTCGTTCTTGATCGCCTTCGCATCGTCGCCCACCAGTCTGACCTGTCGCTCCCACCCCTCGGTGAACACGGCGCCCGCTGCGCCGAGGTCGAGGCAGGTGCCGTACGGCAGGGTCGTCAGCTCGATGAGCTCGACGCCGTGGAGATCGGCCACGGCGTTGCGTCCGGCGCAGCTGCCCTGCGGGATCGCGTGCTGGGCGCTCTGGGCGACCGGGTGCCCGGCTTCGTCGAGCGGTGCCGCGGTGTCGCCGGCGGCGAAGACGAACGGGACGTCCTGGACACGGAGGTACTGGTCGACGTCGAGCCGGCCGAGCGGGTCGAGATCCGTGGACAGGGTCGCGGTGAGTGGGCTGGCGCTCATCCCGGCCGTCCAGACGACGACGTCGGCCGGGAACGATCCGCCGTCGTCGAGGGTGACCGTGCTTCCGTCGAAGCCGGCGATGGTGACGCCGGTGCGGGTCTCGATCTTCAGCTCGTGGAGCGCGGCCTCGATCTCGGGTCGGGGGTTGGCGCCGAGCTCGGGAGCGATGACGTCGGATCGTTCGAGGAGGACCACGTGGGCGGACGGCACCCGGGTGGGGAGCTCGCAGGCGAGCTCGATCCCGACGAAGCCGGCCCCGACCACGACCACGATCGCGTGCTCGGGCAACTCGGCGAGCCGACGATCCAAGGCCTCGGCGGCCGGGAGGGTGTCGATGTCATGCAGGTGCGCGGCGTCGATCGGTGGCCGTCGAAGCTGACTGCCGGTCGCCAGGATCAGCCGGTCGTAGAGCAGCTCGTCCTCGGTGCCGGCGTCGTCGACGATGGTGACCGTCCGGGCTGCATCGTCGATGTCGGTCGCTTGCGCGCGCAGGTGGCCGATCCCTCGGGGCCCGAGGATCCCCCGCAGGGAGCGGGCGGTGTCGGCCGGAGCGCTCTCGTACAGCCGGGGCCGAGGCACGAACCGGTCGTCGGGGCTGACGACGTCGATCTGGACGGGGCCGAGAGCCGCTGCGGCCTCGGCTGCGGCGATCGCGGCCCACACACCGGCGAACCCGCCACCGAGGACGAGCAGACGGGGGGGTTGCGTCGCGGACTTCTTTTCGGGATGATCCATATCCAGGATAATAACCATCCACATAAAGGACGTCGAGCACGATGCCGAACACACCGCCCCTCACCGACCGCGAGCTCGCTGAGATCGCCAGCATCAACGAGTCCGGGCGACAGCCCGTCGTGCTCGTGCACGGCCTGTGGCTCCTCGCCGGCAGTTGGGACCGTTGGGTCGAGCTCTTCGAGCAGCACGGCTATGCGCCGCTCGCGCTCGACTGGCCCGACGATCCCGCCTCGGTCGCCGCCGCCAGAGAGCACCCTGATCAGCTGGCCGGCACCTCGATCCAGCAGGTGGTGGCCCGCGTCGAGGCGGCGATCGCCGAGCTCCAGCGACCCCCGGTGGTCGTCGGCCACTCCCTTGGCGGTCTCGTCGCGCAGATCGTCGCCGGACGAGGTCTCGCCGCAGCGACGGTGGCCATCGACCCCGTGCCCTTCAAGGGCATCCGCGGGTTGCCCCGTTCGGTCGTGAAGTCGTCGTTCCCCGTGCTCCGCAGCCCGCTCAACCGCCGTCGGGCCGTGACGCTGAGCCTCGACCAGTTCGCCTACGGCTTCGCCAACGCCGTGACCGCCGACGAGGCGCGGGCCCTCCATGACGAGTTCCACGTCGCTGCGCCGGGCCGCCCCGTCTTCCAGGTGGCCTTCGCGAACCTCTCGTTCTCCCGCGCGACGCGAGTGGTGACCCGCAACCCCGAGCGCGGTCCGCTGCTGATCGTGAGCGGTGGCGCCGACCACACCGTCCCACCGTCGCTGGCGAAGGCGGCTCACAAGAAGCAGGCGAAGAACGTCGGCACCACGGAGCTGATCGAGATCATCGATGCCGGACACTCGCTCGTGATCGATCGACGCTGGGAGGAGGTCGCTCGGGCAGCGCTCGGCTTCCTCGAGCGCTGCGATCTCGATCACGCAGGCGAGCAGGCCACCAGGTCGTAGATCACGAACCCCGGGACCCGGCGCAGGTCGTCGTCACCGAGGCGGCGGATCTGGTCGTCGTCGGGCACGGGCTCGTGAAGGCGTCGGAGGCTGAAGCCCGCATCGAGGAAGGCGTTGACCGTCGTGCTCAACATCCGGTGGAAGTTCGTCACCAGTGCGCCGCCGGCGAGCGGGATCGAGCGGACCCCCTCGTCGGCGTAGTGGTCGACCGGGTAGTGGAGCTTCGTTCGCTCCTCGTCCCGGACCCACCCGATGCGGTGGACCGCCGTCGTCATCGGAGCGAGGTTGCACACGACGAGTCGGCCATCGGAGTGAAGCACGCGACGTGCCTGCCGTGCGACGGCACCGAGGTCGGCGACGTCGACGAGCGAGATGTAGGACACGGCGAGGTCGAAGCCGTCGTCGTCGACGCCGGCGAGCGACTCCATGTCGTCAACGAGGTACCGCTCGTTCGGGCTGCCCGCCGCGCGGGCATGCTCGACGAACGCCGGCTGGAGGTCCACGCCGAGGACGCGTGCTCCTAGCGATCCCAGCATTCGGCAGAAGCGGCCCTCGCCGCAACCGAGATCGATCACATCGATATCGGTCACGTCACCGACGACGTCGAGCATCCACTCGTCCAGCAGGTTCGCCCTGACGTTGTCGCCGGCGGAGCCGACCCGGTCGATCCAGGCCGGAGCGATCGACGCCCACTCAGCGGCCAGCTCCGCCTTGGTGGGGCTCGTCGGTCGGTCGTCCACGTCGATCAGTGTGGTCGCGGGCGAGCCGGCCCCGCTCAGTCCTCCAGGCCGAAGAGGCTCAATGTCGTCTCACCGCCCCGGATTCGCTCCATGGCGGTGCGCTCGGCGAGCTCACGCTCCTCGCCGCCCTCGATGACGGCCTCCGCGTCCGCTTCCGGGATCACGACGACGCCGTCGACGTCGCCGACGACGAGATCGCCGGCGGTGATCGCCACGCCCCCGATCTCGATCGGTTCTCCGAGGCGGCCGTGGTCCAGCTCGCGGTCCTTGATGGTGCCGCGGATGCAGCGGCCCAGGGAGAAGACGGGGAAGTCGACCGTCGGGAGGTGGGCGTGGTCCCGTGACCCTCCTTGGAGCACGAGGCCGCCCAGCCGTCGTGTCTTCGCTGCGGTGCTGAGGATCTCGCCCCAGTACCCCCACTCGGGCTCGGTGTCGCCGGTCTCGACGACGAGCACGTCCTGCGGCTCGGCGGCGTAGAGCGCACGGTGCAGCCACAGGTTGTCGCCGGGAGGACAGCGCACCGGGTAGGCAGGCCCGGCGATCTGCCAGGTCGGGTCGGCCGGCAGGATCGCAGGCGGGAGCGCCCCGATCCTGCCTGCGGCCTCGTGGATGGTCGCGCTGCCGAGTACGGAGGCGATGGTGAATCGGTCGTCGCTGAGTGTCACGGTCGTGCTCCGGTGTCGGGTTCGTCGGGGAGGAGCATCGTGTCGTAGTCGCCGCCCAGGACCGCGCTGACGGGTGCTCCCGTGTCGAGTTCGATCGCCATCGCCGTTTCGCTGCGGCGGTCCATCGCGTCGGACAGCGCAGGGGTGTCGACCGCCGCCAGGCGCGTCCGGGTCGCGTCGTCATCCATCTGCACCCATCATCGGCTGGATCGAACGGCGAGATCCACCGGCGTGCCCGGCTGACACAGCCCGTTCGTATCCTCCGCTCGTGTCTCGCTTCCTCGATGCTCCGCCCTGCCTCCGGCAGGTCTGCGCATCCGCTCGCTCGACAGGCCGCTCGGGCCCCGCCTCGCCTTCCGGCTCGGCTTCGTAGGCTGGTCCGATGGCCTCCGCGGACCCCCTCGCCGGCTTCTCGCCTGTGGTGCGGGAGTGGTTCACCACCACCTTCGCCGAGGCCACGCCGCCTCAGGCGGGCGGTTGGCCGGCCATCTCGCGGGGCGAGAACGTCCTGATCACGGCGCCGACGGGGTCGGGCAAGACGTTGGCGGCGTTCCTGGCCGGCATCGACCGCCTGGTCACCGATGACGTGCCGGACAAGGAGCGTCGCTGCCGGATCCTCTACATCTCGCCGCTACGGGCGCTCGCCGTCGACGTCGAGAAGAACCTCCGGGCGCCGCTCCGAGGCATCGCCCTGGCGGCCGAGCGGATGGGCATCGACGTCCACGAGCCCGTCGTCGGCATGCGCACCGGCGACACCGACCAGCGCGAACGCCAGCGCCTGGTCCGCCACCCACCCGACCTGCTGATCACCACGCCCGAGTCGCTGTTCCTGATGCTCACCTCACGAGCCCGGGAGACGCTGCGGGGCGTGCAGGCGGTGATCATCGACGAGATCCACGCGGTCGCTGCGACCAAGCGGGGCTCGCACCTGGCCGTCTCGTTGGAACGTCTCGCCGAGCTGACCGAGGGGCCGTTCCAGCGCATCGGGCTCTCGGCCACGCAGCGGCCGCTGTCCGAGATCGCCACCTTCCTCGGTGGCTCCGAGGCGCCGGGCAGGCCCCGCCCGGTCACCATCGTCGACGAGGGTTCCCGCAAGACCCTCGAGGTCGAGGTCGTCATCCCGGTGGAGGACATGTCGTCGCTCGGCGAGCGCGACGAGTCGCTGGGCGGGGAGGCCTCGTTCGAGCCGCCCCGCAAGTCGATCTGGCCGGCGATCCACCCGCGCCTGCTCGAGCTGATCCTCGCCCACCGCACCACGCTCGTGTTCTGCAACTCCCGCCGCCTCGCCGAGCGGCTCGCCACCCGGCTCAACGAGTTGCACACCGATGGCGAGAACCGGGCGGGCGAGTCCGACGGCCGCAGCGCGCCCTCGGGTGAGGAGCTGGTCAAGGCCCACCACGGCTCGCTGTCCCGCGAGCAGCGGCTCACGCTCGAGGACGACCTCAAGGCCGGTCGTCTTCGGGCGCTCGTCGCCACCAGCTCGTTGGAGTTGGGCATCGACATGGGCGCCGTCGACCTGGTCGTGCAGGTCGAGTCGCCCGGTGCGGTGTCCCGAGGTCTGCAACGCATCGGTCGAGCCGGCCACCAGGTCGGCGCCCCGTCCAAGGGCACCATCTTCCCCAAGCATCGAGGCGACCTCCTCGAGGCGGCGGTCGTCGTCCGGCGCATGCTCGACGGTGAGATCGAGCACATGCGCTACCTCCGCAACCCGCTCGACGTGCTCGCCCAGCAGATCGTCGCCATCGCCTCGGTCGAGGAGTGGGGCGTCGAGGACCTGCTCGGGCTCCTTCGTCGGAGCGCCCCGTTCGCCGAGCTGTCCGACGAGGTCGCCGGCTCCGTGCTCGACCTGCTCGCCGGGCGCTACCCGTCCGAGGAGTTCGCCGAGCTGCGTCCCCGCATCGTCTGGGACCGGGTCGACGGCCGGGTCCGGGCTCGTGACGGGGCCGCCCGCCTCGCCGTCACCAACGCCGGCACCATCCCCGACCGGGGCCTCTTCGGGGTCTTCCTCCCCGACGGCAAGCGGGTCGGCGAGCTCGACGAGGAGATGGTCTACGAGTCCCGCCCCGGCGAGACCTTCCTGCTCGGCGCCACCACCTGGCGCATCGAGGACATCGGCTTCGATCGGGTCACGGTCACGCCTGCGCCCGGCCAACCGGGGAAGATGCCGTTCTGGCACGGCGACAAGCCCGGCCGCCCCTTGGAGCTCGGTCGTGCCGTCGGCGCCTTCGCTCGCGAGCTGACCGACCTCGACCGTCCCGATGCGCTCGATCGCCTCGCCGCTGAGCACGGCCTCGACGAGTGGGCCGCCGAGAACCTCCTCGAGTACCTGGCCGAGCAACGTGCGGCCACGACGGCGCTGCCCGACGACCGCACCATCGTCGTCGAGCGCTTCCGCGACGAGATCGGTGACTGGCGGGTCTGCGTCCTGTCGCCCTTCGGTGCCCAGGTGCACGCTCCCTGGGCGATCGCCCTGCAGGCCCGGTTGGAGGAGACCTACGAGCAGCCGGTCGAGCTGCTCTGGTCCGACGACGGCATCGTCATCCGCCTCCCCGAGGCCTACGACACCCTCCCGGTCGAGGAGCTGCTGATCGACCCCGACGAGATCACCGACCTCGTCGTCGCCCAGCTCCCCAACACGGCGATGTTCGCCTCCCGCTTCCGGGAGGTGGCCGGCCGAGCCCTGCTGCTGCCCCGCCGTCGGCCCGGGCAGCGCACCCCGCTGTGGCAGCAGCGTCAGCGCGCCGCCGACCTGCTGCGGGTCGCGGCGAAGTACCCGTCGTTCCCGATGCTCCTGGAGACCACCCGCGAGTGCCTCCAGGACGTCTTCGACGTGCCCGCGCTCGCTGGCCTGCTGCGAGACCTTCGCAGCCGCAAGGTCAAGGTCGTCGCCGTCGACACCGACCACGCCTCCCCCTTCGCGCAGTCGCTGCTGTTCGGCTGGATCGGCGCGTACATGTACGAGGGCGATGCCCCGCTGGCCGAGCGCCGTGCCGCCGCACTCGCCCTCGACCGCGACCTGCTCAACGACCTCCTCGGCGCCGAGGAGCTGCGCGAGCTCATCGACCCCGACGTGCTCGCCGAGCTCGAGCTGGAGCTGCAGTGCCTCGTCGAGGGACGGCGAGCCCGCGACGTCGACGAGGTCCACGACCTCCTCCGTCGCCTCGGCGACCTGTCGATGGCCGAGCTCGCCGCCCGCTGCGAACCGATCGACGTCGACGCCGCCGTCCAACGGCTCGCCGAGGAGCGGCGAGCCATCCTCATCGGCCTCGGCGGCGAGGAGCGCTGGGCCGCAGCCGAGGACGCCGCCCGGTTCCGCGATGCCCTGGGATGCGCGCTCCCCGTCGGCCTGCCGGCGGTGTTCACCGAGCCGGTCGACGACCCGCTGCGGGAGCTGGTCGCCCGCTACGCCCGGACCCACGGCCCGTTCCTGCCCGGCGAGATCGCGGCTCGTCTGGCCGCCCCGATCGAACGCATCAACGGCGCGCTCGCCCGGCTCTCCGACGAGGGCCGGATCGTCAAGGGCGAGTTCCGCCCGACCGGCGCCGAGCGCGAGTGGTGCGACGTCGACGTCCTGCGCGTCCTTCGCCGGCGGTCGCTCGCCGCGCTGCGTCACGAGGTCGAGCCGGTCGAGCAGAGCGCCTTCTCCCGCTTCCTCGTCTCGTGGCAGGCCGCCGATCGGTCACGTCGTGGCGGCGAGGCGCTCCTCGACGCCCTCGACCAGCTCCAGGGCGCGGCCATCCCGGCGTCGGTCCTGGAGTCCGACGTGCTGCCCAGCCGGGTGCCCGGCTACTCGCCGGCCGACCTCGATGCGCTCCTCGCCGCCGGTGAGCTGCTCTGGACCGGTGGCGGCGCGATCGGCGCATCCGACGGCCGCATCCGCCTCGCCTACCGAGACCACGCCCCGTTGCTGCTGCCCCCGGTTCCCGAGGAGGCACCGTCGGAGGAGATCCACGTCCGACTCCGCGAGCACCTCGCCGAGCGGGGCGCGTCGTTCTGGCCGGACCTGCTCGCGGCGTCCGGCGTTCCCGACGAGGGCACCGTGCTCGAAGGCCTCTGGGACCTGGTCTGGGCGGGCGAGGTCACCAACGACACCTTCGCCCCGGTGCGGGCCGTGGTCGGCGGCGCTCGCACCAGCGGCAAGGGCCGGGGTCGCGGCCGCGGCGGCCGACCTCGCCCCGGGCGCCTCACCCGACTCGGCCCGCCGGCGGGTGCCGGTCGATGGTCGCTCGTCGCGCCCGTCCTCGAGCCCCGGCCCACGCCCACCGAGCTCGCCCACGCACGCGCCCTCCAGCTCCTGGAGCGGCACGGCGTGCTCACTCGTGAGGCGGCGCTCGCCGAGGGCGTCGAGGGCGGGTTCGCGGGCGTCTACGGCATCCTCAGCGCGCTGGAGGAGCGGGGCCAGCTGCGGCGGGGCTACTTCGTCGCCGGTCTCGGCGCCGCCCAGTTCGCGCTCCCCGGAGCGGTCGACCGGGTCCGAGGTCACCGCGAACCCGAGGAGGGGGCCGACGCCGTCGCCCTCGCCGCCGTCGACCCGGCCCAGCCGTACGGTGCCGGGCTCGCGTGGCCGGACAGCGCAGGGCGGCCGTCACGCTCGGCCGGCGCCTACGTCGTGCTCGTGGACGGCGAGGCGCACGCGTTCCTCGAACGAGGGGCGCGCAGCCTCGTGCTCTTCCCGGGGGCCGCCGAGGACGATCGCTGGATCCTCGCGCTCCAACGACTGGTCAAGGACGGCCGCCTCCGCCAGGTCGAGGCCCGCAAGGTCGACGGTGAGCCGTGGGGTGACTCGCCCGTCACCGCCCGGCTCGTCGATCACGGCTTCCAGCTCGGCTACCAGGGCCCCATCTTCCGGGGCTGATCCGCTCCCCGGACGTCGAGCGCTACGTGCGCCCTCACCTCGCCGTCCGCATCGCCCTCACCGCCAGCGCGGTCTTCCTGTTGAGTGCTGCGGCCACCCTGTCGACCGCGGTCGAGCGCGTCGAGGAGCGCTTTCTGGAAGCGCTCTCCTCCGAGGACGTCGACTGGCTCGATCCGATCGCTCGGGCGATCAGCCGGGCCACCGATTCGCTGCCGCTGGCCGTGCTGACCGTCACCCTCACGCTCGTGCTGCTGCGGCGACATCCGTGGCGTGCGGTCGGGATCCTGCCCGCTCTGGTCGCCGTCGCTCTGGTCGTGAACCCGCTGCTCAAGCAGGTCGTCGACCGCCCCCGGCCGATGGTGCGGGACCTGGCCGCCGACACGTCGTCGCTCGCGTTCCCCGCCGGACACGCTGCGACCACGGCGGCGATCGCACTCGGTCTCACCGCGGCCGTGGCCATCTCGGAGCGACCACGGCTCGGTCGACACGCGCTCGTCGCGGTGTTGCTCGCCGCCGCGCTCCTCGTCGTGGCGGCGTCACAGCTCGCCCTCGGCCGCCACCACCCGACCGACATCCTCGCCGGCTGGTCCTGGGTCCTCGCACTCAGCACCGGTGCTGCTGCCGCCATCGCTCGCCGCCGAGGTCTGTGAGCTCGCAGTGCCCGCTTCGGAGCGACGGCGGGGTGTCCGTGGTGGGTGGTTGGTGCCCGTCTCGGGGCGACAGCCGGCCACCCCGCCCGGGGTTGTCGCTGTGAGGCGGGTGGTTGGTGTGGTCGGTGCTGGCCCGCTGGGGGTCGTCGCTGCGAGGCGGGCAGATCGAGCCTGCCGCCGCTCAGCTCAGAAGGCGATGACCTGGCGGGCGACCTCGCCGCGCTTCATTCGCTCGTAGCCCTCGTTGATCTCCTCGAGCGGCATGCTCGCGGTCACGAGCTCGTCGAGGAGCAGTCGTCCGTCGAGGTACATGTCGATGAAGCGGGGCATGTCGGTGCGGAACTGGTTCGACCCCATGTTCGAGCCCTGGAGCTTCTTCTCCATGAGCAGGTCCGGCCCGTGGATCTCGACCTTCTGGCCGACCGGGATCATGCCGATCACGGTCGCGGTGCCGCCGGTGCGGAGCATCCGCCAGCACTGCTCGGCGGCGATCTTCAGCCCGACTGCCTCGAAGGCGTGATCGACGCCGCCCGAGGTGATCTCGCGGATCGCCACGACGGGGTCGACCTCGCCCGAGTTGACCGTGTGGGTCGCTCCCACCTGCTTCGCGGTCTCGAGCTTCGACTCGTGGAGGTCGATGGCGACGATCTTGTTGGCGCCGGCGATGCGGGCGCCCTGGATCGCCGACAGCCCGATGCCGCCGCAGCCGATCACCGCGACCTCCTGGCCCGGCTCGACCCGTGCCGTACGGAAGACGGCGCCCAGCCCGGTCGTGACCGCACAGCCGATGAGCGCGGCGGTGTCGAGCGGCATCTCCTCCCGGATCTTCACGACGGCGTGCTCGTGGACCAGCATCATCTCGGCGAACCCGCCCAGTCGCGTGAACTGGTGGACCTTCTCGCCGTCCTTCGACAGCCGGGGCGTGTCGTCGTCGGAGCGCATCAGCTCGGTGTCCTTGTTGGCGCACAGTGCCGGCCGGCCGGACAGGCAGTACTCGCAGTGGCCACAGAACTGTGACAAGCAGGTGATGACGTGATCGCCGGGCTGCACGTAGCGCACATCGGAGCCGACGGCCTCGACGACGCCGGCCGACTCATGCCCCATGACCACCGGCAGGTCGTAGGGGTAGTTGCCCTCCATGAAGTGGAGGTCCGAGTGGCACAGCCCCGCGTTGACCGTGCGGATCAGCACCTCACGCCGACCCGGCTTGTCGATCACCAGGTCGACGATCTCGAGGTCACCCGGGATCGTGCTGAGCATCGCTGCCTTCATGACCACTCCCTGTCGTCCGGGGGCTCAACCTACTTGGGGCCGCTTCGCGTTACCGTCGCCGACCACCACAAGGGGGTGGTGCTCATGGGTGACGAGACCCGCGGTGTGCTCGACGAGCTGGGCTTCCGGTTCGACCCGGACGATCTGTACCTGCAGGTCATCACCAACGTCCTCGACACCGCCGAGCTCCTCGATCTGCCTCGGCACCTCCGGCTGATCCTCGCTCAGCCCACCAACGAGCTGATCGTCCACTTTCCGGTGCTGATGGACGACGGCAGCTACCGGCTCTACAAGGGCTACCGGGTCCAGCACAACGACATCCTCGGCCCGTACAAGGGCGGCATCCGGTACCACGCCGGCGTCTCGCTCGATCACGTGAAGGCGCTCGCCGTCCTGATGACGATGAAGTGCGCCCTCATGCGCCTCCCGCTCGGCGGCGGCAAGGGTGGTGTGCAGGTCGACCCGAGGGCCCTGTCGCCAGACGAGCTGCGCCGCCTGACCCGTCGGTTCATCTCCGGCATCGGCACGTTCATCGGCCCGCACGTCGACGTGCCGGCGCCCGACGTCGGCACCAACGCCCAGATCATGGCCTGGATGGCCGACACCTACGTCAACACCGGTGGTGATCGCTTCGCCGGGCGGGCGGTCGTGACCGGCAAGCCGATCGAGATGGGCGGCGCGCCCGGCCGCGAGCAGGCGACCGGTCAGGGGCTCGTCGAGGTGCTGCGCTGCCTGGTACCGAGCTTCGGCGTCGACCTCACCGAGGCGACCTACGCCGTCGTCGGGTACGGCAACGTCGGCTCCTGGGTGGCCCGGCTGCTCGACCGGGACGGCGCCACCCTCCGGTCCGTCCTCGACCACACCGGCGCGATCGGCGACGAGGACGGGCTCGACGCCTGGGAGCTCGCCCGACACGTGGCCGCGACCGGCGGGGTGGCCGGGTTCCCCGGTGCGACGGCCATCGACACCGACGAGTTCTGGCGCAGCGACGTCGACGTGATGATCCCGGCGGCGCTCGAGCAGATGATCACCGAGCGGGAGGCCGGTCTGATCCGGGCCGGCATCGTGGCCGAGGGCGCCAACGCCCCGACGACCCCCGCCGGGGAGCGGGTGCTGGCCGACCGCGGCATCGCCGTGCTCCCGGCCATCCTCTGCAACGCCGGTGGTGTGACGGTCTCGTACCACGAGTGGCGCCAGAACCTCGCCGCCGAGACCACCCGCCTCGACGACATCGACGGCTGGCTCCGGGAGACGATGCAGGCGGCCTGCGAACGGGTCCTCGCCGTGGCGAAGCGCCACGACTGCGATCTCCGAACCGCGGCCTACGCCGATGCGCTCGATCACCTGGCGACGGTCTACGCCCAGCGCGGCATCTTCCCGTGAGACCGGGCTCCTGTTTCGACGAGAGACTTCGGGGCTGAGCCGACTCAGGGGGCGAGCAACCTGAGGAACCGCCCGCCGGCGAGTCGCGATCGAGGCGATGCGGTCCATGAACGCCTCGGTCCGCAACGTCGTGTTCTTTCCGGCGTTCTTCCTCACGCCCGTGGTCGGGTTGGCCGCCGCCGGTGCCTGGCGCCGTGCGGGTCGGCGCGAGGCGGCACGGTGGTTCGCTGCGGCTGCGATCGTCTACCTGCTCGGTGGGTTGGTCCTCACCGCGACGATCAACGTCCCGATGAACCAGGATCTCGCTGACACCGTGATCCCGGCCGACCGGGCCACGGCCGCGGAGATCTGGCAGGACTACTCCGGCACCTGGCAGGCGTGGAACGCCGTGCGGACGGTGGCGTCGGGCGTCGCCCTGGCACTCGCCGGCCTCGGTCTGCTCGCGACCCGGCGTCGGTGAGCGCGGGGAGGTGACCGCTCAGGCGGCGATGCGGGCGGACCGGGCGGCCTGTGCCTGGTCCATCGTCGCCTGCAGCTGCTCGTGCACCGCTTCGGTGAGTCGACGCAGCTCGCGCCGTGGGACCCGCTTGCCCTCGATGGTGGGTGCGGGGATCGGCTCCCCGACCACGATCGTGACGTGCTCCCGGCGGGGGAGCTTCTTGCCCGGCGGCATGGCGGTGTCGGTGCCGGCGATGCCGATCGGCACGATGGGGGCCTGGGCCCGTCCGGCGAGGAACGCCACGCCGTCGAAGACCTCGGCGACCTCGGGGCCGGTCTGGCGCGTCCCCTCGGGGAACACGAGGTAGGCCTCGCCGCGCTCGAGGATGAGCTCGGAGAGGCGGATCGCCTCCCGATCGGCGGTTCCTCGCTCGACGGGCACGGCGCCGAGCGCGGCGACCAACCAACCGACGACCGGCACCCGGAACAGCGAGGCCTTGCCGAGGGCCCGGAGCCGCCGATCGGTCACGTTCGAGAGCAACAGCGAGTCGAGGTGCGACCGGTGCACCGGCGCCACGATGATCGGGCCCGCCGGCGGGACCGTGCCGGTGATCGTGACCCGGAGCCAGGGGCGGAGGATGTGTCGGACCATCCGCCGCACGATCCGGTACACGACCATCGACGACCGGCGGTCACCGGTCGCGAGCGCCGCCTCACCCGCGTTCGACATGGGCCGCGACGCTAGTCCGATGTCGGGTCGGCGCACCGGTCCCGCCAGACTGGCTTCGTGCCCGAGGGCGACACCATCCACCGGTTGGCCGGCAACCTCGGCCCGGCGCTCACCGGCGCATCCGTCCGGCGGCTGCACGTCCATCGCACCCCGCCGACCCGCATCCCGAGCGACGTCTCCATCGACGAGGTGTGGGCCGTCGGCAAGCACCTCCTCGTTCGCTTCGACACCGGGCACCTCCTCGACTCCCACCTCCTGATGAACGGCAGCTGGGATCTCTACCGCCGGGGCGATCGCTGGCGGAAGAGCCGAGGCGCCATGCGGGCCGTCATCGAGACCGACGCCGTCGAGGCGGTGCTGTTCTCGACACCGAAGGTCCGTCTCCTCCACCCACGCGATCCGGCGCCCCGTCCCTGGGACCAGCTCGGTCCGGACCTCTGCCTGCCCGATGTCGACCTCGACACCGCGACCGAGCGCGCCCGCTGGTTGCCGGCCGACACCGAGATCGCCGAGGTGCTCCTCGACCAGCGACCGGCCTGCGGCATCGGCAACGTCTACAAGTCGGAGACGCTGTGGGCCGAACGGCTCCACCCGACGACCCCGCTGGGCGACGTCGAGGACGAGCTGCTCCGGCGGCTCTACGAGACCGCCTCGCGGCTGCTGCGGCACAACCTCGATCGTTCGCGCCGCGTCACGTTCCGCGACGGCTTGGCCGTCTACGGCCGGGACCGGCGGGTCTGTCCCCGGTGTGCGACCCCGATCCGCGTCACCAAGCAGGGCGGACTGGGTCGTGTGACCTACTGGTGCCCCACCTGCCAGGAGCGCTGAACCGACCGGTCGCCGCCATGAGCGTCAGACAGCGGCAACATGGGCGACGTGCTCGAGCCCGTCGAACTCATCGGCTACCTGGCCTCGATCTTCGTGGTCGTCGGCCTGTCGATGGCCTCCATCGTCCGTCTCCGGATGTTCTCGCTGGCCGGCTCGGTCACCTTCCTCGTGTACGGCGCGCTCATCGGGTCGGTGCCGCTCATCCTCACGAACCTGTGCATCGCCGTGCTGAACATCTGGTTCCTGGTGAAGGAGCTCGGTGGCCGTCGTGATCTGGGCGCCGTGATCGTGCCCCCCGACTCGCCGTTCCTCCTCGACTTCCTCGGCCATCACCACGACGAGATCTGTCGCTTCCAGCCGGACTACGACGACAGCATCGAGCCCTCGTTCGCGTTGGTGCTCACCCGCGACGGTCTCCCGGCCGGAGTCCTCCTCGGACAGCAGATCGGGAGCCGCCTGCACGTCGAGCTCGACTTCGTGCTGCGGGCCTACCGGGACTCCAGCATCGGCCGGTGGCTCTACGGGCCGGGCGCCACCGTGTTCCGATCGGCCGGGATCGACCACATCACGGCGACGGCGTTGAGCGACCCTCACCGGAGCTACCTCGACCGGGTCGGGTTCGTCGACGACCCCGCTTCCCCGAACCGGCTCGTCCACCCGCTCTGAGCTCCGACGTCAGGCGGCGGCCCAGGCTCCGCTCGCCGCGGCGGCCGACTCGTGATCACGGAGCTCCTTGCGCCACTGGAGGCGCAGACCCGACCAGGTCTCGTCGATCGCGCACACCTTCGTGTCGACCAGCCCCATCGGGAGGCACAGCTCCCGGACGACGTCCTCGGTGATGTCGGTCTCGACGCCGGAGGACTTCTTCGGCCAGGCGGCCCACAGCATCCCGCTGGGGAAGATCGCCCGGCCGGCCGACCCGAGTCGCTTGCGGAGCACCGCGCGCCGGACCACGAAGCAGACCGCCAGGTCGAGCCGGCCCCTGGTCGACGAGCGGACGTCGAGATCGGCGGGCATCGGGTCGAGCAGCGACTCGAAGTGCTCCGGCGCGTCGAGCCAGGCGACGGTCATCCGGTCGACCAGCCCGAGCTTCTTCGGCAGTGGCGTCCCCGAGTAGCCCGCCGGCATCACGCGCTCCCGATGACCGAACCGGAACCGAGCACGCGGTCGACGGTGATCTCGATCGCCCGGCGGTCCGGGCCACGGTCTCGACGGGGCGGCGAGTATCGCTCGCTGTAGCGGCGGACCGCCTCCACGGCCCGCTCCGGGTCCCCGGTCACGACGGCGTGGCCCTCCAGTGTGATCCAACGACCCCGGTCGACCTGGCACACGGCGGCGCGCCCACCGTCGGTCCGCTCGAGGATCTTCGTCTTCTGCGATCCCGACCAGGTGATGACGCGAGCCAGCCCGGCGACCGGGTCCCAGGTGACCCCGACCGGGGTGACCTGCGGCGTGCCGTCGGGCCGGAGCAGCGTGAGGGTGGCGAGGTGGCGTTCGGTGAGGAACTCCAACGCCGAGTCGGGAAGTGCGTCGGGGGCGATGGCCATC
>JBCDAU010000064.1:0-18858 GCA_039185015.1 Actinomycetota bacterium
GGCGAGGGCGACCTCGTCACCGAGCTCGCCTACCCGCTCCCGACCATCGCGATCGCCGAGCTGCTCGGCGTCCCGCCGGAGGACCGCACCCGCTTCAAGGCGTGGTCCGATGCCATCGTCGAGGCGTTGGGCGGCGAAGGCATCGAGCACATGCGAGTCGCCCGCGCCGAGCTCCACGACTACCTCCACGAGCTCGTGACCGTCCGGTGGGAGCTCCTCGACGCCGGCCGGGAGCCTCCGGACGACCTGCTCACCCGCATGACCCGAGCCGGCCGCGACGATGGCCTCCTCCGCCGCAGCGAGATGGTCCAGCTCGCGCAGCAGCTCCTCGTGGCCGGCAACGAGACCACGACGTCGCTCATCGGGCTGATGGTCCATCGCCTCGTCGAGCGGCCCGACGTCCTCGAGCAGGTGCGCGACGACCGCACGCTCGTCCCCGCCACGGTCGAGGAGGCCTTGCGATTCGACTCGCCGGTCCAGGGACTCTTCCGCACCTGCCCCCACGCCGCCGAGGTCCTCGGCGAGGACATCCCCGCCGGCACCAAGGTCCAGCTGATGTACGCCGCGGCCAACCGCGACCCCGACGTGTTCGAGCGGCCGGACGAATTCCGCCTCGATCGCGAGCCGATGGAGGTACGACGCACCCTCGCCTTCGGCACCGGCGTGCACTACTGCATCGGCGCTCCCCTCGCCCGGCTCGAAGCCGACATCGCGCTGAACGGCATCCTCGATCGCATGGACGACCTCGAGATCACCGGCGAGCCCGAGCTCGTCCGCCCCTTCATCCTCCGCGGCTACTCGTCGCTCCCGATGCGCTGGAGTCCTCGTTGACCAACCGTCACGCCACCGTTCCCGACGATCCGATCGGTTCCTTCGCCCCGGGCACCTTCGCCGGGCACACCGCGCTGGTCACCGGCGGCGGTCGGGGCATCGGACGAGAGACCGCGATCGGGTTCGCTCGCCTCGGCGCCGACGTGGTCATCGCCGCCCGCAACGCCGAGAACCTGGCCCGCACCAAGGCCGACGTCGAGGCGCACGGCGTGGCGTGCCTCTCGTTCGAGACCGACATCCGCTCGACCGACAGCGTCGAGGAGCTGATCGAGGGCACGTGGGAACGGTTCGGCCAGCTGCAGTACCTGATCTGCAACGCCGGCGGTCAGTTCCCCGCGCGGCCGAGCGAGATCAGCGACAACGGCTGGCGGTCGGTGGTGGATCTCAACCTCAACGGCACCTGGAACGTGCTCAGCCGAGCGGTACCGAAGCTGATCGAGACCGGATACGGCTCGATCGTCACGATGGTCCACACGATGAGCTTCGATCGTGGCGCTCCGATCTTCGCCCACTCCGGCGCGGCCAGGGCCGGCGTGGTCAACCTCACCCGCACGATCGCGCTGTACCTCGCCGCCCACGACATCACGGCCAACGCCATCGCACCGGGTGCCATCGCGACCGAGGGCTTCTACGAGGAGGAGTTGGCGAACCTGCCCGGCGAACTGAGCGACGTGCTCGCCAAGACCGTCGAGGACACGCCCGCTCATCGCACGGCGACACCGCACGAGGTGGCCGCGGCGATGATCTTCCTCTGCACCCCCGCGGCTCGGTTCATCACCGGTCAAGCCATCGTGCAGGACGGCGGACTGGTCCTCGGCAACTGGAACAACACGATCTCGCCACAGATGGAGTGGTGAGGCGATGACCACGAAGGAGACGGCGAGTGCGTGACATCGCGGCGATGCCCGCGAAGGTCGAGGCGTTCCTCAGCGAGGCGACCGGTCGCCGCGCCGAGGTGACCAACTACGAGCTCATGACCGGCGGATACAGCCGCGTCATGGCTCGGGTCGACCTTCGCTGGGAGGACGGAGCCGAGGAGACCTTCGTGCTGCGGGGTGACCCGCCACCGGAGGAAGCCCTGCTCCACACCGACCGCGATCACGAGTGGGCCGTGTTGCGAGGCCTCACCGAGATCGACCAGATCCCGATGCCGGCTGCCCGCTACTACGACGCGACCGGCACGCACTTCGGCACCAAGGCCATCTTCCTGGACCACGTCACCGCACCATCGCTCCAGGGCCGCTTCGACACCGGTCTCGACCCGGCGGCCAACGTGATCGGGCTGGCCGACGCTGCGGCGTCCATCGCTCGCATCGGCCCGGACCAGCTCCCGGTCGAGATCGAGCGACCGACGGACTGGGACAGCTACCTCGACGGCGTCATCGATCTCTGGGCCGACATCGATCGGGCGTACCCCGGCGCGTTGCCGATCTATCGCTACGTCGCCGCGTGGCTCAAGGCGAACAAGCCGCCCGAGATGCCGCTGCGGCTCTCCCACGGCGACTTCCAGTGCGCCAACATCCTCGCCGCCGACGACGGGTGGCAGATCATCGACTGGGAGTACGCCCACATCGGTGACCCGCGCGAGGACCTCGGCTGGCACAACGGCTACCACGCCGCCGCTCCACCGAACTGCTACGCCCTCGACCCCGAGGGCTTCCTCGCCCGGTACCGCCAGCAGACCGGCTTCACCGAGGAACAGGTGAACCAGCTGACCGTCGGCTACTTCACGATCGTCGCCACCGTGAAGGTGATCGCCGGCATCGCCACGGCGCTGGGCGGCTTCGCCGCCGGACAGGCGCAGGGAGCGACGATCTCGTTCAACTACCTGTCGCTGACCTTCAGCCACTTCAACTTCCTGAACGCCATCGCCGGCATCGAGGCCGCCATCGCCCAGTTGGAGGGCGCGTGATCCCGAACCCCACCACCGACCAGCTGCTGGCCGACGCCGCCCGCGAGCTGGCGGAGCTGATCCTCCCGGCGGTCGACGACCCGGGCGTACAGGTCGCGGTCGAGATGCTCGAGCAGCTGGTCCGCTCCTGCAGCGTCCGCGCGGCGCACGAGATCGCCTGGATGCACGACCAGATCGCCGAGCTGGAGGCCTTCTGCGCTGACGCCGTCACCGCGATGCCCGACGCCGAGGGGCTGGCGGCGGCGCTGACCGAGCATCAGGAGGCCGGCGTGGCCAGCCTCCACCTCGCCGACGTCGTCGCCGCCTACAACCGGATCAGCGACGTCACCTCGTCGGCGATGGAGGCCGCCTTCGCTGCCGGAGAGACCGAGCTGCAGCAGCGGGCGGGCACGCTCATGCGGACCCGGATGGAGCTCGAAGGCGAGATCCGTGGCGAGTTCCGCATGCCCGGACGGGGCTGAGCCGAGCATCGGTCAGCGCCGACATGGGCGTGGGGTAGGTTCGCCGAGGACGGCTCATCGGAGGTGTGCTCGTGCCCGGTCCGCTGCTGCTCGCCGGTCCGCCGGTGGTCGACCTCGACGATCACGTCCGGCGCGGCGGCGGTGACGGCATCGAGATCGCCCGTCGCTACGGTCCCGTCGAGACGGTCGAGGAGCTGGAGGCATCCGGGCTCCGAGGCCGTGGCGGCGCCGGGTTCCCGACCGGGCTGAAGTGGCGATCGATCCTCGATGGCGGCGAGGCGGCCGGTGACCGGTTCGCCGTCGCCAACGGCGCCGAGGGCGAACCGGGGACGTTCAAGGACCGGACGTTGCTGCGCCACGATCCGTACGCCGTCCTCGAGGGCCTGCTGATCGCGGCGCGCACCGTCGGCGCCCGACGCGCGTTCGTCGCGCTGAAGGCCTCGTTCGCCGCCGAGCTGGACCGGGTCCGGCGGGCGATGGCCGAGATGGCCGCGGCCGGTTGGCTCCGCGACGTCTCGATCGAGGTGGTCGAGGGCCCCGACGAGTACCTGTTCGGGGAGGAGAAGGGCCTCCTGCAGGTGATCCAGGGGGAGGACCCCCTCCCCGGCATCTTCCCGCCGTACGTGCACGGCCTGTTCTCGACCGCACCGCAGGTCGGCTGGTCGGCGGGCGAGGACCGCTCCTCGACCGGGCCGACCGTCCCCTCGTCCAACCCGACGCTCGTCAACAACGTCGAGACGCTCGCCAACGTGCCGGTGATCCTGCGGGAGGGCGCGGCGGCGTTCCGGCGCTTCGGCACCCTGGAGTCACCGGGCACGGTCATCTGCACCGTCGGGGGCGACACGGTTCGTCACGGCGTCGGGGAGTATGCGCTCGGCACACCACTCGAGCAGGTGATCGTCGAGCTCGGCGGCGGGCTCCCCGACGGACGAGCCGTGAGGTACGTCGTCTCCGGCGTCGCCAACCCGGTCATCCGGGGCGAGGACGTCACCGTCCCCGTCAGCTACGAGGGCCTGGAGTCGGTCGGGTCCGGTCTGGGCGCCGCCGGGTTCACGGTGTACGACGACCGGACCGATCCGGTCGAGCTCGCCGCCGCCGTCTCTCGCTTCCTGGGGGTCGAGTCCTGCGGGCAGTGCCCGGCCTGCAAGCTCGGCACGGCGGCGATCACCGACGACCTCGAGCGACTCGCCGACGAGGGCGGCGACGCTCGGCGGATCGCGGTGATCGATGCTCGACTCGTCGGCGTCACCGACGCCTCCCGCTGCTACCTGCCGACCCAGGAGCAGCGCGTCGTCGGGTCGCTGCTGCCCGACATGCGCGACCCGCAGGCGCGTCGCGGCACATCCCATCGCGGGCTGCTCGTCACCAAGCTCGTCGACCTGGTCGGGGATCGGTTCCTCGTCGACCTCGCGCAGGCTCGGAAACGCCCCGATTGGACCTACGAGCCCGAGTAGCTCAGCGGACGACGACGCCCTCGTCGACCGTCGGGGTGATCCGACCATCGGCGGCGAAGGCCTCGGGCAGGTCCTCGACGACGTGCCACGTGGCGGCGAGGCGGCCGACTCCGACGAACAGGGCGACCTGGAGGCCGAGCTCGACCACCTGCTCCTCGGTGAAGTGCTCGAGCAGCTGGCCGTACATGTCATCGTCGATGGCGAGGTGGTTGCTGGCCAGCAGCTCGCCGTAGCGAACGGCCAGCCGTTCGGCGTCGGTGAGGTCGGGTGCTTCGTAGGGCTGCTCCAACGAGCAGACGAGGTCTTCGGTGAGCCCGTCGTCGATGGCGTCCTGGTAGCGGATGGCCATGCAGCTGCGGCATTGGTTGTGGAAGGCGACCCGCAGCCGGACCAGCTCGACGAGGCGTCGAGGCAACGTGCCGCGGCGCTTGAGCGACCCGGCGAAGGCCATCAGGCCCTTCGCGAGGTCGGGTGCGTGGCCGAGGATCGGCGTGAGGCCGACCTCGATCGGCGTGCGATCGTCGACCTGGGTCATCTCCCGCAGGTCCGGGTCGAGCTCGTCCAGCTCGAGCTTGCGCAGTCGGCTCATGCATCAGCCCCCTCGTGGCGTCCCCCAGGTACCAGTATGGTCGCCATGGATCCGCAGACGGCAGCCGACATCACCGAGATCATCCAAGTCACGAACCGGTATTGCCACGCCATCGACGGCGGCGACTGGGACACCTTGCGCGAGCGGGTCTTCCTCCCCGACGCGGTCATGGAGTTCCGCCCGGGCGACCCGGACCACCAGCGCAACGACATCGACGGCATCGTCGACTACATCGCCACAGCGCTCGGTCCGCTCGACACCTCGCAGCACCTGGTCGGCAGCCACGTCGTCGAGGTCGACGGCGACGAGGCGACATGCCGCTGCTACCTCCATGGCCAACACGTCCGCCGCGCCGCCGAGGGCGGACCGCACATGATCGTGGCCCTCACCTACGACGACCGCGTCGTCCGCACCGAAGCGGGCTGGCGGATCGCCCACCGCCGACTCGTACCGAGCTGGCGTGAAGGCAACCCCGAGGTCATGCGCCCAGGCTGACCCCTAGCCGATCGTCACGGTGCCGGCCGCGCCGTCGACCGTGATGGTCGCCCCGTCCGGGATGCGATCGGTCGCGTCCACGACGGACACGACGCACGGCACCCCGAGCTCGCGACTGACGATCGCGGCGTGGCTGGCGATGGCGCCGACGTTGCAGACGACCGCACCCGCTTGGAGGAACAGCGGGGTCCACGACGGATCGGTCGTCGGGGCGATCATGATGTCGCCGGGCTGCAGCGCCATCGCGTCGTACGGATCGAGGATCACCCGAGCGGTGCCGCTCACGGTGCCCGGCGATGCAGCCGCTCCCTGGAGCACCTCGCCGGCGGTGGCCACCTCGGCATCGCTCTCGCCCCGCACCGGCCACTCCCGGATGGGAGGCACGCCCTCCTCGAGCTTGATGATGTACGGCGGCACCCGGTTGGGGAGCTCGGCGAAGATCTCTGCCCGCTCGGCGAGGGTCGAGCCCAACGCGGACGCATCGTCCACCAGTTGATCGAGCTCGCCGTCGAGCGCCTGGAACACCTTCCACCGATCCTCGATCGCGCCGCGCTCGACCAGCCGGTCACCGAGCTCGAGCAGCGTCACCTTCGCCTCGTTGAGCAGCATGATCACCGCGTTCTTGCCCCGCTCCCGGAGCTGGAAGAACGTCGCCGCCGAGCTGGCACCGGCCTGGAGGGCGCCGAGCGCCTCGGCGTCCTCGGCCACCAGCCCGCTGATCTCCTCGAGCAGCCGGGTCCGCTCGGCCGCGGTCTCCTCGGTGCTGTTCGACGGTGCGCGGTCGTCGTCCTGGAAGCGCAAGCGCTCGAGCATGCCGAGCGGGATGGTGTGGTCGGTCTCCCAGGACGGCGATCCGAGGTCCCACTCGTTCGGTCCGCGATGGCCGTACTGGGCGAGCAACGCCTCGAATCCGGTGACGAAGCGCTGGGCGTCGTCGCTCCCCCCGCTGATCCGGTCGATCAATCCGTCGACACCGGCGTCGAAGGCGACCGTCAGCTCGTCGCTGCCGCGGACGATGCGGCTGAGATCCCACATGGCGAACGACGCCGCGGCGGAGTCGACCTCGCCGATCGCGGAGACCAGCTGCACGGCGGCCTCGGGACGGCCGACCGCACCGCAGACCATCTGCACGGCACCGGGACCGAGCGACGCGCCGAGGCAGATCTCGCAGTACGGCACCCAGGCCGTGTGGACCTGCTCGGCGATGTCCCGGGCGCGGGCCACCAGCTCCGCATCGCTCAGCGACGCCAGGTCCGGTCGGGCGGAGCGCAGCGCCTGGGCGTTGGCCTTCCACTCCTCCATGGTGGGGTGGCCGTCGGTGGTCATCACCCACCCCATCGTCGCCTCGAGCTTGGCGGTCTGGGCCTCGTTCTCGTCCTCGGGGTGCGGCGTGTACGGGGGCACGCCGGGATGGTCACCGAAGTAGGCCTGGTCGATGGCCTCCGGTGTCGCGCCGGGCATCCGCACGCCCATCAACCGGGGCAGCGACAGCTGGTTGTAGAAGTAGCCACCCCAGTTGCCGAAGACCTCCGGAGGGTCGACGGCGAACTCGTCGCTGGTCAGCACGCCGAAGCTGATGAAGCCGTCGGCGACCCCGGGTACGCAGCCTCGTCCCCAGCCGAGGCTCCACCCGAGCGGGGTGAAGGGCTCGGGCCCCACCTCGTCGGCGTTCGCCCGGGTGTAGTACGGGAACCTGGTGCTGATCTCGGTGTCGGTGATCCAACGATCCGGCAGGTCGACCACGCTGCGCCCCTCGCGTCTCGGCGTCGTGAGTGAGCACGTCAGCCTAGGCGGGGCGTCACTGGGGTATGACATCCGTCACTAGGCTGCTGACGTGCCCACCAGCACGGACATCGACCTCGGCTCCAGCGACTACCGGCGGGACCCCGTCCCCGCCTGGGAGCGTCTGCGCGACGAGGCCCCCATCCATCTCGACGAGTCGACCGGGTGTTGGATCGTCTCTCGCTACGACGACGTCGCCACCGTGCTGCGCGATCACGAGACCTACTCGATCGCCACGTACGAGCAGGCCACGGGCGCCGTCCTCGGTCCGACGCTGATCCAGATGGACGGACCCGAGCACGTCTGGCGTCGGAGCGCGGTCGCACCCGACTTCGTCGGGACCCGCCTCGAGTCGTGGATGCCGACGCTTCGAGAGGCGATCGACGACCTGATCGAGCGGTTCCCCCGTGGCGGTGTCGTCGACGTCGTGAGCGACTTCTCGACGTGGTTGCCGGTGAACGTGATCGTCGCCATGCTCGGCTTCGACGGGGACCAGGCGACCTTCCACGGTTGGGTCAAGGACATCATGGCCGGGCTCGCACCGATCCCCGAGCTCCGCGAGCGGGGACGGGCGGCGCACGGAGCGCTCTGCGCGCACATCGAACCGAACCTCCGAGAGGTCGAAGAGGTCGACCGCCACGACCTCATCGCCAAGATCGCCCGGGCCGAGTCCGACGGCCAGCGACTCGACCCCGAGGAGGTCCGGGCCTTCATCGGGCTGCTGTTCATCGCCGGCGGGGAGACGACCGACAAGGCCATCGGCAACCTGTGGTGGAACCTGCTGCGGCACCCCGAGGTCCTCGCCGCCGTGAGCGTCGATCGCGAGCTGCTCCAGCCGGCCTTCACCGAGACGATGCGCCTGGACGCCCCGGTGGTGTCCGAGGACCGCTTCACCACGGCGCCCGTCGAGTGGCACGGCGTCGAGCTCCCGGTCGGCGCGCGGATCCGGGCGATGATCGGTGCTGCCCACCGCGATCCGACTGTGTTCTCGGATCCCGACGAGTTCCGCCTCGACCGGGACGATCTCCACCTGGGAGTCGAGCGCCGCTACGGGGGTGGCGACGACGATCGGTCCGGCCACCTCGGGTTCGGCCTCGGCAAGCACTTCTGCCTCGGCTACCAGCTCGCCCGGTCGGAGGCGGTCATGGGCACCGACCGCCTGCTCGACCGCCTCCCCCGACCGCGGTTCGCCGATCCCGACCAGCCCGGTCCCGAGCTCCATCGATCGATGCGCTCCCTGCGCAGCCTGCCCGTCGCCCACGACGGCGCCTGAACGGAGGTATCGCCTTGGCCGACGACTACGAGGACGTGAGCGTCTTCCAGCTCACCGACGAGCGCGAGCGGACACTGCTCGACACCCAGACGGAGTGCGTCCTCATGTGGACGACCGACTCGGGCGCCCCGGTCGGTGTGGTCATGAACTTCGTCTTCCGCGACGACCGGTTCTGGTTCACAGCCACCCGGCGTCGCAAGCGCATCGCCTCGATGGAGGCCCGACCCCGGATCGCCGTCGCCATCACGTCCCGCGGCACGGACATCGGCGTGAGCCAGAGCATCACCTACCAGGGCGACGCCGTGATCCACGACGACCGTGGGACCGCCGACTGGTTCTACCCGGCGCTCGCCGCACGGGTCCGACCGGAGAGCGCCGATCAGCAGGCCGCGTTCGTGCGTCATCTCGACTCCCCGGGACGGGTCGTGATCGAGATGGTGCCCGACGTCCGCATGGGCTTCGACGCCGAGCAGATGTTCGCCGGCTCCGATGCGGGACCGAGCCGAACGAAGGTCTAGACCAGGCACACATGGACGCCTCCTTCCCGGTCGACACCGCGGTGTTGCTCGGGGGAGTCCTGCTCGTCGCCGGGGTCTTCGGGAACGCGCTCACGTCCCGATACCGGGTGCCGAGCCTGCTGCTCTTCATCGGACTGGGCATGCTCGTCGCCGACGACGGGCTCGCGTTGATCCGCTTCGACGACGCACGTCTGGCGCAGAACATCGCTGCGGTCGCCCTCGCCGTGATCCTGTTCGAGGGCGGCCTCACCGCGAGCCCCCGGTCCTTCCGTCAGGCCGGCGCACAGGCCCTGTCCCTCGCCACCATCGGCGTCGTGGTCACCGCCGGAGTGGTCGCCCTCGGAGCCCGCTACCTGCTCGACCTCGACACCACCACGGCGATCCTCCTGGGCGCCGTCGTGTCGTCGACCGACGCAGCGGCGGTGTTCGCCGCACTGCGCGACGAGCCGCTCCCCGAGCGGACCCGGTCGATCCTCCAACTCGAGTCCGGGATGAACGACCCGGTCGCGGTCATGCTGACCGTCGGCATGGTCGAGGTCTGGCGGTCCGATCCGACGGTGCCCGACTGGTTGGGCTTCGTCGCCATCCAGCTGGTGGGCGGGGCGGTGGTCGGCATCGGGGTCGGCCTGGCCGCCCGGTGGACCATCGGACACCTCAGCGCCGAGGTCCTCGCCCCGTTCACGGTCTTCACCGTCGCCGTGGGCGCGATCTCGTACGGGACCTCGACGTTGATCGGAGCGTCCGGCTTCTTGTCGATCTACCTGACCGGTGCGGTCCTGGCCGTCGACCGACGGCCGGTGCGGGGCGTGCTCACCTTCCACGAGGGCATCGCCGCCACGGCCCAGGCCGTGCTCTTCCTCCTCCTCGGCCTGTTGGTGTTCCCGAGCGAGCTCGCCGACGACCTCGGCGAGGCGGCCCTGCTCACAGCCGTGCTCGTGCTCGTCGCCCGACCGGCTGCGGTCCACCTCGTGCTGGCGGCGTTCCGGGTCCCGTTCAAGGAGGCCGTCCTGGTCGCCTGGTCGGGCCTCCGCGGCGCGGTCCCGGTCGTGATGGCCACGATCCCGCTCACCGCCGGCCACCCGGACGGTGTCCTCATCTTCGACATCGCCTTCGTCGTCGTGCTGATCTCGGTCGCGATCCAGGCGCCCACGGTGTCGATCGTCGCCCGACAGCTCCAGCTCGAACCGGGGCCGTCGGCGGCGGTGACGTTGGAGCTCGTCCCCCTCGATGCGCTCGACGCCGACGTCGCCGAGCTGACCATCCGTGAGGGGGCCGGCGTGCTGGGGGTGCCGCTCCGGCGGGTGCCCCTGCCCGACGAGTCGCGCATCGTCGTCGTCACCCGCGGCGACCGCACCTTCGTCCCCGACGGCGAGACCGAGCTCGAAGTCGACGACCGGCTCCTCGTGGTGGTGCCCCAACACGCTGACCTGGCGCACCTCGAGACCTGGTGCGCCGCGACGTCCCCCGACGACTGAGGCTCAGCGCGCCGGGACGTCCTCCTCGATCATCTCGAGACCCGGGATCTCGCGGGTCGTGACCGGAGGAGGTCGAGATGCGAGCCATCGTTGCCACCGGTCCCTGGCCAGGGGCCAGAAGCCGACGAGGCCGGCCGGGAAGCGCACGGCGACCAGCAGCAGCGCGAGGCCGGTGAACAGGAACTGGTTCTCGGACGGGGCGGCCGATGAGAACGCGACGATCAGGAGGCCGGAGGGGGCCAGGAGCCCGCCGATGATCGCGCCACCCACGGATCCGATGCCGCCGAGGTAGGCGAGCGCGAGGAGCTCGAGACCGGTCTCGGCCTCGAGACCGGATCCGGTGAACTCGATGCTCTTGTAGGCGAACATCACGCCCGCCACACCAGCGAGGAACGAGGCGATCGCCGCGGCGAGCAGCTTCGTGCGAGCGACGTTGATCCCGGAGGCAGCAGCCGCCCCCTCGTTGATCCGCACGGCGAGGAAGCGACGACCGACCGATCCGTTCCGGATCCGCAGCACGAAGGCGATGCACGCCGCCGTGAAGAGGACCATCAGGAGTCCGAAGCTTCGCTCGGGGAACGGGCCGTCGTGCAGGATGCCGAACCCGACGCCGAAGAGCTCGGGCGGATCCACCCGAGCGATGCCACCGAGGCCGGTGATCGCAGGGCTGCGGAAGAGCAGCCGCTCGAACACCAGCGCCGCGGAGAACGTGACGATCGCGAACTGGATGCCTCGGATCCGGAGCGCCGGGACGCCGATGAGCGTGCCGGTGATGGTGGTCACGGCGATGGCGAGCAACGGACTGATCGGGAACGGGACGCCCCAGCGCTGATCGAACACCGAGAGCAGGAACGCCGCGTACCCCGCGAACGACAGCTGAGCGAGCGACACCTGCCCGATGAAGCCGGTCAGCACGACGATCGACAGCAGGATCGTGATGACGAACAACGACTGGATGGCCCCGAGGCGGATCACCGGGCCGGCCACCAGCATGAGGGCACACGCTCCCCCGACGCCGAGTGCCCAGATCCACCGCGGCACCCGGGTCGCCGGTGCCTGAACGAAGGTCGTCTCGAGCACCGCGCCGCGGGTCGGCAGGGTCCGGCCGACGACGATGAGCGACGTCACGATCACGAGGAAGGGAACGAGCGAGTCGAGACCACCGCGGAGGAACGCCGGAACGTGCTGCTGGGCGACGAGGTGGACCGCCAGCGCCTGGAACGCGCCGGTGCCGATCCCGAAGGCCAGTGCGACGCTGAACGATCGGAGCCGAGCCGCCAGCGCCGCGCCGAGCGCGGGGATCACCATCAGGCTGTAGTTGAACGGGTTCACCCCGCTGACGGGCGTGAGGAGGATCCCGACCGCGCTGGTGAGCAACGACGCGAGCAGCCAGTTCAACAGGCCGATCCGGGCGGCGTTGTACCCGAGGAGGATCGCTCCCTTCTCGTTGCTCGCGGCGGCTCGGGTCGCGATGCCGAAGCGGGAGAAGCGGTACAGCGCGGCCAGCGCGACGCCGAGGACCACGACGACACCGGCCAGCCAGAACCGGTCGACCGGAACCAACCGACCGAACAGGGTCGTGACGTCGTCGGGCAGGATCGGCGGAGTCCGGACGGTCCCGGTACCGAAGCTCTTCACGGCGAGGCCCTGCAGCACGATCGTGAGGCCGACGGTGGCGATCACCATCGTGAGCGCGGGACTGTTCCGCAACGGGCGGATCACGACGACGTAGGCGACGGCGGTGATCAGCAGGCCGATCGCGACCGCGACGGCTGCTGCCGGCCAGAACGGCAACGGGTCGCCGAGCGCGACACGGTTGGGCAGCACGACCACGGGGAGGAGCAGGTCGCCACTGGTTCGCAGCTCGGCGTAGACGACGGCGGGGAACATCGCCATGGCGCCGAGCGCGAAGTTGACGACACCACTGCCCCGGTAGGCGATGATCACGCCCATCGCCAGCGCGGCGTACATCGCGCCAACACCCACCCCGAGGAGGGCGAACAACAGCAGCGTCGTCACGATGTCGGCTCCCCGGGGGGCAGGGGGTCGGCGGGGTTCAGTGGAGCGCGGCGTCGCCCAGGTAGCTCGCCTCCAGCAGGTCACGACGCTCGAGCAGCTCCGCAGCGCTGCCCGACATCATGAGCTCACCGTGGTTGAGCACATAGGCCCGATCGGCGACCTCGAGCGCCATGTGGACGTGCTGCTCGACGACCAGCACACCGATCCCGGCCTCGTCGGCGATGTTCCGCACGATCGGCAGGAGCCGCTCGACGATGATCGGCGCGAGTCCGAGGCTCATCTCGTCGACCAGGAGGCACTTGGGTTCGGACACCAACGCCCGGGCCATGGCCAGCATCTGCTGCTCGCCACCGGAGAGCAGACCGGCGAGGCGGCCCCCGAGCGGATCCAACGCGGGGAGGAGCTCCATCGCCCGGTCGTAGGCAGCCTTGCGGGACGCCTTGTCCCCGGTGAGACCGAGCCTGATGTTCTCGTCGACGGTGAGATCGAAGAACAGCGACCGATCTTCGGCGACGTGGGCCAACCCACGCCGGGGGATCTGGTACGGCTTGTCGCCGGTCACCGCTCCGCCGATCACCGTGACCGAGCCATCGATCGGGCGCAGCAGACCGGAGATCGTCAGGAGCGTGGTGGTCTTCCCCGCGCCGTTGGGTCCGAGGAGCGCGACGACCTCACCGGCGTCCACGTGCAAGTCCAGATCGCGCACGACCGCGATGCCCCCGTAGCCGGCATGGAGGCCCTGGATGTCGATCAGTCGCTCAGCCATCGGTGGCTCCTCCCTCGGGCCCGAGACCGGCGACGGCAGCGCCCTCGCGAGCCTGGGCCTCGCCGGCCGACTCGCCGAGATAGGCGGCGATCACGTCGGGGTTGTTGCGGATCTCGGCCGGTGTGCCATGGGCGATGATGCGCCCGAAGTCGAGCACGTAGATGTAGTCGCACACGTTGAGCACCAGGCCCATGTCGTGATCGATCAGGAACACCGAGATGTCCTGGTCGAGGAACTCGCGGAGGTGGCCGCCGAGCAGCTGGCTCTCCGCCGTGTCGAGGCCCGCCGCCGGCTCGTCGAGCAGCACGAGCTTCGGCTTGGCGGCCAGCGCTCGGGCGACGCCGACCAGCTTGCGCTGGCCGTGGCTCAGGTCCTCGGGGAGACGGTCGGCGAACTCCTCCAGCCCGAGCACGCCCATCGCCCAGTCGACCTGCTCGTGGTACGGCTTCTCGAGCTGGCCCGGCCGGAAGATGTCGACGAGGAACGAGTACCACTTGGCCGGCTCCGCCGCTGCGAGCAGGTTGTCGCGCACCGACAGGTCCTCGAAGAGCTCCAGGGACTGGAACGTCCGGCTCAGACCGAGATGAGCGCGGCGGTCGGGGGTGAGCCCTTCCAGGTCGACACCGGCGAACGACACCGAGCCGGCCGACACCGCCGTGAAGCCGGTGATCGCATCGATGAACGTCGTCTTCCCGGCGCCGTTCGGGCCGATCAGCCCGACCAGCTGGCCCTCCTCGACATCGAGGTCGACCTGATCGTTCGCGTGGAGGCCGCCGTAGCTGACGGTCATGCCTCGTGCGGTGAGCAGGCTCATGATGCGGTCTCCATCGCCGGTTCGGGTGCTTCGTCGACCACGTGCTCCGGCGGCGGCGTCGCCGGCGGCGGCCCGTGGGCATCGTGCCCGCCGCCCCGGATACGGAGCACCAGCGAGCGGATGAACAGCGCGAGGCCGGCACCCAGGAAGGGCATCCACAGCATCGAGTACGAGTCGACCCGGAGCGGCCACACGAGCCAACCGAGGACGTAGCCGACCAGCGCCACCGGGCCGTAGCGCTTGGCCCACAGCACGGCCTCGCCGCCGACGTCACCGAGGCTCGGGTTCAGACCGCCCAGGGCGAGCGCGAGGAGCGCGGTGGCCACCAGGGCCGCGACCCCGAAGATCGCCATCCGAGCGATCGTGCCGTCGACGATGTCGACGTGGAACACGCCGAGCGCCCAGCCGATCGCGATCGCACCGACACCGAGGCCGGCCGGGATCGCACGACCGTCCCGGTAGGCGGTCCGGATGGTCTGGACGCCGGGGATGATCCTGGCCAACCAGTTACCGAACATCCGCATGATCCCTTGGAAGAAGGGGGCGATGCCCTCGGGGTGGATGATCGCGGTGACCACGAGGCCGAGGCCGCCGAGCACGCCGAGGTACTGGTTGAGGTTGGCGTCGTGGAAGAAGTAGTTCGACACCGTCGGCACGAACGAACCGGCCACGATCGCTCCGGCGACGATGCCGCCGTTGATCGACGTGACACCTCCGAGGTAGGCGAAGGCGAGCACGGTGAGGCTGGCGAGATAGGGGAAGTTCGCCGAGGACACCTCGACCTGCTTGAAGCCGAGCATGACGCCGCCGATGCCGGCGATCGCGGCGCTGATCCCGAAGGCGAGCAGCTTGGTCTTGGCGACGTTGATGCCGGCCGCCGACGCGGCGCCCTCGTTGGCCCGCACCGCCAGGAACCGTCTCCCGGTGCCCGTGTTCCGGATGTTGGCCACGGCGAAGGCGCAGAGACACAACACGATGACGGCGAAGATCGAGAACGCGGCGTTCTCGTTCTGCTGCCGCACGCTGCGTGCGCCGATCTCGATGCCGAAGAACGTCGGATCCTTCACGAAGGCCGGCACGCCGGCTCGAAGCTCGGTGAGCTCCTCGTTCTCGAGGAACAGGGACTGGATGGCGATCGCGGCCGAGATGGTCACGACGGCCAGTTGGACACCGCGGATCCGGAGCGCCGGCAACCCGAGGAGGAGGCCGACCAGGATCGCGGCGACGACGCCGATCACCGCGGCGATGGGCCACGGGAAGCCCGGTCCCTCGACCGGAACGAGGTTGGACCCCCGTCCGACGCCGTCGGCCATCATCCTGGCCATCACGAACGCCGCGACGCCGCTCAGCGACATCTGCGCCAGGGAGATCTGGCCCACGTACCCGGTCAGCACGACCATCGACAGCATGATGATCATGAACACCAGGCCGGTCTGGATGGCGTTGGCGAAGATCGTCAACTGACCCGAGTTCTCGAAGAGGATGGCGAAGAACGTCACGACCGCGGTCCACACGAGAGCGTGCTCGAAGACCCGGACGGGCTTCGGGGACAGCGGGAGGCGCTTCTCCTCGACCGTGCCGCGAGACGGCAGCGACCGGCCACGCAGGAACAACACCAGGACGATCACCAGCAACGGGATGGCGTCGCGCACACCGTTCTGGATCGCCGTCGGGAACCAGTCGAGGTTGTTCTGGAAGAGCGTCTGCACCGCGCCGAGGCCGAGGCCGCCGGCGACCGCCCACGGCACCGAGGTGAGGCTGCCGATCAGGGCGGCGGCGAGCGCCGGCACCACCAGCGCGGTGAGGCCGATCGGCGTGATCGCTCCCTGCAACGGACCGACGATGATGGCTGCGGCGGTCGCGATGACCGAGGCGGCGACCCAGTTGATGGCGGCGAGTGACTGCGGGTTGTACCCGAGCAGCATGGCGCCCTTCTCGTTGCCGGCGGCGGCTCGGGTCGCGAGGCCGAAGCGGGTGAAGCGGTAGACCGCCCAGAGCACGACACCGAGGACCACGGCGAAGAAGAAGGCGTAGACCGTGTTGCGGGGGAAGGCCCGACCGAGACCGAGGAAGTTCTCGATCGGTTCGTCCGGCACCACCGATCGTGGGACCGGGAAGGAGTTGCCGAAGTTCACCAGCGCCACGCCCTGCAGGTACAGGGCGATACCGAGCGCAGCCACGACCTTGCCCAGCGGCGCGGCGTTTCGGAGTGGGCGGAAGACGAGGTAGTGGGCGGCGAAACCGATCAGGGCGGCCATCGCCAGCGCCAGGATGATCGACGGGACCATCGGCCAGGTGCCGTCGCTGTCGAGCGTGATGCGCACGGGCAGGTTGACCGTGTGCGTCGGGAGGATGTCCACCCAGGGCAGGAACATCTCGCCACGGTTCCAGGCCGTGTCGAAGGTGAACATGCCGTACATGGCGAACGCGCCATGGGCGAAGTTGATGACGCCCGAGCCCTTGTAGACGACGACCAGACCGGCGCCGAGGAGCGCGTACAGCGACCCCAAGCCGAAGCCCAGCAACAGGAAGAAGATGATCTCGCTCACGTAGGTCCCCTGATCCCCTTGCCGAGCTTGGACGAGTAGCACCCGATCGGGGCGGCCCGAGGCGCTCGGTGAGCCTCGGGCCGCCCCGGTTCACGACCGGGTGGTCAGGTGTGGCTTAGTTCGGCGTCGGGCGCAGCTCGGTGCCGGCAACGAGATCGATCGCGTTCAGGAACGGCGTGATCTCGTTGAGCTGCGTGCCGTCCCACTGCGAGATGCTGATGGGAGCGGAGCAGACGGCGACGTACGGCGCCGGAGCGTTGGCGCAGTCGAGCGGCGCGTTGGCGAACGACGGCGCCGTGCCGTCGGTGGCCGCGAAGCCGGCGGCGATCGCCTCACCGGTGACGTCACCGTCGAGCGCCGAGGCGATCTCGTAGATCGACATCATGACCGTGAAGCCCTGGCCGGCGAAGCCGGTGAACAGCAGGTCCTCGGAGAGGCCGTACTCCGGTGCCTTCTCCCGATACGTCGTGACGTAGCGGAGGTGGTCACTGCCCTCTTCGAGCGCCTCGGGCGGCGTCAGCAGGCCGTTCTGGGTGCCCGTGAAGTAGATCCCGACGGCGAGGTCACCAGCGGCAGCCGCGGCCTCGAAGTCGGTGCAGGCGCCCGAGAGCACCAGCGGGATCTGATCCGGGGTCCAGCCCAGCCGGCCGAGCGCATCGACGAAGGTCCAGCAGTCCGAGCCCTGCGCCGAGAAGATGATCACGTCAGGATCGAAGTCCAGGACCTCGGTGGCCTGCGGGGTCACGTCCGGAGCGGCGGGCAGCACGGGCACGCCGATGTGCTCGAGGTCGGGCATCGAACCCGCGAGCTCCGAGGTGCCCGGCTCGGTGCCGGCGAGAACGTCGAGCGGCTTCTGCTCGAGATCGGCGTAGCAGACCACACCCGGAGGCGTATCGGCCCACGGCACGGCGACTCGGTTGACCGGCTCACCGGTGATCTCCGGGATGTTCTGGGTCGCGAACTGGACCAGACCGGTGTGGACGCCGAGGCAGCCACCACCGGCACCGATCGAGAACACACCGGGGCTCGTGAAGTCGGCGATCGTGATCGGCGTACCGACGATCACCGGGATGTTCGAACCCTGGTAGATCGGGAAGTGGTTGCCGAAGAAGTTCAACGTCGACACGGCCAGGTCGACACCACCGGCCGACAGCTCGTTCGCGCAGCGCTGCGAGTCATCAGGAGTGATCGCCATCGTGCAGATCTCGAGCTCGATGGGACGCCCACCGAGACCGCCGAGCTCGGCGTTGATGTAATCGGCCGCGGCCTGTGCCGCCTGGGAGTACTCCGGGAACGACCCGGCCGGATCACCCTCCGGGTTCTGGATGCCGATCCGGATCGGCTCACCGTCGGCGACCATGGCCTCACCGCCATCGTCACCACCGGCATCATCGCCACCGGCGTCATCGCCACCCTCGTCGGCCGGAGCCTCCGTGGTGTCGCCACCGGCGTCATCGCCACCCTCGTCGGCCGGAGCCTCCGTGGTGTCGCCCCCTGACTCGGTGTCGCCACCGTCGTCGTCATCGCTGTCACCGCAGGCCGCCGCGACGAGCGCGAACGAGAACAACAGCGCCAGCAAACGCATCAACGCAGTGCGAGATCGCACTATCCCCTCCAATGGTCGGGTCCCCTCTCGGTGTCGATCGCGCGCCCCGCTCCCCCGCAGGGGCACGACGTCGACGCACAGAGTCAACAGGTGACGCCTGTCACGAGTCAAACTCCGGCCCCGGCCGATCGCGGCCGGGCCACCCGGTCGGGGGGGGGGGGGGGGGGGGGGGGGGCGCGGGGGGGCGCCGCGCGCGGCCCCCCGGGGGGGGGCCCCGCCGGGGGGGGGGGGGGGGGGGCGACGGGATCCGGGCTCGATGTGGTGGAGAGACGGCGGGGGCACCACGAAGGTCGGGTATACGTCTGCTAATCGAC
>JBCDAU010000065.1:0-18813 GCA_039185015.1 Actinomycetota bacterium
GCCCCGCCCGCCGCTGCGCCCCCGGCCGCCCCGCCTGCTGCGCCGGCGCCCGAGGTGCCCGCAGCTGCGGCCGCGCCCGCGCCGCCGACCGATCCGTCGGGCAAGCCGCTGCCGCCGCCGCCCGTCGGTCCCGACGGCAAGCCGATCCCGCCACCCCCGCCGATGGCACGAAGCCGCAGTGGCAAGCCGATCCCGCCGCCTCCCCGAGGCCCGAGCGGCAAGCCGATCCCACCACCTCCCGGTGGAGGTCGTCCGCGCCCGCCCGCCGGCGGTCGTGGTCCTCGCCCCGGCGGTGGTCCCGGTGGCGGTGGTCCCGGTGGTGGGTTCCGTGGTCCTCGCCCCGGCGGTGGTCCCGGTGGCGGTGGTCCTGGTGGTGGCTTCGGTCGCCCGCCAGCACCGGGTCGTCCTGGTGGTGGTGGCCCCGGCCGTGGTGGCCCTCCCGGTCGTGGTGGTCCGCCCCGTGGCCGACGGAAGAGTCGGGGACGTCGTCGCCGCAACATGGAAGAGCTGCAGCCGCAGGAGCTGCCGACCTACACGCCCGAGGACGCACCGGTCCCCGACGGGCAGATCGTGGTCGAACGCGGCTCCACCGCCCAGGACATGGCGACGAAGTTCAACCGCTCCGCCGCCGATGTCGTCCGCTACCTGATGCTCCAGGGCGAGATGGTCACCGCGACCCAGTCGCTGTCCGACGACATGATCGAGCTGTTCGCCGCCGACCTCGGCGCCGAGCTGAAGCTCGTCGATCCCGGTGAGGAGCAAGAGGTCGAGCTGCTCGAGCAGCTCGGCGTCGTCGACGAGGACGACGAGGATCCCGACTCCCTGTTGCCCCGCCCGCCGGTCATCACGGTCATGGGCCACGTCGACCACGGCAAGACCCTGCTGCTCGACCGCATCCGTGCGGCCAACGTCGTCGAGGGCGAGGCCGGTGGCATCACCCAGCACATCGGCGCCTACCAGGTCGAGCGCGACGATCGCCGCATCACCTTCATCGACACCCCGGGCCACGAGGCGTTCACCGCCATGCGGGCCCGCGGCGCCGATGCGACCGACATCGTCATCCTCATGGTGGCGGCCGACGACGGTGTGATGCCGCAGACGGCCGAGGCCATCGACCACGCCCGAGCCGCCGAGGTGCCGATCGTGGTGGCGATCAACAAGATCGACCGCGAGAACGCCGACGTCGACCGGGTGAAGTCGGAGCTGGCCGAGCGCGAGCTCGTGCCGGAGGACTGGGGTGGCGACACGGTCGTCGTGCCGATCTCGGCGCTCGAGAACCTGGGCATCGACGACCTGCTCGAGCAGCTGCAGATCGTGGCCGAGCTCGAGGAGCTCACCGCGAACCCCGACGGTCAGGCCCAGGGCATCGTGCTCGAGGCCAACCTCGACAAGGGTCGTGGTCCCGTCGCCACCGTGTTGGTCCAGCGCGGCACCCTCCACGTCGGCGACCCGATGGTCGCCGGAGCGGCGTGGGGTCGTGTCCGGGCCATGCTCGACGACCAGGGCAACAACGTGAAGGTCGCCGGGCCGTCGACGCCGGTGCAGGTGCTGGGCCTGTCCGACGTGCCCCGCGCCGGTGACACCTTCGTCGAGGCCAAGGACGAGAAGACCGCCTCGAAGGTGGCCGAGACCCGCGAGCACTGGCACCGCCAGGTGGCGCTCGCCAACCAGGGGGCTCCGACGCCGGCCGGTGGCGCCAAGCTCGAGGATCTCTTCCGCCAGATCCAGGCGGGCGAGCAGGCCACGCTCAACCTCATCGTCAAGGCCGACGTGCACGGTTCGCTCGAGGCCACCGTCGAGAGCTTGCGCAAGCTCGAGCGCGACGACGTTCGGCTGCAGTTCGTCAGCCGAGGCGTCGGTGGCATCACCGAGAACGACGTCCAACTCGCGCTGGCGTCGGAGGCCACGATCCTCGGCTTCAACGTGCGTCCCGATCGGAAGGCCCGGGAGAGCGCCGAGGCCGAGGGCGTCGAGATCCGCAGCTACGACATCATCTACAAGCTGCTCGAGGACATCGAGAAGGCCATGCTCGGCCTCCTCGAGCCCGAGTACGAAGAGGTCGTCACCGGTGACGCCGAGGTGCGCGAGATCTTCCGTGTCCCCCGCATCGGCGCCATCGCCGGTTGCTACGTCACCAACGGAGTCATCACCCGTGGCTCGAAGGTCCGGTTCCTCCGGGAGGGCGTCGTCATCTGGAAGGGCGAGATCTCCTCGCTGCGTCGCTTCAAGGACGACGTGCGTGAGGTGGCCTCGGGCTTCGAGTGCGGCATCGGTCTGTCGGACTTCCAGGACCTGAAGCCGGGCGACGTCATCGAGACCTTCGAGGAGCGGGAGATCCCCCGCTCGCTGTGATCGCAGGATGAGCGGGTACGTGTTGGCGGTCGAGGTCGACCTGCACGTACCCGCCGCCCGATCGCTGAAGGACAAGCGTCAGGCGCTGCGGCCGGTCCTCGACCGGCTCCGGGCTCGCCTGCCCGTCTCGGTCGCCGAGACCGACGGGCAGGACTCCTGGCAGGTCGCCACGATCGTCGTGGCGGTCGCCGCATCGTCGGCAACGATGGCCGAGGAGCTGATCGACGAGGCCGAACGGACGGTGTGGAGCCGGCCCGACCTCGAGGTGACCGCGACCCGGCGCACCTGGATGGAACTGGAGGATCCGTGAGCCGCACGGTGACAGCCGGACGGGCCGATCAGCAGGCGAGAGGCACGCAGGGATGAGCAGACGAGCACGAGGCCAGCGGCGTGACTTCGCCCGGACCGAACGCGTGGGCGAGCTGGTCCGTCAGATCGTCGCCGAGGAGCTCGCCCGCGAGGGCGACGAGCGGCTCGAACTGGTGAGCATCACCGGTGTCGAGGTCGACAACGAGCTCGAGAAGGCGGTGGTCTTCTACGACGTGCTCGACGAGGACGCCACCGACGAGGTCGAAGCCGCGCTGTGGGAGATCAAGGGCCGACTGCGCAGCGCTGTCGGCCGCCAGGCCCACATCCGCCGGACGCCCGACCTCGTGTTCGAGCTCGACCCCTCCATCGCCGCCGGACGCCGTGTCGAGGAGCTCCTCGCCGGCCTCGACATCTCCGACGAGGACGACGCCCCCTCCTCCGACGGCGCCGATGGCCCGACGGCGTAAGCGGGACGACGGCCCGGCAGGCCTGCTCGTCATCGACAAGCCGGCCGGCGTCACCTCTCACGACGTGGTCGACGAGGCCCGTCGCCACCTGCGTCAGCGTCGCATCGGCCACTCGGGCACCCTCGACCCGCCCGCCACCGGCGTCCTCCTCCTCGGTGTCGGTCGCCTGACCCGGGCGCTGCGCTGGCTCACGGCGCTGCCCAAGACCTACACCGGCGAGGTCGTCCTCGGCTCGACCACCACGACGCTCGATGACACCGGCCAGACCACCGGCACCTTCGACATGGACGCCGTCACGATCGACGAGCTGCGCGCCGCGGCGCTGACGCTGACCGGCCCGATCCAGCAGATCCCGCCGATGGTCTCGGCGGTGCGGGTCGACGGTCGACGCCTCCACGAGGCGGCCCGCGCCGGCGAGGAGGTCGAGCGCGAACCTCGCTCGGTCACCGTGCACCGCTTCGATGTCGCCGAGCCCGCCGAGCCGGGCATCGTGCCGATCGAGGTGACGTGCTCGTCGGGCACCTATGTCCGCACGTTGGCCGACGATCTCGGCCGAGCGGTCGGTGGGGGTGCGCACCTCCGCGGCTTGCGGAGGACCGCCATCGGTTCCTTCACCGTCGATGAGGCGTCCGCGGTCGAGGATGCCGAGTTGCTCGACCCGATCGCGGCGCTGCGGGACCTCCCGCGCGTCGATGTCGAGGAGGACACGGCTGCGCGGGTGCGCAACGGTGCCCAGCTCGACCTCGAGGTGAGCGGAGCCGAGGCGGCCGTCGTCGTCGGGCCGGGGCCCGAGCTGCTCGCCGTGTACGAACCCCATCGAGGCCGCTGGAAGCCGGCTGCCGTCCTCGCTCCGCATCGCCGGTGAGCGGCGACCGTCGGATACCGTTTCCGGCCATGCAGGTCGTGCGCGACATGGACTGGTGCCCCCGCCCGCCCGAGGGTGCGATCGTCACCGTCGGGGCCTACGACGGAATCCACCGCGGCCATCGGGCCGTGATCGGCGAGATGCACCGGCTCGCCGCCGAGCGGGGTGCTCGGACCGCCGTCGTCACGTTCGAGCCCCACCCGGCCCACGTCGTGCGACCCGAGTCGGCGCCCCGCCTGCTCACCGATCTCGACCAGAAGCTCGAGCTGCTGCGCGACACCGGCGTCGACTACACGCTGGTGGTCCGCTTCGACGAGGAACGCTCGCAGGAGAGCGCTGCCGACTTCGTGCGGTCGGTCCTGGTCGACTGCCTCCGGGCGAGGGCGGTCGTGGTGGGCGAGGACTTCCACTTCGGCCGCAATCGCGAGGGGGACATCGACATGCTTCGCCGGCTCGGCGGCGAGCTCGGCTTCGACGTCAACGGGCTGTCGCTCGTCCAGCAGCGCGATCTCGACGAGACGATCTCGTCCACCGCCATCCGCGCCGCGCTCGGCGACGGCGACGTCGCCTCTGCCCGCCACATGCTCGGCCGCCACTTCGAGATCCGGGGCACGGTCACCTCGGGCGATCGACGGGGCCGCACCATCGGCTTCCCGACCGCCAACGTGCCGACCCCGCCGCAGATGCAGCTGCCCGCCGACGGCGTCTACGCCTGCTGGTACCACCGCCCGGACGGCACCCGACACCCCGCCGCCGTCAACGTCGGCAAGCGGCCCACGTTCTACGACGACGCCGAGCGCTCACTGGTCGAGGCGCACCTCGTCGGGTTCCGGGGCGACGTCTACGACGAGCCGGCCCGGGTGCAGTTCGTGGAGCGACTCCGCGGCGAGCAGCGCTTCGACGGCATCGACGCCCTCAAGGCCCAGTTGGCCCGCGACGTCGAGCGCAGCGTCGAGGTGCTCGAGACCGCCGGCTGAGGCCGATGCCCTTTCGTCGCAGCGCTGCGCGCGTCCGCGGCGAGCCCACGTCGAGCAACGGCGCCTCCTCGTTCCATCTGCGGTGGCTCGTCGACGGCGAGTTCGCCGCCGTCCGGGTGGTGCTGGAGGTCATCGAACCGCCCCGGGTCGACCGGTTGTACTTCTGGGCCCTGCAGGCGTCGTTCGTGGACCGAGGGCGTCGCTTCGGCGGCGCCCACCTCGGACTGCAGCACCACCCGTCCCATCCGGGGCGCTGTGCGGTGAACTGGGGTGGCTACGCCAGCGCCGGCGGCCAGCTCGACGGATCGGCCTCGGCGTTGCCGTCGGCCAGAAACAACCGCAACACCCGGGACTTCCTCTGGGAGCCGGGCCGCCGATACCGCCTCGAGATCGGCGCCGGAAGCGAGCCGGGGGCGTGGGCGGGCTCGGTGACCGACCTGGGCACCGACGAGCGGACGGTCGTGCGGGAGCTGTACCCGGGCGGCGTCGCCCTCGCCACGCCGATGACCTGGTCGGAGGTCTTCGCCCGGTGCGAGCACCCCGGTGCCGCCGTGCGCTGGTCGTCTCCCGAGGTGCTCGTGGCCGACCGCTGGCAGGAGGTTCCGGCCGCCTCGGTCTCGTATCAGCGCCGCGGCGACGGCGGCTGCGACAACACCGACGTCACCGTCGACGACATCGGCATCGTGCAGCGCACCGCCGTCGAGCGCCGGACCCGACCGGGCACCGAGCTCCGCTGGCCGCTCTGAGTCAGCTGCAGGTGATGGGGACCTGGCCGTCCTGCAGCGAGTCCTCGAGGAACCCGGCGCTGGTCATCCGCCGGTTCGGGCCGTCGGTGATGTGGAGCATCAGGTAGCACGGCATGCCACCGAAGCCGAAGAGCCCGTGCGAGATCTGGGACGAGCTCGAGATCAACAGCAGCGAGCAGTAGGTGTCTGGCGTCTCCGGGGTGGTCTGACCGCAGTCGCCCTCGTAGCTGAGCGAGCGACCGAGGCAGTCCGCCAGCGTCGTCTCGACGATGTCGGCGAAGAGCTGCTCGGCCGTCGGGAAGGCACTTGGATGGAGGCCCATCGGGGTCCGGCAGTCCGGCTGGTGATCCCGGCCCTGGTCGAGCGGCACCGTGTCCACGACCTCGGAGGAGCCGAAGGCGTGGATCTTCCCGTTCTCCCGCATGATCAGGTACCCGGAGCGGTCGGCCTTCACCGCCGCCGCCACGACCGTCGTGTAGCCCTGGCCACCGAGGCTGCCGTGGAACTCCGAGACGCCGAAGTTGAAGATGCCCCCGTCGTTGGCGAGCATCAGGTAGCCATCGGCCTGCGGGATCATGCCGATCACCGGCTGGTTGAGCTCCTGGCCCGGGGCGAGCACGCCGGGCACCGAGCCGTGGAAGGCGGCGTCGCCGAAGGCGAAGATCCCGCCGTCGGCTGCCACCATCCAGTAGCCCTCACCGCTGGGTGTCGGGGCCATGCCGACGACCGGTTCGTTGGGGAGCCCTCCGAGTACACCGGGGAGCGAACCGAAGAAGCCGGCGTCGCCGAAGGCGAACACGCCGCCGTCGCCGGCGACCATCCAGTAGCCGTTGCCGGAGGGGGTCGGGATGCTGCCGACCACGGGTCCGTTCAGGGGCACGCCGTCCAGATCGCCGTGGTGGATGGCGTCGCCGTGAGCCGAGACCCGGCCGGTGTCGGTGAAGATCCAGTAGCCGTTGCCGGTCGGCGTCGGCGACATCGAGGCGACCCGTTCGCCGTCCCGTGGCGCGACGTCGCCGTACGCCTGCGCCGTCCCGGTCGCGTAGACCGCTCCGGTCGAGGCGAGCACCCAGTAGCCACCCTCGTCGGGCGTGTACTCGATGTCGACCGCCACGGCGACGTGGTGCGCGGCCGCCGGCGGGGTCCCGACCACCATCGTCGCGAGCGCCGTGTTCAGCACCGTGATCGCCGTCGCCACGGCCCGGATCCGTCCGCTCCGTGCCGGGGTCCGCTCCTCGTCCATGGTTCCTCCTGCCGCCATGGAGGCATCCGATCACGGCGACCTTGGACAGAACTTGGAGTCGCCGATCCCGGGGTCCCCGCCCGGGAAACGAGTACGGCCCGGCCGCAGCCCGTCAGGGCGAGGACTGCGGGAGGAGGGTGGGGCTCCGGGGTCCCCGCCCGGGAAACGAGTACGGCCCGGCCGCAGCCCGTCAGGGCGAGGACTGCGGGAGGAGGGTGGGGCTCCGGGGTCCCCGCCCGGGAAACAAGTACCGTGCGGGCTCATGGCGGGTCTCGACGGCAAGGTGGCGCTGGTCAGCGGTGCGGCGGGGGCGATCGGTGTGGCGACCGTGCGTGCACTCGCCGCCGAGGGCGCGGACATCGTCGCCGCAGATCTCCCGGGCGCGGCGATCGGCGATGCGATCGCCGCCGCGACCCGCAGCGGCGCCAAGGCGGTGGCGGTGAGCGCCGACGTGACGTCGTCTGCCGACTGGGACCGGGCCGTCGCCGAGGCCGTGGATCGCTTCGGCGGCCTGGACATCCTCGTCAACAACGCCGGGATCGAGGGCGAGGTCGCGTCGATCACCGAGCAGAACGACGCCGTGTTCCGCAAGGTCATGGATGTCAACGTGCTCGGGGTCTTCCTCGGGATGCGGGCGGCAGCTCCGCGCCTCGTCGAGCGGGGCGGGGGAGCGATCATCAACCTCGCCTCGATCGCCGGGCTGCAAGGCACGCCCGGCATCGCCGCGTACACCGCCTCGAAGCACGCGGTGATCGGCCTGACCCGCACGGTGGCGCTCGAGCTCGGACCCCAGGGCGTTCGGGTGAACGCCGTCTGCCCGGCGCCGATCGAGGGCCGGATGATGCGCTCGCTCGAGGCGGGCATGGCGCCGGACGATCCCGAGGCCGTCCGCCGGATGATCGCCGCCAACAACCCGCTCGGCCGCTACGGTGAGCCGGCCGACGTCGCTGCGGTCATCGCCTTCCTCGCCTCGGACGGGGCCGGATACATGAACGGCGCCGCGGTGCCGGTCGACGGCGGCACCACCGCCCGCTGAGGCAGCGCGCCCGGCGGGGCCCCGCCGGGGCGATGTCCTGGTAGCCTGATCTCCGATCGGCCGTTCGGTCCGATCACGACGGGCGCCTTCCGGGCCCGGTGGAAGTGCCGCTGGCCAACCCGCTCGCTGCGGGCCGTGCCGAAACCTTCGCACCGGTCTACCTGGGGCCACCCGGATTCGACGCAGACGAAAGACGAGTCTTCTTCCATGCCCATCAAGTCCGAGGCGATCGACGCCGACGCCATCATCGCCGAGCACCGCCAGCACGACTCCGACACGGGGTCGCCCGAGGTGCAGATCGCACTGCTGACCGCTCGGATCGCTCACCTCACCGAGCACCTCAAGACCCACCACAAGGACCACCACAGCCGGGCCGGGCTCCTCAAGCTCGTCGGCCGGCGCAGGAAGCTCCTCCGGTACCTCCAGGACAACGACGTGGAGCGCTACCGGGCCATCATCGCCAAGCTCGGGCTCCGGCGATAAGCACACCCTTCGTCGGGCGGCTCCCCAGGGGCCGCCCGATGTCGCGTCCCGGCCACCGTGGCCGCGGCGTGGCACCTGCGGGGTCCGGAAGGTCCGGTACCTCGCACGAGGTGGTCGGCGGTCAGCTGCCACTCGTCTCTCACCCGCCCTGACGTGGGTGGGGGCCGAGTGGGAACTGGCCCGGATCACCTCCGACGCAGACGTCGGCGCACACGGCGCCGACAGGAGGAACATCACACACATGGCTGATGCCATCACCGTGTCGGGGCCGATCAGCGGCACCGACAAGACGCTGTCGTTCGAGACCGGCAAGCTCGCCGGTCAGGCCGATGGTGCCGTCGTCGTCCGAATCGGCGACACCCAGGTGCTCGTCACCGCGACCTCCGGTCGTGCTCGGGACGGCGCCGACTTCTTCCCGCTCACCGTCGACATCGAGGAGCGGATGTACGCCGCCGGGCGGATCCCCGGCTCCTTCTTCCGCCGTGAGGGTCGGGCGTCCGAGGACGCGATCCTCACCTGCCGCCTGATCGACCGGCCGCTGCGACCCGCCTTCCCCGACGGGTTCCGCAACGAGTGCCACGTCGTCGGCACGATCCTCGGCATCGACGGCGAGAACCCGTACGACGTCGTGGCCCTCAACGGCGCCTCGGCGGCGCTGACCATCTCGGGCATCCCCTTCGAGGGTCCGATCGGCGCCGTCCGCCTGGCCTACACCGTCGACGGAACCTGGATCCCGCACCCCACCTACGAGGAGAGCGCGGCCGGCACCTTCGACATGGTCGTGGCCGGGCGCCTGCTCGACAACGACGACGTCGCGGTGATGATGGTCGAGGCCGGTGGCACCGAGCAGAGCTTCGCCTATTACGCCGACGGCGCCCCGAAGGTCGATGAGGCGGTCCTCGCCGACGGACTCGACGCCGCGAAGCCGCACATCCGCGACATCGTGCAGCTGCAGCGTCAGCTCGTGGTGAAGGCCGGTGTCGGTGACCCGATCGACTGGACGCCCTTCGTCGACTACAGCGACGAGATCATGGCGGCCGTCGAGGAGGTCGGCACCGAGCAGATGGCCGCGGCGATGACCATCGCCAACAAGTCCGAGCGGGGCGACGCCGAGTCGGCCGCCGCCCAGCACATCATCGACTCGCTGTCCGAGCGCTTCGCCGACGTCGCCGACGGCGACAAGCAGCTCCGGGCCGCCGGTCGTGCCCTCGCCAAGAAGCTCGTCCGCAAGCGCATCGTCGAGGAGGGCGTCCGCATCGACGGCCGTGGCCCGGCCGACCTGCGCCCGCTGTCGTCCGAGGTCGGCCTCCTGCCGACGGCCCACGGGTCGGGCCTGTTCCAGCGTGGTGAGACCCAGGCGCTCAACGTCACGACCCTCGCCATGCTGCGCATGGAGCAGATCGTCGACACGCTCAACCCGAGCGATCGCAAGCGCTACATGCACCACTACAACATGCCGCCCTACTCGACCGGTGAGGCCGGCTTCATGCGGGGCCCGAAGCGCCGCGAGATCGGCCACGGTGCGCTCGCCGAGAAGGCGCTGATGCCGGTGGTCCCCTCCAAGGACGACTTCCCGTACACGCTGCGCCTCGTCTCCGATGTGCTGTCGTCGAACGGCTCGACATCGATGGCGTCGGTCTGCGCCTCGTCGTTGTCGCTGATGGACGCCGGCGTGCCGATCGTCGCGCCGGTGGCCGGCATCGCCATGGGCCTCGTGTTCGCCGAGGGCAAGTACACCCCGCTGACCGACATCCTCGGCGCCGAGGACGCGTTCGGCGACATGGACTTCAAGGTCGCCGGGACCGCCGATGCGGTCACCGCCCTCCAGCTCGACACCAAGATCGACGGCATCCCCGCCGACGTGCTGGCCCAGGCCCTCAACCAGGCCAAGGACGCCCGCATGGAGATCCTCGGCGTGATGACCGCGGCGATCGACGGCCCCCGTGAGGACGTGGCCGCGACCGCTCCGAAGATCGTCTCGTTCGAGATCCCGCTCGAGAAGATCGGCGAGGTCATCGGCCCGCGCGGCAAGGTGATCAACACGATCCAGGAGGAGACCGGGGCCGACATCACCGTCGACGACGACGGCATGGTCGGTACCGTGGCCGTCGGTGGCGTCGACCGCGACGCAGTGACCGAGGCCCAGCGTCAGATCGAGCTGATCGTCAACCCGCCGACCCCCGAGGTGGGCAAGGAGTACACCGGCCCGGTGGTCAACATCACCAAGTTCGGTGCCTTCGTGAACCTCATGCCCGGCACCGACGGCCTCCTGCACATCTCGAAGCTCGGTGGCGGCAAGCGCATCGACAAGGTCGAGGACGTCGTCTCCCTGGGCGACGCCGTGACCGTGCGCGTCGATGACATCGACCCGAACGGCAAGCTCTCGCTCACCCCGATCAACCTCCCGGGTGGTCCGGTCGGTGACGGTGGCTCCAGCGACGGCGGCTCGTCCGACGACGGTGGCGACAACGGCGATTCCGGCCGCTCCCGGACGACGGTCTCGTTCGACGAGGCCTTCGACGAGGAGATGGAGGCCGAGCACGGCGACCTCGGCCCCGCCCGCTCCGGCGGTGGTGGCCGCGGCGGTCGCGGTCGTGGTGGCGGCGGTGGTGGTCGCCGTCGTCCGCGCCGCAACGACGATTGATCCGAGTCGATCGGGTCGGGGACGGACCGCTGGTCGTCACCGACCCGGTCCCGGGATCCCGTTCGGTCTCGATCGGAGCGTGGGTCGGGGTCGGCTCGCGCGACGAGCCGGCCGCGCACGCCGGTGTGTGCCACTTCCTCGAGCACCTGCTCTTCAAGGGCACGGCCGACCGATCCGCCCTCGACCTGGCCCGCTCCGTCGAACGAGCCGGCGGTGAGCTCGACGCGTTCACCTCACGCGAGCACACCGTGCTCCACGCCCGGTTCCCTGCTCGGCACGCCGATCTGGCCGTCGAGATCCTCGGTGCCGTGCTCGCGGCGCCGGCGTTGCGGGAGGACGACATCGAGGTCGAGCGCAGCGTGATCCTCGAAGAGCTCGCCGCCACGCGCGACGTGCCCGAGGAGGAGGCCTACCTCTGCCTCTACGAGTCGCTGTTCCCCGACCACGGGCTCGGCCGCGACTCGCTCGGAACCCACGACACGATCTCGTCGATCGGTCGGAGCGAGATCGCGGCCTTCTTCGGAGACGAGTTCACCTCCGATCGCATGGTCGTCGCGGCGTCGGGTGCCGTCGATCACGATCGCTTCCTCGGTCAGGTGGGTGAGCTCGTTCCCACTCGATCATCGTCTGGACCGCTGCTACGGGTGCCGACCGCGCCGGCGATCGGCCAGCAGATCGAGCACCGTCGTGACTGCGAGCAGGGGCAGCTCGTGCTGGCATGGCCCGGGTTGAGCGCCGCCGATCCCGACCGGCACGTCTACGCGGTGCTCACCCAGATCCTCGGCGGCGGCATGGCCAGCCGGCTGTTCCAGCGGGTTCGCGAGGATCGGGGCTGGGCCTACTCGGTCTACGCCAGCACCGCTGCGTTCAGCGACACCGGCGTCGTGCTCGTCGGCGCGGCGACGGCGCCCGGTCGCCTCGACGCGGTCACCGACCTCGTGCTCGACGAGGTGTCCGACCTCCGCGCCAACGGCCCCGACGCCGACGAGCTCGCGACGGCGATCGGGGCCCTCACGGGCTCCACCGAGCTCGCCGTGGAGGACCCGGGTGCCCGGATGTTCGGTCACGGTGCAGCGATGGTGGAACGGGGGGAACCGATGGACGTCGACGACGAGCTCGCCGGCCTCTCCGCGGTCACTGCGGGCGACGTGACCGACCTCGCCCAGCGGCTCCTGGTCGCCGAGCCGACGAGGGTCGCCATCCGCCCCGAGTGAGTCGTCCGCCCGGTCCCCGAACCGTCCGGTCGGCTACGGTGGCACACCACTGTGACGGGGGTCACGGTGCGGGGAGGGGGAACGGCCGTGGTCGATCGCTGGCTGGTGGAGACCGATCTCAGCGGGGAGTGGGACTTCTACACCCGCGCCAACGTCGGTGAGGTGTTCCCGGATCCGGTGGCGCCGCTCTCGTTCTTCTACTTCCAGAACGACGACGGTCTCGGTGGCTCCGAGCACGGCTTCCGGGACGCCTACTACCGCATGGGGGCGATGGTGCCCGAGGAGCTGCCGAAGGACGAGTGCGTCTTCCTCGGCGTCACCGGCGGCTACGCCTACCTCAACGCCAGTGCGCTGCGCATGCTCGGACACCGGGCCCCGGGCATGACCGCGAAGGACATCGACGACAGCTTCTTCGGCGACGCTCCCGGCGTGCCCGAGTTCGTCGTGAAGGACGGCTTCGAGCGGCCCGACCTCACCGCGAAGCTCGGCGAGACCTTCCAGTGGGTGTTGACCACACCGGAGCTCCCCGACGTGCTCGCCCACGAGCGCGTCATGAACGACCTTCGCGCCGTTCGTCCCGACCTCTCGAGCATGAGCGACACCGAGCTCATCGACCGTTCGATGGCCCTCGCCGACGAGCACTTCCGCATGCTCTTCGGCGAGCACATCTTCGTGTCGTTCCTCGCGACCCTCCCGGTCGGGATCATCACCGGCGTCTGCGAGGCGGTCGGTCGGCCGGCCGACGCCCTCAAGCTCTTGGCCGGACTCGGCGACGTCGAGTCAGCCGCTCCGTCCATGGCCATGTGGCAGCTCGGGCGCCAGGCCGGCGCCTCCGGCGAGCTGGCCTCGATGTTCGACGGCGGGACCGATGGCCTACACGACCGCCTGCGTGGCTCGGACCATCCCGACGCGGTGGCCTTCATCGAGTCGTTCGATCGATTCGTCGATGCGTACGGCTGCCGGGGTCCGAACGAGTGGGAGACCCGGTCGCCGACCTGGGAGACCGAACCGGACCTCGCGCTCGCCGCCGTCGACCGGATGCGGCTCTCCGACGAGTCGCAGGCGCCCGAGGGCAACCACGCCCGGCGAGCGGCCGAGCGCGAGGCGCTCGGCGCCGAGATCGCCGCGATGGTCCAGGGCGACCCCGAAGCTCATGGTCAGTTCCTCGCCGCGATGTCGTCGGCCAAGGTGTTCATGCCCGGCCGCGAGCGGACCAAGACCAACTGCATCAAGCTCGTGCACGAGATGCGGGTGATGCTCGACGAGCTCGGGCGCCGATTCGTGGCCAGCGGCCGATGGAACGATCGGCGCGACTTCGGACTCCACACCCGACCCGAGCTGATCGACGTCGTGCACGGCCGTCTCGAGGTGTCGAAGGACGAGTTGGCTGCCCGAGCGGCCCTCATGGACGAGGTCGCCGACCTGCAGGAGCCGTTCCTGTTCCATGGCGGGCGCCCGGACATGTCGGCGTATCCGCGCCGGGACGCCGTGCCTGCCGAGCCCGTCATCGCCGGTGAGATCATCCAGGGCGTCCCGGGCTGCCCTGGCACCTTTCGCGGCACGGCCCGTGTCGTGCTCGACTCGCACGATCCGACCGCACTCGCCCCGGGTGACATCCTGGTCGCGCCGATCACCGATCCGTCGTGGACGCCGCTGTTCGTGCCTGCCGGGGGTGTCGTGGTCGACGTCGGTGCGCCGCTCAGTCACGCCATCATCGTGAGCCGGGAGCTCGGCATCCCGTGCGCCGTGTCGGTCACCGACGCCACGAAGCGCATCCCCGACGGCGCCACGATCGAGGTCGACGGCGACACCGGAAAGGTGTCGATCATCGACCTTGGCTAGGGGACGAGACGGTCCTCGTCGCTGGTCAGGTGGGTGAGGTCGTTGCTGAGCTGGGCGACCTGATCGGACAGGTTCCGTGCCGTCGTCGAGGCGTCGACCGCGATCGCCGACGCACGGCTGACGCTGTCGGCGTCGCTGCGCACGGAGGCGACCTGCTGAGCGACGATCGCGAGGTTGTCCGCGATCTCCATGGTGGCGGCGGTCTGCTGCTGCACCGAGGCGCTCACGGCGGCGTTGGTCTCGGCGAGGCGGCCGACCGCGTCGCTCACGACGCCGCTGGCACCCTGTGCCTCGTCGCAGCCGGACTGGAGCTCGGCGACGCGGTCGGCGATGTCGCGCGTGGCCGCACCCGCCTGCTCGGCGAGTGCCTTGACCTCGCCGGCGACGACGGCGAACCCCCGCCCCGACTCACCGGCCGCCGCGGCCTCGATGGCTGCGTTCAACGCGAGCAGGTCGGTCTGGCGGGCGATGTCGTCGATGGAACGTGAGCTCTCACCGATCTCGCTGGACATCGACGCGAGCCGGTCGAGGACGCGGCGCGTCGCCTCGGTCTGCTCGCGGACCTCGGCGGAGGTCCGCTCCGCCTGCTCGACCTGCTGGGCGATGTCGGACATCGTCGCGGACAAGCCCTGGGCGAGGTCGGCGATCTGACCCGTGCGCTCGTCCGCCGTGGACCCGCTGCGGGTGAGCGCCGTCGCCAGCGTCGCGATCTCGTCACCGGTGCCGTCGACGAGCTCCGACACCGATCGCAGCTCCGTGGTCGTGGTCTCCAGCGTCTCGGCGGCCGACGTGACGCGTGAGAGGAGTTCGGCCGCGTGCTGCGCGCGCTGCGTCGCGTCCTCTCGGAGCCGGCCGATCTCCTCGGCCTCGCGGGCGGCGACGGCCGCCCGCTCCTCCGCCGTCTCGAGCGTCTCGGCCGTCATCCGCTCGTTCTCGGCGCGGGCGGCCTCGAGCTTGCCGAGCTGCTTCCTGAACGACGACCAGATCACCATCACGACGCCGATGAGCAGCACCACGAAGACCGCGTGCAGGACGGACCGGACGAACGGGTCCATCTCGGCATCCGGGTTGTAGATGCGGTCGGGGTCGTAGGCGCTCATGCCGATGTGGTGTGCCAGGACGATGACGATGCTGACCAACAGCGGTCGGACATCGTGGTAGAGGCCGATCGCGGCGACGATCACGAACCAGTAGAAGTGCCCCTCGATCAGTCCGTCCATGTTGTGGATGAGCACCGCCGCGGCGAGGACGAGCGAGAGGCTGCCGAGGATGGACCCGATGAGCCGATCCGGGGACTTCAGCGCGGCGAACCCGGCGACCGGCACGATGGCCGCTTCGAGCAGCAGGTGGGTCAGCGAGAAGTCGGAGACCGCCAGTCCCACGAGCACCAGGACCGGGTAGTGGGCGATCGCGATCAGCGAGATCGCCCGATGCCGGCCGGCGAACTCGTCGGTGTCGAGCGTCTCGCCCATCGGGAGAGCAGAACGTAGCGAGCCCATGGGTACCACCACTTCCTCGGAGGCTTCGCTAGTCCCTTCGGCACGGCCCTTCGTCGTTCAAGCGTTCGGACATCCGCCGCCTCCGCACGCTCAGCGGGCCCCGTTCTCGTAGAGGAGCAGGCGGCGGTGGGTCCAGCCGATGGAGACGATGTCGAGGTCGCCGTCGTCGTCGACGTCGAAGAGCTGGGTGCCGTCGTGGTGCTCGTCGCCGGTGTGGACCGTCTGCTCACCCCACTGATCGTCGCCGAGGTTCACGTAGATGCGGGCCTCGAGGCCACCGATGTCGGGGTTGGTGTGCTCACCGATCAGGACGTCGAGGTCGCCGTCGCCGTCGAGGTCGGCCACATCGAGGCTCTGGGCGAGGGCGGGGGCGATGTCGTCGATGACGTGCTCGGTCCAGAGACCGGTCGGATCGATCGGCTGTTCGAACCAGCGGATCCGCCCGGTGTCGTCGTGGCCGTAGGTGACCACGACGTCGAGGCGGCCGTCGTCGTTCATGTCGACGAGGACGTTGCGGTCGGGGTCGCCGTCGGGGCTGATCTGGATGGGGAAGCGGGCGCCGATGGTGCCGTCGTCGTTGCGGTACCAGGCGAGCCCGTCCATGAGGTCGAGGTCGCCGTCGTCGTCGATGTCGCCGATCGTGAGCTCTTCGCCGAGCACCTCGGGCCACCCCGAGGTCACCGTCCACGTGTCGGTGCGGATGGCTGCCCCCGCAGGGATGTTCACCATCTGGAGGCCGCCGTTGCCGCTCTGCCAGGACAGGGCGATCTGGCGGACGCCCGGTGCCAGCTCGACCATCACGGCGCCCTGCAGGAAGGCGCCGGTGGCCTGGCCGATGTTGGTGCGGACGGTGAAGTTGCCGTCGCCGTCGTTCTCGGCCCACGCCAGGTTCGAGTTCGGGCGGCTGCCCTGTTCCTGGGTGCCGAGCACGTCGAGGTCGCCGTCGCCGTCGAAGTCGTCGACGATCGCCATCTGGTTCATCGGCTCACCGATGGTGGAGCGCACCCAGTTCCCGTCGATCGTGCCCGGGTTGCGCCACCACCAGCCGCCGCTGATCACGTCGTCGCGCCCGTCACCGTCGATGTCGCCGTGCTCGACGAAGATCGTCCGCCACGGCACCGACCCGTCCGCGACCGAGCGGGTCCAGTCGTCGATCGCGAAGAGCAGGGGACCGGGGTCTCCCTGGTTCATCCAGACGTCGAGCAGGGGCACCCCGAAGGCGAAGGGCTTGCCGACGATGTCGACCCAGCCGTCGCCGTCGAAGTCACCGAACTCCGAGTCGTGGATCGCCCGACCGGTCTCGATCAGCTGCTCGGTGAAGAAGCCGGTGCCGTCGCCGTAGAACACTCGGGTCCTCGGGTCGGTGACGCCTTCGATGCCCATCTCGCCGGTCAGGATGTCGAGACGGCCGTCGCCGTTGACGTCTCGGACGTCGGAGCTGTGCCCGTGGCGCGACTCGTCCTCGAGCGTGGTCGAGACCCACGTGGAGCCGTCCCACTCGTAGAGGTTGAGCGGGCCGAGGAAGTCGCCCGAGTCGAGCACGACCTCGGGCCGACCACCCTCGATCAGCTGCCCGACCGACACCTGCGACCTGGGGTAGGAAGCATCGATCGGGAACGCTGTGAAGTCGGTGCCCGTCTCGTGGCGGAACCAGTAGCCGCCACCGACGATGTCGTCGACCCCGTCCAGGTCGATGTCGGCGATCCAGAGACCTTCGCTGACGCTCGGCGGTTGGAAGATCTCGACGGCGTTCCACGGCTGCGTGGTGCGGGGATCCTCGGGGATGTCGGCGAGGAAGAGCCGGCGTCCGTTGTTCTGGTTCCAGAACACCAGCTCCTGGTCGCCGTCTCCGTCGACGTCGCCGAACACCTGGTCGTGGTGCTGGTTGCCGCCCCCCGATTTGACCACCCGACGCGTCCAACGCTGCTCGAAGTTCGGCGCCGGGTTCTCCCACCAGTAGAGCGAGTCACCCTGGCTGTCCTCACCGACGACGAAGTCGAGGTCGCCGTCCCCGTCGATGTCCGCAGACGTGCCGCCGGCCTCGAGTCGCAGCTCGTCCGGCTCGATCGTGCGCACCACCCACTCGCCGGCATCGATCGTGAACCACAGGAGGGCCGGGCCCTCGCCGCGGCGTCCACCGAGGACGAAGTCGTCGATGCCGTCCCCGTCGACGTCGAAGACCGCGCCGACGGTCTGGTGGTCCCGGTCGGGCGGTTCCGGGATCTCGCCGGTCTCCGAGGAGATCCGGGACCAGCTGACCGGGCCCAACGGACCCTGGTCGACCTCGGCCTCGTCGCCCACCGTGATGAGCTGCGTGCTGGTCGAGGTGGCGCCCCTGTCGTCGATGACCGTGAGCGAGGCCGTGTAGGTGCCGGGTGCGGCGTAGGTGGTCGTGGCAACCGGCCCGCTCGCGGTCGTGCCGTTGCCGAGGTTCCAGACGTGGTCGGTGATCGAGCCGTCGGGGTCCGAGCTGGACGAGCCGTCGAAGACGACGGTCAGCGGTGCGCGTCCGCGGACGGTGTCGGTCGAGATGCGGGCCACCGGGTCGAGGTTCTGCGCGCCGGTGGACACCGGGTCCCCGGTGACGATGGCGACCGAGACGATCGGCGCCGGGATGTTCTCGCTGCCGAGGCTGCCGGCGAAGTCCGCATCGGAGAAGTTGAAGATGCCGCCGTCGGTGGCGACCATCAGGTAGCCGTCACCGTTGGCGACCATGCCGACGACGGGGGCGTTGAGCGGCACCGAGCCCATCGAACCGCGGAACTCGGCGTCGAAGGAGAACACGCCGCCGTCGCCGGCGACGAGCCAGTACCCGCTGTTGTCGAGGTCCGGGACGATGCCGTTGACCGGCTGGTTGAGCGGGATGCCACCCATCGAGCCCGAGAAGCGGGCGTTGCCGAGGCTGAACACGCCGCCGTCGCTGCCGAGGAGGTAGTAGCCGCCGCCGTCCGGAGTCGGGATCGAGTCGACGATGGGGCCGTTGAGGACGCCCGCGATGCCGAGGTCCACGAGGTCGCCGTGGTCGACGGCGTCGCCGAACACGAGCACTCGGCCCACGGTCGTGAAGACCCAGTAGCCGTCGCCGGACGGAGTCGGCGAGAGGGTGGCGAACGTCTCGCCGGGCACGAGCACGCCC
>JBCDAU010000066.1:0-18811 GCA_039185015.1 Actinomycetota bacterium
AGCCGCATCGGCCTGTGGGACGTCATCCGCGAGCTGGTCAGCGGCGGTACGACGCTCCTGCTCACCACCCAGTACCTCGAGGAGGCTGACCAGCTCGCCGACGAGATCACCGTCATCGACCGGGGTCAGGCGATCGCTCGCGGCACCGCGGACCAGCTGAAGAGCCAGATCGGCGGTGAGCGCATCGAGATGATCGCCGCCGAGGGTCGCCTCGACGACGCCCGCCGCATCGTCGAGCGGGTCGCCGTCGGCGAGATCGAGGTCGAGCTGGGCGCCCGTCGCATCCTGGCCCCGGTGGCCGAAGGGGCAGCGTGCCTGCGGACGGTGCTGCTCGACCTCGAGTCCGAGGGCATCTCGGTGTCCGACATCGGTCTCCGACGACCAACCCTCGACGACGTCTTCCTGACCCTGACCGGCCACCACGCCGAGGAGGGCACCGACGGTCCAGCCGACTCGAGCTCCGAGGAGGTGGCCTCGTGAACGGGTTCCGATGGATGTTCGCCGACATGGGCGTCGTCGCCCGCCGCAACGTCATCAAGATCGTCCGGGTGCCCGAGCTGCTCGTGTTCGTGCTGCTCTCGCCGATCATGTTCGTGCTGCTGTTCGCCTACGTGTTCGGCGACTCGATCGAGATCCCGAACGGCAGCTACCGGGAGTTCCTGATCGCGGGCATCTTCGCCCAGACCGTGCTGTTCGGTGCCACGTTCACCGGTGCGGGCATCGCCGAAGACATGCAGAAGGGCATCATCGATCGCTTCCGTGTCCTGCCGATGTCTCGGAGCGCTGTCCTCGCCGGGCGGACGGCGAGCGACGTGATCTACAACCTGCTGTCGCTGCTCGTCATGGGCATCACGGGGTACATCGTCGGCTGGCGGATCCGAGGCTCGCTCCTCGACGCCCTCCTCGCCGTCGTCTTGCTGTTGCTCTTCGCCTACGCGTTCTCGTGGGTCATGGCATGGATCGGGTTGCTCGTCCCCAGCCCCGACGTGGTCAACAACGCATCGTTCATCGTGATCTTCCCGGTGACGTTCATCGCCAACACGTTCGTCCCGGCAGAGAACCTGCCCGGACCGCTGCAGACCATCGCCGAATGGAACCCGGTCTCGGCGGTCACGCAGGCCACTCGCGACCTCTTCGGCAACATCCCGGAGGGCACGCCCGAACCGACGGCCTGGCCGCTGGAGAACCCGGTGATCTACACCCTCATCTGGGCCGTGATCATCGTCGCGGTCTTCGCACCCCTGGCGATCGGCACCTACCGCCGCGCCAGCCGCTGATCGTCGTCCGCTGAAGCAGGCCGCACGGCCTCCCCCGACGACGCGACATCCGGTCCTCGGCCGCCGTAGCTCGCGAGGGCCGGCAGAACCGTCACCGTGGCCAGCCAGCTGACGACGAGGATCGCCGACAGCAGCACGCCGACGACGACGTAGGGCACCAGCGACGACAGCACGAGCGGGAGGAACCCCACCGCGATCACCAGGGCGTTCCGCGTGAGCGCCCGGGCCGGCTCGTCGAAGAAGTGCGAGAGGGCACCGTGGGGATCGCCGAGCTCGTCGAGCAGCGCCCGGAAACGGGCGACGAAGTGGATGGCGAAGTCGACGCCGATGCCCAGGACGAGCGTCGAGAGCACGGCGATCGGCATGTCGTAGTCCCGGCCCGAGTAGCCGATGACGCCATAGACGACGATCACGGTCCACACGACCGGGATCATCGCCAGGACCGCCCACCGGACGGAGCGGAACAGCAGGACGAGCAGCACGGCCACGACGACCAGTGTGCTCAGGAACGCGCGGAGCATCCCGTCGACCATCTCGTCCTGCCACACGAGGTTGAGGTAGGCCTCTCCGCCCAGCTCGGTCGTCACCCCGTCCGGGAGGGGCACCTCGGCGAGTGCGGCCTCGGTGGCGTCGACCACGGCCCGCATCGCCTGGTTGTCACCGTCGGACAGCAGCAACCGGACGTTCGCCGTCCGCCCATCGTCGTCGATCAATGTCGAGGCCAGCGGCGAGGCCGCCCGAGCGCTGTCGATGGCGGACAGTGCCTCGGGGCCGGAGGACCCACCGACGAGATCGCCGACGTGGGCGCTGTACCCGACCGTCCCGGTCTCCGCCCAGACCTCGTCGAGGTGGTCGAGCGCCGCCAACGTGGCCGGGGCGACGAGCAACGCCGGGTCCTCCGCTCGAAGGACGACGTTGGCGCCGAACGTGCCGGGCAGCGCCTCGTTGAGGGCCTCCGAGTCCTGCCGGATCTCCTCCGATGACCGGAACCATCGAACGGGATTGTCGTTGACCTCGATCCCGGCGAGACCGGGAGCGAGCGCGAGCACGGCGATCGCGAACGTGGCGATCACGTACCGCCGACGGCGCACGACGAGGCGGCCGAGGCGCTCGAGCGCGACGCCGAGCGCGCCAGGGTCGTGGGCCGGCGCCGCCGTCTGCGCCCGCCGACCGATCAGCAGCGCCGGAAGCACCATCAGCGTCCAGAGCCAGGCGATCACCATGCCGATGCCGACGAAGACGCCGAAGACCTGCACCGGAGGGATGGGCGCGAGGGCCAGCGAACCGAACGCCACCATCGTCGTCAACGTCGTGTAGGTCAGCGGCCGCAACAGCTCTCGATAGACGGCGAGGAGCCCGTCGCGTGCGTCACCGTCGTCGTCCCGATCGAAGTGCTCGCTGATCACGTGGACGCTGTCGAGGATCGCCGTCGGCATCAAGAAGATGGGGATCATCGAGGCCATGATGTGGACGGTGTTGCCGGTACCGATGAGCAGACCCATGGTCCAGATCACCGAGCCCAACGCCACGACCATCGCCGGCACCACGATCGCCAACCGACGGAAGAAGAAGAGCATCACCGCGAACACGACGGCCCCCGCGAGCGGGGCGTAGATGCCCATCTGCAGGAACATCTGTTGACCGAACGCGTCCTCCGCCAGCGGCAGGCCTGCGACGGCGACGTCCGCGTCGGCGAAGGCGGCGTCTGCCTCCACGAGCGCACGGGTCTCGTCGGCCACATCTGCTGCGACGTCCTTGTCGATCACGGCGATGAAGACCGCTGCCGTCGCTCCGTCGTCGGTGAGGACCAGGCCACCGAGCAGCGGATCAGCGGCGACCGCTGCGACGAGCTCGTCTGACGAGCCTGCGGCGGCGGGACTCGACGCGATGCTGACCGTGGAGCCGCCGAGCACCCCGTCCAGTCCGGTGATCTGGGCATGGATCGACAGGACCGCAGCGAGCTCGTCGTCGGAGGTGATGTCGCCGTCCGCGGCCGTGACGCCGAGCACGATGGTCTCGTGGCCGTCGAACCGCTCCCGCAACTCGGCGTTGAGCTGCCGGACCGGATGGTCGCCGGGCAGCATGTTCTCGGGGTCGGTGTCGACCTCGATGAACACCATCGCCGCGCCCAGGACGATGGTGAGCGCCGCGGCGACGCGCAGCACCAGGCGAGGTCGGTCGAGCCCGAGCTTCACCAGCGGTTCGAGCGTCGAGGTGAGACGGTCGTTCATCGTGCGCACACTCCCGGGCGGCGGGTCGGGCCAACCACTTTGTCCGTACAATTCCGATCGTAGGACAGCAGCTGGCCGAAAGCGAGGGTTCCGCGCTTCGTCGTCGTGTACGCCGTGCCGTCAGGAACGGTTCACGGAGATCTCGGTCGCCTTCACCGAGGCCCACACCGCGGACCCCGGTCGGAGCCCGAGCACCTCGACCGACTCCGCCGTGACCTCGACGACCAACCCCCGGGGCTCGGCCAGGCTGAGCCGGACCGTCTCGGGGCGGACCTCGACGCCGGTGACCACGGTCTCCCAGGCGTTGCGGGGGCTCCCGTGGGGCTCCTCGCGGTGGAGCGACACGGCCGACGGGGCGATCGTGACGAGCACCGGACCCTCGGTGCGCACGTCGGCGGCGATCAGCTCGAGGCGCTCGTCGAGGAGTCGCACCCGTCCGCCGCTGATCGACGCTCGCAGGAGGTTGGTCCCGACGAGATCGGCGACGTAGGGGGTCGAGGGTCGCCGGCGGAGATCGTCGGCCGTACCGACCTGCGTCACGCGCCCGTCCTCCAGCACGACGATGCGATCGCCGAGCAGCACCGCCTCCAGTGGATCGTGGGTGATCAGCACCCTCGGGCAGGCCTGCCCGTCCAGGTCGTCCGCGAGGAGCCGGCGGGACCGCGCTCTCGAGGTGACGTCGAGGGCTGCCAGCGGCTCGTCGAGCAGCAGGAGCCGGGGCTCGACGGCCAACGCCCGAGCGAGCGCCACCCGCTGAGCCTGCCCTCCGGAGAGCTGGCCGGGCCGCTGCTCGGCGACGGTCGTCAGTCCGAAGCGGTCCAGCCAGCGTGCGGCCTCGGCGCGGGCCGCCGAACGGCCGAGCCCGGCTCGACGGAGGCCGAAGGCGACGTTGTCGAGGGCATGCAGGTGCTCGAAGAGCAGGTACCGCTGGAACATGACCCCGATGCCCCGCCGCTCCGGAGGCACGAAGACCCCCGCCTCCGCGTCGTCGAGCACGCGTCCGTCCAGCTCGACCCGTCCGGCGTCGAGCGGAGCCAGCCCGGCGATCGCATCGATCGCCGTCGACTTCCCCGCTCCGTTCGGACCCAGCAGGGCGACCGTCTCCCCCGCTCCCACGACGAGGTCGGCGTCGAGGAGGAAGTCGCCGCGCTGGACGCGCACGCGCGCACGGAGGCCCTCGGTCATCGACTCCCCCACCAGCGGTCGCGCAACGACACGAGCACGACCAGGGAGACGGTGACGAGGACGAGGCTCATGGCGATCGCCGCATCCCGGTCCGACTCCAGGGCCACGAACACGGCGAGCGGGAGCGTCTGGGTCCGACCGGGCAGGTTGCCGGCGAAGGTCACGGTGGCGCCGAACTCGCCCAGCGCACGAGCCCAGGCCAAGACGAACCCGGCGACGAGCGCTGGGCGGATCATGGGCAGCGTCACCCGCGTGAACACCGACAGGCTCGACGCTCCCAGGGTCCGGGCGGCGGCCTCGTAACGCCGATCGATCGACCCGAGCGCTCCGGCGACGGTGATGACGAGGAACGGCATGGCGACGAACGTGTTCGCGAGGATCACGCCCCAGATCGAGAAGGGCAGGACGATGCCGGTCGCCTCGTCCAGGGGCTCGCCCACGACGCCGCGACGACCGAGCGCCACGAGCAACGCAGCGCCGCCGACCACCGGTGGCAGCACCATGGGCAACGTCACCGCCGCCCGCAGGACCGACCGACCCCGGAAGGCCCCACGGGCGAGCAGCCAGGCGAGCGGTACGCCGAGCAGCACGGACAACACCGCGGCTGCGGTGGCCGAGAACATGGACAGCGCGAGTGCGTCGAGCACGACCTCGGAGGTGACGAGTGATGGGAGATCGCCCCATGGGCTCTCGATGACCAGGCCGACGAGCGGGACCAGCACGAGCGCAGCGCCGAGGGCACCGAGGACCGACAGCGGCCACGGGATCGGCTCCCGCACGCGCCTCACGGCTCGACGAACCCGAGGGACGCGAAGCGCGCTCGACCGTCGGCGTCGAGCAGCGACGCGATGAAACGGGCGGCGTCGTCGGCGTCTCCGTCCCGCACCACGCCGGCCGGATAGACCGCCTCGCCCTCCGGGCCATGGTCGAACGCGACCGACTCGAGCGCATCGCCGGCGGCGAGCAGGTCGGTCCGGTAGACGACCGCGGCGTCGAGCTCACCGACCACGACCTTGGCGAGGAGCGAACGGACGTCAGGCTCCTCGGTGTCCGGAGACGCGAGCACGCCGGCGGCGTCGAGGGCGGCGCGGGCCAGGCTCCCGCACGGGACCGACGGGGCGCACAGGCCGACCAGCAGCTCGTCACGGGCGAGATCACCGACCGATCCGAGGCCACCCGGGTTCCCGGCGGGGACGACGACGGCGAGGCGGTTGCGGGCGACGATCTCCGGTGCACCGTCGATCGCGCCGCCGTCGACGGCGGCATCCATCGTCTGCCGGTCCGCCGAGATGAAGACGTCAGCTGGCGCTCCGTCGAGCAGCTGGGCTCGGAGCGCTGAGCTCCCGGCGAAGACGAGCTCGACCTCCACGCCACGCTCGGCCTCGAACCGCTCCGCGAGCGGCGGCAGCACGTCGGACAGGGACGCAGCGGCGAACACGAGGAGCGTCTCGTCGTCGCCGCCGGACGCGCCGCAGCCTCCGAGCACGACGACCGCAGCGATCAGGGCGACAGCGAGGCGCACCGCACTCCTTCCGAGGCAGGTCGTCTAGTCTCAATGCGACTAGCCTGCAAGTCGTGGCCACCTCCCCCGCGCTGTCGTCGACCGACCACGTGGTCCTCGCGCTGCTCGGCGAGGGGCCCACCCACGGCTTCGCGATCGCCCGAGAGCTCGGCCCCGACGGCGACCTCGGTCGCGTCCTGACCGTGCGCCGATCGCTCGTCTACCGGTCGCTCGATCGCCTCGCCGAGCGGGGTCTCGTCGAGTCGCTCCACGACGAGCCCGGCGACGCCGGCCCGACGCGCACGGTGCTCCGTGCGACGCTCGCCGGCCGGGAGCTGACACACCGTTGGCTGTCGCGACCCTCCGAGCACGTCCGCGACCTGCGCATCGAGCTCCTGGCCAAGCTCCGTCTCCTCGAACGCGCCGGCACCGACCCGGCAGGCCTCGTCGAGGCGCAACGCGATGCGCTGGCCACCACGCTGGATCGCCTGAGCGAGCTGGCGCCCGGCAGCGACGTCGTCGACCGCTGGCGCTCGCACAACGCGAGGGCGGCCGCAGCGTTCCTCGATGAGCTCTCGGCCGGCGCCCGCGTACGCTGATTCGATGGCGACCAATCGGGACGTCTTCGCCATGCTCGGCGAGCTGGTGACGCTGACGACGCTGGCAGAGGGCAGCCCACAGTCGTTCAAGGCGCGGGCCTACGAGAACGCCCGCCTCGGCCTCGAAGCCGACGGTCGGGACGTCACCGAGCTCAGCGAACGCGAGCTCACGAAGATCAAGGGCGTCGGCAAGGCGACCGCCTCAAAGATCCGCGAACTCATCGACACCGGCACGGTGGCGAAGCTCGAGACGCTGCGCGAGGAGTACCCGCCGTCGGTCGTCGAGCTCAGCCGCATCCCCGGAGTCGGTCCGAAGACCCTGTACGCCCTCCGGAGCCACCTGGGCATCGAGGACGTCGACGGGCTGCGCGCCGCGATCGAGGCCGAGGAGCTCCGCCACGTCCCGGGTCTCGGGGAGACCACCGAGAAGAAGATCGGCACGGCCATCTCCCGCCTCGGCCTGACCGGCAAGGACCGCCGCACCCCGGTCGCCGACGCGCTCCCGCTGGCCCGCCGCCTCGTCGCCGATCTCGCCGCGCTGCCGACCGTCGTCGACGTCGCCTACTGCGGCAGTCTCCGGCGCATGGCCGAGACGATCGGCGACATCGACATCACCGTCGCCTCGGCGGACGGCCCCGCAGTGATGGCCGCCGTGGTCGAGCACGAGGAGGCTCGCGAGATCGTCGTGAGTGGTGCCACCAAGACCTCGTTCCTCACCGGCCGCGGCCTCCAGGTCGACGTCCGAGTCGTGGACCCCGAGCAGTTCGGCGCGGCCACGCTGTACTTCACCGGCTCCAAGGCTCACAACATCGAGCTCCGGCAGCGGGCACAGAGCCGCGGCATGTTGCTCAACGAGTACGGGCTGCTCGATGCGTCCGACGAGGACGTCGACCCGGTCGACCGGCCCGTGATCGCCAGCCGCACCGAAGCGGAGATCTACGCCGCGCTGGACCTGGAGTTCGTGCCCGCTCCCCTCCGAGAAGCGACCGGCGAGGTCGAGGCAGCGGGCGGCGCCGGCCTACCGGAGCTGATCCGACTCGAGGACATCAAGGGCGACCTGCACTACCACACGGACCGTTCGGGCGACGGCCGGTCGACGGTCGCCGAGATGGTGCAGGTCGCCGTCGATCGGGGCTACGAGTACCTCGCCATCACCGAGCACGCCGGCGACCTCGGCCGGATCGGGGTGGCCGCGGAGCAGATGCTCGAACACCGCGAAGTGATCCGTCGCGTCCAGCAGGACCACCCCGACATCACCGTGCTGTGGGGCTGTGAGCTGAACATCGACGCCTCGGGTGGCCTCGACTACGACGCCGACTTCCGAACCCAGCTCGAGTACACGGTCGCCTCGGTGCACTCCAGCTTCGGCCTGTCGGAACGCGAGCAGACGAAGCGGCTCGTCGCCGCGATCTCCGATCCGTGCGTTGACTCGATCGGTCATCTGACCGCCCGGTACATCGGGCGACGTCCGGGCATCGAGCTCGACATCGACGTCGTCATCGAGGCGCTCCACCACTTCGACGTGGCCCTCGAGATCAACGGTGGTCTCGAACGACTCGATGCCGCCTCGGATGTCGTCCGCAAGGCGGTCGACCGTGGGGTGAAGCTGGTGATCAACAGCGACAGCCACCACGTGTCGGAACTGGGACGGATGGAGTACGGCGTGCTCACCGCACAGCGAGGGTGGGCCCCTCGGGACCAGGTGATCAACGCCTGGGATCGAGATCGCTTCCTCGAGTGGGTCGAGACCCACCGGGACTGAGGCTCAGACGACGAGCAGCACGATCGGCAGGGTCACGGCCGACGCCAGCGTGCCGGCGACGACGGCGGCGGTGACCCGGTCGGGCACGAAGTCGTACTCGATGGCGACCACGGCACAGAACACCGCCGGGGGCATCGCCGACTGGATGATCACGGCATCCAGCGCATCACCCTCGAGGCCGAGCGCCCGGGCGACCAGCCCGGCGACGACGGGAACGAGCACGAGCTTCGTCGCGACCACCACGCCGACATCGGCACCCCAGGTCGGACGCCCGGTCAGCACGAGCTGCAGACCGAGGGTGTACAGCATCACCGGGATCAGCGCTCCGGCGAGGAGTCCGACGGACCGGTCCAACACCAGCGGCAGATCGAGCCCGCCGACGTTGACGACCAGCGCTGCTGCTCCTGCAACGGTCATCGGCGCCGACAGCGCCCGACCGACCGCACGGATCGGCGAACGGGTCCGACCCTCGGCGAGCCCCACGCCCAGCACGAGCCCGGTGATGTTGATCGTCAGCATCAAGACGCTGGCGATCGGCAGCGCGTCGTCGCCGAGACCGAACGCGACGATCGCCAGCCCGGCGTTGCCGACGTTGCCGTAGGCAGCCGTCATCGTCGACGCAGCGGCCGCCTCGTAGGAGGCGCCGATCGCGCGGGCCCAGGCGAGGACGACGACCACCGCGCCGGCCATCCCGGCGAGCCCGGCGAGCACCAGCCGGACAACGACCGTGCCGTCCAGCTCCGCGTCGGCGAGGATCGAGAACACGAAGGCGGGCCCGAGCACCGCGAACGAGAACCTCGACAGCGTCGACACCTCGATCCCGAGGCGTCGCCCCGACGCAGCGCCGAGCACTACCAGGAGAGCGACCGGGGCGAGGACGTCGATGAGGACCTCGGCGACGGACATGACCGCCGGAGACTAGAGCCGGGCACCGGCCCCGAGCGCGGTCGGACCCCGGCCGACGCCGGGGATCCGATGGATCGATCCCTCTGGTTCAGGAGCGGCGCAGTGTGAACGAGGCGGCAGCGGCGATGACACCCGCAGCCATCACGCCGAGGAAGACCAGCAGCAGCGACGACGGGCTCTCGCTCGACGGGCCGACCGGCGGGGCCGCGACGGCCGGCGGGGCGGCTTCCTCCACAACGAGCTCCGGGTCGGTGTCGGCGTCGACCACCAAGGCACCGCCCACGTCACTGCCACCCTCGGAGCTCGCCGGGCCCGGAGCGGGGGTGTCGATCGGATCATCGGCCGGCGAGCTCGGCCCGGCACCCGGGTCCGTCGAGCCGTCGTCGTCGATGCGGGGAGCCGGGCTGGGATCGCCCGGATCCGTGTCCGGGGCCGGCGCTGGTGTCGCGCCGTCGGCGGCCGGCGGGGCGGCCCCCTCGGGCGTGTCGGTCGGGGCGCCGTCTCGGGACAGGTCCCGCGTGAGGTTCGGTGACTCGAGGCCCTCCGAGCCGTCTGCGGTCTCCACGTCGTCGTCGAGATCGGCAGGTGTCGGGGACTCGGCGCCGTCGAAGTCGCCAGCCGGGTCAGCACCTTCGGCCGGGTCCGACGACTTCGGGGCCTCACCGGTGGCGTCTCCTGGTTCGGTCGTCGACGTCGGAGCGTCGGCGGTGCCTCCACCCTCAACGTCTCCAGCAGGGTCATCCTGCTCGGCCGGACCGGCGTCGCCATCGCTCTCGGCATCGACGTCGGCATCCGGCTCATCGGCGTCGGTGGGAGCAGCATCCTCAGCAGGAGCAGCATCCTCCGCCGCACCAGCATCCTCCGCCGCACCAGCATCCTCAGCCGCACCAGCATCCTCAGCCGCACCAGCCCCCTCGGCCGGACCGGCATCCTCCGCCGCACCAGCGCCCTCGGCCGGAGCAGCATCGTCGGGAGCAGCATCGTCCGCCGGACCAGCATCCTCCGCCGCGCCAGCGCCCTCGGCCGCACCAGCGCCCTCGGCCGGAGCAGCATCGTCCGCCGGACCAGCATCCTCCGCCGCGCCAGCGCCCTCGGCCGCACCAGCGCCCTCGGCCGGAGCAGCATCGTCGACAGCAGCCGCGTCGGCCGCCGGCTCGTCTACGCCCGCATCACCGGCCTCGTCGCCCGAGACGTCGGCGTCGGCGTCGGCGTCGGCGTCGGCGACCTCAGCGGTCGGCAGAGCCGGTTCGCCACATTCGCCGATGGCCCACTGCACCGACGCGACCATCATCGCCTGGCCGTCTGCGGTCATGGTGGCGGCGGTCGAGTTGTTGCCGCGCTTGTCGTTGAACGGGAGCCCGATGCGGCACCCCGGTGCCGGCGTCCCGTCCGACAGGAGCGCTCCCTCGTCGAGCAGGTACCAGACGGCGTGGCCGTCGGCGTCGGACGCCACGATCTGCACGGCCTCGACCCGTCCGTCGCCGGGACGTGAGCTCGGCGTGCCCGTGGCCACCTGCACCTCACCGTCGAGCGCAGCGCGGCGAGCGAGCTCGTGCGTGCCGTCGACCGTGAAGACGGTGCCTGCAGGGCTGGGGCCGTTCCGGGCGTGCGTGCGGAGGTCGTCGTGGGCGTAGGGCTCCCAGGTCACGATCGGCACCGCGAAGTCGCCGACGTGGGTCACGTGCTTCGAGTCGATCGACGACGACATCACGACGACGTCGTACCGCTCGGCGATCTCGGCGGTGATGTGGGCCGAGTCCCTCACCTCGAGGACCTCCACCTTGATCCCGTTGGCCTCCAGCAGATCGAGGACCTGCTGGTCACCACCACGCAGGTCCGCCCACTTCACCAGCATCAGGACCGCAGCACCGTCGGATCCGTCGTCGGCCGACGACGTCCCCGCGCCGATGAACGGCGGCCAACCGTTCTGACCGAACAACCCGCCGACGGCGAAGAGCACGACCGCGACGACGGCGAGCAGCCCCACCCGCTTCCGGCGGGGACTCAGCTCCGACTCGTATGGAGCACCAGATTCCATGAGGTCCCATCGGATCGGGGACCCCTCACCCTGAGCAGATGCCGCGCATCACATGCCCAACACGGTCTGGGTGGCCCGTCGTAGCATCCGGGTTCGGAGGTCATCGTGAGCGACAACCCGTACCCCGAGTTCCCCGGCGTCGAGCCCTACGGAGCCGAGCGCACGATCGATGAGGAGCGGGCCCACCGCAAGCTCATGTGCGCAGCCGGATACCGGATCTTCGGTGCGTTGCGGTGGGGGCAGTTCGGAGACGGCCACGTCTCCGCCCGCGATCCCGAGCTCACCGATCACTTCTGGTTGCTCGACTGGGGCGTGCCGTTCCGACATGCGACCGTCGACCAGTTGGTCCTCGTCGCCCCCGACGGACGCGTGGTCGACGCGGACGGCGAGCCGACCGGGGCCGTGAACACCGCCGGCTACAACATCCACCACCCGCTGCTCGCGGCCCGGCCCGACGTCGTGTCCGCCTGCCACACCCACACCCAGTTCGGGACGCCGTGGTCGGCCAACGTCGAGCCGTTCCGAGCGCTCAGCCAGGAGTCCTGCGGCGTCGTCTTCGACCAGGCGATGTTCGACGACGAGGAGATCGAGGTCCTGAGCGTCGACGGCGGGAAGCGGATCGCGGCCGCGCTGGGCGATGCCAAGCTCTGCATCCTCCGCAACCACGGCCTGCTGACCGTGGGTCACACCGTCGAGTCCGCCGTCGGCTGGTTCGTGCTCGCCGAGCGCGTCGCCGAGGTCCACGTGAAGGCGCCGAACGGGGCGGCCGTGTCCGACGAGGCCGCTGCGGAGGTCGCCGAGACGATGGCGCCCGATCCCGTCGGGTGGCGCGTCTTCCAGTGGCTCCGGGCCGACCTCGTGCCCGACCTCTCGATCCTGGGTGGCTGAGCCGCCCGACGTCGGACGGGTCATGCGCCACGACGGTGAGCGCTGGGCGCCGATCGGCGAACCGCTGCCCGCGTTCGAGCACGCCCCACCGATGCCGGACCTCCCACTCGCTCCCTGGGTGCTGCCCGCGGACCCGGCGCCGCGCGTGGGGGACGTGGTCGTGGTCGGCGAGCTCGCGCACCAACTGCTGACACGGTGCCCACCGGACGACGTGGCGGTCACCCAGCTCGTCGAGCAGACGCTGCTCTTCCACCCCGCCGAGGACGCCGCCGCCTGGTTGGCTCAGGTGGAGGTGTGGCTCGGCCGTCGCCTCGACCCCGATCGCGAGTGGCCCCTCCCACCCACGGCCGATTGACCGACGTCAGGAGGGACGCCGCTGCGCTCGAGTCTCAGGCCACGGCGACGGGTGCCTCCCCGGACTCGCCGGGACGGAGCCGGCGGATCGCCACGGTGCCGAGGACGACCACGAGCAGGACCGACCAGATGCCCGCTCTCAGCAGGGGCCCGGCCAGCTCTCCGCCACGCGCGAGACCGTCGAGCGACGTCACGTACGCCGACGCCGGGTTGAACTCGACCAGCGGCTGCGCCCAGCCGGGGTACGCCTCGAGCGGGACGAGACCCTGGGAGAAGAACAGCAGCACCAGGAAGAGCGCCCCCAGCGGTGGCGCCAACGCCTCCTGGGTCTTCGCTCCGGTCGCCATGGCCAGACCGATCCACGTGACGCTCACCGCAGCGACCGCGGCGACGATCACGAAGCCGATGGCCCCGACGAACGAGTCGAAGCGGAAGCCGGCCACGTAGCCGACGCCGACGAGCACGCCGACGGCGGCGAGCGCCCGCACCACCTCGGCGAGGACGAGCCCGACGAGGGGCGCCGAGCTCGGGACGGGCATTGACCTGATGCGCTGCATGAAGCCCGACTGCAGATCGGTGAACAGGCCGACGGCCGTTCCGGTCGACCCGAACATGATTCCCGAGACGACGAGCGCCGGGACCAGCCGTTGGGCGTAGTCGCCGTCCTCGAACGCCTCCACGGCACTGGAGAACACGGCGAGCATCGTCCCCAACAGCAGGACCGGAAAGGCGACGGTGTTGATGATGATCTCCGGCTTGCGGACGAAGCGACGCGCGGACCTGCCGGTGAACGCCGCGTAGGCGGCGTAGATCGAGCTGCTCATCGGGGGCTCTCCACTCGGACGCGGATGGCGATGAAGACGACGCTCAGCCCTGCCGACCAGAGCAACGCGGCCGGGACGGTCGAACCGATGTCGCCGTCGCCGGCGAGCGCCCGGAGCGCATCGATCACGACGGCGACCGGTTGGTTCCGGACGAACGGCTCCAACCAGTCGGGGAAGTCCTCGACGGGAGCGAACCCGGTCGAGAGCATGATCAGCGGCAGGTACGGGATCGAGGCGATGCTGACCGCTCCCTCGGGTGAGCTCGCGACCTGGCCGATCAGGCCCATCCCGAGCGAGATGGCCAGGGCGAAGGCGAGGCCCACGCCGACGAAGACCGGCACCCACACCAGACCGGCGTCGAAGCGCATCCCGACGGCGACGCCCACGGCGAGCACGACGAACAACGACACCGCCGCGCGGGTCAGATCGCCGAGTGCTCGCCCGATCGCCGGTGCCGCACGACCGATGGGCAACGAGCGAAGCCGATCGGACACCCCGCTGAGCCGGTCGCTCGCCACGTAGTACGCGGAGGACATGCCGGCGAACAACATGGCCTGCACGACGATCGTCGACGGCAGGAGTTGGACGTAGTCGAAGTCGCGGGCGTCCATGATCCGCCGGAGCACGATGTTGAACAGCGCGAAGAACAGCAGCGGGAACAGGATGGCGCCGAGCACGCTGCCGGGGTTCCGACGGCTCAGCTCGATGGCCCGGGCCCCCAGGAGGCCACTGCCGCTCACGATCGTCGTCACGACGACGCTCCGGTGAGCTGGAGGAACACCTCGTCGAGCGTGGGCCGCCGGAGCGAGACGTCGGCGACCTCGATGCCGTGCTCCCCGAGCCGTCCGAGCACCGACGTGAGCCGGGCCGGCCCGGTGTCGGGCAGGGTGACGGTGCCGAGGTCGTGGTCGATGACCACCTCGCCCAGGTCGTCGAGCAGGCTCGCGACCTCGTCGAGCCGGCCGAGATCGACCGGGCTGACGACGCAGGCCTGCCCGCCGGCACGCTCCTTGAGCTCGTCGGGGGTCCCCTCGGCCACGACCGAGCCACGGTCGATGACGACGATGCGGTCCGCCAGCTGGTCGGCCTCCTCGAGGTACTGGGTCGTCAGCACGACGGTGAGGCCGTCGTTGCGCAGCTCGCGGACCACGCCCCACAGCTCCGAGCGGCTCCGCGGGTCGAGACCCGTCGTGGGCTCGTCGAGGAAGAGCACCGGCGTCGGCACGACGAGGCTGGCCGCCAGGTCGAGGCGGCGGCGCATGCCTCCCGAGTAGGTCGACACCGCCTGGTCGCCGGCGTCGGACAACGAGAAGCGTGCGAGCAGCTCGGTCGCCCGCTGCCGCGCCTCCGAGCGAGACAGCTCCCGGAGCCTGCCGAAGAGCACGAGGTTCTCGTAGCCGGTCAGGACGTCGTCGAGGGCAGCGAACTGCCCCGTGAGCGAGATCGACCGCCGCACCGCATCGGGGTCGCCGACGACGTCGTGCCCGGCGACGTGCGCCGTCCCGCCGTCCGGTCGGAGCAGCGTGGAGAGCACGTTGATGGCGGTGGTCTTCCCGGCGCCGTTGGGTCCGAGCAGCCCGACGACCTCGCCGGTATCGACCTCGAAGCTGACGCCGTCCAACGCGGTGTGGTCGCCGAAGCGCTTCACCAAGCCATCGACCTCGATACCCGCATGTCGCTCGTCCGGTGGATTAGGCATACCTAGCACTCTTGCGTCAGTGACTGTCACGCGTCAAGCGATTCGGGTAGGGTCCGGGCGTGGTCGCCCACACCGCACCCACCGAGGCCTCGACGGCGGAGCGCCTCGAACAGGTCGCGCTCGAGCTGTTCTCGACCCACGGGTACGACGAGGTGACGACCGAGCAGATCGCCGAGGCGGCCGGCGTGAGCGCCCGGACCTTCTTCCGCCACTTCCCCACGAAGCTCGCCGTGTTGATCGGCGACATCGATGAGCGCACCCGCGCCTTCGTGAACCTGTTGCATCGCCAGTCGCAGGACCTCTCGGTCACCGACGCGCTCATCGAGACCATCGCAACCGATGACGAGGCCTCCCCCGTCACACCGGCCGATCTGATCCGATCCCGCCTGATGCGCGAGACGCCGTCGCTGCTCGACGCGATCCGCACCTACGAGGCCGACTTCGAGGCGCTCCTCTCGGAGTGGATCGCCCAGCGGACCGGTCGGAGCGCCGACGACTTCGAGGTCAGGGTCGTCGCGGCGGCGTTCGTCGCCGCGCGACGGGTCGTCGTCGAGGAGTGGCAGCGGAGCGAGGGCTCGGCGCCGATCGTCGAGCTGGCGCGACAAGCCCTCTCCGTCGTCTCCGCCGACTTCGGCTGAGGGCCTGACACCGCTCCTTGCCCACCAGCATCAGGTCTGCCTAACGTCGCACCGACCGGCCGCACGCGCCCCGCTGCGGTTCGACGAGCTTCCCGGATCGGAGTCGACGTGTCCGTCGTTCGCACCAAGGCCACCATCGCCCCGGAGTGCCGCACCGGCAGCGGCGACCGGGGTGCCCGCAGGACGCGGATCCTCGCGGTCGCGTTCGCCGTGGCCCTGATCGCTGCCGCGTGCGGCGACGACGACTCGACCGATGCGACCGCCGCCGCCCCGGAGACCACGGACGCCCCGGCGACCACCGCAGCACCCACGACGGCGGCACCGACCACCGCTGCGCCGACCACGACCGCCGCCCCGACGACGACGGCGGCACCGACCACCGCGGCACCGACCACGACCGCCGCCCTCGCCGTCGAGCTCGACGCCGACCAGCAGGCCGTCGCCGATGCCTGGTCGTCCGTGTTCGACTCGACGGTGTCGTTCGACGAGAAGGCCCCCCACCTGGCGGACGCCGAGGCGCTGCGTGAGACCATCGACGCCTACGCCGCGACCGGCGACACCTTCGGCGGCATCAGCCTCGTCCCGACCGGAGTCGTCGTCGACGGCGAGACCGCGACGGTCACCTATGACGTGCTCTTCGGCGAGAACCCGGCGTACAACGCGCTGACCGGCTCGGTCCAGATGGTCGACGGCGTGTGGGTGGTCAGCCGCGACGAGTTCTGTGGCTTCATGTCCTCCGCCCGCACCCCCTGCGCCTGATCTCAGGGCATCGATGAGCGTCCTCACCACGATCCGGCAGACGACCGTCAAGAACAGTGGCGTGGTCACCGTGGCGATGGACGTCGGCGACGGCCTCCGACGCATCGCCTTCCGCCCCCGCCAGTCCAGGCTCTCGTGGCGGCCCGGCCAGGCGCTGGCCGTGAAGGTCGCCCCCGAGGGCAAGAAGCTCAGGGACCGCTGGCGGCACTACACCTTGCGACGAGGCGACGCCGAGTCCGGCGACCTCGAGTTCCTGATCACCGTCCACGACGACGCCGGCCCCGGAGCCCGATGGGCGGCGGGGCTGACCACCGGTGACGAGTTCGTCTTCATGGGGCCCGGCGGCGGGCCGACGGTGGCATCGGACTCGGCGCCGACCGTGATCATCGGCGACCGCACGACCGCGGCCGCAGCCGGGGCGATCCTCGACGCGCTCCCTCGCGCCACACCGGCGTCGGTCGTGCTCGCCACACCGACCCCGTCCGATGCGGTCCTCGACACGGTGCGGGCAGACGACGTCACGTGGATCGGGGCGAACGGCGCCGACGAGATCCGCGAGGCACTCGTGGGCGCCGCCGACACGGTGCCGTTGGATCCCGAGTCGACCTACGCCTACGTCACCGGCGAGCAGGCGATGATGCGCTCGGTGCGAGACCGCCTCCGCCAGCGCGGGCTGCCCAAGGCGCAGGTCAAAGTGCACGCCCACTGGACACCCGGCCGCGTCGGCATGTGAGTCCGCTCCGGCGGCGTCTCGCCGCCGCAGGCTTTGGGATCGGACCTGTCGGGCCGCGACCATCGCGATGCCCCCACGACCACGGAGGACCACCGTGCAGCAGCTCATAGACACCAACCGGGTGATCCCGGTCCTCAACGAGATCCTCAAGGCCGAGCTCGCCGGAGTGATCCGCTACACCCACTACTCCCTCGTCATCACGGGCCCGAACCGGCTCCCTCTCGTCGGGTTCATGCAGGCGCAGGCCGCCGAGTCGCTCCAGCACGCCACACAGGCCGGAGAGATCCTCACGGGCATCGGTGGCCACCCGGAGCAGGGCATCGCCGACATCGAGGAGTCCCACGACCACAGCATCGACGTGGTGCTGCACGAGTCCATCGGCCACGAGCGGCGCGCGATCGACCTCTACCGCGAGCTCCTCGCCGAGGTCGAGGGTCGGTCCATCTACCTCGAGGAGTACGCCCGGACCCAGATCGGGGCCGAGGAGCTCCACCTGATCGAGCTCAACAAGCTGCTCCGGGACTACGCGATCGGTTGAACCGACTGCCGAGGTTGAGTGCTGCCTACCTGACTAGGGTAAGCCCACCATACAACCAGGAGGCAGTTCGTGAGATCCCGAGTTCTGGCGTCGATCGTCGCCATGGCGTTGCTCGCCGCCGCCTGCGGCGACTCCGACGAGAGCGACGATTCGTCGGCATCCGCATCGTCGTCGGCGTCCGCATCCGCGTCGCCATCGGCGTCGGCGTCCGCGTCGTCATCGGCACCCGCCGAGACGACGGAGACCACCGCCCCAGCGGCGGACGAGGACGATGCCGGAGCGGCCGCCGTCACGGTGTCGGTGACCGATGTCGTCGGCGACAAGGAGGTACCGGTCACCGCCGAGGGGATCTTCGCCCTCGACGAGCTGATGGGCACGCTGCTCCTCACGCTGGGGGTCACCCCGCAGACCGCGGCGGCCTTCTTCGAGGACCCCTTGCTCGCGCCGATCCTCGAGGCGAACACCGAGCTCGTACCCGCCGGGTCGATCGAGGCGGTCGCCGCCACCGACCCGTCACTGATCCTCGGGATCGGGCACCCGAACTCGATCGAGATCCACGACGAGTACGCCGGGATCGCCCCGATCGTCCTGCCCGACTTCACGGCGTCGTGGCAGGACCAGACTCGACTCGTCGCTCAGGTCGTCGGGCGAGAAGCCGACGCCGACGCCGTGATCTCCGTCGTCGAGGCTCGGATCGAGTCGCTCGCCACCGAGATCGAGGAAGCGGGCCTGGCCGGCCAGCAGATCTCGATCATGCAGAACTTCGCCGGCGACTACTTCGCCTACGGCCCGACGACGATCTCGGGATCGGTCGTCGCCGATCTCGGGTTCGTGCGCTCGGAGGCGCAATCGGGCGCCGACAACTTCGGCTTCCTGCCG
>JBCDAU010000067.1:0-17873 GCA_039185015.1 Actinomycetota bacterium
GAGGCCGTGGTGTTTTCCCGGCGTGGGTCCCGGAGCCCACGGAGCTCGGTGCTCCGACCCCCTCCTCGTGTCCTCGCCCTGACGGGCTGCGGCTGAGGCCGTGGTGTTTTCCCGGCGTGGGTCCCGGAGCCCACGGAGCTCGGTGCTCCGACCCCCTCCTCGTGTCCTCGCCCTGACGGGCTGCGGCTGAGGCCGTGGTGTTTTCCCGGCGTGGGTCGCGGAGCCACGGAGCTCGGTGCTCCGACCCCCTCCTCGTGTCCTCGCCCTGACGGGCTGCGGCCGAGGCCGTGGTAGTGCCCCGGCGTGGGTCCCGGAGCCGGGCGGTCGCCTCAGCCGGCGGGTGTGAGGTAGCCGGCGGTGATCGCCGCTTCGAGCACGGCGGTCGCGATCGGCGCCGCCGTCCCGCCACCGGTCTGCTGTCCGGTACCGCCGCCACCCTCGACCACGACGGCGAACGCGAGGCGGGGCGCCTCCAGGGGAGCGAAGCCGACGATCCACGCGTTGGTGTCCTCGGTCTCCGACGAGAGCTGCGCCGTCCCGGTCTTCGCGCCGCCCGTGATGCCGGGCGGGAGGAGGCCGGCTGCGGTGCCCTCGGTGGCGACCGTGGCCATGAGGTCCCGCACGGTCGCGGCGGTGGTCGCGCTCATCGCCCGCTGCCAGACCACTGGTTCCGGATCCTCGAGGACGGCGTCGTCGGTGAACACCTCGGTGACGACCCGGGGGACGGGGACGACGCCCCGGTTGGCCACGCCGGCGGCGACGAGCGCCATCTGCAGCGGCGTCGCCCGCACGTCGAACTGGCCGATCGCGGCCTGGGCGAGCAGCGGCGTGTTCTGCTCGAACACGCTCGGCTCGGGGAACTGCGACGGCTCGGGGTCGGGCAGGTCGAGCGGCGGGGCGTCGTTGAAGCCGGTGTCCTCGGCCGTGCTGTGGAGCTGCTCGGCGCCGATCTCGACGCCCAGCTCGGCGAAGGCCGTGTTGCAGGACACCCGGAAGATCTCGACGAGGTCGCCGCCGCAGGTCGAGCCGCCGAAGTTCCGGATCGGGCGGGAGGTGAGCGGCGGCACGTACTCGGCAGCCGGCTCGAACACGGGCTCCGTCGTCGTGGCGAGCCCGCTCTCCAGCGCTGCGGTCGCGGTGATGATCTTGAACGTCGATCCGGGGAAGAAGGTCTCCCGGTAGGCGCGCACCCGCAGCGGGTCGTCGTCGTCCGCGATCAGGCGCTCACGGGCCTCGCGCACCGCTGGGAGATCGTGGGACGAGAGCTCGTTCGGGTCGTAGGACGGGAAGCTCCACATGGCGAGGACGTCGCCGGTCGCGGGGTCGAGCACGACCACCGATCCACGCCGATCGCCGAGCGCGTCGCGAGCAGCCGTCTGCAGCCGACTGTCGATGGTCGAGACGACGGTGGCGACCCGCGGGTCGGTGTCGAACACCGCCGACAGCGAGCCGAGTTGCTGGCGGGTCGTGTCGCCGGCGAGCTCGTCGTTCCAGACCCGTTCGAGCCCGTCGGCACCGAAGTTGAGCGAGAGGTAGCCGGTCACCGCGGCGTACAGCTCACCGTCGGGATAGATCCGGAGCCGCTCGAGGGGACCTTCCACCTCCTCGGACACCGCGATGACCTGCCCGTCGACGGTGACGATCGGACCGCGGTCACCGGTGAAGTCCTGTTCGAGGTCACGGGTGTTGAGCGGGTGCTCGCGCAGCTCACCTCCCCGCGCCAGCTGCGTGAGGTTGAGCTGCACGAACAGCACGCCGTACAGCACCAGCACCACGGCGACGAGCACCCGGATCCGGGGGATCACGCCGGGCTCTTCTCACGCCGGAACCGCCGGAACGGCCGCCACGGCGGGGTGCGATGACCGCCCTCGACGTCGTTGGAGATCCGTAGGAGCAGCGCGATCAGGATGTAGTTGGCGATCAGCGACGAGCCGCCGTAGCTGACGAACGGGAGCGTGATGCCGGTGAGGGGCACGACCCGCAGCACGCCGCCGAGGATGAGGAACGACTGGAAGGCGATGATCGTCGTGAGGCCGGTGGCGAGCAACGAGTCGAAGGGCCGCTCGGCCCGGACCGCGATGCGGTAGCCCGAGCCGATCATCAGCAGGAAGCCGACGAGGATCGCCGTGGCGCCCATCAGCCCGAGCTCCTCCGCGATCACGGCGAAGATGAAGTCGGTCTCGGCAGCCGGTATGCGGGTGGGGTCACCGAGGCCCGGGCCGGTGCCGGTGAGCCCACCCTCGGCGAGCGAGAAGGTCGCCTGGAGGAGCTGGAAGCCGGAGTCGAGCGGGTCGGACCACGGATCGAGCCAGGTGTCGATGCGCTCCTGCACGTGCGAGAACGCGCTCCACGACACGAACGCTCCGACGGCGAAGAGCGACACGCCGCCGATCACGAAGACCAAGCGCCCGGTGGCCACCCAGATCACGACCATCACGACCGTGAACAGCAGCAGCGACGACCCCAGGTCCCGCTCGAACACCATGACGAGCAGCGAGGCGCCCCACGCCGCGAGCAGCGGTCCGAGGTGGCGGGGGTCGGGCAGGCGCAACGGGCCGATGCGGAGGTCCGAGAGCTCGAGGATCTCCCGCCGCTCGGCGAGGTAGCCGGCGAGGAAGATGGCGAACGCGACCTTGGCGAACTCGCCCGGCTGGATGCTCGCCCCGGCGACCCGGATCCACAGCCGGGCGCCGTTGACCGTGGCGCCGATGCCGGGGAGCAGCGGGAGCAGCAGCAGCACGAGACCGGCGGCCGCCATGGTCCACCGGTACCGGGCGAGCACCGCCGCCCGGTCGACGAGCAGCAACGTCACGACGAACGCCGCGATGCCGAGCAGGGTCCACTGCGCCTGCAGCGCGGCGAGGTCCTGGTCGAGTCGGGCGATGAACACGTAGCCGAGGCCGTTGAGGAGCACGGCGATCGGCAGGATCAGCGGATCGGCCGACGGGGCGAGTCGGCGGACCGCGACGTGGGCGAGGCCGAACAGGACGTACAGCTGGATGAGGAACGGCACGACGTCGGCCGGCAGCGAGGCGTCGCGGCCCAATCCGAGGAGCGTGTACGTCGCCGTGATGACCAGGCCGGCCATCACGATCAACCCCAGCTCGGTCGACCGCCTGGTCGAGCGCATCAGCCCGAGGTGGTCGTGGGCGGTGCGGTCGTCGCCGGTGCCGCCGTGGTGGCCGTCGACGGTGGCGCCTCGGTTGGTGGCGGAGCCGTGGTCGGTGGTGGCGTCGTCGTCGGCGGCGGGAGCTCGGCCCGGAGGTCGGCCACGATGTCGCGGGCCTCACCGAGCGAGCCGACCTCGCGGCCCCCGTCGATGTCCTCGACGATCGCCTCGGGCAGCTCGTCGCGGAAGATGGCGGTGCGCTCGACCAGGGTCGGTTCGAACCACAGCACCGAGCCGGACTTGCCCTCGAAGATGACGACCTCGTCGCCGGCGAAGTCGAGGTGGGCGCCGCTGCGGGCCCAGAAGCCGACGGCGGCGATCGCTCCGAAGATCGCGACGATGACGAGCACGACGAAGCCCAGCAGCCGCCAGGTCAGCAGCGGCGTCGTGGGCTCGGCCGGTCCGTCGTCGCCCGCCGGCGGCGCCACCCCGGCCCGTTCGTCGGCCAGGTCGGCGAACGGTTGGGTGTCGGTGACCGTGGCCGTATCGGCGAACGGTGAGGGGGGCGGCGGAGCATCGGGCCCGTCCAGCGCGGGAAGCTGCTCCGTCGGATCGAGATCCTCCTCGGCAGGCGGAGCGGCGTCATCGCCGACCACGGCGACCTGCGCCGTCGCCTCGCCGTCGTCGGCGACCACGTCGACCACGACCACGGTGATGTTGTCGCGACCGCCCCGGTCGTTGGCCAGGCGGACGAGCTCGCGGGCGGCGTCACCCGGATCGGCGAGGCGGCGCAGCGCGGCCTGCACCTGATCGTCCTGGAGCTCGTTGATCAGGCCGTCCGAGCACAGGAGATACCGATCGCCCGCCTCCAGCTCGAGGCTCCACGAATCGACCTCGACCTCCGGCTCGATGCCGATCGCACGGGTCAGCATGTTGCGGTATGGGTGCATCTCGGCTTCCTGCTCCGAGATCGACCCCTCGCGCAGCAGCGCTCCGACGTAGCTGTGGTCCTCGGTCAGCCGCTCGAAGGTCTCGCCCCGGAGCCGGTAGGCGCGGGAGTCGCCGACGTTGATCAGCGCCGCCTCGTGGGAGCCTGCGATGCGCATCGCCGTGACCGTCGTGCCCATGCCCTGGAGCTCGGAGTCGTCCGACGCGCTCTGGTGGACGTAGCGGTTCGTCTCGCGCACGGCCTCGACGAAGCCGTCGAGATCATCGAAGGTGCTGGCGGACAGTGACTCGACCGTCAGCCGCGACGCCGTCTCGCCGGCCCGATGACCGCCCATGCCGTCGGCGACGATGAACAGCGGCGCCTGGGCGAAGACGGAGTCCTGGTTGGCGGCTCGCACACGCCCGGCGTGGGTGCTGGCGCCCCATCGGAACACGAGTTGCTCGCCGGACATCGGGCTCATGCTTCCACCTCGAAGGCGAACGATCCCACCCGGACCACCTCGCCGTTGCGCACGAGGCGTGGCGCGCTGACCCGGTCGCGTCCGGCGAAGGTGCCGTTCGTGCTGCCCAGGTCCTCGATCATCAGCTGGTCGCCGCTGCGGAACAACCGGGCGTGCAGCTGGCTCACGTAGTCGTCCTCCAGGCGGATCTGACAACCCGGCGCTCGCCCGATGGTGAGCTCGTCACCCACGTCGTGACGCCGGCCCCGCTGCTCGGCCGGCTCGATCACGATCAGTGCCGGACCGGGAGCGGTCACCGCGGCAGGACGTGCGGCACGGCGAGCCGTCGCACCGACCGGTGCCCGACGGTCGGCGGGCGGTGCCGCCTCGGTCGCCCGCCGTTCGGCGGCGCGGGTCTCGACCCAGACCGCCCGGAGCGCCCGGAGGAAGAAGAGGTAGAGCAGGGCCAGCAGCCCGATGCTCAGGATGCGGAGCGCGCCGTCGGCCACTCAGGAGGCCTCGAAGCGGAGGACGTGGTCACCGATCTCCAGCACGTCGCCGTCGGCGAGGCGCTGCTCCCGGATCGGACGGCCGTTCACCGCCGAACCGTTCATCGACTCGAGGTCGATGAGCACCCAGCCGCCCTCGATCGGTCGCAGCTCGGCGTGCTTGCGGCTCACGTTCGGGTCGGTCAGCTGCACGTCGCACTCGGGCAGACGGCCGATGACGAAGGTCTCGCTCCCCAGCTCGTAGCGGCGGCCCTCCTCGTCGACGAGGCTGCCGAAGCCGGCGCCGCCCGGCGCCTCACGCAGCTCCGCGTCGATCTCGAAGCGACCGGTGCGCAGCTTCGGGTCCGTCGTGATCTCCACCCGGACCGGGCCCATGAACACCCAGCCCTCGTCGCGGGCACCGTCACGGGCCACCTCGGCCAGCTCGCGCTCGAGCGAGGCCCGGACACCGCTCAGCTGCTCGGCGTCGTTGGCCGAGAGCCGGACCGTGTGGTGGTTCGGCGCCACGCGCTGCCCACCGAGGCCGAGCGTCGTCCCGATCTCCATCTCACGCCGGAGCCGTCGCCCGATCTCGACCGGACGCAGCCCGGTACGGAAGGCGCGGGCGAAGGTGCCCTCGACCAGCCGTTCCAGGCGGCGTTCGAAGTTGCGCAATCCCATGACGTCCTCGGCTCGGAGCCGATGCGAAGCGTAGGCGAATCGCCCCGAGGCTCCCCGGCACGGTGCTGCTACGATTCAGGGCTCCCCACGGGCGAGTGGCGGAATTGGCAGACGCGCTGGCTTCAGGTGCCAGTGTCCGCAAGGACGTGGGGGTTCAAGTCCCCCCTCGCCCACCGAGCTGGTTTCCCCTGTCCTCGCAGGCCTGCTCGGGCCCGGTGGCCGCGATGTCTCCGCTCCGCTGGGGCGCTTGCCGCGCAGGCCGTCCGGGCTCGTGGGTGGCGGGCTCGTGGGCTCCGACTCGAAGTCGCGATCCGCTGGGCGCGCTTCTACGCGCAGGTCGTCCGGGCTCGTGGGCGCGCCGGCGCCCCGACGCAGGCGGGTTGGCCGGGCGCCGGGGCGGATGGGGTCGCTGATCGCCCGGCTCAGTCGGTGGCGTTGCGGATCAGGAACACCGAGGTGGTCAGGGTCCAGGCGAAGACGGCGAGGCCGCCGAGCAGGCCGAGGCTGGCGATCCCGCCGGCTGGGTCGCCGCTGAAGAGCCACAGTCCGCCCATCACCGAGACGACGCCGGCTGCGAAGCCCAGACCGCTCAGCCAGTGCGGCAGCTCCGGTGCCCGCAGCATCAGCACCGATGCGGCGACGACGAACACCGCGGTCGTCCACGGGATGAGCCCGAAGAAGACCACGGAGTCGAGAGCTGACAGCGCGATCAGCACGTCGTCGGAGGCGTCGCGCACGGGCTCGAGCGACATGGCGCCGAACAGCGACATGCCGACGACGGCGGCGCCGAATCCGGCGATGGCGCCGGCCGAGGCGAGTCGGGGCAGGATCCCACCGCTGGTGTCGCTCTCGCCCAGGCGGCGCAACAGGCCGAAGGCGAAGAACAGGTGGAGCACGCCGAAGATGGCGGGTGCGATCCAGACCCAGAACCGCATCGGGCCCTCGTTGTCGGCGAACCAGGAACGAAGCTCATCGGCACCGTCGGTGAACACCGGCGCGTCGGCGGAGATCCCGATGGCCAGGGAGACGAACAGCACCACCGAGGCGATCCCGGCGATGCCTGCGGAGCGGTCCCAGCTCCTGGTCGTCTGGACGGTCTGCTCGGTCAGCGTGGTGGTCATGTGCATCGCTCCTCGCACCGCCCGGCGGCGCAGTCGTGGGTTGACGACGCCATCGTCGAGGCCCTGAGCGACGACGCCCAGCGTGTCAGCGCGCTTCGGTCTACGTGCCAGCACCACCCCACCTGGGGGTGCCCTCACGGTGGTGAGCGAGGTCTCGCTCGCTCAGAATGCGGTGCGTACACCCACACACCGGGGAGCGCCGATGTCGATCGCGAGGGCCTGGTCCCGCCAGCACGCCGCGCGCCTCTCCGCCTCGATCACCTACGCCGGCCTGGCGGTGGTGATCCTCGGGATCTACGCCCTGATCGTGGTCGGGCCGTTGGTGCTCACCGGTGGCTCCGACGACGGGAACCCCGGGTTGGCGTTGCCCATCGTGGCCTCCGCCGTGGTGGCCGTGGTGTTCGAGCCGATCCGCTCACGACTCCGACAGCTGGCTGACCGCCTGGTCTTCGGCGACCGGGTGAGTCCCTACGAGGTGCTGTCACGAGTGACCGCCAGCTACCCCGACGTGGCGGCCGGGAACGGGATCGGCGATCTGGCGCAGCTGCTGGCCCGGGGGACCGGCGCCGATCGCGCCATCGTGTGGGTCACGAACAGCGGGACCCTCCGAGCGGCTGCGATGTCTCCGGAGGCGAGCGCATCCGCCATCGAGCCCGTCGGGCTCGACGGCCTGGTCGACGACGACGTCACCGCATCCCGGTTGGTCGTGCACCACGGGGTGACGTACGGAGCGCTCACCATCGTCAAGCCCGGCACCGACCCGACGACGCCCGACGATCACCAGCTGCTGTCCGACGTCGCTGCTGCATCGGGTCTCCTCCTGCGCAACATCAGCCTGAACCACGAGCTCGAGCAGCGTGCGGCCGACGTCCGGGCATCGCGCCGACGACTGATCGCCGCTCGAGACGCCGAACGCCACCGTCTCGAGCGTGACCTGCACGATGGGGCCCAACAGCAAGTCGTCGCCCTCAAGGTCAAGCTCGGCATCGCCCGCCGCATCGCCCAGAACGAAGGAGCCGAGGAGATCGTCAGCCGGGTCACATCCCTTGCCGACGAGACCCAGCGGGCGGTCGATGCGCTCCGGGCGGTCGCCCATGGGATCTATCCGCCGCTGCTCGAGACCGAGGGACTCGACGCCGCGCTGCGAGCGGTCGAGCGGACGTCACCGATCCCGGTGACGGTCTCGGTCCAGGGACTGGGGCGGCTCGGGGTTGAGGTCGAGGAAACGGCCTACTTCTGTGTGGTCGAGACCCTCGAACACGCCCGCATGGCCGGGGCGTCGACGCTCGACGCTGATCTGGCGGCAGACGGACCGCACCTCATCATCAGCCTCTCGGTCGGCGGGTGCCGGGCGTCGGTCGACCTGACCTCGATCACCGACCGGATCGAGGCCGCTGGCGGCATGATGACCGTCGACGAGCGATCCGGCGGGGAGATGAGGATCACGAGCACCGTGCCGGTCGTGGTGACAGCGGCGCGCGCATGAGCGGACTCCGAACGCTCACGCTGCCGCGACGTCTGCTGATCGTCGGCGTGGCGGTCTACGTCGCCGCCCTGGTCCTGGTCGTGGTCCAGTGGAGCGGCTACGAAGTCGTCAACCTGATCGTCTTCGGCGCGTACGTCCTGGTCGGCGGGCTCATCGTGGTGCGCCGACACAACGCTCTGGGTCTGCTGCTCGTGGCCTACGGCTCGCTGTTCAGCTTGGGGAAGGCGGTCGGGCTCGTCACGGCCGACACGCTCGCCGACGCCGGCCGCGCCGACGCGGCGAGTTGGGCGGGGCTGGTCGGTCTGGTCGCGGTGTCGCCGGGCTCGTGGCTCCTCGCCGCCACGTGGCTGGTGTTCCCCGACGGTCGGCCCCGTACGACCATCGACCGGCGGCTGCTCGTGGGGAGTGGCGCGCTGGCCCTGCTGTCGTCCGTGGTCGCCGTCTTCGCGACGCCGCAGGTGCTCCCCGAGATCGAGCCCTACCCGCACCCCTTCGTGGAGGAGCAACTCGCCGACGTCCTCCTCCTCATGCATCAGACGGTCTTCGTCCTGTTCTTCGCGTTCGGGATCTTGGTGGCGGCGCGGCTGTTCGTCCGGACGCGCCACGGCGATCCGCTCGAGCGTCGACAGGTGCGCTGGGTCGCCACGGCGGTGATGGCGAACATCACGATCCTCGTGGCCAACGCCGCCTTCGAGCCGCTCGGAACCGAGGACAGCGCGTTCCTGCTGATCGACTCCGTGGCGAGCCTCCTCATCCCCCTGGCCGTGGGCGTCGCGATCATGCGGTACCGGCTCTACGAGATCGACCGCATCATCAGCCGGTCGGTGACCTACGGCGCGCTGGCGATCTTCATCGGCGGTGTGTACGTCGCCACCGTCGTGGTCGTCGGAGCCTTCCTCGGCGGCGATGCGGGATTCGGGCTCTCCATCGCGTCGACCGCTTTGGTGGCGATCGTCTTCCAGCCCGTGCGCCGATGGGTCGAGCGGTGGGCGGACCGGCTCGTCTACGGCGACCGGGCCACCCCTCACGAGATCCTCGTGCAGTTCTCGCACCGCTCCTCCGAGCTGTCCGACGACGAACTGGTCGAACAGGCACCAAAGCTGATCGTCGATGGCATCGGGGGAGCGGCGGCGACGCTGTGGGTCCGCCGAGCCGATGGCTTCCGATACGTCTCGTCGTGGCCTCCGGAGACGCCGGCACGGTCCGTCGACGACGTCGGTGAGTTCGTCGACCCCGAGGCCGATAAGTCGTGGCCGGTGCGCTACGACGACGAGCTGCTCGGCGGCATCTCGGTGGTCAAGGGACGTTCCGAGAGGGTGACCGAGACCGAGTCAGCACTGCTGTCCGACCTCGCGTCCGCGCTGGGCCTTGCCCTGCGCAACACCCGTCTGACCGCCGAGCTACGCCGCCAGGTCGCCGAGCTCGAAGCCTCCCGCGTTCGCGTCCTCGCCGCCGCCGACGCGGCGCGACGCGAACTGGAACACTCGCTCGACAGCGGTCCCCAACAACAGCTCGTGGCCTTGAAGGTGAAGCTGGGACCGACGCGCAAGCGCGCCGAACAACTCGGCGCCACCAGGACGGCGGCGCTCCTGGCGCAGCTCGAACAGGAGGCCGGTCACGCGATCGTCGCCGTCCGTGAGTTCTCGCGGGGGATCCACCCACCGCTGTTGGAATCCGGGGGGCTGGCCGAGGCGATCGAGCTGCAGGCACGACGGTCGACGCTCGCGGTGTCGGTGCGCGCCGACGGCGTCGGACGGTACGCACCCGAGGTGGAGTCCGCCGTGTACTTCACCGTGCTGGAGGCGCTCCAGAACACCTCCAAGTACGCAGGGGCGGACTCGGCGTTCGTCCACCTCGCGGCGGCCAACGGCGAGCTCGAGTTCGAGATCACCGACGACGGGTGCGGCTTCGATGTCGCCGCGGTCGGCGCGGGCACGGGTCTTCGCGGCATGGCCGACCGTCTCGAAGCGGTCGGCGGCTCGGTCACGGTCGACTCCGACCCCGGCCGCGGCACCCGGGTCGTAGGCGCCGTGCCGATCGCGATCCGCGCCGGCGTCTGAGCGTCCACCTCAACGACGACGACGCCAGGTCGCTTCGAGCTCGTCCATCCCGAACATCGACTTGGGGAGGAACCCGGCGGCCCCGGCGGCCACGGCCGGCCCCTCGAAGCTCTCCGACTCGTGCGTCGACATCACGAGCACACGGGGCGGAGCGTCGAGGCGCATGATCCGCCGTGTGGCCTCGATCCCGTCGATGCCCGGCATCTTGACGTCCATGAGGACGAGATCGGGTCGCAGGATCGTCACCATCTCCACGGCCTCCTCGCCGTTCTCGGCTTCTCCCGCCACCACGAAACCATCGGTCATCTCGACCACCAGGCGCGAGGCCTCACGGAACGGCAGCTGGTCGTCGACGATCAGGACGCGGACGTCAGCCATCGGCCGATCATCGCGTCGCCGGACCCAGCAGACCACCGGGATGCCCCCCGTCCGAGGGTGATTCAGGCTCTTCGGGTGGGGGTCAGCCCGAGGAAGACGAGCACGGCCTGGACCCGGCGATGCACGTCGTCGGTCTGGGCGAGATCGAGCTTGGTGAAGATCGCGCTGATGTGCTTCTCGACCGAACGGGCCGAGATGAACAACGCCTCGCCGATCGACGAGTTGCTCTTTCCCGCGGCCATCTCGGCGATCACTTCCCGCTCACGGTCGGTCAGACGATCGAGCCCGTCGGGCGGTGCGGTTGCCTCCGTGCCGATCAGCCCTTCGACCACCTTCGGGTCCACGACTGACCCGCCCTCGGCGACTCGGCGAACCGCATCGCTCAGCTCGTCGAGATCGGCGACGCGCTCCTTGAGCAGGTACGCCCGGCCGTCGGAGCCGTGTTCGAAGAGGCGCCGGGCGTACTCGGGCTCGACGTACTGGCTGAGCACGACCACTCCCATCCCGGGATGCGACGACCGGATGTGGTCCGCCGCCCGGATGCCCTCGTCGGTCTGGCTCGGTGGCATCCGGATGTCGGTCAGCACCACGTCCGGACCTTGGCGCTCCACTGCGTCGAGCAACGAGTCGTAGTCCGCGCACGACGAGACGACGTCGATCTCGTCATCCATCTCGAGGAGGGTGCGGATGCCGTCCCGCATGAGGAAGCTGTCCTCGGCGAGGACGAGGCGCAGCACCATCGCGGCAGAGTATCCCGCCCATGTCCTCGACCGTCTGCCGACGTTCGACCGCAGCGCAGCGCTTGCGCGCAGCTGGACCCCTCAGGATTGTCTCGAGCGACGGCGGGAGGGTGCGAGAGCTGTCCAGAAGGTCCACGAGCGGGCTCCTTCTGTCCTCGTAGGCCGGCTCGGGCCGGAGGGCCGCGATTCCTCCGCTCCGCTGGGGCGCTTGCCGCACAGGCTGTCGGTGCTCATCGACGTCGGGCTGGTGGCCGCCGAACTCATGGACGATGGGTTCGTAGCGCCGATCGCCGTGCTCAATCCTCGGCGAGCGCATCTCGCCAGCTCGCGACATCCGAGCGCGCTCCGCGCTCGGTCGGGAACAGGTACAGCCCGAGTTCCGGTCTCCACACCGTCGGGTCGGAGAGCAACGCCTGTGTCTCGTGGGCGTCGAGTATCAGTGGCTCGGCACCGGGCGACGGGATCCGTTGCAGGCCGATGAAGCCGGCCTCCAACCATCTCAGGAGGACCTGCGAGCAGGCCTCGAACGACCACGGACCGTGCTGCTCCACCCGGTCCGTGAAGACCGTGGTCGAGGGCTGAAGCGGTTCCCACAAGCCGCCTTCCTCGTCCACGATCATGTCGAGCTGCCGAACGAGGTCCTCGAACGCTTCGCGTTCGAGGCCGAGGCGATCCATCCGGTCACGGTAGGGCGCGTGCATCAGGGGCGCACGGTCAGTCGCCCACCGTCGTGTCCTCGATCGGCAGCAGGCGTGAGTCGGACAGGGCTGCCCTTCGGTGGCCGAGGCCGGTCAGGTAGCCGGGGTTCGACGCGAAGGCGAAGAAGTCGTCGAGCGACGCTTGCCGGACGAGCAGGACGTGATCCCACGACTCGTCGTCCGGGCCGATGAAGAAGCCACCGCCGGTGCCCTCGAACACCACCTCACCTCCGCTGGCGAGCAGGTACGGGAGCGTGTGCTCGGTGTACCGCCGATACGCCTCGGCACCAGCGATCGGACTGCCGGGAGCCAGCTCGGGATCGGCCGAGTAGTCGGCGACGTCACGGAAGCGCAGCAGGTTCAGCATCGTGATCGGCCCGGTGATCTGTCGGGCGATGAGGGCCGCTGCGGTCTCCTCCGTCGGCTCCAGGTAGGGCATCTCCCCATCGTCGCATCTGGGGTCCCGGCCCAGCCTTCTGGTGGGTCAGCGGTCGAGATGGGCTCCGAGGAAGGCGGCTGCGTCGGCGTACGGCACGGTGCTCCGAGTGGCCCTGGCGAGCGCGACGGCACCCTCGTAGGTCGCCACGATGAAGCGCCCCATCCGGTCAGCATCACCGGCGTCGTAGCCGGCGGACCGGAGGCCGGCGGCGTAGGACGCCGCCCACGCGGCGAACACCTCCGACGCCGCTTCGCGGATCGGCTCGGAGTCGGCGGCAACCTCCGTCGCCGGCACCCCGATCGGACAGCCGAGCGCGAAGTCGTGCTCGGCCATCTCGTCCGCAGCCGCCCCGAAGATGGCGTCGATCGCCTCGGTCAGCGCCCGCCCACTGAGCACCTCGGCCAACCGCTCGGCGGCTGCGTGACCGTCGCGACGGATCGCCGCCGCCACCAGCTCCTCCTTGCCGCCGGGGAAGAAGTGGTACATCGAGCTGGACGAGACGCCCGCGTCGCGCAGGAGATCCTGCATGCCCGTGCCCGTGTAGCCGTGCTCGCGGACCGAGCGCACGGCGGCATCGAGGAGGCGGGTGGTGGTGTCGGAGGAGGGCATGGTCGGGCGGTGGCGACGGTATCTCAGCCCGGGAAGCCGTTGCCGCTGGGGCTGGTGAAGTCCGGCTCGAGCACGTCCCAGTGCTCGGTCACCTTGCCGTCTGCGTCGAAGCGCCAGATGTCGACCGTGACGAGCGGGCCGGTACCCATCGCCTCGCTCAGGTAGCGGGTGTAGGTCCAGGCGAGGTCCCCCTCGGCGATCACCCACTGGAAGTCGTTCGGGTTGCCGCCGAGCATGTCGATGAAGCCGGCGATCCCCTCGGCACCGTCGGGAATGACCGGGTTGTGCTGGAGATAGTCGCTCAGCAGCTCCTCGCGCAGCGACGTCGCGCCGGCAAGGAACTCGGTGACGACCCGTTCGGCCGTTCGGCGATTGCGTTCGAGGTCCTGCACCGCACCGACCGAGGGCCGGAGCTGGGAGAACATGTCGTTGCCCGACACGGTCTCGGGCGCGACGGCCTGCGTGAGCTCGACCGCCTCGACGATGCGGCCGTCGTCGATCGTGAAGATGTGGGCGACGGCGACCCCGGGGCCGCCGTCGATGACTCGCTCGATGTTCCAGCGATAGTGGGCGTGGACCCCGATCCGGTTGCCCTCGCTGACGGTGCGATGCACCTGGACGAGGGGTGCCTGCCCCGCGAAGCCGGCGGCGTGGTCGGCCCAGGCGTCCACGCCGTCGGGGATCGCCGAGGAGTAGTGGCGCAGGCCAGGAGCGGCGAGTGAGCGCAACAGGGTCGGGTCGTCGTCGTTGTAGAGCGCTTCGAGCATCTCGACGATGGCGTCGGCGGTCACGGCGGGGGAGGTCTGGGCAGCGGTCATGTCGTGTCCTCTCGTGGTGTCCCCTCAGACTGACTGGATAGATCGTTCCATTCAAGCGACGGTCGTCACACCTCCTCGGCAACCGGTGGCCACGTCGCCCGCCGTCCGGGCGATGTCGTCGGTCGGCCTAGGTTGACCATCGAGCACGTGGGGGCAGATGGCGCTGGCGTACAAGTTCCGGGTGATGGTCGTGTACATCGCCGGACTGGTGATGACGATCATCGACGGCACCGTCGTCAACGTCGCGCTCCCGACGCTCTCCGACGAGTTCGACGTCCCCTCGACCGACATCGAGTGGATCGCCATCGCCTATCTGCTGTCGCTCGCCGCCGTGATCCCGGTGGCCGGCTGGCTCGGCGACCGGTTCGGCACCAAGCGGATGTTCGTCGTCTCGCTCGCGGTCTTCGTCGGCGCCTCGCTGCTGTGCGGGTTGGCCCAGGACCTGCCCCAGCTGCTCGCGTTCCGCGTGATCCAGGGCGTCGGTGGCGGGCTCATCACCCCGATCGGGAGCGCCATGCTCTTCCGAGCCTTCCCACTCTCGGAGCGATCGACGGCGTCCGTCGGTGTGCTCAGCGTCGCCGTGGTCGCACCGGCAGTCGGTCCGGTGCTCGGCGGCGTCATCGTCGACAACATCTCGTGGCGCTGGATCTTCCTCGTCAACATCCCGGTCGGCATCGTCGCGCTGGCCCTCGCCATCGCCTGGCTCCGTGAGGAGACCCAGGACGCCCCGGGGCGCTTCGACACGGCCGGGTTCGTGCTCTCCGCCGCCGGCGTCTCGCTGCTGATCTATGCCCTGTCGACCGGCCCGGAGAACGGGTGGACCTCGGCGGCGGTACTCGCGCCCGCGATCGTCGGGGCGGTCGCGATGGTCACCCTCGTGGTCGTCGAGCTCCGTCTCGATCATCCGATGCTGAAGCTGCGGCTCTTCTCCGACCGGCTCTTCCGGTCGGTCAACGTCGCCGCCTCGATGGTCTACATGGGCTTCTTCGGGCTGATCTTCGTCCTGCCGCTCTACATGCAGACGCTGCGAGGCTTCTCGGCGACCGAGTCCGGCCTCGTCCAGGCGCCGCAGGCCGTGGCGATCTTCATCGTGTCGAACCTGCTCGGGAAGCGGTTGTACAAGGCCGTGGGACCCCGCCGGTTGATGGTGGTCGGTTCGGCGTGCACGGCGGCAGCGACGGCCACCTTCGCGCTGTACGACCTCGAGACCTCGCTGACCACGATCGCCGCCACGTCCTTCGTCCGAGGCGCGTGCGTCGGGATGGTGTTCGTGTCGATCCAGACCGCCGTCTACGGGACGATCTCCAACGAGGACACCGGTCGAGCCGCGTCGGTCTTCAACACCCAGCGCCAGATCGCCTTCGCCTCGGGCGTGGCACTCGCCGCGACCGTCATCGCGGCGCGGGTCTCGGCGGTCGGCGGCGACACCGCACCTGCGGCCGACCGGCTCCAGGCGTATCAGTGGGGCTTCCTGGCCATGGGGCTGGTCATCCTGCCGGCCGCGTTCGCCAGCCTCTGGATCTCCGACGAGGACGCTGCGGCCACCCGGGGTCTCCCCGAGCGCCAACGGACCTAGGCGCGAGGTCACCCCAGCCAGTCGGCCCGCTCGCGCATCGCCGCGTGAGCCGCCCGCCAGCGCCCGTCGTCGGGCAGTGCGTCGGTGCGGAGCTGCTGCGCCAGTTGACCAGCGGCGAACCCGGCGGGGGCATCGAGCCGGTCGACGATCGCCAGCAGCCGTTCGTGCGGGACGGCGCCGTCGTCGAGCGCCCACTCGATCCGGGTGGCGTGCTTCACGAACCGACGGGCCGGCTTGCCGACGGCCGGGGCGACGGCCTCGGCACCGTCGGCGACCGCTGCCGCCAGGACCCGCACGCCGTCGAGCTCCTCGGGTGTCGGGTCGGCGGCGAGGCGATCGACCGCCCGGTCGAGTCGTCGCCAGCGCTTGCGGACGAGCTTCGGAAGCACGTCGGTCGCCGGCTTCTTCGCCCGCTTGCGGGCAGGCGGCTCGGCAGCGGCGGCGACGAGATCGTCGAGGAGTGCCGCCGTGCGCCGGTCCCGCAAACCGCGGAGCAGTCGGCTCCGGTCTCGCCGACGCTGGTGCTCGAGCTCGGCGAGGACCGCGGCGACCGCCTCACTGTCGACCTCGGGGTGGCGAGCGGCGACGTCGACGACCTGCCGGACGAGGGCCTCATCGTCTCGCACCGCATCGAACGCCTCGACCAGCCGGGTGAGCTCGCCGAGGGTCTCGTCGCACCAGGACTCGTCGAGCAGTGGGGCGAAGGTCGTGACGTCCGCTCGGAGTCGACGGGCGGCAGCCCCGGCCCGACCCACTCCGGTGGCGTCGAGGCCGTGGCGGGCGACAGGGAGCTGCGTCACCAGCTCGGCGACCGATTCGGCGACGGCGGCGCGGATCACCTCGCGAGCCGATGGCCGCTTCCCCAGGCCCGGAGTGACCACGTCGGGCGGCGCAACCGCATCCTGTCCCAGCACCCGGATCGCCTTCGGCACGGGTCGTCCCGCCGACCCTCTTGCGTCCTGCAGCCGATCGCCGACCTCGTCGAGCAGGTGGCCATCGGCCGCGGGTGCGAGCTCGACCTCGATCTCCCGGAAGGTCACCTCGGTGCCATCAGCACGCACTCCTCGCACTCGGTCGTCCGTGAGCAGCGCCACTTCGGTGCCGTCGTCGGTGCGCCAGCTCCGCAGGGTCCGTTGGATGTCGAGGCGGGCGACCTCGACGAGCTCGGCCCGCCGGGTCAGCGACGAGACGAGGGTCGTGAGGCGGGCCGGGGGAGCGTCGGCTGCGCCCCGGAGGGTCACCTCCTCGCGGTCGAGCATCGAGCCAGCGCTCGACCGGGGGAGCTTGACCGTCCAGCCGGTCGCCGGTCGGTGGCGAAAGGTGCAGCCCCACCGGGCGAGCCGGAGGTCGACGGTGTCGAGGTAGAGGTCCTCGGTCGGCACCTCCACGGGACCTCCCAGCGTCGCCCCGTCGACGGCGTCATCGAGATCGGGGACGACGAAGGCGTTGTCGACCACCAGCTTCAGCTCGCGCTCACGCACGGCTCCCCCTCTCCACCTCCCGAGGGAAGCGTCGGCCCACCGCGAACCAGGGCGATGAGTGAAGCAGAAACCGTCGTCCGCTGCTGCTCCGCCCCACCCCCGGCATCAGTCCGGCGACAGCTCGATCGTGAAGAACACGTTGTTGGGCCCGGCCGTGTACGAACCGAATGGTCCGCCGCGCTCGAATCCACACGCCGCGTACAGCCGTCGGGCCGGCTCGAACGCCTCGGTCGTCCCGGTCTCGAGCGAGACCCGTCCGAACCCGGCGGCGCGGGCGTGGTCGAGCAGGGTGCCGACCATCCGGCGTCCGACTCCTGTGCCTCGCGCGGCAGCGGCGGTGTGCATCGACTTGATCTCGCCATGGTGGTCGTCGAGGCGGCGGATGGCCCCGATGCCCAGCAGCTGTCCGTCGGTGCGTGCGGCGTAGAACGTGATGCTCGGGTCGCAGAGCCCGTCGACGTCGAGCGCGTGCGCATCCTCGGGCGGGGTCTCACCGTGGGAGAAGTCGAGGTGGACCCGGAGCAGGGCGACGATGTCGCCGGCCCGGGGATCCTCCACGTCGATGCGGATCTCGCTCACGGGAGCGCCACCGCATCGAGCTCGGCGCGCAGCTCGGACCGGAGGGCGTCGGGCATGAACGAGGCGTCGACCGCGGCTCGTTGCATCGCCACGTGCTCGGCTGGGGTGACGGCGAGGTGCTCGCTCGCGACCACCAGCTCGTTGGTCAGGTCGGTGGCGAACCACCCCGGATCGTCGGTGTTGACGCAGACGTTGACCCCGGCGTCGAGCAGCGGCCGCAGC
>JBCDAU010000068.1:0-16146 GCA_039185015.1 Actinomycetota bacterium
GACCCAACATCGCGTTCCGGTTCTTCGGATCACCACCGATGTTCACGATCCGCGCCGGACCACCCTGGGTCGTGTTCGCCGGAACCACCCACGCCTCGAACGTGAACTCACCCGACACCGCCACCGCCGTGTTGACCTTCGTGGCCGGGCCGCCCGAGGTGATCTCGGTGCTGCCGGTCACCTCCAACCCGTTCGCCGTCCACGCGACGGCGACCGGATCCTCGATCGTCAGATCCAACGGCGCGCCGACACCGGAGCTGTCGCCAACCGTCGTTCCACTGCCCTCGGAGAAGTCATAGAGCGCCAGCGGCGCGGGCGCGACCTGGGCACTCACCGGCTCGGCGTCCGCGACGACCGCGGCGACGGGCAACAGCGCGATCACCAACAACGTGGCGAGCACGCCACTGAACGACGTCGCCACCCAGGACTGAGACATGGATCGATCGATCCGCTTCGCCCGCGTCACCACCTACTACCCCCGCACTCGCCCGCCTTGTGTGCGGCTCATCACTAGTAGCGGTCGTTGCATCGCTCAAGGCCCGCAATGGGCGTTCAGACGCTCACCTGGGGTGTGGACCCGCCGGTCGGCGTTCGCGGTCGGTCGTGTGAACAGGGGTTTTGTGACGCCGTCGTCCATCGCCTGTTCGCCCGGTGGGCTCCCACAACACCCGCACAAAGGGGGCGCGCGTCGACGAGCTCGCCCTCGGAACGTTCAGCTGACGACGTGCCACCGATCGCCGTCGAAGGCGACCTGACCCCACCGTTGGAGGCGGGCCAGGTGCATCTCGGCGGTGCGCCGCTCGACCGAGTCGGCGAACGTCAACTCGACGTGCGGCCGGTACACGAACCGGTGGGCGACCATCTCATCGAGCGTGCGCGGCTCGCTCAGGAACTCCAACATCGCAGCGTCCCGACGCGGGATCACGGACTCATACGCGTCCAGCATCGAGAGGAACGTCTCCCGGCCGTCGACGATGCCCTTCTGGTGGTAGGTCACGTACCAGCGGGCGTCGAGCTCCCTGACGATCCTCAGGCTCTCGACGAACTGCTCCAGGTCGCTCCAGACGTCGCCGTAGTACGGACCGAATCCGGTCAGGTCGATGTCGGCGAGGTAGACGATGCCGCCCGGCTCGATCACGAACCCGGCGTGCCCGCGCGTGTGGCCCGGCAGATGGATCGCCGTGACGGAGACTCCTCCACCGAGATCGAACACGTGCCCGTCGCCGAATCCCTCCGCGTCGGGTCGGGCCGAGTAGTGGAACTCCGTGACGATCTCGTGCCGAAAGGCGGCGTCGGCATCGCCGTCCATGCCGTAGATGGCCATCAGACCGTCGAGGCTCTGCAGGGCGTGCACGTCGTCGTCGTGTGCCCAGACCCTCGAGCTGGGGTAGAGGTCGAGGGCGACGACGTGGTCCTCGTGTCCGTGTGAGCAGACGACGTGGTCGATCGGCACCGGCGACCCGCCGCGCTCGTGGACCGAGACCGAGGGGTCGATCAGGACCGTGCGATCGGCGCCCTGGACGACCACCGAGTTGCCGGCCGGATACCGGCCGCCGTCGGTGCCCACCAGCACGGTCGTACCGCCGCCGAGATGCCGATCGGTCTCGAGGAAGGGATCGTCGCTCACGATGCGAAGGTAGTGGGCGCCCGGGACCGGTACCGCTTCGCCCGCCGGTCCATTTCCCGCTCGTGTGGCCCACCGGGTCGGTGTCACGATGCGCTCGATGCCTCGAGCCGGTGAACGTTCCATCCTCACGACGAGCCGCGGCACGCACGCCGCGGCGTTCGGTTCGCAGGAGTGGGTGATCTTCCTCGGCCTCTCGACGGTCTGGGGCGCGTCCTTCCTCCTGATGGCCGAGGGCCTCGAAGCGTTCGAACCGGGGCTGGTGACCTTCCTCCGGGTGGGACTCGGGGCGCTGACGATCGCGCTGATCCCCGCCGCACGGCGCCCGATCGACCGTGAGGACTGGCCCAGGGTCCTCGTGCTCGGCGCGCTCTGGCTGGCCCTCCCCTTCACGTTCTTCCCGATCGCCCAGCAATGGATCGACTCGGCGGTCGCCGGGATGCTCAACGGGGCGATGCCGATCTGGACGGCCGTGGTCACCTTCCTCCTGCTGCGCGAGCCGCCGGGACGCAATCAGCTCGTCGGACTCGTCGTCGGATTCGCCGGCATCCTCGCCATCGGCCTGCCGAGCATCGGTGAGTCAGACACCGCGGCGATCGGCGTCGTGCTCGTCGTGTTGGCAACGCTCTGCTACGCCATCTCGGCGAACATCGCCGCTCCGCTCCAGCAGAAGTACGGTGCCGTCCCGATCGCTGCCCGAGCTCAATGGGTGGCCGCGGTGCTGACCCTGCCCTACGGTCTCGCCAGCGTGCCCGGGAGCTCGTGGGCGTGGAGCTCGTTCCTGTCGATGGCGGCCGTCGGGGTGATCGGCACCGGCATCGCCTTCGTCGCGATGAACGAGCTCGTCGGCAGGGTCGGCCCCACCCGGGCGTCGATGATCACCTACGTCATCCCCGTGATCTCTCTCGCCCTCGGCGTCGCGCTGCGCGACGAGGAGATCGCCGCGCTCGCCGTCGTCGGGTGCGGCCTGGTGATCACCGGCGCCGTGTTGGCCTCACGGCGAGAGCGCTGACTGAGGCGGCCGACCAGCGCGAAGATCCCGCCATGTCTCGCGCCGCGTACACCATCTGTCGCCCCACGCTCCCCGGTGAGCTGACGGAACCGGACCGCCACCGTCCGCGGACCGAATGATGGCGGTCAGCCGAGCGGACGTCTTCGTCTCCTACGCGCACGAGGACCGGGAGTTCGTCCAGCAGCTGGTCGATGCGCTCAGGGGACGCGGGCTCGAGTGCTGGCACGATGCGAGCCACCTCGGCCTCGGCGCCGTGCTGACCGATGACATCCGTGAGGCGATCGAGAGCAGCTGGCACTTCGTCGTCGTGCTCTCCGAGGCCTCCTTGACGTCGGACTGGGTGGCGAAGGAGACAGCCGCTGCGCTCGAGCTCGGTCGCATCTCGGACCACGCGCCGCGGATCCTGCCCGTTCTGCTCGATCTGGAACCGGATGCGACGCAGGGAACAACCCTCTCCGATGTCGTCGGGGAGCGCCTCTGCTTCCCGTTCGATGGTGCGGCTGCGTTCGACGTCTCGTTCGAGCGCTTGTGGAGGGAGTTGTTGCACTCGCTCCGTCTGGAGGTCGGCGAGCGTGTCGCCGAGCACCGTCCGCTCTTCCGGGCCGGACCACTGGCCGCCTACGGCAACGGCTTCGCGCTCTCCCTGACCGGAGCGGAACCTGCGTGGTGCGGTGCGGCGGACGACGTCGTCTTCGTCCGCCACCTCGAGCTCCACCGGACCACGGCCCGAGGTCTGGCCTCGGAGATCGTCGACGAGTACGCCTTGCTGTCGGGCCCACTGTCCGGCGATGGCAGTGCTCGTCCGTCTCGGCTCCACCATCCACTCGTCGCTCCGGATGGCAGCTTCGTGGCGTTCTGGCAGACCGCCGACAGCGACGAGTTCGTGATCACCAACGCCGAACTGATCGTCGTCGACCTGTCGACCGGTGACGAGGTGGCGCGGCGGGACTCCCAGACCCGGATCGCCGACGGGTACATCGACGGCGGGAAGATGGCCTGGTCGCCGACGGGACGACGGCTGGCGTACATCACGCCGAGCGGGCATCCCGCACTGCTCACTCCCGGGCTCGAGCAGGATCGAACGGCGACCGATCTCTCTGCGACCGAGACGGTGAGTTGGTCGCCGAACGGAGACCAACTCGTCTGCGCTCACGGGGGCGGCGGCGTACACACCATCCGGGTGCTCGGTCGTGAGCTCGAACAGGTCGGCGCCGACCGAGAGCTCACCGGATCACACGTTCGTTGGCTCGACGACGACGAGCTGCTGATGATCGGTGGAGGCGCGGGCCAGTACGAGCTGGCGACCATCGATCCCGGCACGATGAAGCGGCGACGCGTGCTGTCCCGGTCGGATGAGTACCGCTACTTCGAGGTGGCCGCCGGCGGCAACGCGATCGCCTACTGGGAGCCCACCGACGACGGCACCGAGCTCCGCGTGCACGACCTCGAATCACACACCGTCCTCACGCTGGCCCGATGGGAGCACGGGACCGCCGAGCGGCGCGAGTACCCCCACCCGCTTCCCCCGCGCTGGCATCCGAGCGGACGACGTGTGCTGGTCGGCGTGGACGACCAGATGGTCGTGTTCGAGGTGCCCCTCTGAGCCGCGACTCAGGCGTCGGCGGTCGTCTCGACGCGTGGCTCCAGGTCGAGGAACCCGGTCGTGGTGTTCAGGATCGGGGGTGACTGGATCGAGATGAAGCGGCACCCCCGATCGGGCCCGGTGCTGACGCTGTGGAACTCACCCGTGCCGATCAGCACCCGGTCGCCGCTCCCGACCTCGTGCGGGACGTCGTCGACGAACACCGTGGCCTCGCCCTCGAGGAAGTAGAGGACGGTCTCGGCGAGGTTGTGGCGGTGCGTGCTGGACGCTCGGCCCGGCTCCATGCCGACCAGGTCGGCGCCGGTGCCGGCCTCGAGCTCGGTGCCCCTCGTGAGCTGCATCACCTGGAAGACGTCGTGGGTCTCGACCTCGAGGTCGCTGTCGATTCGATCGCTCATGGGATCACTGCCTCGCTGGGTCGTGGTGGCTGGGGAGGGGGCCGACCGCCTCGATGAGGGCGGCGACGGCTCGATCGTTCTGGTCGGTGGTGCCGATGGTGATGCGCAGGCCGTGACCGGCGATCGGCCGCGTGATCACGCCGCGCTGCTCCAGCTCGCGGGCCAGGAGCTCGGGTGCGTCGTGCTCGACGAAGACGAAGTTGGTCCGCGAGTCGGGGATCCGGAATCCACGGGCCGCGAGCGTCTCGGCGACGCGATGGCGCTCGTCGCAGATGACGGCGACGTGGTCCTTCAGCTCGGCTTCGGCGCGCAGCGACGTGATCGCTGCGTACTGCGCCACGGCGTTGACCGAGAAGGGCGGCGCGACCCGCCCGAGCGAGGCGCACACCTGAGGTGACCCGACGGCGTAGCCGACACGCAGACCGGCGAGGCCGTGGGCCTTCGAGAAGGTGCGCAGCACGAGCACGTGGGGATGCGCTCCGGCGATGGTGATGGCATCCACGGCATCGGGGTGATCGTTGAACTCGACGTACGCCTCGTCGATCACGAGGAGGCAGCGATCGGCGGTCGCCTCGATCAGTCGCTCGAGACCGACCCGACCGATGGCCGTGCCAGTGGGGTTGTTGGGTTCGGCGACGAACACGACCGAGGTCTGGTCGGTGATGGCAGCCACCAGCTCGTCGATGTCGACCCGGTGGTCGATCAGCGGCACGGGCACGTAGCCCGCATCGAGCAGTCGGGCGACCACCGGGTACCCCTCGAACGACGGGGCCGGGGCGATGACCTCCGAGTCGGGGCCGAGCCGCGAGTGGGCCAGTTGCCAGATGAGCGCGGCCGAACCGGCACCGACGACGATGCGCTCCGGCTCGATCCCGTGGAAGCGGGCGAGCTCGTCGAGCAGGGTCGCCGACCGCACCTCGGGGTAGCGGTGGACCTCGCCGATCACCTCGGCGAGACGGGCGGCGACCGACGGCAGGGGGCCGTTCGGCGACTCGTTGGCCGCGAGGGCGATGACGTCGTCGAGACCGAGCTCGGCGCGCACGGTCGCCGCGGTCCGGCCCGCCGCGTAGGCCGACCCGTCCTGCGCTGCGGGACGACCGGTCACCGTCATCGAAGGCTCGATCCATTCATATGATTGGATTCTACTGACGAATGGGCGCTTCGCAAGGAGCTGACTCGGACGCCATCGTGAAAGATGAACCACATGAATGGGGTGGACGCGGTCGCCGATCGGCCACTCGGGACGGCCCTGGCGGCGTCGGTAACCTGGGCCTCCGGCGGCCCGAGGACATCGATGCGACAGTTGCCCTTCCTGGGCGAGTACCTCCCCTACCTGCTCCAGCGAGCCGACCACCTGCTCTCCCGTCGCTTCCACGCGGAGCTGCGATCGGCGGACATCGACGTCTCGGAGTGGCGTGTGCTCGCCGTGCTGCGGGACTGCTCGATCCTCCCGCTCAACCAACTGGCCGACATCGCCATGCTCCCGCAGCCGACGACGTCGCACGCCGTGCGGCGGCTGGAAGACGACGGCCTCGTGAGCCGTGTCGAGAACGACCACGACCGTCGCGAGCGGCTGCTCGCGCTCACCATCGAGGGGGCGGCGCTCACCGAGCAGCTGACGCGATCGGCCAAGGCGACCGAGCAGGAGCTGCTCGACTCGCTCGAGGCGGCCGATGGTGATCTCGCTGTGCGGCTCCGCTCGCTGATCGACGACCTCGAGGCCAGGACGACGGCGTCCTGACGCCGCCGACAGCGCTTCCGATGACCGCTCCCACGACCGGCTGGGTACCCACCCCGGTCGGTCGTGTCCACGTCGTGCGAGCCGGGGTCGGGAGACCGGTCCTGCTGCTCCATCAGACACCGCGCAGCTGGGACGAGTTCCGGGAGGTCATCGACCTGCTCGCCGACGAGTACCACCTCGTGGCGGTCGACCTCCCCGGCATGGGGGCGTCGGATCCGCATCCTGACGGACCGTCCATCGAGCGCTACGCCGACGCCGCGGCCGCCGTGCTCGAACACCTCGGGCTCGGCCCCGTCGCCGCGTGCGGCCACCACACCGGCGGTGTCGTGGCCGTCGATCTCGCCGCTCGGCGACCCGAGCTGATCTCGCAGCTCGTCCTCTCCTCCACGCCGTGGGTCGACGCCGCCGCCCGCGCGGCCCGGGCCGAGAGGACCCCGGTCGACACCGTCGTGCGCTCGTCGACCGGCGATCACCTCGGCGCGCTCTGGGCGCAACGGGCGCCCTTCTACGGCGGACGGACCGACCTGCTGGACCGGTTCATCGTCGATGCGCTCCGGGCGACCGACCCGGCCGAGGGCCACCTCGCCGTCGGCGCCTACGAGATGGAACAGACGATCGGGCAGATCCGCTGTGCCGTCACGGTGGTCGAGCACGGTGAGGATCCGTTCGCCTCGGTCCACACCGAGGAGCTCGTCGCCCGGCTCCCCGGAGCGGTGAGCGTCGAGCGGATCCCGGACGGTCTCATCCCGCTCGAGGCCACGGCGCCGGCGTTCGCCGAGGTGCTGCGCCGGGCGCTCGGCTGAACGTCACGGCGGTCGAGCGGCGGGCCGGAGCGCCCGCGTGCGAGGCTCCGGGCATGAGTCGCATCGTCATCGTCGGAGCCATCTCCGTGCCGGCCGAGCAGCGGACCGCCCTCCTCGAGGAGGCCCGTCCGATGATCGAGGCCGCCCGGGAGGAGGAGGGCTGCATCGAGTACTCGTTCCTGCCCGACCCCTTCGACGGGTCGATCGTGCGGATCGTCGAGGAGTGGCGGTCGAACGAAGATCTGATCGAGCACTTCACCTTCCCGCACACGAAGGCGGTGGGTGAGCTCATCGGCAGGGCGGGTGCCGAGCGGCTGCAGATCACCAAGCACCTGGTGACGTGGAGCGGTTCGGTCAGCGACGACCCGGGGTCCTGACCCGCCTCAGCTCCCGGACACGCGTCGGTCGTGCCCGGCCCAGTGGGGCTCGCGGAGCTGCTTGCGCATGATCTTGCCGACCGGGCTCTTGGGCAGCGGGTCGGCGGTGAGGTCGACGGCGACGGGTCGCTGGTACGACCCGAGCCGCTCGCCGACGAGCGCGACCAGCTCGTCGCCGGTGACCGTGGACCCGTCGACGACCGTGCAGACCGCCCGCGGGCTCTCACCCCACCGATCGCTGGGCACCGCGAACACCGCGGCCTCGACGACGTCCGGATGCTCGGTCAGGACGTTCTCGATCTCGGCCGGGTAGAGGTTGAACCCGCCGGAGATGATCATGTCGCCGGCCCGGTCGAGCACGTAGAGGTAGCCGTTCGCATCGACCCGACCGATGTCACCGCTGCGCACCCACCCGTCGACGATCCGCTCCGCCGTGGCGTCGGCGTCCTCCCAGAACCCGGACATCTGGCCGTCGCAGCGCACGACGATCTCGCCCGACTCACCGACGGGCACCTCGTTGCCCTCCTCGTCGCGGATCTCGAGGTCGGCGAAGGGGAGCAGCATGCCGGCGGAGCGGAGCGGCTCGCTGCCCTCGACGGCGGCGAACCACTGGCCCGGGCCCATCATCGCCACGGGCACGGCCTCGGTCTGGCCGTAGCCCTGCCAGAGCCGATCGCCGAGCACGTCGTGCGCTCGGCGGGCGGTGTCATCGGCGATCGGTGACCCGCCGATCTGGAGGCACTTGAGCGCAGGGAACTCCCGGTCCTCGATGGCGGGGTGCCGGACGACGGAGTTGAGCATCGTCGGCACCATGAAGCCGTACCCGATCGACTCGCGCTCCCAGGTGTCGAGCACGAGGTCGGGGTCGAAGTGGTCGAGCAGCACGTTGGTGGCGCCGGCCAGCCAGATCGGCACGAAGAAGTAGCCCGAGCCGTGCGAGATCGGGCCGACGTGCAGGCAGGCGTCGCCGGGCTCGACAGGAGGGAACAGGTAGAACCAGTCGCGGCCGGCTGCCAGCCACGAGCGGTGGGTGTAGGCGACCCCCTTGGGGAGTCCGGTGGTGCCGCCGGTGTGGCGGATGATCAGGTGGTCGTCGGCGTCCACCGCCGGATCGGGATCGGTCGGGTCCTGCGCCGCCAACCAGTCCTCGTAGCCGTCGTCGCGGACGACGACGTGCTCGAGCGAGGGCACCGCATCGAGCAGTCCCTCGGCCTCGTCGGCGAGCGCACCGTCGACCACCAGCGCCCGGCAGCCCGTGTGGGAGAGCATGTGCACATGGGCCTCGCGCCGGTTGCGCGGATAGAGCGGGACCTTCACGAGGTTGGCGGCAGCCGCTCCGGCGAACAGGTCGGCCGCGCCGACGCTGTTGATCTCGAGCACGCCGATCCGGTCCTGGGAGTCGAGGCCGAGCCCCCGCAGGCCGTTGGCCACGCGGCAGCCCCGTTCCCACGCGTCGGCGAAGGACACACGACGCTCACCGTGGACCACGGCGACGCGGTCGGCGTGGTACCTCGCCGACCGACGCATCAGCGATCGGACGTCCATGTGCTTCCCTCCCGGCCCTCGCTCCCGGGCGGACGGTAGCCGAGGGAATCCACATGACGATCAGATGACGACGGGGTAGCGTGCCGGTCGCGCAGGCGGAGCAACGACGCTCCGGAGGTGGCGTGTGATCGAGATCCTGGAGGGCGGGGTCCGACACGGTGGGACGGCGCGAGTCGCCCACTGGTGGACGAGCAGGTGGGGCTGGCGGCTCGCGGCCGAGGTCGGGGTGCTCGCCTCGCTGTTCGTGCTGTATCGGTGGGTGCGGTACCTCGTGCGCGACCAGGTACCGACCGCCTTCGACAACCTGGAGCTGATCCGGTCGATCGAGGGCGCGATGGGCCTGCTCGTCGAGCAGCCCGTCAACGCCTGGAGCGTCCGATCCGAGCTGTTCGTCGGGGTGGTCAACCGGTACTACGTCTACGGCCACTTCCACCTGATGCTGCTCGTGATGGCCGGGCTGTACCTGTTCCGTCACGACGTCTACCGGCCGTTCCGCAACCTGCTGGTCGGCTCGACGGCGCTGGGCATGGTGATCCACTGGCTGTTCCCACTGGCCCCGCCGCGGCTCCGCCCCGATCTCGGCTTCGTCGACACGGTCGCCGAGTTCGGACCGTCGGTCTATGCCTCGGGATCGCTCACCGCCGACGAGGCCAACCGCATCGCCGCGATGCCGTCGCTGCACGCCGGGTGGGCGCTCGTGGTCGCGCTCGGGCTGATGGCGGTGTGCCAGGGCCGGTGCCGGCGATGGGCGCTCCTGCACCCGGCGATCATGACCTTCGTGATCGTGGCGACGGCCAACCACTGGTGGCTCGATGCCGTGGGTGGGTTCGCGGTGGTGGCGATCGCCGCGCTGCACCCGGCCGCACGTCCGTGGACGGTGCGCCGTTCAGGTGCCGGCGAGCGCGGCGACGACCGGGGCGATCGCATCCCGGTTCGGAGCGTGGGTGGCGACGTACGACACCCCGAGCTCGTCGCGCAGTCCCTGTAGCTCCTCCACGATCGAGGCGGTCGTCCCGGCGAGGAAGAAGGGGCTGTCCAACACACCGTCGGCGTCGAGGAACGGCATGCCCTCGGCGAGCTCGGTGGCGGCCGCCTCCGGGCTGGGTCCGATGTGGACCCGCTGGACGAGCACGTTGAGCTCGAGGTCGGCGAATCGGTCACCGGCCGCCTCACGCACGACGGCGATGCGGTCGGCGAGCCCGGCTCGGCTCACGTGGGTGGTCTCGATGTCGGTCGCGCCGTCGACCACGCGGAAGCCGGTGAAGCCCACGGTGTCGGCGAACCGACCCGCGGTCCGCAGCACCTGTGTGCCATTGCCCCCGACGAGGAGCGATGGCCGCCGGTCGGGGACGAGGCGGTGCTCGGTGACCGTGTGGTGCTCACCGTCGAAGGTGAGCTCTTCGCTGTCGAAGAGCCTGCGGATGATCTCCACGTGCTCGGCGAACCGTGCGACCCGGGTCGATGCGGGATCGAAGCGCATCCCGGCCGACTCGTACTCGTGGGCCATGTGCCCGGCGCCGAGCCCGAGCTCGAGGCGACCGTCGATCATGAGGTCGAGCGTCGCCGCTTCCCGGGCGAGCACGACCGGATGGCGGAAGTCGAAGTTGAGCACGAACGTCCCCACCCGGAGCGAGGACGTCGCCTCGGCTGCGGTCACGAGCGGGGTCAGTCCCAACAGCTGCTCGGCGAGGTGGTCGGCGACGAGCAGCGTGTCGAAGCCCTCGTCCTCGGTCCGCCGGGCGAGCGCTCGCCACTCGTCGGCCGACTCGACGAGACGATCGTTGATCCCGAAGCGAAAGGGGTGCATGTCCCGAGTATACGCAACGTTTGGGTTGCGCATCCTCGGGTCGTGCCGACCGGACCTCCGGGACTACCGTCCGTCCCACGACGCCACCGGAGGGGAAGCCCATGGCCGATGAGATCCTGACCGAGCGACGGGGCAAGGTCCTCGTCATCAGCATGAACCGGCCCGAGGCCCGCAACTCGGTCAACCGAGCGCTCGCCGAGCAGATGGCCACCGCGCTCGAGACCCTCGACGCCGACGGCGACCTCTCGGTCGGCGTGCTGACCGGCATCGGCAAGGGGTTCTCGGCCGGCATGGACCTCAAGGCCTTCGTCGAGGGCGGCATGCCCAACATCGAGGGTCGCGGCTTCGCCGGCATCGTCGAGCAGTCCTGCGACAAGCCGCTCATCGCGGCGGTCGAGGGCTTCGCCCTCGCCGGCGGACTCGAGATCGCGCTCTCGTGCGACCTGGTCGTCGCCGCCGCCGGCGCCCGCTTCGGCATCCCCGAGGTCGGCGTCGGGCTGTTCGCCGGCGCGGGCGCCCTGCTCCGCCTGCCTCGCCGCGTGCCGTACGGCGTCGCGATGGAGATGGCGCTCACCGCTGATCCGATCACCGCCGAGCAGGCGGCCGAGTACGGCCTCGTCAACCGGGTCGTCGAGCCGGGCACGACCGTCGACACCGCCGTCGAGCTCGCCGAGCGCATCGCCAGGAACGCCCCGCTCGGGCTCGCTGCCTCCAAGAAGCTGCTCATCGAGATGCAGGGCCGCACCGAAGATGAGTTCTGGGAGATGCAGGGACCGATCCTCGGCGACGTCTTCTCCTCGAAGGACGCGGTCGAGGGCGCCACCGCCTTCGCCGAGAAGCGCCCACCCAACTGGACCGGCAGCTGAGCAGGCCACGAACGATCCAGCGGTCGGCACCGGAGCCGGGGCGGCGGCCGACGATCCGCTCGATGCCGACCAGCCGCCGGGCCTGCGACCTCTTCCGGAGCCCAGACCACTCCGCCGCGCACGTGTTCTGCCCACATCGGAGCGACAGCAGCCACTCGACACCGGTTCGAGATGGCCGCTGTCGCTTCAAGGTGGGCGAACTGTCAACCGGCCACCGACCGAGCCCGCCACACTGACCCGGTGCTGATCCTCGCGTCGGCGTCACCTCGGCGACGGACCATCCTCCAGCTCGCCGGGCTCGGGCACGAGGTCGACCCGTCCGGTGTCGACGAGACCGTCGAGACGGACGACCCCGTCATCGAGGCGACCGAGGTCGCGCTCCGCAAGGCGTCGGCCGTCGCCGCGCGGCGACCGGGTGCCACCGTCCTCGGGGCCGACACCACGACCGCGGTCGACGGCGACTCGTTCGGCAAGCCCGCCGATCGGGACGACGCCCGTCGCATGCTGCATCGCCTGTCCGGCCGGTCGTGCCTGATCACGAGCGGGGTCGCCCTCGTCGAACCCGGTCGGCAGGCGGCGGGCGCCGTGTCGGCCGTCGTCCACCTCCGCGAGCTCACCGACGACGAGATCGATGCCTACGTCGGCACCGGCGCCGCCGACGACAAGGCCGCCGGGCTCGAGCTCCAGGACCGGGCCGCCGACTTCGTCGCGTCGACCGAGGGCTGCCCCGGCGCGATCATCGGCCTGCCCCTCTGCGCCCTCCGCGACCAGCTCGGACTCGACGTGCCCGAGTGCACCCACGATCGCTGCCTGGCTGGGTACGGTCGGCTGGGTGGCTGACCGCAGCGGGTTCGTCCTCGGTGTCGACCTCGACGGCGTCTGCGCGGATCACACGGGTGCCTTCCGGGAGATCGTGGCCGCCGACCGGGGCATCGCCCCCGACGAGCTGCCGCTGACCCGGAGCTGGAGCTTCTCGGAATGGGGGTTCGCCGACGGCGACTTCGAGCGCTACCACCGCCTCGCCGTCATGGACCAGCGGATGTTCCGGAACATGCCGGTGATCGACGGGTGCGCGGAGACGCTGTGGCGCCTCTCCGACGGTGGGGTCTGGATCCGGGTCGTCACCCACCGGCTCTACATCAACTGGGGACACGCCGTCGCCGCCGCCGACACCGTCGAGTGGCTCGATACCGCCCGCATCCCCTACCGCGACCTCTGCTTCCTCGGGGCCAAGTCCGAGGTGCAGGCCGACCTCTACATCGATGACGCCCCGCACAACGTCGAGGCGCTCCGGGGCGCCGGCAACGACGTCATCGTCTTCGACCAGCCGTACAACCACGGGCTCCCCGGACCCCGGGCGCACTCGTGGGCCGAGGTCGAGCAGCTCGTCCACGAGATCGCGGCAGCCAAGGGCTACGCCATCGCCCCGCAGCTCCCGGGTATGGACGCCGGATCGGAGCGGCTCGACCGGCGGCGCGACAACGGCGGCTCCGAACGCCCCGAGGGCGCGTCGATCTAGTCAGCCGCCGATCATCCCGTAAGCCCGCTCGACGTCGAAGGTGAGCACCACTCGGCCCTCGCTCACCATGGCCTGGTGGAACTCGTCCCAGTCGGGATGGGGTGCGCCGGCGATGGTCTCGTAGATCTCGGCCAGCTCCCGACCGACGGCGTCCCCCGGCTCGGTCGTCACGTCCGAGATCGACACGGTGCCCTCCAGCACGACGAAGGCGTAGAAGTGGTCGCCGCCGACGTGCATCGACGCACGAGGATCACGACGCAGGTTCCGGGTCTTCGCCCGGTCGTCGGTGACCGAGATGCGGACCCGGGAGCCGTCGAGCGTGTAGGCGATGTTGGACAGCTGCGGCCGTCCGTCGCGCTTGATGGTGACGAGCGTGCCGTGGGTGCGGGGTGCGGCAAAGGCGAGGGCGATGTCGAGATCCATCGGCCCATTGTCACTCGGCGGAGCGGACCTCGAGACCCAGGTCGGCGAACTCGGCGAGGAGGTCGGGGGCGAAGGGCGCCTCGACGTCGCCGATGCCGAGGCCGGCTCGGAACGTGGCGACGGTGAGGTGCTCGACCGCCGGCGCGGCCTGGGTCGAGGGCAGCTGGCCGGGCTCGCAGCCGTCGGTCGCCAGCAGCACCAGCTCCTCGGGGATCGGGACGTTCAGTTCGGCGGCCAGCACCGGCAGCGGCTCACCTCGGAGGACGCAGAAGTCGCTGAACGCCTGGTGTCCGGCGTCGGCGAACACGGCGACGTGGTCGGCATCGGCCGCTGCCGCCTCGACCTCGGCGAGATCGACGAGCGCGTCATCCCCACCGGCGATGACCGTCGTCACTGCGTCGGTCCCGGCGGGGAACCCCGCGGGCGCCATACCGACCCAGGCGACGGCACCGAGCGCTGCGACCGCCTCGGCCGAGCCCCTGGCCCCGGCGGAGTGCCCGAAGGCGACCGTCCGGCCGTTGGCGACGACCGCTCCGAGCTCGGGGGCGGCGAGGACCGCATCGCGGGCGGCGACCAGATCGGCCACGTCGTCGCCCTCGGTCACCCCGCCGAGCAGGACGGCCTCCAGCGAGCGGTGGTCGTGGTCCGGAGCGACGACGACGAAGCCCCACGACGCGAGGCTGGCGGTGATCTCGGCGCTCTGGACGCGGAAACCACCGAACCCGTGGCTGAAGACGGCCACCGGGAATCGCCCATCGATCGGCTCGGCGTCACGCACCGCCGACGACAGCACCTCGGGGATGCGGTCCTCGCCGATGAAGGCGACGACGAGCTCGGGCGTCCACTCGGCGAGGGAGTACACCTCGCCCTCGCCCTCGGTCGCCGCGTCGATGGGGTACCAGACCTCGACGGGCGTCCCGTCGGCGGTCTCGAGCGTCCGGACCCCGGCCCGATACGGACCGGCGACGGAGAACTGCACCGCGTCGACGATCTCGGCGGGGAGCTCGATCTCGTCGCTGGGGACCGCGGCCGTGGTCGGTGTTGCGGCGGTCGTCGGAGCCGCGGTGGCCGGAGCTGCGATGGCCGGAGCTGCGGTCGTCGGCGCCGGCGTCGCAGCCGGAGCGACCGTGTCGTCGGCGGCCGCGGTGGTCGCCGGTGGGTCGTCGGTCGCCTCCGTGGACGAGCCGTCGTCGTCGGCGCAGGCGGCGAGCAGCCCGAGCACCACCACGAGGACCACGACACGACGCACCACTCGCACCGTAGCCCCCGGAGGATGCGCCCGTGTGGCCGGACCAGCGCCGTTCGCGTCTGACCCTCAGCTGTCGAACCGGTAGCCCTTCTCGAGGACGACGATGCCCTGTTCGCTGACGTGGAAGCGCTGTTGGTCGGCCTCGCGATCGTGGCCGATGACCGTCCCGGGAGGGATCTGCACGCCCTTGTCGATGATGCAGCGACGGATCCGGGAGCCGGCGCCGACGTGGACGCCGTCGAAGAGGATCGAGTCCTCGACGTAGGCGGCATCACCGACCCACGCCTCGTGGGCCAGGATCGAACCGAACACGGCGCCACCGCTGATGATCGATCCCGAGGCGACCAGGCTGTCCTCGGCTCGGCCGACCGAACCGCCCCCGCCGCGGACCAGCTTCGCCGGCGGGAGCGGCGGTTGGTACGAGTGCACCGGCCAGGCCGAGTTGTAGAGGTTGAACAGCGGAGCTTGCGACAGCAGGTCGAGGTGGGCGTCGTAGTAGGCCTCGGTGGTCCCGACGTCGCGCCAGTAGCCCTGCTGCCGTTCCTCGAGACCGGGCAGGCGGTTGAGGCGGAAGTCGTAGTAGGCGGCGTCGTTGGCCTGGACCATGCGGGGGATGACGTCGCCGCCGAGGTCCTTGGCCGACGAGTCGTCCTCGGCGTCGACGGTCAGCACGTCGAGGAGGGCTTCGGTCGTGAAGACGTAGTTGCCCATGGAGGCGAGGCAGAGGTTGGGCTCGCCGGGAAGGCCCGGCGGGTCGGCCGGCTTCTCGAGGAAGTCGGTGATGCGGCCCGCTTCGTCGACGTCCATGATCCCGAACGAGGTGCCCTCATGGCGGGGCACCGGGAGTCCGGCGACCGTGCAGCCGGCGCCGCTCTCGATGTGGTGCTGGATCATCTGCCGGGGGTCCATCTGGTACACGTGATCGGCGCCGAAGACGGCGATGATGTCCGGTTGCTCATCGTTGATGAGGTTGAAGTTCTGGAAGACGGCGTCGGCCGAGCCCAGGAACCAGCGCTTGCCCCGCCGCATCTGCGCCGGCACCGAGGTCACGTAGGAACCGAGGGTCGGTGAGAACCGCCACGTGAGCGAGATGTGCCGGTCGAGCGAGTGGCTCTTGTACTGGGTCAGGACGACCATCTTGAGCAGGCCGGCGTTGGCGAAGTTCGACAGCACGAAGTC
>JBCDAU010000069.1:0-15474 GCA_039185015.1 Actinomycetota bacterium
CGACAGGACCTCGCCGTCGACGGTCCGGTCGAACACCACACCGCTGCCACACAGCGGGCAGTACGAGATCAGCACCGGCCGACCATCGACGACGATGTTCACGATCTCGTGGAAGTTCAGGATGCGGTGCGGCCAGGCGGTGGCGGAGCCGTCCTCGCCGACGTAGACGAGCACGAGCTCGTCGTCGCCGATCAGGTCGAACTCGTCGACCCCGACCGTCGGCGGATCGGTGAGCGGGATGATCCGGTCGACGAGGTCGAGGATCGTCTCGTCGTCCGCCTCCGACAACGAGATCGAGCCGCCGTCGAAGGTGTCGAAGTGCACGTCGCCCAGCTCGACCTCGGCGATCGATCGGTCCGGGATGCCGATGCTCGACGCGGGGATGGGGGCGTCCGCGGTCGAGCGCTCGGTGAGCGATCCCTCGGCGAGTGTCGTCGGTGCCGCCTCGTCAGCGCCACAGGCGGCGAGGAGCGCGAGCACGAACAGGAACGACCGACGCACCCGTTGTTGAACCCGGTGACCCGTGCTCGCGTTCCCCGACGATGTCGAACCACACGCGAAGGAGCCCGGGGCCGATCGCCCCGGGCTCGCTCACGCCCAACGCACTCCGCGGCGCCTCACAGGTCCCAGCCCGCACCGCTCCACGTGGCGCCGCTCCACGTGGCACCCGACCACGTCGCACCCGACCAGGTCGCACCGCTCCACGTGGCACCCGACCACGTCGCACCCGACCAGGTCGCACCGCTCCACGTGGCACCCGACCACGTCGCACCCGACCAGGTGCCACCCGACCAGACGGCGCCGCTCCAGGTGGCACCGGACCAGGTCGCGCCGTTCCACTGCCCACCGGACCAGGTGGCGCCGCTCGGGGCGAGGATGCCCTGGCCCTCGCCCGCCGCCCGTCGGTGCAGCTGCTGCGGCACCCACATGTAGATGCGGTTGATGGTCCGCTGGCCGTCGAGGTAGCCGCCTCCGCCACGGCTGCGAGGCGCATCGATGTTGCGGGTACCAGACGAGAGGGTCGCCTTGAGGTCCTCGTTGGTCATCTCCGGCAGCACGCTCAGGAGACGGGCGGCGACACCGGTGGCCACGGCGGCGGACTGTGATGTGCCGGAGCCGAGGAACAGGTCGTCGCCGAAGCGGGCGCCGGGGGCGAGCTGGTCGATCGTCGACCCGGGAACCCGGTACGAGGCGATCGAACGGCCGGGGGCGACCAGGTCGGGATCACGCTCGCCGTTCCCCGTGGCCGACCACGCCGGGATGGTCCAGGTGGCCCGGCGGCCACTCGTCGTGTCGGAGGCGCCGACGGCGAGGATGAACGGGCTGATCGCCGGGCTGTCCAGGTGATCCTGGGTGTGCCCGTCGTTGCCGGCGGCGACGACGACGAAGATGCCGGCGTCCCACGCCCGCTCGACCGCGGCCGAGAGCAGGTCTCCCTCGTGATCCGGGACGCCGGAGAGTCCCAGCGAGAGGTTCAGGACCCGGATGTTCAGCCCGTCGCGATCGCGGTGCTCGACGACCCAGTCGATGGCCGCGACGACCTGGGGCACGGTCGTGATGCCGTCACGGCCGGCGACCTTGACGCTGATGATCCGGGCCTCCGGGGCGAAGCCGACGTTCCCGGCTCGGTCACCGGCGATGATGCCGGCCAGGTGGGTGCCGTGTCCGTAGGAGTCGAGGTAGGCGAGCTCCGGGATGTGCCCCTCGTTGGAGAGGTCGGGGCCGTGGAGCACCCGCCCGTCGTCGAGACCGGCGACCGGGCTCACGCCGGTGTCGATCAGCGCGACGTCGATGCCCTCACCATCACCGAAGTGCTTGAAGCGCCGCAGCGTCGAGTTGCGCAGCTTGTTCATCCGGACCGGCTGCGCCTGGTCGTCGGCTTCGAGCAGCTCGACGAACTCCGACGACGGGGTGACCACGTCGACGGCTGCGGCCGCACCGACCTCGGGCGGATCCGTCGAGGCGGGCAGCACCGGCGACAACATCGCCAGCAGCAACGCCACCACCAGGAAGGGCAGACCTCTCGCTCGCATGGACCAGGCATCGACCCGTGACGGCACCGACTGCAGCGACGGACGGACCCGATACGGACAACGGCCCGACTACGAGCGCTCGCCGCCCCACAGGGCCTGACGCACCACCGCCTCGGGGCCGAGCTCCTCCAGCGAGGTCGCCAGCTCGCGGAGGTCATGTGCGGCCTGCTCCCACCGGCTCGGCAGATCCGCCCAGGCGCGTTCGATCGCTTGCTGGCCCGCACGACGAGCCGGCACCCACAGGAACGGCGCGAAGAGGAGCGCGAGACCGCGCGGGATGACCCAACCCCTCGCACGGACGAGCCACACGTCGCCGGAACGGGCCACGAACACCCGACCCGCGACACGGAACCTCCGAGTGCGCACGCTGCCCCGCAGCGCGCAGCCCCCCTCGCCGAGGAGGGGGCCCGGATCTGCCCTGACGGCACCGTCGTTCGGGAGGAGCCACGCCGCCAACCACCGCTCGAGCCGGCCGGCGTCGGCGGACAACTCGGCGCGTCGGAGCTCCGCTGACATCGTCGGCGTGCCGTCGAGGCCGATCTCGATGTCGACCTCGTAGATCTGGTCGTCCTCGACGCGGGTGACCACGAAACGAAGCCCCGTCCGGTCATCGCTGACCAGGACGACCTCGGTGGTGGACTCGACCGTGCCGATGAGCTCCTTGGCCCGTTGGCGGCGCTGCGCGCTGGTCATCATCGGGATCGGGCGCATGCCGCGCCGGCGCCGGAGCTCGGCGATCTGCTCATCGACCTCGGGGTTGAGGTGGTGGGGCATCTCGCCTGCGAGCCGCTCGGTCACGATGCGGTAGCGGGCTCCCTCATGACGGTGACGTCCCTCGACGAGGGTGACCGAGGCCTCGGCGAGCCCGCTCAGCGGGTTGACCGGGTGACCGTCGTCGAAGCGGAGACCAGCCCACTCGGCGAGCAACGGTGGTACCAGCGCGAGCAGCGGGCCGAGGTCGAGCCGCTCGATCGAGCCCGAGGTCGAGAAGCGCACGCGCGATGAAGGTACCTCGGACCGCCGAGGAGCTCAGCTGAGCACGTGCCCCGATCGGAGGCGGCGGTCGACGTGGAACTCGAACCAGCGGGTCGCCAGGTTGTCGAGCTCCTGGGTGGCCGGCGACGGCTCGGCGTCGAGCGCGGCGCCGAGCCGGCCGCCGAGCACGTCGCGCAGCAGCGCATGGGCGCCGGGGGCGAGGGTCACGCCCCGCCGGTGCTCCACGCACAGGACCCCGCCGGACGCATGGTCGAAGGCGACGATGTCGTCCTCGCGGCCGCACTCCACGCACGCGCCGACCTCCGGAGCGAGACCCTCGTGAGCGAGCAGGCGGAACAGGAAGGCCGGGACGAGCGTCGGCGACTCCCGCCGCTCGAGCGCACGGAGCGCGCCGAGCAGCATGTCGAGCAGACGTTCGTCGGCCTGCCGCTCCTGACCGACCAGATCCACCGCTTCGAGCAGGGTCAACGCCCGGGACAGTCGGTCGAGGTCCTCGCGTAGCAGGCGGAACGCCTCCAGGGACTCGACCTGGGTGATCGTGTCGAGCTCACGCCCCTCGTAGAGCTGGAGCGAGACGTGTGAGGTCGGCTCCAGCCGGCCACCGAACCGCGACGAGGTCTTGCGGATGCCCTTGGCGACCGCACGGACCTTGCCCCGGTCCCGGGTCTGGATCGTCACGATCCGATCCGCCTCGCCGAGCTTGATCGTGCGCAGCACCACCCCCTCGTCGCGGTAGAGGGCCACGGTGTCGATCCCTCAGTCGTCGAGGCCGCCGAAGCGGCGGGATCGGGCCTGGTACTCGCGCACGGCATCGGCGAGGTGCTCGCGGCGGAAGTCGGGCCAGAGGGTGTCGGTGAAGACCAGCTCGCTGTAGGCCAGCTCCCAGAGCAGGAAGTTCGAGATGCGGAACTCGCCGGAGGTGCGGACCATGAGGTCGGGCTCGGGCATCTCGGCGTCGTACAGGTGGGCAGCGATGGCCTTCTCGCTGATGTCGTCGGGTCCGGCGCCGGCGGCCACGAGCTGCTTGACGGCGTCGACGATCTCGGCCCGGCCCCCGTAGTTGAAGGCGATCGTGAAGGTGAGCTTCGAGTTGTCCCTGGTCAGCTCGATCGATTCGTCCATCCGTCGCATCAACCGCTTGGGGACCCGCCAGTTGCGCCGGCCGATGAACCGCACCCGGACGCCGAGCTCGTGGAGCTCCTGGCTCCGCCGGAGCAGCAGGCTCTCGTTGAAGCCCATCAGGAACTTGACCTCGTCCTTGGGCCGCCGCCAGTTCTCGGTCGAGAAGGCGTAGACGGTCAGCCACTGGATCCCGAGCTCGAGAGCGCCCTCGACCGCGTCGAAGAGGGCTTCCTCACCGGCCGCGTGTCCGTCGGTTCGCTTGAGTCCACGTCGCTCCGCCCACCGGCCGTTGCCGTCCATGACGCAGGCGACGTGTCGGGGGATCCGAGTGGGGTCGATGTCGGAGAGATCCATCCGAGAATCGAAGCTATCGCTTCCTCGCTGCGAGGCACCCACGTCGGGGCGCGAGGTCGCGCGTACGCTCGGCCGGTGGCCGATGACCGAACCGTCCTGGAGGCGATCACCACCCGCCTGCCCGGCGGAGGCGAGCGTCGCGACGGCCAGCTCGACATGTGTGAGGCGGTCACCTCGGCGATCGACGACGGTCGCCACCTGGTCGTCGCCGCCGGTACCGGGACCGGCAAGTCGCTGGCCTACCTCGTGCCGGTCCTGCGATCGGGCCGGCGGGCGGTCGTCGCGACGGCGACCAAGGCGCTCCAGGATCAGCTGGCCGACAAGGACGTGCCCTTCCTCGCCGAGCACCTCGACGAACCGGTCGTGGTGTCGGTCCTGAAGGGCCGGTCGAACTACCTGTGCCGCCAGCGTCTCGTGGAGATGGGAGCGGCCGACGAGCAGGCGGCGCAGGCCGGCCTCGACTTCGATCTCGACCTCGAGGGGGAGGCATCGACCCCCACGGGCGCTGAGATCCGCAAGCTCGTCGAGTGGGCGGCGAGCACCACCACCGGGGACCGCGCCGAGCTGACCGAGGAGCCGTCCAACCGGGCGTGGTCGGCGGTGAGCGTGACGCCGCGGGAGTGCCCGGGAGCGCACCGCTGCCCGTCCGGCGACACCTGCTTCGCCGAGGACGCTCGCTCGGCGGCACAGGCGTCCCAGGTCGTCATCGTCAACACGCACCTCTACGCGATGCACGTCGCGACCGGCGGGATGGTGCTCCCGGAGCACGAGGTGCTCGTGGTGGACGAGGCCCACCAGCTCGAGGACACCGTGTCGTCATCGGCCGGGGCGAGCGTCGGGCCGACCCGGGTCCTCGCCGCAGGACGGGGAGCCCGCCGGCTGTTGAAGGACACCGCGCCGGCCGATGCGGTCGAGGACGCGGCGAGCCGTCTCACCGATGCGCTCATCCCGCTGGTCGACCGGCGCATCGACGGTGACACGCCGGAGCGGCTCCGTTCGGTGCTCGAGCTCACCCGGGACCGACTCACGGCCCTCTCGGCGGCGCTCGGTGAGCGTAGGGACGACGACCTGGACACCCAGCGGATCCGCGCCCGCTCCTCCACCGACGCGTTGCGCGACGAGGTCGAGGTGGCGTTGCGCCTCCCGGACACGCACGCGGCCTGGGTCGAGGGGCCTGCCACCCAGCCCACGCTCCGGCTCGCCCCGGTCGACGTTGGGGACCTGCTCGCGGGAGCGCTGTGGCCCCAGGTCACCGCCGTGCTCACCAGCGCGACGATCCCGACCGGCCTGCCGGACCGACTCGGCCTCCCCGACGACGAGCACACCGAGCTCGATGTCGGCAGCCCGTTCGACTACGAGTCCCAGGGGCTCCTCTACTGCGCGCTCCACCTGCCCGAGCCACGAGCCGGCGGCTACGAGGAGGCGATGCACGACGAGCTCACCTCGCTCATCGAGGCCGCGGGCGGTCGGACGATGGCGCTGTTCACGAGCTGGCGAGCGATGCGGGCCGCCGCCGAGACCGCCACCGAGCGGCTCGACGTGCCGATCCTGGTCCAGGGCGAGCTGGCCAAGCCGGCGCTGATCGAGCAGTTCACCTCCGACGACGAGGCCTGCCTGTTCGCCACCATGGGCTTCTGGCAGGGCGTCGACGTGCCCGGGATGACGCTGTCGTTGGTGACGATCGACAAGATCCCGTTCCCGCGACCCGATGATCCCCTCCTCCAGGCGCGACGCGAGCGCGCCGGCCGGGGCGGGTTCTCCGAGATCGATCTCCCTCGTGCGGCGATGCTGCTCGCCCAGGGCGCCGGGCGACTCATCCGGACCGCAGCCGATCGTGGCGCGGTCGCCGTGTTCGATCGACGACTCGCCACGGCCGGGTACCGGTGGGAGCTGGTCAACGCCCTGCCACCCCTGAAGCGAACGCGCGACGGCGACGAGGTCCGGCAGTTCCTGCGGTCGCTGCGCTCGGGTTGAACGGCGGACGCCGCTACCGTCGCACCGATGTTCGAACGGGGCGTGACCACCGTCGCGCTGTGGAGCGGGCCGCTGGTCCTCCTCGGCTACCTGCTGGGCTCGATCCCGATCGCGCTCCTGTGGCGGCGGGCCCGTCTGCGCCGGGCCCTCGATCGTGACCCGGCCGAGCAGCCGGATCGGGCCGCCGTCGGGCGGGAGGGCGAGACCCTCGTCGTCTTCTTCGAGGCGGCGATGGCGGTGCTGGCCGCTCACATCGCGTGGCAGGTGATCTCCGGGCTCGCTCCCGGTGGTGGCACACCGGCCAATCCCTTCGACGACGTCTCACCCATCGCCGTGTTCAGCGCCCAGGCGTTGACCGCCTGGCAATCGGTGGCGCTCTGGGCCGGCTACGCCGCGGTGCTCGGCCACATCGCCCCCGTGTGGACGCGGTTTCGCGGTGGCACCGGCATCCCGCCGGTGATCGGGCTGACCTTCGTCTACCTGCCGACGGTGTTCGCCTCGGGGGTGTTCGGCTTCTTCGCCGGCCTCGCCATCACGCGCAACCGGCGGCTCGCCATCGTCGTCGCCGTGCCCGTGGCGTTGATCTTCGAGTGGTTCGCCTGGGTCTTCGACTGGAACCCCGGTTGGGGGCTGCGGAGCGGGGCCGAGCCCACGATGTGGGTGCTGATGACCGGCCTGCTGCTCATCGCCCGCAACGCCTTCGACCCCCAGTGGGACCTGCCCTGGCTCCCACCCCGCCCAGAACGGAACGACTGAGTCTCAGGCGCGGCGGGCGGCGAGGAAGTCGTCGACCGCCCGGTCACCGTCGTCGTCGGTGACCGGCATGCCGAGCAGCACTGCGCGGGTGAGCAGTGGTCCGACGAGCTCGGACGCGAGCACGTCCACCGGAGCGTCGACCAGCTCGCCTCCGGACACCCCGGCCTCGATGGCGTCTCGCAGTGAGGCACTCAGGCCGCGGACGTAGTCCGCCACGAGCGTCGACTCACCGCCGACGTCGGCGTCGAGGAGGGCGCCGAGGAGCGGGCGCACCGGCCGGTTGGCGAGCCGGAACACGAGCGTGCTGGTGCCGCGGCGCAGGTCGGCCTCGAGGTCGCCGGTGGGCTCGTCGTCGTCGGAGCGCCGGGTCGCCCCGGCGAGGATGTCCGCGATCACGTCGGACGGCTGGGGCCAGTGCCGGTAGATCGTGGTCCGGGCGACGCCCGTCTCGTCGAAGAGCCGAGTCGGCGTGATCGCCGTGATCCCCTCGGTCACGAGGAGCCGGAAGGCCGCGGTGAGGACGGCGTCGCTGGTCTCAGCACTCGGGCCCACCCGTTCCTTCGGCACGCCTCCACCGTAGCGCTTGACACTACACATCGTAGCGCTACGATGTGTAGCACTACGATGTGTAGCGGGATGAGGAGGCGCTCGATGGATCGACTGCGGCGGACGAACCGGCACGGCGTGCCGAACTGGATCCTCGCCCTCGGGGGTCTGCTCGCGGTGTTCGGGACGCTCATCGGGCTCGTCGCCTTCGCGGCACCCGACGACTTCGCAGGTGACGCGATCGACGCCACCGGACTCGCCCGCGGTTGGGGCGCCCGCAACACCGCCCTCGCGCTCGCGATGGGCGCCGCGGTCGCCCTCGGGACCCGGACGGCGCTGCTCGTGTCGTTCACGGGCGCACTCGGCCGGGAGATCGGCGACACCGTCAACGGTCTCGCCGAGTCCGACGGCACCGCGCCGGTGGCCATCACCGTGCTGGTCCTCGACGTGCTCGTCCTGCGGACCCTCGCTCGCCTCGAACCCGTCACCGAACCCGTCAGGAGGACGGCATGAACCCCACCCACACCACTCCGAAGCTGCCTTGGGTCGTCGTCGCCCCGGGATTCGTCCTGATGGCGATCTACGCCATGCTCTCGTTCATCTCGCTGGGCGATCAGTCGAGCTTCTACGACTCGATGGACATCCCCGTGCCCGAGAACGAGTTCCTCATCTGGAGCTGGGGTGGGAAGAACACCGCCGTGCTCGTCGGCCTGTCGATCGCCGTGATCTCACGGCTTCGCTTCTCGATGCTGACGGCGATCGCCATGCTCTTCGTGATGCAGCTCGGAGACGTCAACGCCGGCGCGCAGAGCGGTACCAACGTGTTCATCACCTGGATCGCCGTCGCCATCACCGTCTTCCAGCTGGCGTTGATCGTCCGCCACGCCCGCACCACCGACCAGCCGATCGGCCCCGAGATGGCGACGGTGGCCGGCTGAGCCTGAGGCCCTCGCGAATGAGGCAGAACGGGGCGGATGCCGCTCCGTTCTGCCTCGCCTGGATCAGGTCTCGTCGGGCTCGAGCCACTTGTCGACCACCGGGGCATCGTGCTCGGCGAGCGCGTCGAGCAGCTCGGCCGGGTCCGTGCCCCGCACGAGGAGCGCGAGGTTCTCCTCCTTCATGAACCCCTCGGCCACGGCGCGGTCGAGCAGGTCGAAGAAGGGCTGCCAGTAGCCGTCGACGTCGAGCACGCCGACCGGCTTGTTGTGCACGCCGAGCTGGGACCAGGTGAGGATCTCCGCGAGCTCCTCGAGCGTGCCGAGCCCGCCCGGGAGCGCGATGAAGGCGTCGGCCCGGTCGAACATCTCCCGCTTGCGGGTGTGCATCGTGTCGACCTCGACGAGCTCGGTGAGGCCCTGGTGGGCGATCTCGCGGCTGAACAAGCCGACCGGGATGATGCCGGTGACCTCACCGCCCGCGGCCATGACCGCGTCGGCGGTGCGGCCCATGAGGCCCACCGCTCCCCCTCCGTAGACCATGCGGACGCTCCGCTCCGCGAGATGCCGTCCGAGTGCCCTGGCCGTCTCGACGTAGACGGGGTCGTGACCGGGCGAGGAGCCGCAGTACACGCACAGGCTGGTGATCTCGGTGGGCATCCGGGGCACGGTAGCGGTCGTCCGTTCGGAGCCTGGGACGACTTCTGGCGTGCCGATCGGCGGGCGTGCGCGAGGCTCAGGGCATGAGCCACCCCCGCCCGTTCCGTTTCGGTGTCATGGCCGCCAAGGCCGCCTCGTCCAGTGAGTGGATCGACACGGCCAAGCAGGCCGAGGACCTCGGCTACTCGGCCCTGCTCATGCCCGACCACTTCGGCGACCAGCTCGCGCCCATCCCGGCGTTGACGATGGCAGCGGCGGTCACGGAGAACCTGCGGGTCGGCGCCCTCGTGTTCGCCAACGACTTCCGCCACCCCGCCGTGCTGGCCAAGGAGGCGGCGAGCATCGACCTGCTCACCGACGGACGCCTCGAGGTCGGCGTCGGGGCCGGCTGGATGACGACCGACTACACGGGCACCGGCATCCCTCACGATCGGGCGGGCGTCCGGATCGACCGCATGATCGAGTCGATCGAGGTGCTCCGCGGCCTGTGGTCGGAGGGCGCCTACTCCTTCGACGGCGCGCATTACACGATCACCGAGCTGGATGGCCTGCCGAAGCCGGTCCAGGACGGCGGCCCGCCGATCATCGTCGGCGGCGGCGGCAGGCGCGTGCTGTCCACCGCGGCCCGTCTGGCCGACATCGTCGGCGTGAACCCGAACGTCGGCGCCGGCGTCGTCGGCCCCGAGGCCATCGCCTCGATGTCGGCCGACGCGACCGAGGAGAAGCTGAGCTGGGTACGGGCCGCCGCAGGCGAACGCTTCGACGACATCGAGATCAGCATCCTGAAGTTCGTCACGATGGTCACCGATGACCGGGACGGCGTCGCCGCCCAGGTCGGCGGGGCCATGGGCATGGACGCCGACACCCTGCTGGCGAGCCCCCACACCCTGGTCGGATCCGTCGACCAGCTCGTCGAGGAGCTGCAGGAGCAACGGGATCGGTGGCAGGGGTCCTACGTCACCGTGCAGTCCGATGCCCTGGAGGCCTTCGCTCCGATCGTCGCTGCCCTGGCCGACACCTGAGCGACCGAGCGGCTACTGGCCGCCGAGGTCGAGGGCCTGGTCGACCAGCTCGGGGCGGCGCTGCCAGTCCTTCAGCACCTTCACCTGGAGCTCCAGGTAGGCACCCTCGGCGAGCTGCCGGCGGACCCGGGTGCCGACCTGCTTGAGCACCTTGCCGCCCTTGCCGATGACCATCCCCTTCTGGGAATCGCGTTCGACGAGGATCTCGACCTTCACATGCGGCCACTCCCACACGGCGATCCGTGTGGCGACCGAGTACGGCAGCTCGTCGCGCAGCACGGCCAGGAGCTGCTCACGCACGAGCTCGGCGACGAAGGCAGGCTCGGGGAGGTCGGTGACCTCGTCGGGTGGGAAGTAGGCCGGCCCGTCCGGGAGGAGTCCGAGCACGTGGTCGACCAGGTCGGCGACCCCGTCGCCGGTGCGGGCCGAGACCGGGAAGTACGCGGCCCGGTCCTCGGCGGCGAGCGTAGTGAGCTGCTGGGCGATCTGGTCCGGGGAGGCGACGTCGACCTTATTGAGCACGACGATCGCATCCGCCGGCGTGCGGTCGAGGACCCACCGGTCGCCCGTCCCGACCGGTCGGGTCGCGTCGATCACCACCAGCACGACGTCGACGTCGGACAGCGCCTCGCTCGCCGTGGCGTTGAGGCGCTCCCCCAGCGCGGTGACCGGCTTGTGCAGGCCCGGCGTGTCGACGAGCACGGCCTGGACGTCGTCCCGATGGAGCACCCCGAGCACCCGGTGTCGGGTGGTCTGCGGCTTGTCGGAGACGATCGAGACCTTCTGGCCGAGCATCTGGTTGATGAGCGTCGACTTCCCGGCGTTAGGCCGGCCGACGACGGTGACGAAGCCGGAGCGCCGCACCGGATCGGGCACCGGCTCCGGGATCGGCAGGTCGATGCCCTCGACGTCGTCGTTCATGACTCGGCGAGGGTCTCGGTCGGCTGCGGCACTGCGTCGAGGGTGATGTGGAGGCGCTCGATCCGGTTGCCGTCGACCTCCTCGGCCCGGACGACGTGGCTGCCGAGCTCGATCTCCTCACCGACCTCGGGCACGTGGCCGAGCAGCCCCGAGAACAGCCCGCCGAGGGTGTCCCAATCGCCCTCGGGCATCTCCATCCCGAGCAGGTCCTCGACCTCGGTCACGGGCAGGCGGGCCGAGACGAACAGTGCCCCGTCGGCCGCCGGCATGATCAGCGGTACCTCCTCGTCGAACTCGTCGACGATCTCGCCGACCAACTCCTCGATCAGGTCCTCGAGGGTGACGAGGCCGGCGGTGCCGCCGTACTCGTCGATCACGACGGCGAGGTGGAACTTCTGCACCCGCATCTCGGGCATCAGCTCGGCGACCCGCTTGGACTCGGGCACGAAGTGGGGGTTGCGCACGAACTCGGCGACCGGGCTGTCGTCGCAGTCGCCGAGGTGGGCCCGGAGGAGGTCCTTGGAGAGGATCACCCCGACGATGTCGTCGATGCTCTCGCCGCAGACCGGCAGTCGGGTGTAGCCCCGCTCGACGACCAGCTGGAGGGCCTCGCCGACCGTGGCCGTCGCCTCGATGGTGACCATGTCGGGCCGCGGGACCATCACGCTCTTCGCCACGGTGTCGCCGAAGCTGATGACGGACTCGATGAGCGAGCGCTCCTCGTCCTCGATCGCCTCGGACTGGGCAGCGGCCTCGGCGAGGGCGAGCAGGTCGTCCTCGGAGACGACGGGCGTGCCGTCGACCCCACCCCGACCAGCCGCCGCCCACAGCAGGCCCCGGGAGAGCTGGGAGAGCACCGGCAGCCGGGCGAGAGCGGACGCCACCGGCAACATGATGCCGGCGACCCGCAGGCTCTCGTTGAACGCGAAGGTCTTCGGCAGCGCCTCGGCCACGACGAACACGACGATGATCTCGATCCCGACGGCGACGGCGACACCGGCCGGACCGAAGCGATCGACGGCGACGACGGCCAACAGGCTCGCCGCCACGATGTGACACGCCAGGGTCAGCAGCAGTACCGGCGCCAGCACCCGGTTGGGCCGTTGGAGCAACGGGTCGAGTCGCTCCGCGCGCTCGGGATGGGTCTCGGCGAGGGCGCGGGCGCCGACGGCCCCCAGCCGGGTGAAGCTGGTCTCGATCAGGGCGAGGACAGCCGACACGCCGATCGCCACCAGGGCGAGGACGATGGCCAGGACCGGGTTCACGAGGTCGCCGCTCCGGCGGCCGCCCACCTCGTGAGGTGATGCTCCTCACGGGCCCGCATGGCGGCGGTGTCCTCGTCGCCGGCGTGATCGTGGCCGAGGAGGTGGAGCACACCGTGGACGACGAGCAGCGCCAGCTCGGCGTCGAGGGTGCCGTCGTGGGTCGTGCGCATCCCGGCGTTGGTCTCGGCCTGGTCGCGGGCGACGGCCGGGCACACGAGCACGTCGCCGAGCAGGCCGGGGACACCCGGCGTGGGCTCGTCGTCGATCGGGAACGCCAACACGTCGGTGGGGGCGCCGTCGCCGTCGAGGTGCTCGGCCTTGAGCTCGGCGATGTCGGCAGGACGGATGAAGCTCAGCGCGAGCTCCAGCGAGGGATCGACGCCCTCCTCGGTGAGGACGTCAGCGGCCAAGCGGGCCCAGGTGTCGACCTCGAGCGCCACATCGGACTGCTCGTCGGCCACCAGGACCCGCGACCGGCTTGGGGGTTCGCTCACCTCTGCTCCTTGGACGCCCGCTCGTAGGCATCGACGATGTCCTGCACGATCCGATGGCGGACCACGTCGACCCCCGTGAGGTGGACGAAAGCGAGCTCGTCGACGCCCCGCATGACCGCTTCGAGGCCTTGGAGGCTGCTGCGGCCCCGGTCGATGTCGACCTGGGTCGTGTCGCCGGTGACGACGGCCTTGGAGCCGAAGCCGATGCGGGTCAGGAACATCTTCATCTGCTCGGGCGTCGTGTTCTGCGCCTCGTCGAGGATGATGAAGCTCTGGTTGAGCGTGCGGCCGCGCATGAACGCGAGCGGGGCGACCTCGATGGTGCCTCGCCCGATCATCCGCTGGATCGCCTCGGGGTCGACCATGTCGTAGAGGGCATCGAAGAGCGGCCGCAGGTACGGGTCGATCTTCTCGGTGAGGTCGCCGGGGAGGAAGCCCAGTCGCTCGCCGGCCTCGACCGCGGGACGGGTGAGCACGATGCGGGCCACCTCGCGGGCCTGGAGGGCCCGGACCGCCATGGCGACGGCCAGCCAGGTCTTCCCGGTGCCGGCGGGGCCGAGGCCGAAGGTGACGGTGTTGTCGGCGATCGCCTCGAGGTAGCGCTTCTGGTTGGCGGTCTTGGGTCGGACCTGTCGGCCGCCGGTGGTCTTGATGACGTTGCCGCCGAGGATCTCGGCCGGGCTCTCGTCGTCACGGACCATCTGGATGGTGCGCTCGATGATCTCGCCGTCGAGGGCCTGGCCCTGTTCGAGCAGCGTCACCAGCTCACGGAACAGACGCCCCACGTGCTCGGCGTCGGCACCCCTGACGGTGATCTCGTTGCCTCGGACGTGGATCTCGGCGTGTTCGAACCCGGCCTCGATGCGACGCAGCAGCTCATCGCGCTGGCCGAGCAGGCTGGTCATCAGGTGGTTCCCGGGAACCTCGATGCTGACGAGTGTGGCGGTCACGATCCTCCGAGGACGAGACGGACCAGGCTACCCCCGGGGTGGGTCCGCCGACCACGGGGTTCGTCGCACGCGGAGTCGGGCCAGGGCCGGGGCGCGGTACCGTCGCCGGGTCGTGGAGGGCGACGAGCTGAGCCGACGGGCACGTGACCTCGTCGTCGACGACGCCGCGGCCGAGCGGGCCCGCCGCGGCCGGCGACGGGCGATCGCCGATGAGGTCGCCGGACCGGTGGACGTCCTGGTCGCCGCAGCCGAGCGGCGCCTCCCGGTCACCGTCACGCTGCTCGGCGGCCAGCGCCTGTCCTTCGTCCCGACGGCGGTCGGTACCGATGTCGCCGCCGGCTCCCTGGCCGGTGGACCGACGGACCTCGTCCGGGTCGCAGCGATCGCCGTGCTCGAAGCACCGGCGGACCTCCGGGTGGATCCGGACGTCGATCCACCCGGTCCCCTGCTGGACGACCTGCTGGCATCGATCGTCGACGAGCGACCGCCGGTCGCGATCTGGACGGTCGACGGCGCCGGCCCCGTCACCGGCGACCTGGTGGCCGCCGGCGACGCGCTCGTGCTCGCCGACGGACCCACCGGCCCCCGCCGCCACATCCCGCTGGCCGCGGTGGCTCGCCTCCGCCTCGCGCCGTAGACCGGACGGATGCACACGCTCGGCGCACCGACCCGCTCGGCACTCGCCGGACGAGCGTGGCATCCGGCAACGACGTCCGACTCGGGCTGGTCCCCGTCCCGGACGAGTTCCGTACGTTGCACGTCCCTTCGTTCGCGAGTGAGGCCGATGGGGACGTCAAGGGCACCTGACCGGCCCGACTCGACCGCGGTCGACGCTCACCGCACGCGGTCGGATCGTCGCCCTGCGCCGGAACGTTGACCTAGGGTCCGCCGCCAGGCGCGGACCGGGGACGGGCGAACACCATGACAGCTCGACGGATCGTGGCGGCGACGCTGCTGACGCTGACGGCCGCCATCTCGGCGTTGCTCCTGGGGACCGGCGCGGCGGGCGCGAACACCCCCAGCGCCGATGCCTACATCCTCCAGGTCGAATCCGACCCCGGCGCCGGCACCGACTTCACCTTCGTCACCTACCCCACCTACGACGACCTCATCAACGACACCAACCGCCTCAGCATCGACACCGCCATCCCCCGCATCAGCGGCACCGCCAGCACCACCGGCCTCACCTACGCGCCGACCGTGATCGACCCCGACTCCGACGGCGACGGCATCGCCGACGACGCCGACGTCTGCCCCGGCCAAGACGACACCATCGACGTCGACAACGACACCATCCCCGACTGCAACGACCCCCTCATCGACTCCGACGGCGACGGCATCGCCGACGACGCCGACGTCTGCCCCGGCCAAGACGACACCATCGACGTCGACAACGACACCATCCCCGACTGCAACGACCCCCTCATCGACACCGACAACGACGGC
>JBCDAU010000070.1:0-14853 GCA_039185015.1 Actinomycetota bacterium
CGAGCGGGGCAAGTACTCGCCCAGCCTCGAGGTCGCCTTCCTCATCGCCCGGTTCTTCGACGTCCCGCTCGACGAGGTGTTCGGCTTCGACGAGGGCTGACCCGCCGCCGCAGGCCTACTCGTCCATCGTGAGCTGGAGGCGCCCGTCGGTCTCGTGCACTCGCCGGACGCCCAGCGGCTGACGGACGGGCTTCCGGGTCGGTTCGCCCGTGAGCAGGTCGAAGCGCCCGTTGTGGCGGGGACACTCGATCTCGCAGCCGAGCACCAACCCGTCGGCGAGGTCGGCGTCGCCGTGCGTGCACATCCGATCGACGAGGACGGTCTCGCCGCCCTCGGTCCTCGCGAGCACGTAGTCGACCCCGTCGATCCGCACCGCCTTCAGCTCGCCGGGAGCGAGGTCGGCCGGACCGAGGTCCGTTCGCCCGTCGCCTCCCGCCCAGCTCACCTCCTGAGCGATCCGACCGCGGCGTCCACGGACCTCCGGGATCGCCCGATCCGGGATCTCCCAGTCGGGATCATCGTGCTGGTGGCGGAATGCCCGGAAGATCTCTCGGTACGCGTGCGCCACGTTGGGGTTGGGCGGGGCGAGTTGGTCTCGGATCTCCGCGTGGAGCTGGGGGAGCCGGTGGTACGGCACCGCCGGGAACATGTGGTGCTCCACGTGGTAGTTCATGTTCAGGTAGAGGAACCGGAAGACCGGGTTCATCAGGACGGTCCGGGTCGACCGCCGATGGTCGAGCACGTTCTCCTGCAGGCCGGCGTGCTGGGTGATGCCGAAGAAGACGAGCAGCCAGGCGCCGTAGATCGTGGGTCCGCCGACGAACAGCACCGGCCAGGGGCTGGCGGTGACGATCGCCGCCGCGACCGTCGCCGCCCAGATCGCGGTGAAGACACGGGCGTGGATGATCAGGCGACGGTGGTCGTCGGCCGGGACGATGTCGCGGTCCTCGTCGCTCAGCCGCCCGAACGCCGTGCGCACGTTGGTCCACATGAGGAGTGGTCCACCCGGGACGTGCGTGTACCGGAGCAGGGCGCCCGGGATCGACGGTGGTCGCGTGAAGGCGATCTCGACGTCGCGACCGCGGATGATCGTGTCCGTGTGGTGGCGGAAGTGCGACCACCGCCAGAACAGCGGCCGACGAGCGAGCAGGAAGCTCGCGAAGACGTAGACCGCGTCGTTCAGCGCGCCGGTTCGGAACGCGGTGCCGTGCCCGCACTCGTGCCACCGCGCATCGGCCGCCCCGCCCACGAGCGCGCCGTAGACGGCGAAGGCGGGGATGGCCCACCACGTGGATCGGAGGTTCCAGGCGAGGAACCCGGCGCCGACGATCAGCGCCAGCCACAACGTCGTGTCGAACGCCGCTCTGCCGTTGGTCCGGGCCGACAGCTCGGCGAGCCGGCTCGGCTCGATCTCGGCCTGGAACCACTGCCCGTCGGCGAGGCCGGCCTCGACCGCGGCGTCGGTCTCGGGTCCAGGGACCGCGTAGTCGCGCGATCCCGCTCGCACCGCCGTCATGCGCACCCCCGTCTCGGTCGCCTCGACGGTATCCGACGCCGTGCTGAGCCGATCAGGGCTCACGGGCTCGGTTTCGCGTCGAGGTGCCCTCGGAGCCGGTCGGCGACCTCGATCCAGTGCGCCCGGATCCGCTCGCGCTCGTCGCCGTCGGTGAGCCGCTCGGTGTGGAACCGGACGGTGGTGCCGGTCGCGGCCGTCGAGACGGCGATCTGAATGGTGGCGTCGGTATGGCGGCCTGGTGGTTGCCAGGTGAGACGAATCCGATCGCCTGGATGAAGGCTGCGAACCTCGCCGACGGTGCCGTCCGCGGTGCGGTACCCGTCGCCGACCTCGAGTGGGGCCGAGACCTCACCGAGCCAGATCGCGAGCCCGTCGGGCGACATGAGGAGGTCCCACACGCGGTCGGGCTCGTGCGGGACGGTCCGGCTGACACCGATCTGCCAACCGGCATCCCTGGTCTTGCCCACCGGTGTCGGCTCCATCGGACCGCTCAGCCGGCGTGGATCGTCTCGTCGAAGTGGATCCCGCGCTCGAGGGTCTTGTGGACCGGGCATCGGGTGGCGACCCGCTCGAGCCGGGCGCGCTGGTCGTCGGTGAAGTCGCCGTCGAGGAAGATCTCGGTCGTCATGCGGTCGATGAACCCGGTGGCGTCGTCGTCGCAGCTCGCGCAGTCGTCTGCGTGGACCCGGTCGTAGGAGAACTTGGCGGAGATCGCCTCGAGCGGGATGCCCTCGCGCGTGGCGACCATCCGCAAGGTGATGAGCGTGCAGGAGGCGAGGGCGCCGAGCAGTTGCTCGTAGGGGTTCGGGCCGGTGTTGCTCCCACCGACGTCGATCGGCTCGTCGCCCAGCCAGACCAGTCCCTCGTCGGTCCTCATCTCGACCCGATAGGTGTCGGTCAGATCGGCCGTGATCACCGCCATGGCTGCTTCCTTCGCTGTGGGAACGGGCCGGATGGTAGGACGGTCCCCGGCGGGGATCGTCACGCGGAAGGGGAACGCAGCGATGGCGACCGAGATTCCGTTCGTCCGAGAGCTCGACGTCACCTACGGCGAGGCGGTGCAGGTATCACCGCTGATCCGTCGCATCGTCGCCGACAACCCGTCGAAGTTCACGTACCTCGGGACCGGGACCTACCTCGTGGGGCGGGGCGAGGTGGCGGTGATCGACCCGGGGCCCGCCCTCCAGGCGCACGCCGACGCGATCCTCGCCGCGCTCGGACCCGACGAGCGGATCAGCCACGTGCTGATCACGCACACCCATACCGATCACTCCCCGGGTGCGGCGCTGCTCCGAGCCCTCGGGGTCGCTGCGCCGACCTACGGTCACGGCCCCCACGGCGAGGTGCCGCCCGAGGACCCCGGCGATCGCGTCGTCTTCGACGACCCGGAAGCGGATGGCACGGCCGAGTCGAAGGAGTCGAGGCCGCCGAAGCCGGCCGACGAGCTCCGCGAGGGCGCTGACACCGACTTCGTGCCCGACGTGGTGCTGGGTGACGGCGACGTCGTCAGCGGTCCCGGCTGGACGATCGAGGCGGTCCACACGCCGGGTCACACCTCGAACCACCTGTGCTTCGGGCTCGCCGAGGAGCGAGCGCTCTTTCCCGGCGACCACGTGATGGGGTGGTCGACGTCGGTCATCGGTCCACCCGACGGCGACCTCGGCCAGTACCTCGACAGCCTCCGCAAGCTCCTCGATCGCGACGACGCCGTCTACTGGCCGACCCACGGTCCGGCGATCACCGAGCCGCACGCCCACGTCCGGGCCTTCATCGCCCACCGCGAGGAGCGCCTCGATCAGATCCGTGCAGCGCTGCGACCGGGTCCGGCGACCATCGCCGAGCTCGTCCCGCGGATGTACGCCGACGTGGCCAAGGCGCTGTGGCGCCCGGCGGCGGCGACGGTCTACGCCGCACTGCTCCACCTGGCGGCCGCCGGTGAGGTCCAGGTCGACGGCGAACCCCGCAGAACAGCGACGTGGGAGCTGTGTTGATGCCCGGCTGGGGCCCCGGAGCCCCAGCCTCCTCCGCTGGTCCTCGCCGCTGGAGCGGCTGCGGCGCGGCCGTGTTGATGCCCGGCTGGGCCTGGCGTCCCCGCTCGGGAATCAGTACGGCCGGCGGACCGGGGCGAAGCCGGTCTCGTAGGCGTGGATGACGGCCTGGACGCGGTCGCGCACGCCGAGCTTCGTGATGACGCGGGAGACGTGGGTCTTGGCGGTGGCCGGTCCGACGCCGAGTCGGTCGGCGATCTCGGCGTTGGTGCAGCCGTCGCAGATGAGGGCGAGGACGTCCTTCTCGCGCTCGGTGAGGCGGTCGATCTCCGGGTGCTCCCGTTGCGCTGCCCGGCCGGCCGAGGCACCCATCCGGTCGATGAGGCGACGGGTGACCGCGGGGTCGAGCACGGCGTCGCCGTCGGCCACGCGAGCGACGGCGACCACCAGCTCCTCGGGACGGGCGTTCTTGAGGAGGAACCCGCTCGCCCCGGCCTCGAGCGCACCGGTGACGTACTCGTCGAGATCGAAGGTGGTGAGCACGATCACCTTCGTCTCGGGTAGCCGATCGAGGAGCAGCGCCGTCGCCGACAGGCCGTCTCGTGCGGGCATGCGCACGTCCATCAACACGACGTCCGGTCGGGTCTCGAGCGCGACGTTCAGCGCGGCGTCACCGTCGCCCGCCTCGCCGACGATCTCGTGGCCGGCGGCCTCGAGGATGGTGCGGAACGCCGCGCGCATCATCTCCTGATCGTCGACGAGCGCGATCCGGATCACGACGGCCTCCGACGCGGGAGCGTCACCGCCACGGCGAAGCCGGCGTCGCGAGGTCCCACCTCGATCGTCCCGCCGGCGAGCAGGACGCGCTCGCGCATGCCGACGATCCCGGCCCCGGTGCCCGATCGGCCGTCCGTGGCGCCCGGTCCCGGGTCGATGACGGTGACGGTGACCTCCTCGCGGTCGAGGCCCACGTGCACGTCGGCTCGGTCGGCCGCGCTGTGACGGGTGACGTTGGTCAGGGCTTCCTCGACCAGCCGGTAGACGGTGAGGGCGGTCATCGGATCCACCTGCGTGTCCTCGTCGACGTCGAGCTCGACGACGAGGCCCGCGTCGACGAAGCCGTCGACCAACGAGGGCAGCTCGCCCAGGCCCGGTTGCGGTCCCAGCTGGGCGAGGTCGTCGCCGTCGCGAAGGGCGCCGAGCAGTCGCCGCAGCTCATCGACGGCCCGGCGCGACGACTCCTCGATCGCGACCAGCGCGTCCTCGGTGGCACGAGGGTCCGAGGCGAGCGTCGTGCGGGCGGCGCCGGCACGCACGCCCATGAGGCTGACGTGGTGGGCCACGACGTCGTGGAGCTCGCGGGCGATGCGGGTCCGCTCGGCGAGGACGGCCTGACGGGCGCGGTCCTCGCGGCGGAGCTCGGCCGCCTCCAGCCGCTGCTCGACCTCGTCGACGTAGAGCCGCCTGGTGCGCAGTGCGTAGCCGATGACGGCGGGGAGAGCGATGAAGGCAGCGGCCCCGATGCCGGCGACCAGGGTGTCCTCGGCGGCGATCGCGATGCCGACCAGCGCAGCCACGCCGGCGACGACGATCGAGGCGACGCGGAGGCGTTCGGTCCACGCCCCGATCGCCCATGAGGCGCACACGACCATTGCCGCTGTGGCGAGCGAGATCGTTGCCGCGCTCGGGGTGAGCACGACGGCGCCGATGAAGACCACGATCGGGACGCGACGTCGGGCGAGGAACGCGGCCGAGGTGAGCAGGCTGACGGCCAGGCCGACCGGACCGAAGCGGTTCTCGAGCTCGGCCCATCCCGCCGAGGTCAGGATCATGCCGACGGCGTCGGCGGTCACGAAGCCGACCGGCAGCGCCCACAGCGACCACCGCAGCAGTCGCTCCCGGCCGATCTCCATCGAGTCCATGCTACGGAGCCGCTCCGACCGCTCGCCGCGCACGACGGGTGCTCCGCCGGCTGCGGATCGATCGGAGCGGGTGCCGCGACCGGACCCAGAGACCGTCCTCGCCGCGGAGCGGGTAGAGGAGCTGGCCGACCATGTCGTCGGGGACGGGGTCGGCGACCCCGTAGGCCTCGGGCCGGCGATCGGGAGGCATGAACCACGTGCCGAAGATCTGGTCCCAGAGGGGGAGGTACACGGCGTAGTTCGAGCAGTAGGCGTCTCGTTCGATCGAGTGGTGCCAGTGGTGGAACTCCGGCGTCGCCACGATCCGCTGGAGCGGCCGGAGTCGCCAGCGCACGTTGGCGTGGAGGAACAGTCCGAGCAGCAGTTGGACCACGGCGAGGACACCGGCGGTCTCGGCGTCGAAGCCGGCGGCGAGGAGCAGGACGAAGGGTGGGGCGAGCAACGCGCCGTCGAGCGGGTGGACGCGCAGGCCGCTGATCCAGTCGAGGTGCCGGGTCGAGTGGTGGATCGAGTGGACCTTCCAGAGCATCGGCCACTCGTGGGACCACCGGTGGACCCAGTAGGTCGCCAGATCGAACAGCACGAAGGCGGCGACGAGACGCGCCGGTCCGGAGAGCAGGTCGACGACCGGCCGGAGCGCGAGGCCTGGCACCCAGGCGAGGCTGGCGACCCCGACGACCACGGCGACGGCGATCGTCACGGCGCCGAAGGCCGGCGCGGCGACGGCGTAGGCGAGGTCCGTGCGCAGCTGCGGCCGCCGGATGCGCTGCTGATGGCGGGGGAACAGCTTCTCGAACGGCACGACGAGGACGAACAGCAGCGGCACGACGACGAGCGGCTCGGGATCGACCAGGAGGCCGATCGGGATGCCGACGAGCAACATCGCCACGAGCAACGACCGAGCCACCCGCCGTCGGCGGCGCGCGGGCGGGACTCCGGCGTCGGCAGCGGGCGGCTCGTCGATCGCGGTCACGGGTCGACCGTACGAACCGGCCACCGGTGCGTCGTCGGCCGTCCGGGCGAGCCGCAGCGTCCCCCGATCGGCGGACACGTGCGCCGTCGATAGCGTCGTTCGCCGTGTCTGATGTCGTGATCCTCGGAGCCGGCCCTGCCGGGCTCGTCGCTGCCGCCGATGCCGCCCGTCGGGGCGCGGCGGTGACCGTGCTGGAGCGGGCCGATGTCGTCGGGGGCATGGCGGCGAGCTTCGAGGTGGCGGGTGTCCGGGTCGATCACGGCTCCCACCGCTTCCATCCGGCCGCCTCCGAGGCGGCGATCGGGCGGGTGCGCTCGTTGCTCGGCGACGACCTGCAGGAGCGGCCTCGGAACGGGCGGCTCCGGCTCGGTGGGCGATGGCTCTCGTTCCCGTTGCAGACGACCGAGCTGCTGACCGGTACCCCGCCGTCGTTCGCCGTCCGGGCCGGGATCGATGCCGTGGCCTCCCCCCTGCGCCGACCGAAGGCCGACACCTACGCGCAGGTCGTGCGGGCCGGTCTCGGGCCGACGGTCGCCGACCGCTTCCACCTGCCCTACGCCCGCAAGCTCTGGGGGATCGACCCCGAGGAGCTGTCGGGCGAGCTGGCCCGGAGACGAGTCTCGGCCGGCTCGCCGCTCGCGATCCTGCGGCGGCTGGCGGCGACCCGGGGAGGGCGGCGGCCGGTGTTCCTCTACCCGAGGCGCGGATTCGGCCAGATCGTCGACCGGCTCGCCGACGACGCGGTCGAGGCGGGCGCCTCGATCGAGGTCGGCGTCGAGGTGACCGACCTGCGCGGCGGCGTCGTGCGCACCGCTGGCGGGGCCGAGCTGCACCCCGGCCACGTGTGGTCGACGATCCCGCCCGGCGTCCAGGCCCGGCTCTCCGGCGCGCCGGCCGACGTGCTCGCGGCGGCCGAGCGGGTGACGTTCCGTGGACTCGTGCTCGTCTACCTGGTCGTGGATCGATCGCAGTGGACGACCTTCGACGCCCACTACATCGCCGACGACGCCAACCCGGTGTCGCGCCTGAGCGAGCCGAAGAACTACCGCGACGCCGACGATCCGACGGACCGCACGGTGCTCTGCGCCGAGGTCCCGGCGACGGTCGGGGACGCCATCTGGACGGCGTCCCCGGACGAGTTGCGGACCTTGGTCGTCGACGCGCTCGTGAGCGAGGGCCTCCCCGACCCCGGGCCCGGCGACACCGAGGTCCGGTACCTCCCGAGGGTCTACCCGGTGTTGACGCCGGCCGCGCTCGCAGACCTGGAGACGATCGCCGCCTGGGAGGACAACGACGAGTCGGTCGTGTCGTTCGGCAGGCCCGCCCTGGCGGTACCCGACAACACCCACCACGTCATCGACATGGGCGCAGCGATCGCGACCTGCCTGCACGACGACGGCACCTTCGACCGACGCCGGTGGGCGTTCCAGCTGGACGCCTTCACCACCCACGTCGTCGAGGACTGAGTCGTCTTCCCGGCGTGGGTCCCGGCGCCCACGCCTCCTCCCCGTGTCCTCGCCCTGACGGGCTGCGGCCGGGGCCGTGTTGCCTCCGGGGTTTCCGCTCGGGACGACTAGGGGGTGGTGACGATCACGCCGTAGTCGGGCAGCGAGGTGAACGCCGGGTTGGTCAGCACGAGCTGCGCGGCGCCCGGTGCGCTCACGCCGGCATCCAACGCGGTGGCGGCCACGGTCGCCGTGACCGTCGGTGCGGCGAACGACGATCCCGACCACCGGGCGAAGAGGCCGAACCGAGTCCCGCCGACCTCGAGGCCGTTCACGAAGCTCGACACGATGTCGACGCCCTCGGCCGACGCCGACACCCATGGACCTCGGTTCGAGAAGTCGGCCGGGACCGGCGGCTCCGCATCGGCAAGGGCGCCCACGCCGAGGGCCCACGGCTCGGCAGCGGGGAGGAACGGGACCCGACTCGCCGCGTTGCCCGCTGACGCGATGATCGCGAACGGGCGGCCGCAGCGGGCGGCGTGGGCGTTCCGGACCGCGCGGTCGAGCGAGATCATCCCGGTGTGGGTCGCCGCACCGCCGATGCTGATGTTGACGATGTCGACCGGGTCCTTGTCGACCTGGTAGGTCAGCAGTCGCTCGAGCGCGCGTGCGACGTCGACCTCCGACACGAGGCCGGTGTTGCGCCGTGGTCCACGGAACAGCGGTGCGCCGGCGGCGACCAACCGGGCCTCGGGGAGGCGCTGCCGGAGCACCCCGGCGACGAAGGTGCCATGCGCGACCTCGGGGAGGTCCTTCACCGCCCGCGGCTTCGGTCCGAGCCGCGTGACGGACCTGAGCCACGGGTGATCGATGTCGACGGGGCTGTCGACCAGGCCGATGCGGACGCCGTCGGGGTGCGGGTTGGGCAGCGGCGCCTGCTTCCTCGCCCGCTTCGGTGGCTCGTCGCTCATGAAGAGCGCGTGGAAGCCGTACGACATGAGGTGTTCGGGGGCGACGCGGCCGGCGCCGATGAGCTCGTCGAGCTCCCGTGCCGTCCCGACCGGATCGCGTCCGTCGGTGAGGGTCAGCCGCGTGAGGCCGTCGCACACCGGCTCGGGCTTGCCGATGGACCGCCGCAGCAACCGCTCGACGATCGGGAGCGCCTCGTCGTCGACGAGCAGCACGTCGCGACGCACGACGGTCTCCTCGCCGTCGTCGCAGACGGGCACGAACTGCAGCCCGGCATCGAGCAGGAGGTTCCGGCGCCGACGTACTCGTTCGTGATGCTCATCGTCGTGGCGACCCGCCATGACCACCCCTTCCACCGATACGGTCCGTGCAGCATGGCCCATCCGGGAAGGCGGCTGCCGAGGTGATCACCACGCCGAGCGGTGACGACCTCGACCGCCTCGCCGTCGACGATCCGGACGCCGCCCGAGCGATCACCGCCGACCTGCTCGCCGGCGAGGGTCCGTTCCCTGCGGAGGACGAGGTCCGTTGGTGCACCGCTCGCACGATGGCGAGCCTGCGCGTCGGCGCCATCGACGACGCCTCCGACGCGGTCGATCGTGGTCTCCGGGTCGCACGGGCAACGGGCGATGACGGGGCGGTCCTGGAGCTCCGGCGATTGCGGTCCGGCGTGCTCACCGAGTCGGGCCGGACCGAGGAGGCGCTGGCCGAGCTCGACGAGCTGGCCGAGCTGGTGACCGAGGAAGAGCGCGGTGCCGTGCTGTTCTCTCGAGCGACCGTCCTGTTGATCGCCGGCCGGATGAGCGAGGCCCGCGACGCGTACGGGGCCGCCCTCCCGCTGCTCGAGCAGGTCGGCGATCGGATGCGCATCGCGACGCTGCACCTCAATCGCGCCAACACCCATCGGACGACCGGCGACCTCGAGCGGGCCGAGCGCGATCTGCGTGCGGCGAGTCAGCTCTTCGGTGTGCTCGGCTCGGCGCACCCGGAGCGGACCGCGCGGATCCACCTCGCCGCGCTGCTCGCCGGTGGCGGTCGCATCGCGGCCGCGCTGGCCGAGCTCGAGCAGGTCCGCTCCGACGAGCCGGCCTTCGCGCTCGACGAGGGCCACGTGCTCCTCGACGCTCACCTACTCGACGAGGCCCGGTCGGTGTTCCGTCGAGCTGCGGAGGGGTTCGTGGCCGGTGGGCAGCGGAACTACGCCGGCGCCGCGCTGGTCGGTGCCGCCCGAGCCGAGCTGCTCCTCGGAGAGAGCGCAGCGGCTCGGGCCACGGCGGCCGCGGCGCACGAGCTGGTCGAGGTCGGCAGCGGCCATGCCATCGAGGCGTCGATCATCGAGCAGTTGGCTGCTGCCGGGGGTGAGGTCGATGCGCCGTCGATCGCCCGGCTCGACGCGGCCGGCCGCGCTGATGTCGCCGACGGGCTGCGGGTTCGGCTCGCGCTCGAGCGACTCGAGACCGGCCGGCTCGGCGATGTCGCCGCGCTCGCCACGCCGGTCGTCGAGCGATCGGCCGGCACGCTCTCACACCGCCTACGTCGCCACCTGGCCGCGGCGCTCATCGCCGCGGCCGACGGTCGGGACGGTGCCGCTCGCCGATCGGTGTCGTCGGGTCTGGCCGTGCTCGCCCAACACCAGGCCGCGCTCGGGGCCGTCGACCTGCGGGCCGAGGCGCAGGGCCACGGGGAGGCGCTCGCCCGACTTGGCCTGCGGCTCACGGCGACGACGTCACCGATCGAGATGCTGTTGGCGTCGGAGCGGTCACGGGCGGGGAGCAGCCGCCTCCCGCGTCCCCCCGTCGCCGACGATCCCGAGCTGGGCGCGCTGCTGACCCGCCTCCGCACCGCACAGCGGCGGGCCGACGAGGGCGACGCCGAGGATCGGGCTCGTGTCTCCGCTCTGCGCGAGGTGCGAGAGCTCGAGCGTGCCGTCGCCGCACGCCGTCGGTCCCGGCCGGGCGCGTCGGGCGCGGCGATCGCCGTCGATCGGGACCGACTTCGGGCTGCGTCTCGCCGCGTCTCGATGGTGAGCTTCGTCGAGCTGGACGCCGAGCTCCATCGACTCGACCTCGTCGACGGTCGATGCCGACGTACATCGCTCGGCCCGACCGCCGCCATCGCCGAACCGGCTCGCGGGTTGGCCCGCGCCCTGGAGCGGCTGGCCGATCGCCGGCTGCGGCCCGCGATGGTGCACACCCGACGGCGGGCGCTCGCGCACGACGGCAGGGCGTTGGCCGAGCTGTTGCTCGGCGGGTGCGTGTTGGATCGTCCGACGGTGATCGTGCCGACCGGTCCCCTGCACGGGTTCCCGTGGTCGGCGCTGCCACCGCTCCGCTCGGCGCCGTTCGTCCTGGCGTCCTCCCTCACCGGATGGCTCCACGCCGAAGAGCGGTCGTCGAGGCGCGCCGAGGTCGGGACCTGCGCGGTCGCTGGTCCCGACCTCGTCGATGCGGTGGATGAGGCCCGGACGATCGCCGACGCGGCGGAGCACGGAGCGGTCGTCGTCGGTGAGGAGGCCACGGGCCGCAACGTCGCCCGTGCGATGCGCGGGGCCCGGGTCGCCCACCTCGCCGCGCACGGTCGGTTTCGTGGCGACAACCCGCTGCTGTCGGGCGTCGAGCTCGGTGACGGCGTCCTCACCGTCCACGACCTCGAGGCGACCGCCCCGACACCGCCGACCGTCGTGCTGTCGTCGTGTGATCTCGCCCGGTCCGTCGTTCGGCCCGGTGACGAGCTGCTCGGTCTCGCCGCCGGCCTCTTCGCGCTCGGGACCGACTCGGTCGTCGCCGCCGTGCAGGCCGTGCCGGACGGCTCGACCCGATCGCTGATGGAACGGTTCCACGGTGGGCTGGAGCGGGGCGTCACGGTCGCGCAAGCCTTGGCGGACGCCCGGGGCGCGCTGCTGGGTGACGAGGACGCCGGTCCGCTCGACGATGCAGCCGCCATGGCGTTCGCCGTCGTCGGTGCCGGGCACGGTCCGGGCCGAGTCTCGATCGGCGCCTGACCTGCACGGGAGCGCGTACTGATCTCGCTCGGTGGGCTCCGCCAACGAGGAGCTGGTGTCTAGTCTCGCTGGGTGGACAGCGCTGCGGAGGAGCTGGTCGCACGGGCCCGGACGGGTGATCGTGACGCGTGGACGACGGTCGTCGAGCGCGTCGAAGCCGGCGATCGGGCGGTCTGGTCCGCGCTGGTCGACCGGTACACGTCGCTCGTCTGGTCGGTGGCGCGGGGACTGCGGCTCTCCGATGCCGACGCCGCCGACGTCCACCAGACGGCCTGGCTGAAGGTCGCCGAGCGCATCGACTCGGTCCGCGAGCCTGAGCGGTTCCCCGGCTGGCTCGGCACGCTGACCCGCAACGAGGGCCTCCGCCTGCTGCGGCGTCGAGGGCGGGAAGTGCCCGACGATGATCCGGTCGAGGTGACCCCCGCCGTCGAGCCGGGTCCCGAGGCGATCGTGCTGGAGGACGAGCGAGACGGCACCCTCTGGCAGGCCTTCTCCCGGCTGTCGGATCGCTGCCAGGAGCTGCTGCGTCTGCTCGTGCTCGATGACGAGCTCTCCTACGACGAGGTGGCCGGGATGCTCGGCGTGTCGATCGGCAGTCTCGGCCCGACCCGCGCCCGATGCCTCGACCGGCTCCGCTCGTCACCCGAGATCTCGCGTATCAGGAGCGGCGACCGATGATCGGATGGGGTGACGGTCGCCGAGTGGACGGAGGTGGGGCCCGATGAGCGATCAGGACGACGAGCAGCTCCTCGACGACCTGCGCCGGGTCGTGGGGCGAGCGGATCCGACCCCGAACGACGTGGTCGCGGCCGCGAAGGCCGCGATCGAGCTGCGCGATCTCGATGCCGAGTTGGCCGAGCTGGTCGCCGACGAGCTCGCCGATGCCGGGACGCGGTCGGCGGTCTCGGTCGAGCCGCTGGTGTTCGAGGTCGGCGACGTCGTCATCGAGGTGCTCGTCGAGGAGGCTCGACTCGAGGTCGTCGTCGCCGCTCCGACGGTGACCTCGGTCGTCGTGCGCGCGCCCACGAGCGAGATGACCCTCGACGTCGATTCGGTCGGTCGTGCCGTCGCCGATCTGCCCGCTGGACGTCCGCTGCGTGTCGAGGCTCAGCTCGGTGGTCGTCGTGTGGTCACCGAGTGGTTCGTGCCATGACCTCGCGGGCGGCGTTCGCCGGTGACCTGCGGGCGTTGGCGCCGTGGCTCGACGCCGCGGCGGTGGACTCGCTCTGGGACGACCTCGTCGCTCGGTACGGCGAGCCGGGTCGCCGCTACCACACGCTCGGCCACGCCTCGCTCGTTCGTGACGACGCCGTCGACCTCGCCGAGGTGGCAGGCGTCGACGAGCCGGGCCTCTCGGTCGCCGCCTGGTACCACGACGCCGTCTACGCCCGACGACCGGGCGAGGACGAAGCGGCCAGTGCCGAGCTCGCAGCACAGGTGCTCGAGAGCATCGATCGGCCCGACCTCGTCGATCGTGTCGGCTCGCTCGTGCTCACCACGGTCGACCACCGGCCTGCCGATGCCGGCGCAGCGGTGCTCGTCGACGCCGATCTGGCGGTCCTGGCCGCGCCACCGATCCACTACGAGCAGTACCGGCGCCGGGTGCGGCAGGAGTACGACGAGGTGCCCGACGACGCGTGGCGTCGTGGGCGGGCCGACGTGCTGCGGTCGTTGCTCGACCGACCTCGCCTGTTCCACTCGCCGGGTGGGCGCTATCGGGAGGGTGCCGCGCGCCGGAACCTGCTGACCGAGCTGGCGACGCTGGCGTAGGTCGAGAGCGCCGGGGTCAGGTCCGGTGCGGCGGCGGCGCCGACGAGGACCGCACGAGCAGACCGACCGGCAGGTCGACGCGCCGGCGGATGCCGTCGTCGATCTCGGACAGCAAGAGCTCGGCGGCGGCTCGGCCCTTGTCGACGAGCGGCTGGTGGATGGTGGTGAGCGGCGGATCCCAGGTGGCGGCCCGAGGCACGTCGTCGAAACCGACGATCGAGAGGTCGTCGGGCACGCTGCGCCCGATCGACCCGGCTGCCTGAGCGGCACCGATGGCCAGCTGGTCGGCGTAGCAGAGCACGCCGGTCAGCTCGGGGCGCGAGATGAGGAAGTCGGTGGCCGCCTCTCGTCCGGCGTCGATGCCGAGGCTCTCCGCCGCCCAGACGACCAGGCCGTCGGGATCGAGTCCGGCGCCGGCCAGGGCGTCTCGGTAGCCGGCGAGTCGGGCGCGGCCGACTCGGAGATCGAGCTCGCCGAGGCGGGCGCTCGCCACCGGACCGGGACGGTCACCCACGGGAGGGCGGGGGAGGAGCACGCCGATCCGTCGGTGTCCGAGGTCGAGGAGGTGCTGGGCGGCGGCCCGCGCGCCGGCGCGATCGTCGACGCCGACGAAGGAGGTCGTCGCTCCGAGGTCCGGCTGGTCGACGATGACCGTCGGCGCCCGGCGTGCGAGCAACGCATCGAGCGCGGGGTGTCCCTCGGGGACCGAGAAGGCGATCACCCCGTCGACCGCGACGTTGGGGATGGCGGTGTCCGCGACGTCGACGCCCGCAGGGACGGGCAGCAACATGAGGCCGGTCTGGGCGAGGGCGCTGGTCTCGGCCACGCCGTGCAGGAACCGTGCGGTGTTGGGGTCGTCGAAGACGAAGCGGAGATCCTCGGTGAAGAGCACGCCGATCGCGCCGGCCCGGCCGGTCCGGAGCATGCGCGCCGCTGCGGCCGGGCCCTGGTAGCCGAGCTCGGCCGCGGCGGCGAGGATGCGCTCGCGCAGCTCGTCGGAGAGCTGGTCGGGCCGGTTGTACGCGTTGGAGGCCGTCGTGCGCGACACACCGAGGTGGTCGGCGAGGGTCTGGAGCGTGATCCGTCCCGAGTCGCTACCGCCGCTCACGAGGCGAGGGCGAGCTCCGAGGCGACCGTGTCGGCGAAGGCGCTGGCGGCACGGAACTTGCGGCCGTCGCTGTCGGCTGGGGCCCAGGGCACGGCCACCTCGAGGGTGGCGAGACCGTGGTCGCCCGTGATGCGCACCTGGCTGTCGGCCAGCAGGCCGAC
>JBCDAU010000071.1:0-14671 GCA_039185015.1 Actinomycetota bacterium
GCGTCTGTTGGAGCATCACCTCGGAGACGAGGATCGCCCACGGGTCGCGGGTGCGCCGCCAGGGCAGGTCGCGTCCGTGCTCGGCCGCCCAGGCGAGGAGCGCCCCGGGGTTCATCCCTCGAACGCGGCCTCGGCGTCGTAGGGGAACGAGCGCTGCGGCGCGGCCTCGCGCTTCCAGACCATGACCTTGCGCCGGAAGTAGCAGACCTCTTCCTCGCGCTGGTTCCAGGCGCGGGTCTCGACCGTGACGATGCCGCGGTCCGGCTTGGAGCCCGACTCCTTCTTGTCGAGCACCTTGGTGGCGGCGTAGATCGTGTCGCCGTGGAAGGTGGGCTTGCGGTGCAGCAGGCTCTCGACCTCGAGGTTGGCGATCGCGGCGCCGGAGACGTCGGGGACGCTCATGCCGAGCACCAGCGAGTACACGAGGTTGCCGACCACGACGTTCTTGCCGTGCACCGTCTCGTTCTGCGCGAACCACTCGTTGGTGTGCAGAGGGTGGTGGTTCATCGTGATCATGCAGAAGAGGTGGTCGTCGTACTCCGTGATCGTCTTGCCCGGCCAGTGCCGGTAGACGTCGCCGACCTCGAAGTCCTCGAGGTAGCGGCCGAAGGGACGGTCCTGGGTGGTCACGAAGGCGCTCCTTGCTCGGTCGGAGCGGACGGTACCGCCGCCTGCCCCCGACCTCCCAGACGGCAGCGAACGTCCTGGTCTGCTAGGCCAACGCCATGAGCGCATACCTGATCGTGAACTACGACATCGACGACGCCGAGGCCTACGGCCAGTACCAGCAGGGCGCTGGTCCGGCGCTGAAGGTCGGCAGCGAGTGCAAGGTGCTCGTGCTCGACCCCGCCTCCACCCAGGTCGAGGGCGAGGGTGCCGGCCACCAGACCGTGGTGCTGGAATTCGACTCGATGGAGAAGGCGAAGGAGATCTACGAATCAGGCGAGTACCAGGCCGTGCTCCCCACCCGCCTCGGTGCCACCTCGAAGCACTTCGCGCTCCTCGTCAACGGCTTCCAGATGCCGTCCTAGTCAGACCTTCGCCGCGCAGTCGGCGATCACGTCGGCGGCGTGGGCGGCGTCGTCGAGCGTGGTCTGCCACGACGACACGCTGATCCGCATCGCCGTCGCGCCGTCCCACTGGGTCGGGCCGCACCAGATGCGGCCGTCGCGCTGGAGCTCGGCCACGAGCCGTTCGGTGGTCGGGCCGTCGATGCAGCGGACGAGCACCTGGTTGAGCACGACGTCGTTGAGCACCTCGATGCCGCTGACGCCGGCGATGCGCTCGGCGATCAGGGCCGCGCAGTCGCAGGCCCGGCGGACGAGCTCGGCCACACCGTCGCGGCCGAGGCTGCGCAGCACCGCCCAGACCTCGATCTGTCGGGCTCGCTGCGACGACTGGGGCGTGTGGTGCATCGCCTCGAACCCCTCCTCGGGCGGGAGGTAGCCCGCGACGGCGGCGAACGTCCGACGGAGGGCGCCCGGCCGGCGGACGAAGGCGATGCCGCAGTCGTAGGTCACGTTGAGCCACTTGTGGCCGTCGGTGGCCAGCGAGTCCACGTCGCGCAACCCGTTCACCAGCGAGGCCCGGCCGGGATCGGCGAGCGCCCACATCCCGAACGCCCCGTCGACGTGCACCCAGCCGGACCGCTCGGCCGCCCACTCGACGATGTCGGCGAAGGGGTCGAAGGCGCCGGTGTTCACCTCGCCGGCCTGGGCACAGACCAGCAGCGGCCGACCAGCGGGCACGTCGGGAAGCTGGGCGGCGATCAGCCGACCCTGGTCGTCGGCCGGCACGATCGTGACCCGGTCGCGGCCGAGCCCGACGAGACCGAGCGACTTGCTCAGCGTGGAATGGGCCCGCTCGCCGATCACGACGTCGATCTCCGGCGCACCGAACAGCCCATCGCGCTGCACGTCCCAGCCCGCCTCAGCGAGCAACGTGTCCCTGGCCGCGGCGAGGCAGGTGGCGTTGGCGACCGTCGCCCCCGTGACGAACGCGACGTCGGTCGACCGGTCGAGGTCGAACAGCTCGAGCAGCCAGCGTGCCGAGACGTCGTGCAGCCGCGCCGCGATGGGTGACATGACCGGTAGCGCCGCGTTCTGGTCCCAGGCGTCGGCGAGGAACGACGCTCCGAGGGCGGCGGGCAGCGTCGCCCCGTTCACGAAGCCGTAGTAGTGCGGTCCGGCTGAGCCCATCGCCGCCGGGCCGCCGAGGTCGGCGAGCAACCGGAGCGTGTCTGCGACGCCGTGCGACTCGGGGCCGTCGGGCAGCGCCTCGTCGAAGGCCGCCAACGCAGCGACGGCCTCGGCGGTCGGGGTCGCCGAGCGTTCGGCGAGGCCGACGACGTGGGCGATCGCCGCCTCGGCGGCGTCTCGCAACAGGGCCGAGTCGTGACGCGATGGTGCAGCCATGAGCGGACCGTATCCGGGCCGGACACCCCGCCCACGGGCGATTCGGCGACACCGCGCGGCGGTATCCTGGAGGGGTCCGATCGGGTCCCCGCCGACAGCTCCCGACCGGGCAGAGGAGACGACGCACCATGACGCAGCCGATGATCGACATCGGGATCGACGAGGCCGACCGCATCGAGATCGCCGAGGGGCTGTCCCGCCTGCTGGCCGACAGCTACACGCTCTACCTGAAGACCCACAACTACCACTGGAACGTGGTGGGCCCGATGTTCAACACACTCCACCTCATGTTCGAGGAGCAGTACACCGAGCTCTCCACGGCGGTCGACGAGATCGCCGAGCGCATCCGCGCCCTGGGTGCGCCCGCTCCGGGCAGCTACCGCCAGTTCGCCGAGCTCACCTCGATCACCGAGGACGACGACGAGCCGGACGCGCAGGAGATGATCCGTCGCCTCGTCGAGGGTCAGGAGACCGTCGTGCGCACCGCACGGTCCATCTTCCCGGTGGTCGAGCGCTCGAACGACGAGCCGTCCGCCGATCTCCTCGCCACCCGCATGCAGGTCCACGAGAAGACGGCCTGGATGCTCCGGTCGCTGCTGGCCTAGAGGCGAACCGGCGGCCCGAGCGGCCCGTCGAGCGCGCCGATGCAAGACCAGAGCGGGAGACCTGACCCGGCGGGCTCGTCAGTTCGGCGGCGATCGATCCACGAGCCGCCCGGGCAACCGACGGGCGGCGAGCACCGACACGACACCGATCAGGATGGCGACAGGCGAACCGGTCCCCATCCCAGCGATCACCAGCAGGATCGCGAGCACGACGAGGGACCACTTCGCTGCGACCAGCGCCCGCTCGGCGACCGGATCGAGCTCGATCTCGGACGGCGGACCCCCGACGGCGTCCGCCGTCGCCGGTGCCGCGTTCGCCACCTCCCTCGCCAGTCGGTCGAGCAGCGGATCGGGTCCCAGCTCGTCGTCGAGGCGCTGGAGCACGTGGAGTTGCTCAGCCGTCAGTTCGGGGGCGTCGTCAGGGGGCATGGACGGAGGGTCGACACCTCGGCGATCCGTCAAACACCTTCGTCCGAGATCGATCGCAGCTGTCCGAGCACCCGGCGGAGCAGGCGGGAGACCTGCATCTGGCTGACCCCGATCCGGTCGGCGATCTCCTGCTGGCTCAGCTCCTCGAAGAAGCGAAGGCGGACGAGCTGAGCCTCGTGGGGGTCGAGTCGTTCGAGCAGCTGCTCAACGAGGATCCGACGCTCGACGTCGCCGAAGCCGCCGCCGGAGGCGTCGGTGACGGACGAACCGTCGACGGCGGGTGTGTCGAGGCTCGTCGGGCGATACGCGCGGTCGGCGTCGAGGGCCTCCAGGACCCGGTCCTCGCTCTCACCGAGCTGGTCGGCGAGCTCGGTGACCGTCGGCGAACGCCCCAGCCGCTGCTCGAGGTCGCCGCGGACCCGGCGCACCCGGACCGACACCTCCTTGAGGCTGCGACCGACGCGCAGTCCCCAGGTGCGGTCGCGGAACCAGGTCTTGCACTCACCGTCGACGGTCATGGACGCCCACGGGCCGAAGGGCACCCCTCGCGACGGATCGAACCGCTCGACCGCGCCGATCAGACCGAGCAGCGCCACCTGTTCGAGGTCGTCGGAGGGGACACCCCTGTCGCGATATCGGGCGGCGACGGCTGCGGCGAGGCCGCGGTGCTCCTCCACCAGCGCGTTGCGCAGCGCCCGATCGCCGGTTCGGCGGTACTCGGCGAACCGGGGGTCGATGTCGTCATCCACGTCGCTTGCGGATCACGAACGACCGAGGGCCGGGACCCGACTCGAGCTCGTGGGAGTCCACCGTGCCGGCGAGGACCAGCTCGGCGAGCTCATCGATCTCGACGGCGGGCGCCTCGGTGTCGACCGAGCCGCGGACCTCGACCGAGCCGTCCTGCTCGCGCAGCTCGATCACGAGGATCGCCCCGGCGCCTGCGTCCTGGAGCAGGAGGGCGGCACACTCCGCCGCACCCATCTGCAGGTCTTCGATGGCGTCGACGCTCAGGTCGAGCGTCGAGCCGACGCTGCCGACCAGGAGGCGGATCGAGCGCAGCGACGTCGTCGCCGCCGGCACTCGGAGGTCGGCGAGCCAGCTCATCCTCGACACACTAGGGCGGCGCTCTGGTTTGGCAGCCGCCCGACCGGTCGATCCCTCCTGCGATGGCGGTGATGAACGACGACCCCGTCCTCTACGCCCGGTCGATTCGACTCGGGCATGCCGAGGTGAGGTCGGTGCGCGCCCGGATACGCGAGCTCGTCGTCGACGAGGGGGCGGATGCGCTCCTCGCCGACGACATCGAGCTGGTGGCCTCCGAGCTCCTGACCAACGCCACCGAGCAGGCCGCCGGGACCGATGGCCACGTCGAGCTCCGGCGGCGTGCCGACCACGTGACGATCACGGTCGCCAACCGCATCCGCGGCGAGCTCCTCCCGCCGGTCGCCGAGTGGACGTCGCTCACCGACACCGCAGGCGCTCGGGGACGTGGGCTGCCGATCATCGCTGCGCTGAGCGAGCGCATCGAGACCTCGGCCGCCGACGGGTGGACCACCGTGACCTGCTGGTGGACGATCGATCACCTCTGACCGAGGCGGCGATGGCTCAGTCGATGCGCAGGACCTGATCGAGGCCCGTGAGACCGAGCAGGCGCTGCACGCGGTCGCTGGCGGAGACGATGCGGAGCTCGCCACCATCCTCCTCGAGGCGGCGATGGAGCGCCAAGAGCACGCGCAGACCGGACGAGTCGGCGAAGGCGACGCCACCGAGGTCCATCGACACTGCGCCGCTCGCTGTGGCTGTCGCCGCCTCGAAGGCGTCGGCACTGTGGGCGTCGAGCTCGCCGCGCACGACGTGCACGCCGGCATCATCGATCGCGAGGTGGAGACCGTCGGCCATCGCGTCGAAGCTACTCGGCCGCCAACAGCACGAGTGCAGCGTCGTCGACCAGTGGGTGCTGTTCGGTCAACTCGGCCATCACGAAGTCGCAGGCCGCCTCGAGGCCCTCGGGCGCCCGGGTGAGCGCGCGGCTCAGCAGGTCGATCCCGTCGATCAGGTCCAGTTCCCGCCGCTCCACCAGGCCGTCGGTGTAGAGCGCCAGCGCAGCGCCCGGTCCGAGCACGACCTCCGATGCCGCCCAGCCACCGGTGCCCGCGCCGAGCGGCGGACCGACCTGTTGCGCGGCCGCTGTGACCTCGCCGGGTCGTCGCACGATCGGTGGCGGATGACCGGCCGACCGGATGGCCGCACGTCCACCGGCAGCGTCGACCGAGACGATGGCCGCCGTTGCGAACAGGCCCTCGGCGACGCACAGCTCGTCGGCCGCAACAAGCGCTAAGGCCGGATCGCCGTGGCGTCGCAACTCGCCGCGGAGCACGAGCGCCAGACGGCCCATGTCGGCCGCGATCCGGAGACCGCTCCCGGCGACGTCTCCGACGACGACGAAGACGCGGTCGGCGCCGTCGATGACGTCGTAGAAGTCGCCGCCGACATCCGCACCGAAGCTGACCGGCTCGTAGCGCGTCGCCACGCCCAGTCCCGGCAGCGCCGGGATCGTGGGCAGGAGGGCGCGCTGCAACTCGAGGGCTGCCGCCCGCCGGCGCTCGTACTCCAGTGCGGCGTCGAGCACGAGCGGCACGCGGAACGCGAGGGTGTGGAGGCCGTCACGGTCGACGGCGTCGAGCTCCCAGCGCCGGAGTCCGCTGACCGAGATCACGCCATCGAACCGCTCGTGCTCGAATGCGAGCCGTGCCGCGATCGCGACCGTGCCGTTCCGGTCATCCACATCGCCCAGGCCGTCGTCGGGTGCCGAGCCACGAGCGACCGGGAGACCGCGTCGGATGCGGATCGTCCCGTCGGCGGTGGGCACCGTGAGGTCGATGCCAGGGGAACCGTAGGGAACGACGACGCCGATCGCCTCGACGATCGCCTCAGCCACGCCGCTGACGTCGGCCGGCGTCGCCGAGGGGGACCGCAGCGTGTCGGTGAGCGCTTGATCGACGAGCCGCTCGGCGGCGAGGAGTCGTTCGGCTCGACGGAGCGCCGTGACGTCCTGCTGGGTGGCGACGTAGTTGGTGACGCGGCCCGAGGCGTCGACGATCGGGTCGATGCGCCACGAGATCTCGAACGGGGTCCCGTCGGCCCGGTAGTTGACCGTCTCACCGCTGAACGGCCGACCCGCTGCCAGGTCGAGGCGGAGACGGTCGAGCTCCGCCCGGTCGGTCAGTGGACCCTGCATGATGCGCGGCGACCGGCCGATCACGTCGTCGCGCGATCGGCCGGTCATGGCGCAGTACGCCGGGTTGACGTAGAGGATGCGGGGTCCCGGAGCGTCCAGGTCGGCGTCGGTGATGCACGCCGACGCCCGCGTCTGCTCGAGGGCGGCGCCGAGCAGACGCAGTCGGGCGTCGTCCCCGAGCTCTGACCACGGGACCATCGCGGTCACGCTAACCGGGGCGGGCGCTCAGGCGGCGAGCGCGTCCGGGTCGCCCGCGGCCAGCGCCATCAGCTCGTCGGGAACGTCCTGCGAGAGGACCGAGCAGTGCCAACGGGCCTCTCGCCAGCCGTCCTCGGTGCGCTTCCAGATGATCGTCGCCACGCAGTCGAAGGTGGCGACGAGGTCGCCGAGCTCCAGGAACTGCCGGAACTCGAGGACGGACCAGCCGAGGGCCTCATCGACGAAGGCTCGGTAGTCGAGCACCAGGCTGTCGGTCTCGGCGCCGAGCTCGTCCAGGGCGCCGAACAGCCCGTGGAACCAGCCTTCCCACTCCTGGCGGGTCCGGATCATCACGCTCTGGCCGCCGGGGTCGACGTCGACGATGCCGGCGTCGTCGTCGCAGAGCATTGCCAACGTGTCGAAGTCGTGCTGACGGACGGCCCGCAGCAGCGTCGTGGTGAGGGTGAAGAAGGGCTGCAGCTCGTGGGTCTGCTGGCTCGGGTGATCGAGCCGGGAGGTCGTGCGATCGGTCGTGGTGGGGGCGGCGTCGGTGACGGCCATTCGGGGCTCCTGGGGATGGGGCGGCGCCCCGACCCGCACGGAGCGGGGTCGGGGCGCCGGGGGGGGCGTGTTGATGGCGGGCGGTCAGGCCGCCCGGGCGACCTCGTCGTCCTGATGGCGCTCGACGTCCGGGTCGTAGCCCTCCTCGGAGGACTTGACCATCGCGATGGCGAGCAGCAGCAGGCCGAAGGCCGGCTTGGCGATCACGTCGGCGACGCCGTACCCGACCTGGCGCATGACCTCGGTGGTCGAGTCGTCGAGGCTGAGGTACGGAGCCAGGAACGCGAGCGGGTACACCGACCACGTCACGAGGATGATCGTGCGCAGGCCGCCGAACAGCTGCCGCACCCGCTCGCTCTGACGCTCCAGCGCCCCACCCATCTGGGCGTACAGGACGTAGAGGATGTAGAGGAACGGGATCGTCGCCACGATGAAGCTGATCCACTTGATCGGCTCGTCGGTCGAGGCGATCTCGCCCGGGTAGCCGAGCACGATCATCGCCGTCGAGGCGCCGACGAGCTTGATCAGCAGGCTGCGCTGCTCCGGCTTGGCCAGGGCGAGCACGATGACGAGCTCGGCCATGAGCAGGGGCACCGTGAGCAGCCAGTCGGCGTAGCGGTAGCCCTCGTTGAACGGCTCGTTGGTCGGCACGTAGCTGCCGTCGATCAGCTCGTAGGCCGCCTTCCAGGACTCGGTGATCCGGAAGTAGTGGTAGGCGGCGATGCCGACCACCAGGGTCGACAGCGTGAGAGCGAGCCGGTGCTTCGGCGCCACGCGGGTGCGCACGAGTAGGAAGAACACCGCCGACGCAGCCATCGCTGCGGTGACGAAGCTGAAGACGTTGAAGACGAGGTCGTACTGGCCCTCGCTCAACGATGTCGCTGCTGCGAGCATCTTGGTTGGCCTCCTGGTTGTTCTGGGGGGTTCGGTACAGATGTGGACGGCCTCACCCGCTGCCAAACGTGACGGTGGTCACACGGGGCGACGACACCGGACCGACCCGAGCGGACCGGCAGCGGTACCGTCGGGCTCGTGATCGTCGGCGTGCCAACGGAGATCAAGGACAGCGAGCGACGGGTCGGGCTCAGCCCGGCGAGCGTGACCGAGCTGGTCGCTCACGGCCACGAGGTGATCGTGCAGCGCGGCGCCGGTGTCGGGTCCGGGTTCGCAGACCCCGACTACCAGAGCGCAGGCGCCCGCATCGCCGTCGAGGCCGGCGAGGTGTTCGCCTCCGCCGAGATGATCGTGAAGGTCAAGGAGCCCCAGGCCGGCGAGCGGGCCCAGCTGCGCGCCGACCAGACGCTGTTCACGTACCTGCACCTCGCACCCGACCCCGAGCAGACGACGGACCTCATGGCGAGCGGCGCGACCTGCATCGCCTACGAGACCGTCACCGACCGGTTCGGCGGCCTCCCCCTGCTCGCACCGATGTCGCAGGTGGCCGGCCGGCTCTCCGTGCAGGCCGGAGCGCACTCACTCGAACGACCCCAGGGCGGGTCGGGCATCCTGCTCGGCGGCGTCCCCGGGGTGCCCCCGGCCCAGGTCGTCGTCATCGGCGGCGGTGTCGTCGGTTCGAACGCGATCGAGATGGCGATCGGCCTCGGCGCCGACGTCACCGTCCTCGACCGCAACGTGCACGTCCTCGGCGAGCTCGCCGATCGATTCGGCCCCGCGCTGCGGACGATCTACTCGACCCGGTCATCGCTGGAGGAGCACGTCCTCGCCGCCGACCTGGTCATCGGTGCCGTCCTGGTGAAGGGCGCAGCCGCCCCGAAGCTCGTGACGGCGCGCCAGGTCGAGCTGATGTCGCCGGGCTCGGTGCTCGTCGACGTGGCGATCGACCAGGGCGGCTGCTTCGAGACGTCGAAGCCGACGACCCACACCGACCCGACCTACCTCGTCGACGAGGTCGTCCACTACTGCGTCGCCAACATGCCCGGTGCGGTACCACGCACGTCGACGCTGGCGCTCAACAACGTGACGCTCCCGTTCGTGCTCGCGCTCGCCGATCACGGGCCGGTGGCGGCGATGCAGGCCGACGAGCACCTCCGCGCCGGGCTGAACGTCTACGAGGGCAAGGTGACCGAGCCGGCGGTGGCCGAGGCGCTCGGCCACGAGCTCCACGACCCGGGCTGGTAGTCCTCACCCCGGGCGGGGCAGGTCCTTCCACAGGCGCTCGCGGAGCGCCCAGGTCTCCAGCAGGCCCGTCGTCATCGCCGCCTCGGCGACCGGACGGATCGTGGCGAGCACGCTCTCGGGGTCCTCGACCCCTCGCCACGGCCTGAGCGCCAACACGTCGGTCCGGTGCTCCAGCTCGGCCTTGAGCGCCGAGCCCGCGGACGTCGACGATTCGGCATCGACGAGCCCACGGGAGCGGAGCCGATCGTGGGCGGCCGCCCAGGCGTCGTCGCCCCAGGCGGCGACCCGCTGCAACAGATCCGACGGCATGTGGCCGTCGAGGCCGTGGAGCACGTGGCACTCGACGGCGTCGAGGCCGGCCTCGGCCGTGGCCTGCCAGTGAGCCTCGCCACGGTGCTCGCGCAGGACCGAGGCCGCGACCCACACCTGCCCGGCGGCATCAGGAGGCCAACCGAACGACAGGTGGGCGGCGGCGAGCGGGCGGCCGGGGAGATCGATCGCCTCGGCGACCGGCCGGAGCGCCTCCGCAGCGGGCCCGAGATCGAGGCCGAGCCCGTCCAGCGTCGTGGTCGAGCCGCGGAGTCGGGCCGCCGCCACCTCGGAGGCGTGAGCCACCTGCCACACCCCGGGCACGCCCAGCGCCACCGCGGCGGGAGCGAACCCCCAGAGCACCGCGACCGCCACCTCCACCGGCACGGGTCCGAGGGGGGCGAGCCGGCCGCCGTAGTAGCGATGCGCCGGTTCCTCCAGACCGAGCTCGTCGAACTCGCGGGCGACGTCGGCGGAGCGGTAGGCGATCTGGTGACAGGGCTCGATGACACGCCAGGCGGCCCGGGCGAGCTCGGCGTCGGTCACCTCAACCTCCGAGCAGCGCTGCGCGCGTGCGCTGGACCACGTCGACGACCGGCAACTCGGCGCCGTCCTCGAGCAGCTCGGCGAATCGTTCGGCGCCCACCGCGGCCGCCAGCGCCTCGCGGCGTTCCAGCATCCGGTCCCGCAGCACCGACATCACTGGCGGCGCGCCCATCGTCGCCCGACGTTCGATCGCACCGGTCAGCTGGCAGGCGAGCTCCTGCTGGCCGATCGCGTCGAGCGCGAGGACGCAGCGGGCGAGCGTCTGCCACTGCTGCGACCACTCGCCGGCCCGGAACCACACGTCCACCGCGTCGGCGAGGCCGTCGCAGGCCGCCTCGGTCTCCCCCCTGGTGAGGAGCAACGCGGCCGCTTCGGTCGCCGCGAACGTGTGCATCCACCGGTTCCCGATCGCAGCGGAGGTCCGCTCGCTCTCCGCGTAGGCGGCGAGCGCGGCCTCGGGGTCCGACTCGGCGAAGCCCACCGCGACGAGTCCACCGGCCCGGTCGGTGGGACTGCCGGAGCGCTCGGCGGCCGCCAGGGCCCGGTTGGCCAGCTCACAGGCGAGCTCGCGATCGCGGTAGCCGGTGGCGATCGAGTGCATGTACGCGCCGTGCGCGACGCGGAACGGCTGCCCGGACTCCTCGGCGAGCTCAAGCATCCGTGCGGTGGCAGCGAGACCACCGTCGATGTCGCCTTGGACGTACAGGACGTTGCCGAGCACCCGCAGGGCGAGGCCCTCGGCACCAGCGTGGTCGCTGCCCAGGGCTTCGACCATCCGGGCGAGCTCCAGCGCACGATCGAACTCGCCTCGGATCCAGGCGGCGTACGCCTCGATGCCCGACAGCACCGGGTACAACGGGTGCTCGTCGATGCCCTCGAGCGCGAGCGCCCCGGTCGCCCACGACAACGCCTCGTAACGCATGCTCCGCGAGGCGTACTCCCGCAGCTCGACGACGAGCTCGCACGCGCTGTCGAGGTCGCCGACGTGCAGGGCGTGGTGGTGACCGGCCCGGAGGTCGGCGAACGCCGAGTTGGCGCGGGAGATGCCGTGGGCCTCGTCTGCGCCGCGCAGGTCCCGTTCGACCGAACGGGCCAGCCCGACCGCGTAGCTCGCGTGCCGAGCGAACAGGGCGACGTGATCGGTGTCGTCGAGGCGGGTCCTCGCGTACTCGCGCAGGGTCTCGAGCATCTCGTAGCGGGTGCCGTCGGCACCGCGCCGGACCGCCAGCATCGATCGGTCGGCGAGCCGCACCACCAGGTCGAGCGCGTCGAGGTCGTCGCTGACGATCTCCTCGGCGGCCTCGAGATCGAACGAACCCGCGAACACCGACAGCTCGAGGAAGACGCGCTGCTCGTCCGGCTCGAGCAGGTCGTAGGACCAGCGCACGGTGTCCTGCAGCGCCTGGTGGCGCGGGTCGTCGCCCCGACGCACGCCCCGGAGCAGTCGAAACCGCTCGTCGAGGCGGGCGGCGATGTCGACCACGTCGACCGCACGCGTCCGGGCGGCCGCCAACTCGATCGCGAGCGGTACGCCGTCGAGACGTCGGCAGATCTCGACGACCGCGTGCGCGTTGTCCTCGGTGAGCACGAAGCGCGGATCGACGGCGGCCGCCCGCTCGACGAACAGGGCCACGGCGGGCACGTCGTCGAGCAGCTCGACGGGCAGCTCGGCGTCGGCGCCCACGCCCAGCGGCTCGACGGGCCAGGTCTGCTCGCCGGGGACGGCCAGCGGCTCGCGGCTCGTGGCCAGGATCGAGACACCACCGGCGGTCCGCAGCACGCGGGCGACGATCTCGCCGACGGGGCCGACGAGGTGCTCGCAGTTGTCGAGCACGAGCAGCAGCTCGCGGGAGCGCAGCAGGTCGACGACCGCATCGTCGAGCGAGGCGTCCTGGCGGCTGTGCACGGCGAGCGCGGTCGCCATGGCGCCAACCGTCGCCTCGGCGTCGACGACGCTGACCAGCTCCACGGCGACGACGCCGTCGGCGAAGCGGTCCGCGACCGATCGGGCGACCTCGTAGGCGAGTGACGTCTTGCCGACGCCCCCCGGCCCGACGAGGGTCACCAGTCGGCTTCGGCCCAGCTCCTCGGCGACCTGCTTCACCGACTCGTCCCGACCGATCAACTGGTGCAGCGCGACCGGAAGCGAGGGTGCTTTGGGCGCCACCACTGCCGCTCCGACCGGCGCGCCGTCGTCGGTCTCGGACGCATCCACCTCGGTCACGGCGGCGACGAACTCGTAGCCCTTGCCGTGAACCGTGCGGATGACCTCCTGGCGGGTGCCGCTGTCGCCCACCGCCTGTCGGGCGCTCTTGATGCGGGAGGTCAGCGCCGACTCGCTGACGAACCGGTCGCCCCAGACCTCGTCGAGCAGCTCCTCCTTGGGGACCATGCGGCCGCGGGCGCCGATCAGGTAGGCGAGGACCTCGAAGACCTGCGGCTCGATCCGCTGCGCCTCGCCGGACGAGGTCAGCCGGACCCGCTCGGTGTCCAGCTCGTAGTCCAGGAATCGGTACCGCAACGCCAGCCCCCGCCTCGGATCGCACGAGGCTAATCGGGTCGACCTCAGGAGGCCCCCGGATCTCTTCAGGACCTCTCCACGGGTCCTCCAAGCTTCCCCTGGCCCTCCCGCGGTCTCCTGAGATCACACCGCAGGAGGAACCGCCGTGATCAGCACCGCTGCCATCGACATCGAGACCCCGGACTGGCAGATCGCCGGACGGGCCTGGGACCACGCCGCCGCCGACTGGGCGACGCTGTTCGAGCCGTACGCCCGTGACGCGATCGAGACGATCCTCGCCACGACCGGTGTCGGGCCGGGCACCTCGCTGCTCGATCTCGCCTGCGGCTCGGGCGTCGCGCTCGGCCGGGCCGAGCGCCTCGGTGCCCGCACGGCCGGGATCGACGCTGCCGCCGGCCTCCTCGAGATCGCCGGCCGCCGGGCCCCGTCGGCCGAGCTCGGCTGGGGCTCGATGTTCGACCTGCCCTGGTCCGATGCCTCCTTCGACGTCGTCACCTCGTTCAACGGCATCTGGGGCGGCTGCGACGAGGCGATCGCCGAGGCCGCGCGGGTCCTCCGACCCGGCGGACGGCTGGCCTTCACGTTCTGGGGCCCGGGCAAGCACCTGGACCTGCGCGACTTCTTCATCGCCGTCGGGACGAGCACTCCCGAGGTCGGTGAGGAGCTGATCGCTCTCGCCCAGATCGCCGAGCCCGGCGTCGCCGAGGCCATGGTCGAGGCCGCCGGTCTCCGGGTGGACGAGCGCGGCACGTCCACCGCCATCGGCGAGTGGCCCGACGCCGACACCGCCTGGCGAGCCCTCCGCTCCCCTGGCGTCGTGCTCCCGAGCCTCGAGCACACCGGTGAGGACGAGCTCCGCCGACGGGTGCTCGACGCCGTCGCCCCCTTCCGGGCCACCGATGGCTCCTACCTCGTCCGCAACCAGCTGGTCCACGTCGTCGCGACCAAGCCGGCGAGCTGACCTCCGACCCGTCCGACCAACCCGTTCAACCAATCAACCAACCAACCAACCAACCAACCAACCCAAGGAGCAACCACCATGACCACCACCACCCCCACCGCCCCGGCCGAGCGCAACGGCGTCCCCGTCGCGAAGCTCTTCGGCACCATCGAGAAGGTCGCCGCGAACCCCGAGCTGGGCGACTTCCGCTTCACGGCCCGCAACCGCTGGGTCGAGGGCACCGCCAGCCGCTCGACGATCCACGAGTGGTACGGCGCGGGAGCCGACCAGGTCCACGTGCAGGAGTTCGCCTACAACGCGGACCACCCGACGCTGGGCCACGGCTACGGCCCGACCCCGCACGAGTTCCTGCTCCACGCCCTCGCGACCTGCATCACCGCCGGTGTCGCCACGACGGCCGCCGCTCGCAAGATCGAGCTCGAGTCGATCGAGTCGACCGTCCGTGGCGAGATGGACGTCCGGGGCATCCTCGGCATCAGCGACGAGGTCCGCAACGGCTTCGCCAAGGTCACGATGGACATCGAGGTCAAGGGCGACGCCGACGCCGACACCCTCCGCAGCCTCGTCTCGGCGTCGACCCGCCGCTCGGCCGTCTACGACATGATGACCAACGGCACCGAGGTCGTCATCAACGCGGCGTCCTGACCCGGGTGGGGCCCCCGAGCCCCACCCCCCACCCGGGGTGCACGCCCAGACGGGCTGCGGCCGGGCCCCCCCCGCACCCCGGCGGGGCCCCCGGGCCCCCCCCAC
>JBCDAU010000072.1:0-11593 GCA_039185015.1 Actinomycetota bacterium
CGGAGCGAGCTCCGAGGACAGGGGCGACTCGCCGAGCAGGATCTCGTAGAGGTCGTCGATGACCTTGTGCTCGGACAGCACGCTGGGCGAGTGCCACGACGCGCCGACGGCGTAGGCCCGACCGTTCTGCACCGCGCCGAGCTGGCCCCACAACGGGTTGTCCGTGATCGAGGCGATGAGATCCTCGTTCACGTCGGCCGGCTGGGCGGCGTAGATGAAGAGCACATCGGCGTCGATCTCGTCGAGCCAGAGCTCCTGGCTCAGTTGCTCGGTGAACAGCCCATCGGCATTGGTGAACTCGGCCTGGGAGGGGGGACGTTCGATGCCCAGCCTGCCGAGCAGGAGACCGATCGACGATCCGCCCAGACGCAGCTGGACGGCATCGTCGGGTCGAGCCCGCACGACCGAGACGGTCTGGCCGTCGAGGGAGTCGCCGAGGGCGGCATCGAGCTCCTCGAGTCGAACGTCGGCGTCAGCGATGAGGGCCTCGACCTCGTCGGTGATGCCCATGGCCGCAGCGGCGAACCGGTACTCGACCCGCCAGTCCGCGCCGGTGGAGGAGCTGTCGAACTCGACCATCGGCGCGATCTCGCGCAAGAGCTCCGTCGTCGCCGGATCCACGAAGCCGGCGGTGGCGACGATCAGATCAGGCGCCGCCTCGGCCACGTTCTCGATGTTGATCTGGAACCCGCCGATGTCGGGCAAGCCCTCCGTCGCCTGCTCATAGGGGGCGACCCACTCGGGGTGGGTGATGCCGAGGAAGGTCGAGACCGAGCTCGCCGCCACCCCGAAGTCGGTACCGGTCACGAGCATGACCTCGATCGGGGCGAAGCCCAGCGGCATGATCCGCTCCGGGGACTCCGGGATGCACACGGGGTCACCGAGCAGGTTGTCGTCGTCGAAGAGCCGGAAACCGGTCTCGCACGGCCCGCCGTCAGCTGTGGTCGCGGGCGCGGCCGTCGTGGTCTCGGAGGTCGCCTCGGCCTCGTCGGTGTCAGAACCGGCGGTGGTCACCGGGGCCTCGCTCGTGTTCGCCGCGGCGCTCGCCGCCGTCTCGGGTGTCGAAGCGTCGTCGGTGTCGCCGCAGGCGGTGGCCAGGAGCAGCATGCCCGCTGCGGCCAGCGTCACGGCGCGCGTCGAGTAGCCGGAAAGGTCAGGAACACGTGGGAGCACGTCGCCACCCTCGCCCAACTCATCGCGCCGCGGAGGCCACACGCGTCGCAGATCCGGAACGGTTGGTGTCCGAGAGCGGGCGTACTCCGACGGCGGAAGACCAACCGCGGCTTTGAAGGCCCGGGTGAAACCGGCTCGCGAGGAGTAGCCACACCGCCGGGCGACGACCTCGACCGGATCGCCCGAGCCCAGCATCGACATCGCCGACCGAATTCGCAGGTCAGCCCTCCAGGTCGTGAAGGGCATGCCGGTCTCGGCGGCGAACCGCCGGCGGAAGGTCCGCTCGACGTAGCCCGCGTCGGCGGCGAGAGCGCCGATCGGCCGCTGGTCGGACGGGTCGGCGAGCAGCTGTAGCGCGACCCTCCGAATCGATGGATCGGTCGGGAGTGGCAGGTCGACCGGCGCCCGGAGCTGGGCGTGAGCGATCTGTTCGACGACGGCCGACGCGACGTCGCCGGCCCACGGTCGAGACGCCTGCGCCGGCAACCACTCGAGGAGCGCGGTCACGCCGGCGTGCAGCACGAGGTGGGCGGTGCGCGACCAGGCCAGCGGACAGGTGGCGGCCCGGAACCGAGCGCTCCCGACCGGGACCGACCCCTGGACGCGGATCGACGCTCCCGCGCGCACCCACAGCGCATCGGGGGAGAGCAGGAAGGTCGCACGATCACCAGCCGAGACGTGTGCCGTCGACCCGTCGAGTGGCCAGATGAGGTGGTGCTCCTCCGCCGGTGGCCCTGCCCCGGCGACGTCGAGATCGTCCAACCCGGGAGCAGGAGCGAGGTGCCCGACGGAGACGCCGGTCAGCTCGACACCGTCGCTCGTGATCAGCGGCAGGCTCAACGCGCCCGTGACCGCCGTCGGCCGGTCCCCGGGGTCGCGACCGATGTGTGCACATCCCTTCCAGACGTCATCAGGTGAGGTTAATGACGTCGACCCACCCCTCGTGACGGACGCTCCCCACGGGGGTCGTCGAGCCGGCGACGGACAGCCGATCGCGGGCTCAGCCGTCGCGGGCCTGGTCCTTGATCCACTGGCGCTTGACCTTGCGCCAGTCCTCGTCGGTGAAGGTCCGCCGCCAGTACGGCGAGATCGACGCGCCGTCGATGTCGACCCCGCGATCGACCTTGAGGTGCTTGCGCACGGCCCTGGTCTCGCCGGCCTCGCCGTGGACGAACAGCTGGGGCGTACCTGGCAGGAGCTCGAGCGCAGCGACGGCGCCAAGGAGCACCTCATCCGGGTGTTCGTGATCCCGTCGGTGCAACCATTCGACCTCGACCCCCGATGGGTGCTGCAGGTCGAGCACGTGGGCGGGCCCGTCGACGACCACGAGCGCACGCCCGATCGCCCCGTCGACCATCGCCTCGAGCGAGGCGGCGATCGCCGGCAGCGCGCTCTCGTCGCCGGCAAGCAGGTGCCAGTCCGCCGCCGGATCGGGCCGGTAGCCGCCCCCCGGTTGGGAGACCTGGAGTCGGTCGCCCGGCGCGGCACGCTGCGCCCAGCTGCCGGCGTACCCCACGTCGCCGTGGGCGACGAAGTCGATCGTGAGTTGCCCGGTGTCGCCGTCCCAGCGCCGCACGGTGAAGCGCCGCGGTCGGGGCTGGTGCTCCTGGTCGAGCTTGCGCGCGGCCTTCGGTTCGAAGGGCGGGGTGAGCGTCGACCCCTCGGGAACGAACAGCGGGTTGAGGTAACTGTCCGTGTACGGCTCGGGCGAGAAATCGGCCATGCCGTCGCCGCCCAACACGACCCGGATCATCGACGGCGACAACTCGACGGTCTCGATCACCTCGCCGTACAGCTCGGCGTCGGGACGGGACCGTCGGAACAGGCTCATCGGAGCTCCTCGATGTTGGACTGATGGCTTCGCCAGAGTCGGGCGTAGTGCCCGTCGCCTGCGAGGAGCCGAGCGTGGGGGCCATCTTCGACGATGCGCCCGTCCTCGAGCACGATCACTCGGTCCGCTGCCGCAGCGATCGAGAGGCGGTGGGCGATCGTCACGACGGTCCGGCCGGCCAGCAGCTCGTCGAGCCCGCTCTGGGTCCGGGCGAGCTGGGCGGCGTCGAGATCGGCGGTGGCCTCATCGAGCACGACGACGGCCGGATCGAGGAGCACGATCCGCGACAGGTTGAGCTGCTGCACCCGGGGCGGACTCAACGCGACGCTCTCGTCGAGGACGGTGTCGAGTCCGTCGGGCAGCTCGTCGAGCCAGTCGACCCCGACGGCGTCGAGCGCGGCGAGCACTGCGGCGTCGTCGAGGTCGTGGTGGACGGCGAGGGTCACGTTGTCGCGCACACTCCGGGCGAAGATGTGCGGCTCCTGACCGATCGTCGCCACCTGCGAGCGCAGGGTCGCCGGCGTTGCAACGGACAGCTCGTCGCCGTCGATGGTGACCCGTCCCGACCACGGGTGGCGCTGGGCGGCGAGCAGCGCGGCGATCGTCGTCTTCCCGGCACCGCTCGCTCCCACCACGACGAGACGCTGGCCGGCGGGCACCGCGAGGTCGAGGCCATGGAGCACCGGCGTGCCCGCCCGATACCCGAAGGTCACCCCCTCGAAGCGCACCTCGGCGCCCCGAGCCGCCGAAGCGGAGGTGGACGATCGTTCGTCGACGGCGAACACGTCGGTCGGGCCGCTGGCCTCGGCGATCCCCACGACCCGCCCCAGCGCCGCCCAGGTGCGGTTGACGTTGTCGAGGGACTGCACGACGTTCGTCAGCGGCATGACGAACTCGCGAACGTAGAGCGTGAGGGCGGCGACCGACCCGATCGTCGCCCAGCCCCGGTCCACGAACAGCGCACCGACGGCGAGGCTGGTCCCGACCATGAGTGCCTGGGAGCCGGCCAGCCCGTACCGGAGCTGGTTGCGGGCCGCGACGGTGGCCAACTCCGCGTCGAGGGTGGCCCGGCCGGCGGCGTCGATGTCGTCGACGGCATCGGCGGTGGCATCGACACCGACCAGTGCGGACGCACCGAGATACCGGTCGTGGATCACGGCGTGATAGCCGGCGGCCGCGCGGCGTTCGGTGCGGTACCGAGGCCCGGCGAGGCGCCCGTAGCGCCGAGCGGCGAGCACGCCCGGACCCGCTCCGACCACGACCACGACGGCGAAGATCCGCAGGTCGGTGATGGCCGCGGCGATGCACATCACGAAGGCCATCGTCGTGAAGAACGTGATGCGCGGGAGCGTCTCACGCACCGCTCCCGCGACCACGCTGACGTCGTCGGTGGTGCGGGCGATCAGCTCGCCCGTACCCAGCTCATCGACGGCGGCCGCCGGCAACCCGAGGGCGTGGTCGAACACCTCGGTGCGGAGCTCATCGACCATCTGCTCGCCGACGTCGATCATCGCGACGTAGGCCTTCAGCACACCGGCGGCACCGATCGCCGTCACCACCGCGAGGCCGCCCAGGTACGCAGCGACGGTGCCGTCGGTGGCGGTGCCCTCGATGGCGAGATCGATGAGGCGACCGATGACGAACGGGACGGCGGCGCCGGCGCTCGTGGCCACCGAGACGAGGATCAGGGTCCGGACCAGACGCATCCGGTGCGGTCGGGCGAGCGACGCGAGGCGACGCCTGATGTCGCGCCCCGAGGCCGTCGGTAGGTGTGCTGCTCCGGTGGTCGCCGGTGGGTCCGGCTCGACGGCCGTCACGCCACCGGGTCCGGTTCGCCGAGCCGGCCCCTGACGGGCGCGACCACGACCTCGCACCGCTCCAGCACCGCAGCCGAGGACGAGAAGACCAAGGTCGGTCGACCAGCGCGCGCCTGCCCCAGTCGCTCGGCGAGCCGGCCCTCGGTCACCGTGTCCAGCGCGCTCGTCGGCTCGACGACGATCAACAGCTCGACGTCGGCGAGCATCGCCTGGGCGACCGCGACCCGCTGGCGCTGCCCGCCTGACAGCCGCACACCACGCTCGCCGATCGGTCGATCGAGCCCGTCGGGATGGGCGAGCAACTCCTCGGCGGCGGCGACCTGGAGCGCACGCCGGATCGGATCGTCGTGGGCGCTCGGCGAAGCGAGCCGGACCGCTTCGCGCAGCGGCCCCGAGGGCAACCAGGGATGACCTCCGTCGACGATCGCGACCCGAGCGGCAACGTCGCCGAGCGACCATCGGGCGAGATCGATCTCGCCCCCGACGGTGACGACCGAGACGGTCAACCCCTCGGCGATCGGGCGGCGGCGGGCGAGGACCGCTGCCAGCTCGGTCGCTCGACCGGGATCGCCGAGGTCGACACCCACCAGTCCCCCGATGGGGATGTCGATCGAGTCGTGCCCCGACGCATCGTGGCGCCGGTCGTCCACGCGCAGGTGATCGATCGACGCCACATCGATCGCGACGTCGCCGTCGGGCAACGCCGGCGGTGCGCCGGCTGCGGCCTGCACGCGACGGGCTGACGCTCGGCCCTGCGCATGGTCGTCGAACGCGGTGACCAGCTCCATCGTCGGCCACTGCAGGTACTGGGTGAGCGCGAGCACCGTCACGAACTGCCCCACGGTCATCGACCCGTCGATCAGGCGACTCGAGGCGAACCACAGCGCCGGGAAGATGCTGACGATGGGCGTGGCCATGAACACGGCGAACATGCGGGCCTGGGCCTCGGCCTGAGCGGTGGCCGACGACCTGATCGCCGAGGAGCGGCCGCGGAACCAGCGCCGGAGCGTCGGCTCCGCTCGCAGCCCCTTGGCCTGGCCCAGCCCGATCATCGAGTCGGAGAGGGCCGCGCTCGCCTCGGCGAGCCGCGCTCGCTCCCGCTCGGTCCGCTCGGCCAGCGGCTTGCCGAGCGGGGCGATGACCGCTCCGGCGAGCAGGGTCCCGCACAGGGCGGCGGCGCCGACGACGGGATCCACGACCACGAGCCAGCCCACCATCAACAGCAGGCCGATGATCGCGGTGACCGTCCTCGGTACGACGTCGATCGTGTCGCCGACCTTGCGGGCGTCGTTGACCGACAGCGAGAGGAGCGAGCCCGGCGCCTGGGTGACCCCGCCGCGTCGTGACATCACCCGGGCGGTGAGGCGCCGTTCGATCCAGAGCCGCCCGGTCACGTACAGCTCGACCGAGAGCCGCATCTGCAGCGACAGCGCAGCGGCGGCGATCCCGACGACGAGGGCGATCACACCAACGGCGCCAGCCAGCGAACCGATCACGTCATCGGTCGCCTCGGGACCCGTCGCGGCGACCACCCGATCGACCGCCCAGCCGATCGCCACGGGCAGCGCCACCTCCGCGACGGTGGCCACCAGGCCGACGATCGCGGCGACGATCAGCCGGGGGCGCGACCGGCGAGCCATCTCACGCATGAGACCCGAGGCGGTGGTGCCGTCGTCGGTCTCCTCGGTGCTCGACTGCGACATCCTGCGCGTCCTCCGAGGGCGATTGAACTATTTCTCGATGGTGACTGCAAGGAAATAGCGAAATGGGAAGGCGGCTGGACTACGGTGGCTCCATGGTCGGCGAACCGCAGCCCACCACCGCCGGGCGCGGACCGGGACGACCCCCGACGACCGACCTCGATCAGATCGTCGCCGCCGGGTGTGACGTCGGCCTCGAGCAGCTGACGCTCAACGCCGTCGCCGCCCACCTCGACGTGCACGTCGCCACGCTGTATCGCTACGTCGCCGGCCGCGACGAGCTCACCCAGCTGGTCGTCGACCGCATCATCGACTCGGTCGAGCTCCCGACCGATCCCGCGCTGAACGACGAGGAGCTCCTCGTCGAGTTCGCCGTCCGACTGCGGCGCCTGCTCATCGACCACCCGGGACTCGCCGGGTTCTCGCTGACCGGTGGCGGCTCGCCCGCCATCGATCGTCACCGCGCAGCCGCGTGCGAGGTTATGGTCGGCCGAGGCCACGAGGCGACCGCAGGCCTGCTGCTCTTCGACGAGACGGCGACGTACACCGTCGCCTGGGCCTACGCCACCGATCCGACGGCGTTGCCCCCGAGACGGCCGCCGTCCGAGCGCGGTGAGGTCCCCGCGGTCCTGTCCGAGGCCGAACGCGGCTACGGGCGAGCCGACGAAGACCGGTGGTTCGCGTGGTGCGTGCGGGCCCACGTCCGAGGCGTGCTCGCGCTCATCGCCGACGACGAGCTGCCCTGGTCCTGACCGCATACGCCGCCACCGACGCCGGCTGCACATCAGGTCATCAGACCGAACGCTTCGACGGGATCCGGACGGTCACACCCGGCGCGTGACCGTCCGGCACCCACTCAGCTCGGGCCGGGGAGGCCCTCCAGCGAGCTCGTGATCTCCTCGACGAGGAACGGGAGGTTGGCGGCGTTGACGAGCCGGGCCGCAGCGCTCGCTTCCGGGCCGACCCCTGCGATGCCGCCGGCGACGGCCGGGATCGTGTCGACGATCGGGCCGCTGAGGAACTCGTCGTTGAACGTCGAGAGGTCCTGACCTGCGATCCCCGAGACGTCGAGGAAGAGCAGCGCGTCGCCCTCCAGCTCACCGAGCAGCTCGAAGGAATAGGTCTCGGTGTCGTCGTCGTCGATGGGATCGGTGAGCGGTCCGAGGCCCATCTCCACCAACAGCTCGGACAATGGCGACAGCGAGGTGAACAGCACCAGCGCCTCCTCACCGGGCGACACGACCCCGGCGACGAGGCGAGCGCCCTGCCAGTCGGCCAGGCGCTCGGCCGCCGCATCGATGACCGCCGTCCGGTCGGCGATGACCTCCTCGGCGATCTCGGAGCGACCCAGCAGCGCGGCCATCCTGCGCAGCTCCTCACGCCACGGGATCGCGTTGTCGGCGACGTACAGCGGAGCGATCTGCTCCAACAGCTCGTAGGCCGCGTCGTCGTACGACGCCGTGACGATCAGATCCGGTCGCGCCGCGGCGACGGCCTCGATGTTGGTGCCGTCGCCGAGCTCGTAGGTCTCGAGGCCGGCGTAGTCGTCGACCCAGGGGGCGGGTCGTCCTCCGCCGATCCGCCCGACCAGCACCGGCTCGACACCGAGGGCGAGGAGGTTCTGCGCATCGATGGAGTCCCAGATCGACACCACCCTCCCCGGCGGTCCCTCGAGTGTCACCTCGACGCCGCGCTGATCGACGGCGCTGAGCTGCGCCGAGTCTGCGACGACCGCCTCCTCGACCTCGGTCGCCTCGCTGGCCATCTCGGCAGCCGACTCGGCGACGGCGGTCTCGGCGGTCGCGCTGGCAGTCGCCGATGCGTCCTCCCCGTCGTCGCTGTCACCACACGCGGTCGCCACCAGGACGAGCGCGACGGCGACGGAGAGGTGGCGGAGGTGGTGACCCATGTCGAGGCGGTTCCTTCCAGATCGAGCGTCGGCGAACCTAGGCGCCGAGAGCTCGAATGTGGACGGGCATCTGCACGGTTCTGGTGAGGTCGCCTTGTGATAGTGACCAGGTCGTGATCCGACGCGACCTGGTCGAGCTCGTCCGGCAGCGGATGGACGTGGTGACCGAGCGGATCGCCGACGAGGTCCTCGCCCAGATCCCGGGCGAGCTCGGCGGCGGCTCGCCGGCGGCGATTCGGGTCGATGCCGGCAGGCTGCTCTCCGGGTACCTGGACGCGCTCGCCGACGGGCGGCCGATGTCGGAGCCGGAGATGGAGGCGGTGCGGGGCGTCGCTCGGTGGCGGGCGGTTCGCGGGCAGGGCCTCATCGGCCTGCTCCATGGCCTTCGGATCGGCGTGCTGGCGATCTGGGCCGAGATGGACGCCATCGTGGCCGACCGCGGCGATCCCCACCGGTCGGTCGCCTTCGAGCTGAGCGGGTCGATGCTCGAGTCACTCCACGCCATGTCATCCGCAGCGACGATCGCCTACGACGAGGCGGAGGCGCGACCCGAGGCCAGCGACGTCCATCGCGCCCGGAGGGTGATGGAGGTGCTCCGTGCCGGCGCGCCCGGCATCGATCCGTCGACGAGGTGGCAGCTCATCGCGCTCGTCGATGAGCAGCCGAGACCGGACACCCTCAGACGGGCGCTCACCTGGTGCGCCGCCCGACCAGAGCTGTTCGTTCCCATCCCGGCAGCGATGGTCGGAGACGTGCCCATCGTCGCGCTCTCCGCCACCGGCGCGGGGGCGGACATCACGGATGTCGCCGGGCGACTCGTCGATGAGCTCGGCGTCGAGGCGAGCGCGTGGAGCCCGACGGTCGCACCCGGCGAGATCGACCCGGCCATCGACGAGTTGATGCGGATCGCCGAGTTCCTGAGAGGCAACCGCACCGCAGAGCACACCCACCTGGTGACCCTCGACGACGTGTTGCTCGTCGCCATCGCTCGGGGATGGGGCGGCCGAACGAGGGAGCGCCTTCGCGACATCGGGGCGCCGCTGGTCGCTCACGACGAGGAGCACCGGGCTCCGCTGCGCGAGACGGTGCGGGCGCTGGCCCGCAACGGCTCGATCTCCCAGGCGGCGGTCCAACTCAACGTGCACCGCAACACGGTGTCGTGGCGTCTCGACCTCGTGCGCGACCTCACCGGGCTCGATGCGACGGTCGCCAACGAGCTCCTCGTCCTCGCCGCTGCGGTCGAGGCGGTCTGAGCTGGAGCGCCTCAGGCCGCTGTGATGACCGCCCCGCACACCGCAGCGGGATCGAGGTCCGAGCCGAGACCGTGCAGCGACACCTCACGGACGCCCGACTCGCCGCTCGACGTGACCAGCTCGATCCATGGGTCGTCCTGGTCGAGGAGCGCAGCCCAGCCGGAGCGGCAGGCCGCCGGGACGTCGATCGAGATCGAGGCGATCCCGGTGGCACCGTTGAGATGGGAGATCTGGGCCGGCCGAGGATCGGGCCGATACGCGCCCATCATCAGGGGAAGACGAGGATCGTGCGGGAACGCCGTCTGGGTGGTGATCTGCCGCCCAGACGGCGGGGTGCGCTTCGACGAGAACGGGCCGGCGATCTTGCCCACCGCCGTGCCGACCGACTCGACGACCGGCTTCACGTCGCCGTCGCACTCGAGTGCGAGGTCACACCACCCGGCCTCGCTGCGCTCCCATCCCTGGAAACGACGGATCATGCCGTTGCGAGCGACGAGCGACAGCAGCCACCAGATCGGTCGCGGCGGGCCGGTGCCGCTGACGATCAACTCGAGGAAGGGACCCTCCTCGAACCAGATCAGCGCGTTCCTCGCCGCGTCGACCCGGTCGCCCCACTCGACGGTGAACCCGGCGTCCTCGTAGGCCTTGACCCCGGCTGCGAGGTCATCCACGACGCACAGCACATGACTCGCCCGCACGACCGACTCCTCCTCGCTCGACCAGCAACGCACCGGCGAGCGTGAAGCTACCCGGTGAGGTGTTCGGCCTCGATGCCGGCGAGGAGCAGGTCGAGCGTGATCGCGAAGGCCTCGGGGGCGGTGATCTGCCGGTAGGTCGTCTGCAGCTCGTCGAGCACCGGAGTGTCGGGCGCGTCGGAGACCGACGACCAGAACCGCGCCAGGTAGGTCGGATCGGCCCGGTGGATGCGCGCCACGTGGTCGACCGTGGCCTGCACCAGGACCCGATAGAGCAGCAGCGCGTCCGGTGGCTCCACACCGGCGCGGACGAGGGTGGCGACCCCACGCTCGGCGAAGCGCACCTGCGCATCCGTGACGATGCGGTGACCGGCGAGCGCACCGACGAGATCGGGCACCGAGAGCAGCCGCTCCCGGAGCCGTCCGAGCGCGAGGGTCCACCACTCCCGCCAGTCGAGATCGGCATCGGGGAGCTCGTCGGGAGTGGGCCACCACGATGCCGCGACCAGCTCGTGGAGCTCGTCGGTGCTGGACACGTAGGAGTACAGCGCCTGGCCCGACACGCCGAGCAGCCGACCGACGTTGCGGAGGTTCACCTCCGACGGCGGGAGACGATCGGCGGCTTCGACGATGGCGCCGCGGTCGAGCGAGCTCATCATCGCATCGTGGCATGCCGACGGTGGGCCCGCCGACATGGGCATTTACACGTGTAAGCCACCAGGCGTAGGGTGGGTGCATGCGATCAAGGGGCCCCATCGCCGACCGTCAGGACGCCCTCGCTCACTGCTCGTCCTGATGGCGCTGACGCTCGTCGTCGCAGCATGCGGCGACGATGGAGCGGAGGGCACCACGGGGACCGACCCGTCGACGTCGACGACCGTGCCGGCACCCAGCACGACGGCCGGCACCACGACGACCTTCGAGGCAGAGGCCATCCCCGACGACGCGCCCGACGCCGCACGGGTCATCGAACACGCTCGGGGGACGGCCGAGGTGCCTGGTGAGCCGAGCCGGATCGTCGTCCTCGACTCCGGGATCACCTACGACTCGCTCGTCGCGCTCGGCCTCGGCGAGGCGATCGTCGCCCGCGGCAGGCAGGGCGTCGATGCGTTCTGGACCTCGGTCGACCCCGAGCCGATCGAGCTCGTCGGGGAGGGCGCCGAGCTCAACCTCGAGGCCATCGCCGCAGCACGGCCTGACCTGATCATCGGCACG
>JBCDAU010000073.1:0-9007 GCA_039185015.1 Actinomycetota bacterium
CGAGATGATGGGGCCGATCCACGAGCCGGTCATCGAGGGCTACACCACCCTCGGCTACCTCGCCGCCCGCACGAACACGATCGAGCTCGGCCTCCTCGTCGGCGGCGCGACCTACCGCCACGCCGGGGTGCTCGCGAAGACCGTCGCCACGCTCGATGTGCTCTCCGGTGGTCGGTCCCGGCTCGGGCTCGGGGCTGCCTGGTACGAGCGGGAGCACGTCGGGCTCGGGGTGCCGTTCCCGTCGGTGCGGGAGCGCTTCGAGCTGCTCGACGATGTCGTCGGCGTGTGCCAGCAGATGTGGAGCGACGACGACGGCCCGTTCCACGGGCGTCACCTGCACCTCACCGAGACCGTCTGCTCGCCCCGCCCGGTGCGGCGCCCGCCGCTGATCATCGGCGGCGACGGTGAGCGCCGCACCCTCCTCGCCGTCGCCCGCCACGCCGACGCCTGCAACGTCGGTGCCGCGCCGCTCGATCAGCTGGCGCACAAGCTGCGCGTGCTCGACGGGCACTGCGAGGCGGTCGGCCGTGATCCGGCGTCGGTGCGGCGGACGGTCATCTCGAGCGCCGATCCCTTCGCCGACCTCGACGGTTTCCTCCGCCACATGGAGGCGGCCGCTGCGCTCGGCGTCGATGAGGTCGCCATCGTGTCGATGGGCGATCCCGTCGCCCTCGCCGAGGCCATCGGCGAGCAGCTGGCCGCCCCGCTGGCACAGATGGGAGCCTGAGGGTCCCGGCTCCGGAGGGTGCTCACCCGAAGCGGCAGAGGAGCTCGGTGCCGTGCTCGGCGAGGCGCTCGGTCAGCTCGGCCGGCGGATCGACGAGCTCGATCGCCCGCATCATCCCGGCGATCTGGGCAGCCAGAGCCTCCGCGTGGACCGCGCCGATCGTCACCCAGGTGCGGCCGTCGTCGGCCGGCTCGTGGGGGGTGACCTCGACGCCGAGCGAGCGGAGGTTGGCCAGCGCCGTGTCGTCGACGACGGCCCGCACGAGCAGGTGCCGGTTGCGCTCGACGTACCCGGCGGTGATCTCGTCCCATGCAGCGCGTAGGTCGAAGTCCGCGGCCGGTTCGAACCGGTCGTCGAGCACGTCGACGGTCGTGATCCGGTCGATGCGGAACGTCCGCTGCCCGGCCGCCGTGCCAGCCACGAGGTACCAGGCGCCGCGCTTGGCCACCAGGCCGAGTGGTTCGACGATTCGTCGAGACCCGCCGGTGCGGGGGTTGCGGTAGCCGAGGTCGACGCAGCGATGCTCGAGGACGGCCAGCTGGAGTGGCTCGAGCCAGTGTTCCCGCGGCTCCTCCGACAGCAGCGAGTTCGGGTTCCCCCAGGGTCGGTCGTCGGACAGCATCGAGGAGATGAGGCTGCGGGCCTCGTCGCGGATCGGCTCGGGAAGCGCCTGCGTCAGCTTGGCGAACGCCTGAGCCGACTCCGGTGTCGCCTGCCCGGCGGCGGTCGCCATCGTCACCAGCGCCCGAGCCTCGGCCGAGCGCAGTCCGGTGAGGTCGGTCGAGGCGCCACCGATCAGCTGCCACCCGCCGCCGCGACCTCGTCGGGAGAACACCGGGATGCCGGCCACGGCCAGCGCGTCCAGATCGCGGCGGGCGGTGCGCTCGGAGATCTCGAGCTCGTCGGCGACCTCGCGAGCCGTGACCGTGCCGCGCGCCTGGAGGAGCAGGAGGGTCGCCACCAGCCGGTCCGCGCGCACGCTCGGATCTTCTCAGACAAACCGGTCAGTCGATGACCGCTTTGGTGTCGGAGGCTGGGTCCATGACCACGACGACCGACTCCATCGAGATCACCTACACCGACGGCGCTCCGCTCGCCGTCGACGATCCTCGCCTCCCGCTGGCCCGCACGGCCCAGCTCGCCCACGCCCTCGCCGCACGGGTCGACGAGACGAACGCTGCGCTGACGACCCCGTGCCCCGACTGGGACGTCGCAGCCCTGACCCGTCACGTGGTGGGCGTGTTCCGCCGCGTCGCCGCCGCGCCGACCGGCGCGGACCTGAACGCCATGTCGGTCGTGCCCGACATCGACGTCACCGATCTCGGTGCGGCGCTCGACGACGCCACGGCGTCGGTGCACGCGGCGTGGAGCGATCCGAGCCGGCTCGAGCAGCTCATCGAGGCGCCGTGGGGCCCGACGCCGGGAGCGGTGTGCCTGCTGATCTGGGCGAGCGACGTCGCCGTCCACTGCTGGGATCTCGCCGTCGCCCTCGGGATCGACGTCAACTGGCCCGACGACATCGCGGTGCTCGACGGTGTGATGCGCGGCGGCCTCCCCGCGGAAGGTCGCGACGAGATCCCCTTCGGTGAGGTGGTCGAGGTGGCCGAGGACGCGTCGCCGATCGACCGGTTGGTCGCCTGGGTCGGCCGCGACCCGGCGCTCGCCCCGCGCTGAGTCAGCGAGCGAGGTCGATCGCCCGGGCGACAGCGTTCTCGAGCCGCTCCTGGCGGCCCGAGCGCGGCGTCGGGCTCGGCGACTCGAAGGCGTGAGCCCGGAGCGAGGCGAGGGTCGCCTCGCCGCCGAGGATGTCGGAGCCGAGATCCGAGTCCCAGGCCCGGTACCGGCAGTCCACGGCGTCGACGAGCGTCCGGTCCTCGATGAGCTGCGCGGCGACGAGCAGGCTGTGGGCCATCGTGTCCATGCCGCCGATGTGCGCGTGGAAGAGGTCGTCACGGGCGATGGACTGGCGGCGCAGCTTGGCGTCGAAGTTCAGCCCGCCGCTGGTGAAGCCGCCGCCCTTGAGGACCTCGTACATGCCGAGGCTCATCTGCTCGACCGAGACGGGGAACCGGTCCACGTCCCAGCCGAGCCGGTCGTCGCCGGCGTTGGCGTCGATGCTCCCCAACGTGCCGGTCGCCACCGCGGGGGCGACCTCGTGGGCGAAGTCGTGCCCGGAGAGCGTGGCGTGGTTCACCTCGATGTTGACGAACACCTCGCCGACGAGGTCGTACTGCTCGAGGAAGCCGTGCACGGCGGCGACGTCGAAGTCGTACTGGTGCTTGGTCGGCTCGAAGGGCTTCGGCTCGATCAGCAGGAGCCCCTCGAAGCCGATGTCGCGCTTCCGTTCGACGACCATCGTGAGGAAGCGGGCGAGCTGCTCGCGCTCGCGGCGGACGTCGGTGTTGAGGAGCGTCTCGTAGCCCTCGCGGCCGCCCCACATCACGTAGTTGTGACCACCGAGGCAGTGGGTGGCGTCGAGGCACTCGCACACCTGGGCCGCGGCCATCGCGAAGACCTCGGGGTCGGGGTTGGTCGCCGCTCCTGCGGCGTAGCGCGGGTCGGAGAAGAGGTTGGCGGTGCCCCAGAGGACCTCCACACCGGTCCGCTCGATGTGTCCAGCGGCGACGTCGACCATGTGTCGGAGCAGCTCGGCGCTCTCGGCGACGCAGCGGCCCGTGGGGGCGATGTCGACGTCGTGGAAGCAGAAGTAGGGCACGCCGAGCTTCTCGAAGAACTCGAACGCGGCGGCCATCTTGCGCTCGGCGGCCTCGATCTCGTCGTGGGCACCGATCCAGGGCCGGTCGAGCGTGCCGTCGCCGAAGATGTCGAACCCGGACCAGGCGAAGCTGTGCCAGTAGCTCACGGCGAAGCGCAGGTGCTCCTCCATGCGCCTGCCGAGCACGAGGCGATCGGCGTCGTACCAGCGGAAGGAGAGCGGGTCGGCGCTCTCCGGGCCCCGGTAGCGGATCGGCTCCGGCACGGTCGCGAAGAACTCGGTCATGGCGTCGCTCGCATCGCTGGTCCCCTCCCTGCCCGCAGCAATATGTAGTGACTGTGGACAAATATCGCCGAGGAGATCCTCCTCGCGACGGCTGCGCCTGTCAAGGAGGCGGATGCGGGGAGCGTGGATTTGACGGAACGGGCAACAAATGACGGTTGTGGGCGGCCGACGGCGTCTGGTACGACGAGATCGTGAGGTCTCGCCGATCGGGGTGCCGATGAGCGACAGCGTCGCGCCGGGCCGGGCGCCGCGTTCGGCGCGCCAGACCAACCGCCACGCGATCCTGCGGGCGTTGCACCTCCACGGAGCGACGTCGCGGTCCGAGCTGGTGCAGAGCACCGGGCTGACCCGCAGCGCCGTCGGGTCGCTGGTCGGGGACCTCGCCGCCCTCGGGCTCGTCGAGGAGGCCGGGTCGACCCGACGTGACGGTCCTGGTCGACCGTCGAGCGCCGTCCGGCCCCGCGGCACGCAGGTCGTCATCGCCGTCGATCTGATGGTCGACTCGATCGGCGTCGCTGCCGTCGCGCTCGGCGGCGCGGTGGTCCGCTCGATCCGCTGGCCGCGTCGTCGGACCGCGCAGCCGCCGCACGAGGTCATCGACGACGCCCTCCGCGGCATCGAGCGCGTCACGGCGACCCTGGACGACGACGTCGAGGTCCGTGGCCTCGGAGTCGCCGTGCCGGGGCTCATCTCGCCCGACGACCACCGCGTCCTGCTCGCCCCCAACCTCGGCTGGGTCGACGTCGACCTCGTCGCTCCCTTCCGGGCCCGGCTCGGCGACCTTCCCGTCGTCGTCGGCAACGACGGCGACGTCGGCGCGCTCGCCGAGGTGCGTCGGGGCAGCGCCATCGGACACGACCACGTCCTCTACGTCACGAGCGAGGTCGGCGTCGGTGCCGGGATCATCGCCGGCGGCGAGCTCGTGACCGGCAGCGCCGGCATCGCCGGCGAGGTGGGCCACACGCCGGTCAACCCGGCCGGGCGACGATGCAGCTGCGGGGCGATCGGATGCCTCGAGACCGAGATCGGTGAGCACGCCCTGCTGCTGCGGGCGGGCCGGACGATCGACGAGGGGCGTCAGGGCATCGCCGACCTGCTGCGTGATGCGGCGGCCGGCGACACCACGGTGATCGAGGCGCTCCGGGAGCACACCGTCTGGGTGGCGTTCGGACTGACCGGCATGGTCCACCTCCTCAACGTCGACGTCGTGGTGCTCGGAGGACTGCTCGGCGAGGTGATGCCGTTCGTCCACGACCAGCTGGCCGAGGAGCTGAACGCCCGCCTGCTCCCGTCGATGCGCGGCACCGCGGTCGTCGCCGCTGCCCTGGGTGAGGACGCCCCGGTGATCGGTGCGGCCGAGCGGATCTGGGACGTCGTGATCGCCGAGCTCATCGCCGGCTGACTACGGCACCCGGGGCAGGGTCACCACGAACGTCGAGCCCCGCCCGGTCCCGGCCGAGCTCGCCTCGAGTGAGCCGCCGTGGGCCCAGACGAGCTGGCGGGCGATCGTGAGGCCGACGCCCGTCCCGTCGGCGTACTGGTCGTCGGCGCGATAGAAGCGCTCGAAGACCTGGGCGACCTCCTCGCCCGTGAGCCCGCGCCCGGTGTCGGCGACGGTCACCGTGGCGTCGTCGACTCCGGCTGCGGTGGTCACATCGACCCGCCCCTCGTCGGTGTACTGGATGGCGTTGCCGATCACGTTGGTGAGGACCTGCACGAGCCGGTCCTCGTCCCCGCGGACCCAGATCGGGCCGACGGCGTCGATCCGCAGCGAGAGGTCCTTCGCCTCGGCCTGCACCTGCAGTAGCTCGACGACCCGCCGGGCCAGGCCGGCGAGATCGAGCCGGGCGCCGTGCGTCAGCGGATCCTGCTCGGCCGAGGACGACAGTGCCGACAGGTCGCCGGCCAGTCGGCGGAGGCGGGCGGCTTCGCGGCCGATGCCGGCGAAGGTCTCGTCGTCGGCGGCGACGACGCCGTCCATGAGGGCCTCCATCGAGCCCTCGATGGTGGACAGCGGCGTACGCAGCTCGTGGGCGATGTCGCCGATGAGTCGAAGTCGTCGCTCTTCGGTCTCGGCCAAGGTGCGGGCGAGGGTCTGCACGTCATCGCCGAGGGCATCGAGCTCGTCCACCCCCGTCCGCTCGACCGTGACGTCGTAGTCGCCGCTCGCCATCCGGCGGGTCGCCCGGCCGAGTCGTTCCATCGGAGCGGCCAACCGTCGCGTGACCCGCAGGCTCACGAACGACGCCGCGATGAGCGCGGCCGAGATGATGCCGAGCAGGAGGAACGGTCCGAAGCTCTCTTCGTCCCCGCCCTTGCCAGGGCTGCCGGGCCAGCCGGTGACGAGCTCGAAGATCAGCCCGAGCACCAGCCCCAGCAGGATCATCACCCCGACCGCCGCGAACATCACGAGGAGATGCGATCGGAAGAGCTGCCGGCGCAACGTCTTGGTGGGCGGCATCAGGCGACGGACCTCGCGACGAAGCGGTAGCCGACCCCCCGCACCGTGCCGATGAAGGCGGGCTCGGAGGCGTCGTCGCCGAGCGCCTTGCGGAGGTTGCCGATGTGGACGTCGACGATGCGGTCCTCGCCGTAGAAGTCACGACCCCACACCCGTTCGATCAGCTGGTGCCGGGCGAAGACGCGGCCCGGGCTCTCGGCGAGCGCGAGCAGCAGCTGGAACTGGAGCGCCGTGAGCTCGATCTCGGTGCCGTCGCGCTCGACGCGGTGCTCGTCGACGTCGATGGCGAGCCCCTCGAAGACGAGTGCCTGGCGACGCGCCTCGGTCGCACCTCGGGCTCGGCGGAGCACGGCCTTGACGCGGGCGACGACTTCGCGGGGCGAGAACGGCTTGGTGACGTAGTCGTCCGCGCCCACCGAGAGTCCGATGAGCCGATCGGTCTCCTCGACGGCCGCGGTGAGCAGGATCACGTAGATGTCGGACCGACGGCGGATCTCGCGCAGCGCGTCGACGCCGTTCAGCCGCGGCATGCGCACGTCCATGATGATGAGGTCGAGGTCGGGGCCGCGGTCCATCCGCTCGACGGCGGCCTGACCGTCGGCCAGCTCCTCGACCACGAAGCCGTCGTCGGTCAGGTACGAGGCGACGAGGCGGCGGATCGGTTCTTCGTCATCGACGACGAGGATGCGGTTCATGAGAGCGGACGAGCCGGCCGTCCCGATGGACGACCGGCTCGCACCCTAGGCGCTGCGGCTCAGGTCCGACCGCCGCCGGCGGGGTCCGCCGGGGGGTCGTCGGGCGGGTCCGCGACGGCCGTCGACGTGCGGGGCGGTGCCGGCGGGACGTCGTCCTTGCCGTCGAGGACCGCCTTGCGGTGCTCGTACTCGGCTCGGTCGATGTCGCCGCGGGCGAAGCGCTCGTCGAGCACCTGCCGGGCGCTCGCTCCCCTGCCCACGGGGCCGCCGCGGCGTCGCCGGAAGAAGAGGAAGGCGGCGAGACCGAGCAGCAGGAGGAGGAAGAAGGGGAAGAAGAACTCGCCGTCGCCACCGCGGTGGTCGGCGAGGACGTTGGCGGACTCGAGGATCATCGAAGGCTCCTTGTGGTGGTGGGCCTCCACGATGCGGACGGGCCGTGAAGCCTCGATCGCGCCGAACATCAAGCTTCGGTGAAGGTGGGGTGCTCCTCGACGTGTCAAGCAACCCGAACACGTGGTAGAGACGCGGGTCAGGAGACGAACGCCCGGGGAGGCACCGTGCAGGTCGGAGACAACGTCGCGAAGTTCTACATCGGGGGGCAGTGGGTCGAGCCCAGTACCCCGGACCGACACGAGGTCATCAATCCGGCGACCGAGGAGCCGCTCGCCTCCATCGCGATGGGCGGCACCGCCGACGTCGATGCGGCGGTCGCGGCGGCGCAGGCCGCCTTCGAGAGCTTCTCGCAGACCACCGTCGAGGAGCGCGTCCAGCTGCTCAACAAGATCACCGAGCTGCTCGGTGCCCGCTCGGAGGACCTGGCCGCCATCGTGAGCGCCGAGATGGGTGCTCCGAACCGGCTGGCCAAGGCTGCGCAGGCACCCTCCGGGTTCGCCCACTTCGCCACCACCGCAGCGCTGCTCGGCTCGTTCGAGTTCGAGGAGCAGGTCGGCACCTCCCTCGTCGTGAAGGAGCCCGTCGGCGTGGTCGGGATGATCACGCCATGGAACTGGCCGGTCAACCAGATCGCCTGCAAGGTGGCCCCGGCGCTCGCCGCCGGTTGCACGATGGTGCTCAAGCCGTCCGAGGTCGCCCCGCTCAACGCCATCCTCCTCGCCGAGATCTTCGACGAGGCCGGGGTGCCGCCGGGCGTGTTCAACCTCGTCAACGGCGACGGTCCGACGGTGGGTGCGTATCTGTCGTCGCATCCGGGTGTCGACATGATGTCGTTCACCGGGTCGACCCGGGCCGGCGTCGAGGTGGCCAAGAACGCTGCTCCGACCGTCAAGCGGGTGGCGCAGGAGCTTGGTGGCAAGTCGGCCAACATCATCCTCGACGACGCCAACCTCGAGGAGGCCGTCGGCCGCGACGCCTTCGGCATGTGCACCAACTCGGGCCAGTCCTGCAACGCCGCGACGCGCATGCTGGTGCCGTCGTCGAAGATGGACGAGGCGGCGGCGATCGCCAAGGCGGCGATGGAGTCGGTCGTGGTCGGCGACCCTGATGGCGACGGCACCGTCATCGGTCCGGTGGTATCGGAGGCCCAGTGGAACAAGATCCAGGGCCTGATCCAGGCCGGGATCGACGAGGGCGCCACGCTGGTCACCGGCGGCACCGGTCGCCCCGACGGCCTCGACTCCGGGTACTACGTGAAGCCGACGCTGTTCGCCGACGTCACCAACGACATGCGCATCGCCCAGGAGGAGATCTTCGGCCCCGTCCTGGTGATGATCGGCTACGAGGACGACGAGGACGCCGTGCGCATCGCGAACGACACGGTCTATGGCCTTGCCGGCTACATCTCCGGCAGCCAGGACCGGGCGGTCGGGATCGCCCGCCGGATCCGTACCGGCAACATGCACGTCAACGGCGCCGGTCCCGACTTCAACGCCCCGTTCGGTGGCTACAAGCAGTCCGGCAACGGTCGTGAGTGGGGCCGCCACGGGCTGGAGGAGTTCCTCGAGACCAAGGCGATCCTCGGCGCCGGCGCGAGCTAGCAGCTGATCCGGTCGGGGGGGGGGGGGCGCCCCCCCCCCCCCCCCCCCGCCCGCAGAGGCCCAACCCCACGAAAATAAAAAGGAAAAAAAGAAAGAGGTTGGATTGGTGAGGAGTATAGAAAAACCAAC
>JBCDAU010000074.1:0-7964 GCA_039185015.1 Actinomycetota bacterium
CCGCTCGCCCTGCGGGCCGCTCGGGCCCCGGGCTCGCCTCTGTTCTTCCCGCTCTGGCAGGGCTTCCTCGATGCTCCGGACCGGCTTCGCCGGCACTCCGCATCCGCTCGCCCTGCGGGCCGCTCGGGCCCCGGGCTCGCCCTTAGAGGCCGATCCTCTGGGCCAGCAGCTCCCGGTGGTAGCTCGGGTCACCGAACAGCAGCTCCGAGCTCTTGGCCCGCTTGAAGTACAGGTGAGCTGGGTGCTCCCAGGTGAAGCCGATGCCACCGTGGATCTGGATGTTCTCGGCGGCGCAATGGAAGTAGGCCTCCGAGCAGTAGGCCTTGGCCAGCGAGGCGACCGACGGCAGCTCGTCGTTCAGCTCCGAGGCGCACCAGCCGGCGTAGTAGGCCGCCGACTTGGCCGACTCGACCTCGAGCAGCATGTCGGCGCACTTGTGCTTGATGGCCTGGAACGAGCCGATCGGGCGACCGAACTGCACGCGGTCCTTGGCGTACTGGACGGCCATCTCGAGCACGAACTGCGCGCCGCCGACCTGCTCCGCGGCGAGCGCCACGGCGGTGAGGTCCATCAGCTGCGAGATCATCTCGCCGCCGTTGGTGTCGGCGATGTGGGTGGCGGGCACGTTCTCGAAGGTCAGGCGGGCCTGCTTGCGGGTCTGGTCCATGGTGGACAGCGCCTCGCGGCTGAGCCCGGCCGCGTCGCCGTCGACGGCGAAGAGGTGGATGCCGCCGTCGGCCTTGGCGGCGACGATGATCAGGCCTGCGGTGTGGCCGTCGAGTACGTACATCTTCTCGCCCGAGAGGGTGGCGCCGTCGCCGGTGCCCGAAGCGGTCATCTCGATGCCGTCGAGGTCCCATCGGCCGTTGGGCTCGGTGATGGCGACGGTGGCGATGGTCTCGCCGGCGGCGATGCCGGGGAGGTGGGCCTTCTTGGCCTCCTCGTTGCCCGAGAGCACGAGCGCGTTCGTCGCCATGACACCCGAGAAGATCGGGGCGCACAGCAGGGCGCGGCCCATCTCCTCGAGCACGACGATCAGCTCGACGTAGCCGAAGCCCTGGCCGCCGTACTCCTCGGGGACGATCAGGCTCTGCAGGCCGAGCTGCTCGGCCATCTGCGACCAGACGGCCTCGTCGTAGCCCGACTCGGTCTCCATCAGCTCGCGGACGGCCGACTCGTCGGACTTGTCCTCGAGGAACGACCGGACGATGTTGCGGAGCTCTTCCTGCTCCTCGGTGAAGGCGAAGTTCATGTCGGTCACCGTAGGAAGCCTCGCCGGGTCACCCCAAGTCGAGATGTGAACACCGGTGTACACTTCTCGGATGGACGATGCCGCGAACGCCCGCCTGGGCGTGCGAGAGCTCCGGGCACAGGTCGCCGCCGCGCTGCGCCGGGCCGAGGCCGGCGAGCGGATCGTGGTCACCGTCGACGGGCGGCCCGTGGCCCAGCTCGGCCCCGTCGAGCCGACCGGCTCCCCCACGATCGATGACCTCGTCGCCGGGGGCCTGCTGGTGGCCCCCCGCCGCCCCGACCGCCCCGCGGCGCCGGACGCGGTCGACGTCCCCGTCGACGCCCGACTGGACCGGGTCCTCGACGAGCTCCGCGGCACGTGACGCTGTTCCTGGACTCGTCCGCGCTCGCACGGCGCTACGTCCGCGATCCGTTCCGCCGGGCCCTCGTCGAGGCCATGGCCGACGATCCGGTGTGGTGCGCGTCCGCGCTCGCCCGCACCGAGGTCCTCCTCGCCCTCCATCGCCTCTCCGAGGGATCACGGACGCAGGCGGAGTTGTGGGCCTCGGTCCGCGAGGACTGGGCGGCGATGACGATCGTCCCCGTCGACGAGCGCTGCCTCGGCCGAGCCGTCGAGCTCGGGGCCCGGTTCCGGCTCACCACGGTCGACGCCGTCCACCTCGCCGCCGCCGACCGACTCCCCCGCCCGGTCACCTACGCCACCCTCGACCGACGCCAACTGCCAGCGGCCGCGATGCTCGACTTCGAGGTGCTGACGCCCTACGAGGAGTGATCGCGATCCGGCTGTTCGGCCGGTGCCGACCGCTCCGGGTCGGCGTCACGACGGCGCCGCCGCTCGGCGGCGCGGCGCCCTCGCGGGTCCGGGCGGAGGCGGGTCACGAGCTCGCCACCGCGACCGAGACGACCGGCCACGCCAGCAGGAAGCCACCGAGGGACCCATGGAACGGCACGTCGCCGAAGCTGAAGATGCCGCCGTCGCTGGCCACCATCAGGTAGCCGTCACCGGCCGGGCTGCCGACGAGGCCGACGACCGGGCTGTTCAGCGGAACCGACCCCATCGAGCCGTGGAACGCCGCATCGCCGAAGGCGAAGACCCCGCCGTCGGCGGCGACGAGCCAGTAGCCGGCGCCGGTGTCGGTGACGGCCATCCCGACCACGGGCTGGTTGAGGACGAGCCCGCCGGTCGAGCCGTGGAAGGCCGCGTCGCCGAAGCTGAAGACGCCGCCGTCGGCACCGAGGAGGTAGTAGCCGCCACCGCTCGGTGTGACGGCCGAACCGATGATCCCGGCGTTGAGCGGCGTGCCGCACATGTCGCCATGGAACGGCGCGTCGCCGAAGGCGATCACACAACCGGCGAGGGTGAACACCCAGTAGCCCTGCCCGGTCGCCGTCGCCGTGATGGAGATGGCCGGATCGAGGGCCACGGTCGGCACGTCGCCGAGGTAGCCGGCGTCGCCGAAGGCCCACACGTAGCCCTCGGTGTCGAGGAGCCAATAGCCGTTCCCCGACGGGGTCGGCTCGATGTCGACCACGAAGTCGCAGTAGCCGAGCTCGGCCAGCTGCGCCTCGGAGCAGTCGGGGTAGCCGGTGTAGCCGAAGGTCGCGGGATCGCCGTGATAGGCGACGTCGCCGAAGGGCACGACACCACCGGCGACGTCGACCATCCAGTAGCCGTCGACGGAGGACGCGGCGACGACGTCCGGCTCACCCTCCATCGCGTCGCGTGCGGCGGCGACGCGCTCGGCCTTGTCGTCGCTCGGACCGACCTCGGCCGTGCGATCACCGGCCGCCGCCGTGCCGACGAACGGTCCGGCGCAGAGGAGAGCAGCGACGGCGAGGAGACGCAGGAGTCGAGACATGAGGGCCCTTCACTCGATGTGTCCACTCGACACTCGTGCGTGGTTGCACAACGGCGAACGGAACGCGCCCGAGTTGGGCCGCGGTTGTCTCCGTGGTCGTCAGTCGGCCTGGCGCAGCCGGACGCCGCGATCGCGGACGACCTCGACGTAGTCGCCGTGGCGCTGCAGCGGCCGCAGGCGGGCCTTGAGCCGCTTCACGAGGGCGTCGACCGCCGCGGGGCTGACTCCCTCGGCGGCGACGTCGGACCAGACGGACGCGATCAGCTCCTCCCTGCTCACGATGGCGCCCGCCCGGGTGTGGAGCAGCTCGAGCAACGCCTGCTGCCGATCCGAGAGCGGCGGCTCGACGACCTGCGCATCGACCCAGACCGCGCCGCTCGCCCGATCGATCCACACCCCGACCAAGCGGCCCAGCCCCGGACCGGCCGGTGTGCCCATCGGATCGACGAAGCGAAAGACCTCGCTGCCCGCGAGCACGACCTCGTCGCCGTCGCGCAGGGGGACGGCCGAGGCGCCGACCCGGTCGCCGTTGACGAAGGTCCCGTTGCGGCTGTCGAGATCACGGAGGCGGTAGCCGTGGTCGTCGCGCTCGACGACGGCATGGCCTCGGGACACCGCCGGCACCGCCAGCGAGATGTCCTGACCGGGGTCGCGACCGATGGTCACCGCGGTGGCGTCGAGCTGGTGCACGGTGCCGTCGGCGTGGCGCAGCTGGGCAGGGGCGACCACCGTCCGATCAGCCGCCCAGCTCGACGCACGCGGCAGCGTCGCCGAACACGACCTCGTCGACGAGCAGCGAGCCGGGCGAGGCGTCCTTGAAGATCGACGGGATGGCGTAGGCCGCAGCGCCCGGCGCGACGGTCCGCACGGTGACCCGCACGCCGTCCTCGGTGCCGAAGGGTCCGGCGGCGATGGCCTCGTCGCGTCCGAAGGTGACCTGCCGGAAGTCGGCGTCGAGGTAGTCGACGTGGAAGCCCATGCCCTCCAGCGACCCCTGCTGCCGGACCCAGGCGGAGAAGACGTGCTCGCGCTCGGGTCCGAGGGGGACGATCTCGGCGTACAGGCCATACGCACCGACCCCGCCGACGCGCAGTGCCGCCGTGCCGTCGACCCCGGCGTCGGGGACGAGGCCCACCGTGTTGTCGACGTCGAGGCCGTAGAAGCCGTCAGGCAGGTCGGGCTGCTCGAAGGCCGGCACCTCCAGCCGGTTGCACGCGAGCGTCGCCGAGGTGCCCGCCGGCCAGACCGGGTTCGAGGTCTCGATCGGCGCGGCTGCGGACCCCCCGGCCGTGGTGGCCGGTGCCGCCGAGGCCACCGGAGTGGACGTGGACGGCGCCGCCGAGACGACCTGAGCGGGCGTGGACGACGCGGTCGTCGGAACGGCAACGGTGGCGTCGACCGCACCCGAGTCGGTCGCCACCGCCCCGGGCTCGTCGGCGCTCGGCGCGCCCAGTGCCGCACCGGCCAGGACGGCGGCGAGCACGACGGCGGCCCCCGCGACGAACCACCGTCGGCGGCCACCCGTGTCCCGTGCACCCACGGCCTCGTCTCGCCGAAGAGCGCGGGCGAAGGCGACACCGGTCGGCGGACGACGATCGGGGTCCTTCTCCAGTCCATGGAGCAGAGCCGCCTCGACCCCAGCAGGGAGGTCGGGGCGGTGCTCGGTCGGCGGGATCGGCTCGGTCGCGGCGTGGTGACCGAGCATCGCGATCGGGGTCGCGACCTCCGGGTACGGCGAGGCACCGGTGACGGCCTCGTACGCGAGGACGGCGAGGGCGTAGCGATCGCTGGCCGACGTGGCCGGTTCGCCCCTGGCCACCTCGGGGGCCGCGTACCGGGGGGTCGTGTCGACGTCGAGCCCGGCGGTCTCGTCGAGCGCCACGCTCGACGAGACCAATCGGGCGGCACCGAGGTCGATGAGGGTGACGAGGCCATCGCCGACGATGACGTTGCGCGGCGACAGGTCGCCGTGGACGACACCGGCGAGGTGCAGCGCGTCGATCGCATCGCCGAGCGCTCGGACCAGTCGGCGGGCCCGGGGAAGGTCGAGCGGCCCGTCGGCGACGAGGTCGGCGAGGGTCCGACCCTCCACCCAGGCCAGCGCCAGCCAGACCCGACCGTCGCCGAGCTCGCCCTCGTCGACGAGCCGGGCGAGCGAGGGATGGTCGACGGCGCGGAGCCGTCGCGCCTCGCGCCGGCCGTCATCGGCACGGTCATGGACCTTGACGGCGAGGTGGGCGCCATCTGGACCGATCGCCTCGTAGACGTCGCCCGAGCGGCCGCGGGCGACGTGGCGCTCGATGCGGACGCCGGAGATGCGGGGTCCCGTGAGCTCCTCGCGGCGGTTCCGCACGGGCTCAGTATCCCAGCCGCCCGGCAGTCGTCCCCTGCGCGCCCGGTCCGCGCCCGGTAACGGCTCGTCACCGACCGTACGTTCACCTGATGACGACCTCATCACCTCCCGACCCACCCACGACACGGTCCTGGCGGCGGACGATCGGCGCGGCGGCGATCGCAACCACCGCCGCCACCGCTGCGCTCGGCCTGTCGGTGATGACGTCCCTCGCGGACGACGCCGACGGCATCACGGTCTACGACGACGGGCTCGACGGGCGTTTCCAGGACTGGTCCTGGGGAGCCACCGACCTGGCCTCCACCGAGCTCGTCTCGGGCGGCACCTCGGCCATCCGAGCCGACCTCGCCCCCTGGGGCGGTCTCTCGCTCGGCGCACCCGGCACGATCGACGTGCCCGACGACGCCGTGCTCAACTTCGACGTGCACCCCGGCACCAACGACGGCCTGCTGCTCCGAGTGGTCGCGATGGACGACCGGTTCCTCGCCGGCGACGTCGTGACGATCGACGTCCCCGCCGGCGGATGGACCACGGTGACGATCCCGGTCGACCAGCTCACCGCGTCGCCGGCCGTCGGTGGGATCTGGTGGCAGGAGGGCGGCGGGATCGACATCGCCCCGTTCCACGTCGACGAGATCGAGATCGGCGCGCCTGCGGCGCCGACCACCACGGCACCGCCGACCACCGCACCACCGACCACCGCGGCACCCGATCCACCGACCGGCACGACAACGGGGTGAGGGGAGTGCGCGATCGATGACGGTTGCCGACGACCTCGACCCGCGCAGCATCACGGTGTACGACGGGCCGTCGCCGATCGCCAAGCGTCGACGCTCGACCGAACTCACGCTGGTAGTGATGGCCGCGCTGATCACCGGCGCCGCCTACACGATCGCTGCGCTCGGCACGAACTCCGAGATCCCGCCCGGGATCGTGGTGTTCGTGTTGATCCTCCTGGGGCTGTTGATCAGCGCGCACATCGTGGTGCGCATCGTCGCCCGTGGTGCTGACGGCACCTTGCTGCCGCTCGCTGCCCTCCTCCACGGGATCGGCTTCGTGATGATCACCCGGCTCGACGACCGGCTCGCTGGCCTGCAGGCAACGTGGAGCCTGATTGCCATCGTCGTTTTCGTCCTCACGCTGGTGTTCGTGCAGCGGGCAACCGACCTCGCCCGCTACCGCTGGCTGCTGCTGTTCAGCGGCGTCGGGCTGCTGCTGTTGCCCATGGTTCCGGGACTGGGTAGCACGATCAACGGCGCGCGCATCTGGGTCAGCCTCGGCCCGATCAACTTCCAACCCGGCGAGTTCGCCAAGCTCGCGCTCGCCGTCTTCTTCGCTGCATATCTCGCCGACCGCCGCGAACTGATCGCCGCGAAGACGTGGAAGGTCGGGCCGTTCCATCTCCCCGAGCCGCGGTATCTCGCGCCAATCGTGGTCGCCTGGGGTTTCGCCGTCGTCGTGATGGTCGGCCAGCGTGACCTCGGCTCGTCGATGCTGTTCTTCACATTGTTCGTCGTGATGATGTGGGTGGCCACCGAGCGCATCGGTTACCTGTTCGTCGGCGCGATCTTGTTCGCCGGTGCTGCGGCGTTTGCGTGGACGCAGTTCAGCCACGTCCAGACCCGGGTCGACATCTGGATCGACCCGTGGTCGCGCTCGCTCGACTCGGGATACCAGATCGTGCAGTCGCTCTACGGCCTGTCAGATGGCGGCCTCACCGGAACCGGGCTCGGACGCGGCAACCCCGACCAAGTGCCCTTGGCACAGAACGACTTCATCTTCGCCTCGATCGGTGAAGAGCTCGGGCTGGTCGGCGGCAGCGCAGTGCTGATGGCCTACCTGTTGTTCGTCGGCGCCGGACTGCGTATCGCCCTGCGCACCGACCGAACCTTCGAGAAGCTGCTCGCCGTGGGCCTCACCACCATCGTCGGCGTGCAGGCGTTCATCATCATCGGCGGCGTGATCAAGCTCGTGCCACTGACCGGCATCACCTTGCCGTTCGTGTCGTACGGGGGCTCATCGCTGGTCGCCAACTACATCTTGCTGGCACTACTCATCCGTCTGTCCGACTCGTCGGCCCGACGCCTCGGCGAGCTGCCCGACGACCCGACACCCGGCGAACGGTTCGCCGCATGGCGGCTGGCGCGGCAGATCCGGCGGCAGGGCGCAGTGGCCGCACCCGACGCTGTCCCTGACGGGGCGCTGACTGCAACAGCGACGACACTGGAGACGTGAACCGGCAGATCCGCCAGCTCGCGCTCGGTCTGATGGCGTGCTACGTGGTGTTGTTCGTCGCGCTCAACTACTGGCAGGTCGGACGCAAAGAGGAGCTCGACGCGCAGTTCGACAACACCCGCGCCGTGTTGCGCGAGTTCAACAAGCCGCGTGGCCCGATCGTGACCGCAGACGGGATCGTTGCGGCATTCTCCGAACCGGCACCACCGGGCGAAACCTACGACTTCATCCGCGAGTACCCGACCGGTGAGCTGCTGGCCGATATC
>JBCDAU010000075.1:0-7638 GCA_039185015.1 Actinomycetota bacterium
GATCGTGGCGAGCGCCCAGGTCGAGCCCGGCCCCGTGGGTACGGCACGGCCGATCGCCGCGCTCGATCTGGCCGACCTCGTCGGTGCGGCGGACCGGGAGCCGTTCCACGATCGCCGATGTCGCAAGGACTGGTGGCGTGTCGTGTGGCGTTCGTGACGCGGGTGCTCAGAGCACGAGGTCGGTGACGACCGTCGCCCGGTCGGCAGCAACCCGTCCTGCCGGGATCTCGGGATCCGTCGCGACGAGGCGGCTCAGCATGTGCTCCTTGCCCGCTCCGGCGACGTACCAGATGATGCGGCCGGCCCGGTGGAGCGCCGGGTAGGTCAGCGTCATCCGTCGGTGCCCCCGGTACGGCTCGGTGACCGCGACCGTGCGGTCGACGACGTCCAGCACGGGGTCGGCGGGCACGAGCGACGCGGTGTGGCCGTCGTCTCCCAGCCCGAGGTGCACGACGTCGATGGTGGCCGGGAGTCGCGCCGCGTAGGCCGCCGCCGCAGCGGTGAGATCGTCCTCGGTGACCGGCATCGGGTGGAGCGTTGCCGGCACGTGGTCGATCAGGACCCGCCGGAGCCCGGTGAGGTTCCGAGCGTCGTCGCCATCGGGTGCCACGCGCTCGTCGACCTGGAAGACATCGATCCGGTCCCAGGGCAGGTCGCTGGAGGCGAGCGCCTCGAGCACGGGCCACGGCGAGGATCCGCCGCTGAGGGCCAGTGACGCCCGCTCACCGCGATCCAAGGCCTCGCGCAACGCTGCCTCGAAGGTCGCAGCGCCGGCATCGACCACCATCGAGCTCCTGACCAACTCCACGCCACTCATCATGGCCGACGGCGCGTTGACACGAGCGTTACACCGTCGATGCCACCATCTCGGGGTCCCCCCGATCGAGGAGCCCACATGTCCGCCCCCGAGACCACCACCGACCCGCGTCGACGCCGTCGCCTCATCCTCGGTGGCGCGGTCGTGGTCGTCATCGCCGTCATCGCCGCCGGCTTGTGGTGGTTCTTCCGCGACGACGCTCCGGCCGAGGTGAGCCTCGAGACGGCCACCGAGCAGGTGACCGGAGGTGACGAGGCCGACGACGGTGGCGCCGACGTCGAGGCCGAGATCGAGCCGGGGGACGTCGAGCTCCCCGGGACCTGGTCGGTCGACACGTCGCTCGGCGACTTCGACTTCGAGTCGGCGACCGGCTCGTTCGCCGGGTTCCGCGTCGAGGAGGAGCTGAGCACGATCGGCTCGACGACGGCCGTGGGGCGGACCGGCGGCGTCGCCGGCACGCTCGAGCTGGAGGGCACCACGCTCGTCGCCGCCGAGATCTCGGCCGACCTCTCGCAGATCACCACCAACGACAGCAGGCGCGACAGCCGTGCTCGGGGAGCGCTCGACACCGACCAGTTCCCGCTGGCGACCTTCGTGCTCACCTCACCGGTGGAGTTCCCGGAGGGAGCGGCCGACGGGGACGCGATCCAGGTCCTCGCCAGTGGCGACCTCACGATCAAGGGCGTGACGCAGGCCGTCGAGTTCCCGCTCGAAGCCCAGCTCGTCAACGGCGTGATCGTCGTCGTCGGCTCGCTCGACGTCGTGTTCTCGGACTTCGACGTCACGGTGCCGAGCGCGCCGATCGTCGTCTCGGTCGATGACGAGGGTGTGCTGGAGCTGCAGCTCCTGTTCACGAAGGCCTGAGCGATCAGTCCCGGTAGGTGAACCTGAGCGGGAGCTCTCGCATCGGACGGAGGAACGCGCTCCGCTCGTGCAGCGGGGCCCTCAGCTCACCGTCGATCTCGACGTCGTCGAGTCGATCGAGCAGCGCCGCGAAGGAGCTGCGGAGCTCCTGACGGGCGAGGGCGGCGCCGACGCAGAAGTGCGGGCCCATCCCGAAGGCGACGTGCTGGTTCACGTCGCCGCGGGTGATGTCGAAGCGCTCCGGCTCGTCGAACACGGACGGATCCCGGTTCGCGGCGCCGAAGCGGAGCTGGACGACGGCCCCCTCGGGGATCTCGACGCCGGCGACGTCGACCGGGCACGTCGCGGTCCGCCAGAGCCCCTGCACGGGACTGTCGAAGCGGAGGATCTCCTCGACGAAGTTGTCGAGCAGCTCGGGTTGCTCCCGCAGCGTCCGGAACTGATCCGGGTGCTGGAGCAGCAGCCACATCCCCTTCGACAGCGCCGAGGTGGTGGTCTCGAAGCCGCCGGTCACGAGCTGGTGCATCAGGTCCTGGAGCTCCTCGACCGTGAGGGGCTGTTCATCGGGACCGTGGGCGTGGACGAGCACAGAGATCAGGTCGTCGGTCGGCTCGGCGCGTCGGGCATCGAACATCTCGGCGAGGTGGTGCTGGGCCTCGAGCTCGATCTCGGCCCACTCGCGGGCCTCGTCGACGCTGATGTCGGGGCGTTGGGCGAGGATGAGCATCGAGTCGGCCCAGCGCTTGAACGTCTCGTAGTCGTCGGCGTCGAGGCCGAGCTGCTCGGCGATGACGATGCCGGGCAAGGGGAGCGCGAAGTCCCTGACGAACTCGCACCGCCCGCTCGGACCGAAGCGATCGATGAGCAGCGCGGCGACCTCGTCGATGCGAGGCGTGAGCTGTCCGACGCGCTTCGGCGTGAAGGCGCGGGCGAGCAGGCGCCGATACCGGGTGTGGACCGGCGGATCGGTGCGCTGCAGCGTCTGGGCCCGCTTCCAACCGCCCTCGGCCATGGCGGCGGCGTAGGCGCGGGAGGCATCGCTGGCGTGGCGGGCCGACGCCGGCGCGCTCGAGAACCGATCGGGCGACATGCCGGCGTCGCGGACGTCGGCGTGGTCGAGCAGGACGTACACGCCGGTCTCCGGCACCCGTTGCACCGGACACGCAGCGCGGAGCTCCCGGTAGGCCGGGAACGGGTCCTCGGTCACCTCGGGCGTCGCCAGACTGGGCAGCGCCGTCACGTCATCGTCGGTCGCCGTCATGGCGTCCTCCCCTTCTCCCCGCCCTCAGCTTGGCCGATGGCCGGTCCGACCGACCAGACCGACGGGCTGGGATTCCGGTCGTCGCGAACCTGTGACCCATTGCACAGAATGCAACCTTGCAGTCACTGCAGAGTTGGTGCACCGTCGCGGAGTGCGGTCCGGTCGACGAGAGCAGCAGAAGGCGTTGACCCGCGATCGGATCTCCGAGGCCGCCCTCCGGCTCGCGCTGGAGCGGGGTCCGGATGCCGTGACCGTCGAGGAGATCGCCGACGCGGCCGACGTGTCGCCCCGGACGTTCTTCAACTACTTCCCGACGAAGTGGGACGCCATCATCGACTTCGATCTCGAGGGCCACGAAGAGGTGGCCGACGCGATCCGCTCCCGCCCGACCCACGAGCCCCCGCTCGTCGCCGTCCGAGAGGCGGTGCTGGAGCACCTCGGCTTCGATGATGGCGACCTTCACGCCCAGGCGGCGCGGATGCAGCTCGTCGAGCAGCACGAGGGCCTCCAGCGTGTCTTCCACGGCTGCTTCGCCGCGTTCGAGCAGTTGCTGCTCGATGCCGTCGTCGCTCGTCTCGGGCCCGACCACGATCCCCGCGACCCGTACCCGGCCGTGCTCGTGTCCTCGGTGATGTCGGCGATGCGCGCCGCCGTCCACCGTCACATGGAGTCGCCCGACGGTCGGAGCTTCGCCGAGGTCGCTCACGAGGTGTTCGACATCCTCGCCGGCGGTTTCGCCCCACGCTCCGCCTCGCCCCCCGCCCCTCGCTCCCCTGAAGCCGCGGGCTCCGCCCGCGCCTGAGTTCCCCCTCCCGGAGGTTTCCCCCATGCTCGCCAACCTCGGCCGCACGTTCCACGACCGGCGCCGCACCGTCGTCGCCGTCTGGCTCTTCGCCCTCCTGGGGATCGGCGCCGTCACGGGTTCGGTCGGTCCGGGCTTCAGCTCCGAGTTCACACTGCCCGACGTCGAGAGCGCCCGCGGGTTCGACATCCTCGAAGACGAGTTCGGCGGCGCGGGCAGTGGCATCGCCGGCACGATCGTCTTCTTCGCCGAGGAGGGCGTCGAGGATCCCGGAGTCCAGCCCGAGCTCGAGGCGTTCCTCGGCGAGGTCGCGACGATCGAGGGCGTCCGCCTGGTGAGCCCCTTCGCTCCCGAGGGCGCGAACCAGATCGCCCGGGACGGTGAGCGGGCCGGGCAGATCGCGTACGCGCAGCTCGAAGTGCCGCGGGACTTCTCCTTCGAGGACAGCGTCGAGGTCGGCCAGGAGATCCTCGAGCTGGCCGACGACGTCGACGCGGCGCAGATCGAGGTCGGCGGCCAGAACTTCGCCGAGTTCGAGCCTCCGGAGTCGGAGATCCTCGGGCTCGCGTTCGCGATCTTCATCCTGATCATCAGCTTCGGCTCGGTGGTGGCCATGGGCCTGCCGATCGGTACGGCGGCCGCCGGCATCGGTGTCGGCATCGCGACGGTCACGTTGCTCTCGAACGCCATCGAGATGCCCGACTTCACGGCGACCCTCGGCCTGATGATCGGCCTCGGCGTCGGCATCGACTACGCGCTCTTCATCGTCACCCGCTACCGCGAGGAGCTGCACGACGGGCACGCCTCGAGCGAGGCGGCGGGCATCGCCATCGACACCGCCGGTCGCGCCGTGCTCTTCGCCGGCACGACGGTGGTGATCTCTCTGCTCGGCATGCTGGTCATGGGCGTCGAGTTCGTCCGTGGGCTCGCCATCGGTGCGTCGATCACGGTGGCGGTCACGATGATCGCCTCGGTGACCCTGCTCCCCGCGCTCCTCGGCTTCGTGTCGACCCGCATCGAGGTCACCCGCTGGCGCGGGCTGGTCGCCGCTGCGCTCGTCGCGCTCGCGCTCATCGGCGTTGGCCTCGGCGTCGGCGTCCTCCTCATCGCGCTCCCAGCTGCGCTCGTCGTCCTCGCCGTCGGCGGATTCGTCGGCCCCCTGCGCGCCGAGGTGCCTCGTCGAGCGGCCAAGCCGATCGAGCAGACGTTGCCGTACCGCTGGAGCCGCCTCATCGCTCGCACGCCGTGGACCTTCGCGATCCTCGGCACGCTGGTGCTCGTCATCCTCGCCCTGCCGGTGCTGAGCCTGCGGATCGGCTTCTCCGACGAGGGCAACTTCTCGGAGGACACCACCACCCGCAAGGCCTACGACCTCCTCGCCGAGGGCTTCGGTCCCGGCTACAACGGTCCCCTCCTCGTCGCGGCCTCGCTGCCGCCGGGCACCGACCTCGCCGTGCTCGACGATGTGACCGCCGCGGTCGCCTCGACCGAGAACGTCGCCGCCGTGTCTCCGGCCGGCATCAACGACCCCACCTCGCCGACCGCCGCTGTCTGGGAGGTGATCCCGGCGACCTCACCTCAGGACGCGGAGACCACCGACCTCGTCAAGGCGCTGCGGGACGAGGTGTTCCCCGCCGCGGTCGCCGGCACCGGGATCGAAGTCGCGGTCACGGGCGTGGTCGCCGTCAACGTCGACTTCTCCGACCTGATCAGCGCCCGCTTGCCGCTGTTCTTCGCGATCGTGCTGCTGCTCTCGTTCTTGCTCCTGATGGCGGTGTTCCGATCCGTGCTCGTGCCGCTCAAGGCCGTGCTGATGAACCTGATCTCCATCGGTGCTGCGTACGGGATCGTCGTCGCCGTCTTCCAGTGGGGTTGGGGCAGCAGCATCCTCGGCATCGAGCCTGCGCCCGTCGAGCCCTTCCTGCCGATGATGCTGTTCGCCATCGTCTTCGGCCTCTCGATGGACTACGAGGTCTTCCTCCTCTCCCGCGTGAAGGAGGAGTACGACCTCGACGGCGACAACGGACGCGCCGTCGCCGACGGCCTGGCCTCGACGGCGCGGGTGATCACGGCTGCTGCGGCGATCATGGTCTTCATCTTCAGCAGCTTCGTGCTCGAGGACGATCGCGTGATCAAGCTGTTCGGCCTCGGACTCGCGAGCGCCATCGCCCTCGACGCGACCATCGTCCGGTTGCTGCTCGTGCCGGCGACGATGGAATTGCTCGGCGACCGCAACTGGTGGATCCCGGCGTGGCTCGATCGGATCCTGCCGCGGATCAACGTGGAGGGCGGCTCGACCGCCGCTCCGCCGCCGGCCGAGGAGGAGCGCGAGAAGGTCGGCGCCGGCGTCTGAACTGTGTCGTCTCCCGCTCGGGGCCCACGCCGGGTGACAACTCAGCCGACGGTACCGGCGTCCCGGAGCTCGGCGATGCGGGCGCCGTCGTAGCCGAGCTCGGCCAGCAGCTCGTCGGTGTGCTCGCCGTGCCCGGGGGCCGGTGAGGGCGTCTCGGTCGCATCTCGACCGAACCGTGCGCCCTGTCGGGGCGTCCGGTACCGGCCGATCACCGGGTGCTCACGCTCGAGGATCGCCTCCCGGTGTCGCACCTGCGGGTCGTCGACGACCTCGCTCGGTGCGTACACCGGCGCGATCGGGACCTCGAGGGCGACGCAGCGCTCGATGAGGTCGTCCCGCTTCCACGGGCGCACCATGTCACCGATCGTGTCGTACCACTCGGTGAAGTGTTGGGCCCGGAGCTGCGGTGACGAGAACCGGTCGTCGCTCGCGAGGTCGTCACGCTCGCACGCCTGGCAGAACGAGCCCCACTGCCGGTCGTTGCCGGCGGCCAGCGAGACCCACCCGTCCTGGCACTGGAACAGCCGATACGACCCGAGCAGGTTGGGCAGGTGGAGGGCATCCTCGGCGAGCACGGTCTCGTGCATCATCACATCGGGCCAGTTGAAGGCGAGGTTGGCCTCCAACATGGACACCTCGACGTGCTGGCCCTCGCCGTGCGCCGCCCGGCCGACGAGCGCTGCGCTGATGGCCTGGGCGACGGTCATCGCCGCGACCTTGTCGGCGACCATCCCGCGGACGAGCGAGGGCGATCCGTCGGCGAGCGTCTGGCCGCCGGCCCACCCGCCGACCGCCTGGATGATCGGGTCGTAGACCGGCCGGCCGGCGTAGGGGCCGTCGGCGCCGAACCCGGAGGCCGACACGTAGACGAGGCGCGGGTTGCGGGCGCTCGCGGCGTCGTAGCCCAGACCGAGCCGGTCGACCGAGCCGGGTCGGTAGCCCTGCACGAACACGTCGGCTCGCTCGATGAGATCGAGCACGATGTCCCGTCCGGCATCGGCGGCCAGGTCGACGGCGATCGCTCGCTTCCCGGCGTTGGCGTTGGCGAACCAGCCGCTCATCCCGTCCCTGGAGCTGCCGTAGCGTCGGAGATCGTCGCCCCCGGCCACGTTCTCGATCTTGACGACCTCGGCGCCTTGCGTGGCCAGCAGGTGCGTCGCGGCGGGCACGGCGATCATCGTGCCGAGCTCAACGATGCGAACGCCCTTCATCGGTCCGGCCATGAGATCACCCTCCTGCGGCACCCTGGGCCGCCTCCATCACGTCGCGGTACGCATCGAGCGTCCGCAGCACCTCGTCGCGGTCCTCCGACCAGACGGTGAGGATCGCCCGGTCGACGCCCTCCCGGCCGAGCTGCTCGAGCCCGCCGGGGTCGGTCGTCGCTCCCATCACGGCCACGCTGATCGCGTCCGGGTCGCGACCGGCCGCCGCGAAACGCGGCCGGAGCGGGTGGGGGGGGCCGACGATCGACGCGCGGGCGCAGATCGGCCACCCCCCCTCGCCCGACACGACGATCGCGTCGGAAAGCAGCGGGCCCCCGC
>JBCDAU010000076.1:0-7141 GCA_039185015.1 Actinomycetota bacterium
CTCGATCGGCGGCTCCGGGGCGTGCTGCCGGCTCGGGTCCGCCGAGCGGGCGCACGTCGACTGATCCGCTCGGCGGGTGGCGCCGAGGAGGCGAAGGATGCCGGCGCCGGATCGCTCCGGGACGAGGTGCTCGAACGGCTGGCCGACGAGGTCGACCGGCTCGAGGCCCGACTCGGACGGTCGATGCCGTGGCCGTCCCCGGTCGCGCAGTGACGGACGTGATCGCCGTCCCGGACGCGACCGGTGGGTCCGAGCTCCGACTCGGAGTCGCCCTGCTCACCTACAACGCCGCGCCGCAGCTCGACACCGTGCTCGATGGCATCGATGCGCAGGTGCGGACTCCCGACTCGGTGTTCGTCGTCGACAACGGCAGCACCGACGAGACCGTGGAGATCTGTCGACGGCGCGGTGTGCCGGTCGTCGAGCAGGAGAACCTCGGCGTGGGTGCCGGGCACACGGTGAGCATCCGTGCGGGGCTGCTCGACCGACGACTCGACGGTCTCCTGCTCATCGAGCACGACTGCATCCCGACCGCGAGCTGCCTGGCCGGCGTGGAGGAGGCGATGCTCCGTCTCCGGGCCGACCGCATCGAGCGGTTCGCGCTGAGCTGTGAGCGGACGCACTCGAAGGAGGACCCGGAGCGGATCGACGAGGCGCAGACCGGCCGACCCGAGGTCCGGATCACCCGCCCGTACCGGCTGACCTTCAACGGCCTCCTCGTCACGTGGCCCCTGATCGAGCGGATCGGCTACCCGAGGACCGATCTCTTCGTCGGGCAGGAGGACTCCGACCTCATGCTGCGGATCGAGCGGGCCGGTGTCCTGCGGGCGCAGGTCACCGGCGCGGTCGTGATCCACGACGGCAAGGGCCGGCGGCGGCGGGGCGAGTCGATCCCGCTGCTGCGGCGCGAGTACTCGGCCCGGAACTCGACCTACCGCGAGGTGACCTCGCTCGGGCGGCCGGGCGGGGCGGCGAGGCGGCTGCTCGGGCATGCCGCCGCGTCGCTCGCTCCCGGCGCCCGAGGCACGGCGGCGCGCCGCCTCGCCCGTGCCTCCCTCGCCGGGTTCCGGGGGGACCTCGGCGAGATCGGGTCGCGCTCGTGACGGCGCCCGATGTCGTGGTGCTGGGCGCACCGCACCCGGAGCTGGCGGCCGTCGCCCGCCAGCTCGAGCGGTGGGGCCTGCCGGCCGGCCGGTGGTCGATCGGAGCGGGGGACGGTCGGTGCGGCGAGACGCAGCCGCTCGCCTGGGAGAACGATCGGCTCCTCCATTGGCTCGACGCGTCGTGGGCCTGTCCGCTCCCGGCACCGCACCCGCTCGCCCTCGAGCCGCTCCTCGACGCCGCCGGCCCGCGGTCGGCACGGGTGCTCCGACGGTGTCACCGCCCTGGCGGGTGGTTCTGGGCCGATGCTCGCCTCGGTGCGCTGCTGCCCTACTGGGAGGCGGTGATCGGGCGCCGACTCCCCGCCGTGCTCGTCGTCTGTGGCCCGGCCGCCGGTGTGCGTGCGCTCCGCAGCGAGGGTCTCGACGTGCAGGAGGCGCTCGACCTCTGGCAGGTGACGCTGCGGTCGGCGATCGAGGCGCTCGACGGCAGGGAGGTCCTCGTCGTTCCCCTCGGCCAGGATGCCGACGAGTCGCCGACGTTGGGAGCCGAGCTCGCCTCGTGGCTCGGTGCGCAGAGCTCGCAGCCGGAGCTCGCGGACGCGCCGTCGTCCGTCGAAGAACCGGGCGGACGCGACGACCTGGCGGTCGGCGAGAGCGCTGCGGACCTGGCGGCCCTCGTGGCCGGCTGGTCCGGTCCGTCGAAGATCCGGGCCGACGAGCTCCCGCCGCTGGATCGTGCGCTCGTCGATCGACTCTCGCTGCGCCGTGATCGAGAACGTCCGGTTTGGGAGCGTGCGATGCGGGCGGACGCCCGACCGGCGACGCTGCTTCGCCGCGGCCTGAGCGTGGTGCCCGGCCGGGTCCGGTGGTGACCTCTGACGGACCGTTCATACACACCGAACGTGAGGTAGTGCATACTGTGCGCGAGCCGGGCGGCCGTCGGACATCGGGGAGCACCTGCCGTGGGCATGCACACCGGACGATCCCGCGACCTCGTCGTGGGATCGAGCTCGGCGCCGGACCGCCCCGCGGTCGCGCCGATCGGACACCCGCCGGTCCCGGCCCGGCCCCGTCGGGTCCCATCGCTGCGTTCGATCGACTACCTCGCCCGCGACGTCCTGGCCTGGGCCCGGCGTCGGGACCAGGGCCCGCGGCGCCGTCTGCTCCCGCTGGTGACCGAGGGCTACCTCCTCATCCACGTGCCCAAGACCGGGGGCACGTCGGTCGCCGCCGCCTTCCACGGCGAGGACGCCTTCGTCGGACACACGACCGCCCGCGTCGCCCGCCGGGCCCTCGGCCCGATGGCGTACTCGCGGTTGTACTCGTTCGGCTTCGTGCGCGACCCGCTCGATCGCTTCTGGTCGAGCTACCGGTACCTGCGGGCCGGTGGCTCCGGGAACGGATACGACCGCGCTCAGCAGGAGATCCTCGCTCCGTACTCGACCCTCGAGCAGCTCGTCGCGGACGAATCGATGCTCTCTGACCTGCTGCGACAGAGCATGCACTTCCGACCGCAGCATCGCTTCCTGTGCGACCCGGCCGGACGGGTGCTCGTGAAGGAGGTCGGCCGCTTCGAGCGGCTCGCCGACGACGTCCGACGGATCTCCGAACGCGCCGGCGTGAACGCCGAGCTGCCCTACTTGAACGCGTCTGCACCCGACGGCGGGGAGCTCCCACTCGGTCGGGTCGCGACGCAGCGCCTCCGCGACCGCTACGTCGACGATCGCACGCTGTTCGGGTATCCCTGAGAAGCGTTCGGAGCGTGGGCTCGGTCGGCGAGGGCAGGGGGGCAGGGACATGATCGAGATCAGCGTGGTCGTGCCGTGCCACGACCCTGACCCGGACCAGCTCGACGAGCAGTTCGCCGCGCTCGCAGGGCAGCGCACCGAGCGCACCTTCGAGGTGGTCGTCGTCGACAACGGCTCGACACCACCGCTGGCGGGGAGGATGCCGGCTCGGATCGGTCCCGCCCGCGTCCGGGTCGTGGACATGTCGGTCGCCCGTGGCGTCAACATCGCCCGTGCCGCCGGGGTCCGTGCGGCGGCGGCCGATCGGATCCTGCTCTGCGACGCCGACGACATCGTGGAGCCGACGTGGTTGGAGGCAGCCGCCCGCCACCTCGACGACGACGTCCTCGTCGCTGGACCGCGGACGATGTTCTTCGACACGCCCGGTGACGTCGACGGCATGACCCAGGATCGGTTGCAGACCAAGTTCGGTCGGTCGTGGTCGAGCGGCTCCAACATGGGCTTCACCCGTCGCGCCATCGAGACCGCCGGTGGGTTCGACGAGTCCTGGCCGGCCGAGGTTGCGGCCGACGACGTCGACCTCTGGCTCCGAGCGGCCGACGCCGGGGTGGAGGTTCGCTTCGACCAGGAGATGGCCAACAACTACCGGCTCCGCAGCGGGCTCCGGACCGTCCTCCGACAGCGTCGCCGCTACGGGCGTGGCGCCATCCGGCTCGCCGACCGGCACCAGCCCGAGCACGATCGCGCCGCGCTCCGCCGCTCGCTCCGGCGTGGGGTCGTCCGGCTCGCGAAGTTCGCCCCACGCGCGATCACCGACCCGATGGACCGGTGGCACCTCGCCCGCCGGGCGGGCATGTTGCTCGGGCAGGCGGAGGGGCTCCTCCGTCCCGTGCACTCCGCCCCGGCCCGGGGGATGGCGCACGACCTCGTGGCGCCGTCCGTCGGCGTGGTCCTGAGCCCCGACCACGACGACGTCGACGCCGCGGTGCGCGAGCTCACTCGGCGATTCGGCCCCGACCTCACCATCGCGATGCCGGCCGGCGCCGTGACCACCACGCCGCACGCCCACGCGATCCTCACGGTGGCGGACGACGGCTCGCCGGCCGAGGTGCGTGATCGGGCGCTCGGCGCGCTCACCACCGACCTCGTGCTCTTCGCCGAGACGCCCGGTTCGCTCACGCCGACGTGGATCGAGCGTCAGGTCGACATCCTGCGCGTCTTCGACGTGTCGGTCGGTGCCGGCGACATGACCTGGATCCCGTCCCGGCGCCGCGGCCCGCGACCCGAGCTGGCGTGGGGCTCGATCGGGGTGCGGCGGCGCGAGCTGCTTGAGGTCGGCGGGTTCACCGGCGGTGACGAGGATCTCGGCGATCGGCTGCTGCGCTCCGGTCTGCGCATCGCGCACGACCGCGGCCCGGCCGCCACGACGCCGCGACCCTCGCCTCGGTCGCCGACCGATCAGGCTGCGGCGGAGTCGTAGATCGACGCCAGCCGGTCGCCGACGGCCTCGATGGAGGCCCGGCGCACGATCACGTCGCGTGCGACGGGGTTCTCGCCGCCCGGCAGGTGTGACTCGATCGCGTCGGCGAGACGGTCCGCGGTCAGCTCGCCGTCGAGCAGCGTCCCGCACTCGGGCTGAGGCACCATCTCGACCAGGCTCGGGATGGCCGGTCCGACGATGGTGAGTCCGCTCGACATCGCCTCGATCACGGCGACGGGGTGGTTCTCGACCTTCGAGCAGGTCACGAACAGGCCGGCCTCAGCGAGGCGCTCGGCGACCTGCGACGGGTCGAGCCGGCCGGTGAAGGTGACGACGTCGTCGAGGGCGAGCCGTTCGACCTGGCGCCGCAGGCCCTCCATCGACGCACCGTCGCCGACGATCTCCAGCTCGACAGGGAGGCCCCGCGAGCGCAGGGTGGCGACGGCGTCGACCAGCAGCTCGATCCGCTTGACCGGTGCGAGCCGGCTGACGGTGATCAGACGGTGTGGGTGGCGGGCTCCGCCGGCCACGAAGCTCGACGTGTCGACCGGGTTCGGGCACACCTCGAGCGGCCGCGTGATCCCGGCGCGCTGCATGGCGTCGCGCAGCGAGGCCGAGACGGGGAGGACCGCGGCGGCGTCGCGGTAGGTCCGCTGCATCCGGCGGAGCCGGTCCGCTGTCACCGGTGCCTGGTCGGGGTTCTCGCCCGTGAACCAGGTCGAGTGCTCGGTGATCACGAAGGGCAGGCCTCGGCGCCGTGCCGCGATGGCCATGCCTCGTCGCCCTGCGACGAAGTGGCCGTGGAGCAGCCGGACGTCGACGCCGTCGGCGGCGAGCCGATCGAGCAGGCGGAGGATCGCGCGCGCCTCGATCTCGGCCTGGGCCCGCCACAGGAGTCGCCCGGGCCGCAGACGGGGCGTCGTGATCTCGTGGACGCCGTCGGCGGATGTCGCGACGCCCGGCCTGGAGCCGCGGAGGAAGCGCACGACCTCGACGTCGGCGTGGAGGCGGGCCGCGCGCACCCAGGCCGGTCCGACCGGGTGGCCGGGGAGGTGCATCAGCACGGTCGGACGATCGCTCAACGGATGTCCGCCTCGTTCCAGGGGCCGATCCGGGCCCCCCACGCGGCACCCAGGCGTCGAGCCCACGCCTCCCGGTGTGGCCGGGACACCGCGAGCACGGGCAGCCGGGGCGTGGCGCGGGCGACGGTGTCCCACCAGTCCTTGGTCGTGTGCATCTCGGCGTGGACCTCGTCGATCAGCGCGTGCCCGCGGCCGTACTGCACGGCCCGTCGGAAGCGGGAGCGAGCGCCGTCGCGGGTGGTGCGCAGCACCCGAGCGTCGGCGGTGAAGGTCCAGCGGCAGCCCGCCTTCTCGGCCCGGATGCCGAGATCGACGTCTTGCCCCGTGAGGAAGCGCTCGTCGAACCCACCCAACTGCTCGAAGGTCGCCCGGCGGATCGCGAAGTTGTTGCCGGGCACGAGCGCGAACGGGCCCCACCGGGTGACCGCGGTCGGCCAGGTCACGTCGCCGCCGGAGATCCCCTGGCCAGGAGGCACGTCGACCGTGGCCCCGATCGAGACCTCGTGGTCGACGAGGGCACGTCGGTGCGCAGCGAGCCACCCGGGAGCGACGCGGTCGTCGGCGTCGCAGAACGCCACTTCGGCGGCGTCGGTCGCCGCGACGGCCGCGTTGCGGGCGTGGCCCGCACCACGCCGACCGTCCGCGGGGACGACCCGCAGCCGGAGGCCGAGCTCGTCGGCGAGCTCGCGGACCCGGTCTGCCGTGCCGTCGGTCGAGCGGTTGTCGCCCACGAGCACCTCGGCGGCGTCGATGCCGTCCTGCCCGGCCAGCGAACGGAGCTGGCCGGCGATCGTGGCGGCACCGTTGTGGACGGGGATCACCACCACGACCGGGCTCACTGCGGCTCGATCCCGAGCTCGACGGCGGGGTGGTCCTCGCGGACGGTGCCGTCGCCGTCGAGACGGAGCACCCGGTCACACATCTGGAGCGTCGACGCCCGATGCGTGATGACGATGACGGTGATCTCACCGTGCAACGAGCCGAGGCCGGCCTGGATGGCCCGGTCGGCCTCGTCGTCCAACGAGCTGGTGGGTTCGTCGAGGATCAACACCTCGGGACGGGCGGCGAGCGCTCGGGCGATCGTGAGTCGCTGGCGCTGCCCGCCCGACACCTCGGCCCCGGCGGGACCGACCGACGCCTCGAAGCCGCCGTCGCGGCTGAGCACGTCGTCGAGGATGTTCGCCCGTTCCGCCGCCTCGCGGAGGTCGCCGTCGGTGAGGCGACGGAAGAAGCGGAGGTTCTCGGCGACGGTGGTCGACATCAGCCGCGGCTCCTGGGGGACGTAGGCCACGAGACGCCGGAGGTCGGCGCGGGACACCTCGTCGAGATCGACGCCGCCGAACAGCAGCCGTCCCCGGGTGGGTCGTCGGAGCCCGAGGATCAGCTGGATGAGCGTCGACTTGCCGGAGCCGGAGGGGCCGATGACACCGACCGTCTCGCCCTTGCCGATCGTGAGGTGGACGTCGCGCAGCACCGGTTCGGCGTCGCCGTAGGCGAACGTGACGCCGTCGAGCACGACGTCGCCGACGTGGTCGATCTCGACCGAGCCCGTCCGGGCGGGGTTGTCCTCGAGCTCGTGGGTTCGCCGCATCAGGTCGTCGATGAACGGGAGCGCCTGGACGAGGCTCTGGTACTGGGCCTGCGCGCCCTGGGCGTAGGTGAAGGAACGCAGCAACAGCAGAAGCGTCGCTCCGATGTCGGCGACGTCGGTCGAGCCCAGCGAGGCCA
>JBCDAU010000077.1:0-6889 GCA_039185015.1 Actinomycetota bacterium
CGGCCACGAGCGCGCCGAGCTGGCCCGCGAGGTCTCGATCGCGCTGGCCGAGGACGGGCTCGCACCGGATACGTCCTTCCGACCGCCACGGCCGCCGCGCCACCCGGCGGCCGATCGGAGCCGGATCGACGCGGAGGCCGCGACCGCGGCCGCCCGCACGCTCGCCGCCGTCGAGCAGCTCGTCGATCACGTCACCGACGAGCCGGCTGCGTTGCGTCGTGACCGGACCCTCGGCATCCGAGAGCTCAAGCGCCTGGCCAAGCTGCTCGGCTTCGAGGTCCACGACGCCGCTCGGCTCATCGAGGTGGCCGTCGCCGCGGAGCTGCTCGTGCCCGAGGACGCCGTCGTCCTCGCCGGGCCAGGAGCCGGTGCGTGGCTCGACGCCGAGCGGCACCGCCGCTGGACGACCCTCGTGCAGGCCTGGCTCGAGTCCGACCGGCTGTTCTCGCTGTCGGCAGCACCGGCCGATGACGGCCGACCCCGGCCGGCGCTCGCGCCGTCGGTCGAACCGATCGACGTCCGATCCGCCCGGTCCGACCTCCTGCGCGTCCTCGACGACCTCGACGACGGCGAGGCCATCGATCGGGACTCGATCTGGACGCTCGCCTCGTGGTTCGCCCCGAACCGGTGGGGCGGTCGGTCCCTCCCGGTCGACCGCACGGTCGAGTGGCTGCTCGCCGAGGCCGAGCTGCTCGGCCTGCTCGCCGCCGACGCCCCGTCGTCAGCGCTCGCCCCGGCCGCCCGGTACGACGACCTCGAGCTCGACGTGGTCGCCGCCCGGCTCCTCCCGGCCGACGAGTCGCGCATCGTGGTCCAGTCCGATCTCACCGCCGTCGCCTTCGGTGCACTCGAGCCCCGGGTGGCAGCGACGCTGTCCGAGATGGCCGACCGGGAGCGGGTCGACGGAGCGACGACGTTCCGCTTCTCGGAGGCGTCGGTCCGCCGGGCGTTCGATCGAGGGTGGCGGGCCGACGAGCTCCTCGAGTTCCTCGGCGCCCGAGCCGTCTCGGGTGTGCCCCAGTCGCTCGAGTACCTCGTCGGCGACGTCGCCCGGCGACATGGTCACCTCCGCGTGCGCGACGTCGGCTGCGTCGTCATCGCCGCCGACGAGGTGCTCGCCAGCGAGGTCATCCACCACCGCCGGGTGCGGGCGTTGCGCCTCGAGGTGGTCGCGCCCGGCGTGCTCACGAGCCCGCTGGGTTCCGCTGATGTGCTCGACGGGCTCCGGGCTGCGGGGTACCTGCCGACCGGTGACGCCGACCTGGTGCGGCTCGAACGCCAGGCCGAGTCCGAGGAGGCGATCCGTCGACCGGCCCGCCTCGCGCTGCCGCGCCTCGAACCCGGCATCGGTCACGACGAGGCCGACGAGTTGGTCGGCCTCCTGCGCGACATCGACGCCGACGACGGCACGGCTGCCGCCCACTCGCCGCCGGCGATGGCCGAACGGGCCGAGGACCTACGCGGCCGCCGGGCGACGGTGCGGTGGTTCGACGGCCAGGAGCTCGCCGAGGTCACCGGCGTGGTCGCGCTCGTCGTGCCCGACGGATTGGTGCTCGTCGCGAGCAGCGAGGGCGGCGAGGACGACCACGTCGTCCACCTCGGCTTCGACGACGTGCTCGAGATCGAGGAGGCGCCGTGAGGATCGGCCACGGCTTCGACAGCCACCGGTTCTCGGAGGATCCCGACCGGCCCTGCGTGCTCGGTGGGGTCCTGTTCGAGGGCGAGATCGGGTTGCACGGCCACAGCGACGCCGATGCGGTCGCGCACGCGGTGATCGACGCGATCCTCGCTGCCGCCGGGCTCGGCGACATCGGCCAGCACTTCCCCGACACGGACCCCGCGTGGAAGGGAGCGGACAGCATGCGCCTGCTCGCCACCGCCGTGGCCGAGGTGATCGAGACGGGCTGGGTGGTCGTCAACGTCGACTGCACGGTCGTCGCCGAGCGGCCGAAGTTGGCGCCGCGTCGCGCCGAGATGCAGGCCAGGCTCACCGAGCTCGTCGGCGCACCGGTGACGGTGAAGGGCAAGACGGCCGAAGGGCTCGGCGACCTGGGTCGCGGGCTCGGCGTCGAGTGCCACGCCGTCGCCCTCCTGCGAGCGGTCGACTGAGCGGCGGCCTCAGCCCAGCCCCACGATCTCGTCGACGTCGTCGAGCCCGTCGAGAGGTCGGCACGGCGTCCGCTCCAGCGACGCTTCGGCGAGCCGACGGGGAACGAGCGCCGGCGGACGAGCGACCCGCAGCGTCGACCGGTCCACGGTGCGGACGACGATGTGCTCGGCGTCGACCTGCTTCACCGCATCGGTCATCGGTGCCAGCGTCACCGCTGCGGTGCCGGTCGGCGAGGCGGCGACCGTCCCCTCGTCCGGTGGTGTCCCGTCGACGCTGAGCCAGACGTCGTCGGCGTCGGGTGCTCCGTCCAGGGCCGGGGTGAGGAGCGCGGGATCGCAGCTGCCATCCGGCGCGCAGGCGACGACCACGATCGGCCGTCCGGCGACGATCACCATCTCGGTACTGTCGTCGCGGTGCACGAGCGATCCGGACCTCCGTGAGCGTCGCCGCAGCGGTGTTGGCCGGCGGGTCGGGGCGCCGGATGGGCGCCAACGACAACAAGGTCTACCTCCCGATCGGCGGCCGACCCGTCATCGACCGGTCGCTCGAGGTGCTCGACCGCTGCGAGGCCGTCGAGATCATCGTCGTCGTCGTCCGACCCGAGGACCGCGGCGCAGCCGATGCGGCCGTCGAACGCTCGGTGGCCGCGACGCCGGTCCGCATCGTGCCAGGTGGCGAATCCCGGACGGGGAGCGAGCTCGCCGCCCTCGATGTCGTCGCCGAGATGGGTGCCGATCGACCGGCGCTGACGCTCATCCACGATGCCGCGCGACCGTTCCTCACCCACGATCTCCTCGATCGCCTCCTCGCGGCGGCGGATGCGGTCGGGGGGGCGATCCCCGGCGTGCCCGTCACCGACCCGCTCGTGGACGTGGCCGACGGGCGGCCGATCGGCCGGTCGGTGTCGGACCTCGTGCGCGTCCAGACCCCGCAGGTCTTCCGCACCGCGCTGCTCCTCGACGCCTACGCATCGCTGGACCCGGGTGCCGCATCGGTCGACACCGCCGAGGTGATCGAGCAGCACGGCGGCGCGGCCGTCAGCGTGGTCGAATCCGACGAGCGGAACCTGAAGGTGACCCACCCGGTCGACCTCGATCGCGCGGAGCAGCTCGCCGGCTCCTGGGCCGCCGGCGCCTGGACGGCCGGCCGGTGAGTGGACCGCTGGTCGTCCAGAGCGACCGCACCGTGCTCCTCGACGTCTCGCATCCCGATGCCGAGGCGTGTCGCCGGGAGCTCGCCACCTTCGCCGAGCTCCTCTCGTCGCCCGAGCACGTGCACACCTTCCGGATCGGTGAGCTCGGCGTCTGGAACGCACGCGCCGCCGGCCACGACGGCGCCGAGCTGACCGCCGTGCTCGAACGGTGGAGCACGACACCGGTGCCTCGCCCGGTCATCGACTGGATCGAGGATCAGGCCGAGCGGTTCGGCGCGGTCGAGCTCGTCGATGATCCGCGCCACGGCCTCGTCGTCCGAACGACCAGCGGGGACCTGCTCGACGAGCTCTGCGCGATCGACGAGCTCGCCGACCTGCTCGGTCCACGGGTCGACGAGGTCACCGTCGCCGCCGACCGCACGGTTCGTGGGCCCCTCAAGCAGCGGCTCGTCGCCGTCGGTTGGCCGGCGGACGACCGCTCCTCGCCGGTCGAGGGCGCGCCCATCCAGGTGTCGCTCCGGCCGGAGCTGGAGCTGCGGGACTACCAGCGTGCCGCCGTCGAGGGGTGGCTGCCCTCGGGGTCGGGTGTCGTGGTCCTGCCGTGCGGGGCCGGCAAGACGGTCGTCGCCATCGCCGCGCTGGCCGAGCTGGGCAAACGGACGTTGATCCTCACGACCGGCACCCTGGCGGTCGAGCAGTGGCGGCGAGAGCTGCTGCGCTTCACGACCCTGAGCGAGGACGACATCGGCGAGTACAGCGGTCGCTCCAAGCGCGTCGCACCGGTCACGCTCGCGACCTACCAGGTGCTGGCCACGCGGCGTTCCGGTTCGTTCGTCCACCTACCGGTGCTGCGCGACGAGGCCTGGGGACTCGTGGTCTACGACGAGGTGCACTTGCTGCCGGCCGGGGTCGTCCGCATGACGGCCGACGTCGCGACCCATCGGCGGCTCGGGCTCACGGCGACCCTGGTGCGAGAGGACGGCCGCGAAGGCGACGTCTTCTCGCTCATCGGGCCCAAGCGCTTCGATTCGCCGTGGCGGGACCTCGAGCTGCAGGGGTGGATCGCTCCGGCGACGTGCACCGAGGTGCGGGTGCCGCTGACCGAGGGGGAGCGTCGCGCCCACGCCACGGCGTCGACCTCCGAACGTCTCGCCATCGCTGCCGGGGCCGCCGGCAAGGTCGATGTCGTGCGGAGTCTGGTCGCTCGGCACGCCGGTGAGCAGATCCTCGTGATCGGGACCTACGTCGAGCCGCTCCGTGCGCTGGCCGAAGAGCTCGGCGCGCCGCTCGCCAGCGGGGAGACCTCGACGAGCGAACGGCAACGACTGATCGACGAGTTGCGCGACGGTTCGCGGGAGCTCCTCGTGGTGTCGCGCATCGGTTCGACGTCGGTCGATCTCCCCGAGGCGTCGGTGCTGATCCAGGTGTCGGGCACCTTCGGCAGCCGCCAGGAGGAGGCGCAGCGGCTCGGTCGGATCCTGCGGCCGAAGTCGACCGGTCGAACGGCGTCGTTCTACGCCCTGGTCGCCCGCGACACCGTCGAACAGGAGCACGCTCCTCGTCGTCAGCGCTTCCTGACCGAGCAGGGCTACGCGTACGGCCTGGTCGACGCTGCGGAGGTGACCGGTCCCGCGGGGTGACCGATCTCTCAACGTGCGGAGACAGGGCGCGATGTGGTCACATGGAGTGGTCGCGGCACGTCGGTTCGCGCCGTCGCCGTTCGGTGACCGCGCGCGCCGCGGGCGATCCGCGACACTGTGGACGAGCGGGTCGGACTGCGAGCAGGAATGGGGAGGATCGTCAGTTGACCGGACGGGACCCGTGGCCTGCTCGCCGTGTGCTCCTCCTCATCGCCCTTCCGGCGTTCTGCCTGGTGGTGGCGGGAGCGGTCCTCGTGAGCGTGCCCTCGATGGAGGACGGGCTCGAGCGTCGTGCTGCCGATGATCTGGCCGCGGCGGGTTTCGACGTCTCCACCCTGTCGGTCAGCTTCGACGGGCGCGACGCCACCGTCCGGGGCACGGTCGACTCCCAGTCCGCTCGGGTGACCATCGACGACGTCATCAAGCACGGCGGCGTTCGCTCGGTCACCGTGCTGGTGCGCAACACCGAGATCGACGGTCCTCCGGAGCGGACGGTGACCGCCGTCGACGACACCGTCCTCGAGCAGATGATGGCGAGCGAGCAGGCCCTCAGCCTCGTGCTCGACGAGGGGACGTATGTGCTCCGAGGGAGGATCCGCACCGAGTCGAACCGCTCGACCCTCGTGCAGCGCCTCGCCGCCGCCGTCGCGCCCGCCCCGGTGCGCTTCGAGCTCCAGGTCGATCCGACCGTGGAGGTCACGGGCGACTTCGGGCTGCTCGTCGACGTGGTCGCCGCGACCGCCGAGGACGCCACCCGCCTCGCCGTGCTCATCGACGGCGACACCCTCCTCGTCGAGCTCGGCACCGGAGTCGACCCGGCGGCCATCGAGGAGCGACTCGAGGAGCTGGCCGCCGCCGTGGGCGTCGAGGCGCTGATCGACGTCCAGTTCGAGGTGCCGGTGCTGTCGACCCAGGACCGGCTCGATCCGATCGTCACCCAGCTGGTCGGCGAGGACGTGTTCGTGCCCGGCACCGCCGACCTGGCGCCCGGCGCCAGCGACCTGCTCGTGCAGGTCGCCGAGGTGCTGAGCGAGACCGATGACGACGTCGAGATCCGGATCCACGTCGATGGACCGGCCAGTGAGGACGCCACCGCCCTCACCGAGGCCCAGGCCGAGGTCGTCGTGTCCCAGCTGGGCGTGCGGGGGGTGTCGCCCACCCGGGTCGACGCAGTCGGCGTCGGCGCCGCCGAGCCGGTCGGCGACGCAGGAGATCCGGCCAACACCCGGATCGAGATCGAGGTGCAGCCGTGACCGGGCGGCGCGCCCGTCGGGCGAACGAAGCCAGGAGGAACGCAGTTCGTGCTCTACGTCGTCGGTGAGATCGTCATCTGGCTCGCCGCTGCGACCCTGCTCGGGTTGGGCGTCGGCTGGCTGCTCTTCGGCTTCCGCCGCCAGCCGGCGAAGGTCGTGCAGCCCGCACCGCAGCAGCGTTCGCTCGATTCGAGCGAGGTCGCGGAGTTGCAGGAGGAGGCCGAGCGCTTCGCCACGATGACGGCCGAGCTGGAAGGACTCGTCGGCGAGCACAACGAGACGCTCACGACACTGCGCAGCGAGGCCGACGCCGCCGCGGCGCTCGTCGCCGAGCGCGACCGTGAGCTGCTCGACGCACAGGAGCGGATCCACGCGCTCGAGCTCGCCCTCCACGACGAGGACGGGGTCGACGTGGAGGCCATCGGTCTGCGCCGCGAGCTCGACGAGCGCGACGCCGAGGTCCGTGACCTCCGCGTGGAGCTCGAGCAGCTGCGGGCAGGCGCCGCGGGCGATGGGACCGGGTCGGGCCGGGCGGACGAGCTCGCCGCCGTGCGCGCCGAGTTGGCGGAGCGTGAGTCGCAGTTGGCGGCGATGGGTGAGGTCGCGGCGCAGTTGGCGGAGCGTGAGTCGCAGTTGGCGGCGATGGGTGAGGTCGCGGCGCAGTTGGCGGAGCGTGAGTCGCAGTTGGCGGCGATGGGTGAGGTCGCGGCGCAGTTGGCGGAGCGTGAGTCGC
>JBCDAU010000078.1:0-6253 GCA_039185015.1 Actinomycetota bacterium
CGCCGTCAGCAACTCCACGGTCCCCCACATCGGCCTCATCATCGGCGGCAGCTACGGCGCCGGGAACTACGGGATGAGCGGCCGGGCCTTCGGCAACCGGTTCACCTTCCTCTGGCCCACGGCCAAGATCGCCGTGATGGGCCCCAAGCAGATCGCCGGCGTGATGTCGCTGGTCCGGCGTGGGCAGGCCGCACGCAAGGGCGAGGACTTCGACGAGGAGGCCGACGCCAAGCTCGTCGCCGCCGCGGAGGAGATCCAGGAGCGCAACTCGCTGGCGCTCTACGCGTCCGGGGCGATCACCGACGACTCGATCATCGATCCGCGCGACACGAGGACGGTGCTGGCCATGTGCCTGTCGGTCTGCCGCAGCGCTCCCGTCGAGGGGGCCGAGGGCTACGGGGTGTTCCGCCTGTGAGCCCCCGACCGTTCTCCAGCATCCTCGTCGCCAACCGGGGCGAGATCGCCCGCCGCGTCTTCCGCACCGCGAAGGAGATGGGGCTGCGTACCACCGCCGTCCACGTCGCCGCCGACGCGGACGCGCCGTTCGTCCGGGAGGCGGACGTCGCCGTCGAGATCGACTCGTACATGGACGTCGAGGCCGTCGTCGCCGCGGCGATAGGCACAGGCTCGGAGGCGATCCACCCGGGCTACGGCTTCCTGTCAGAGAACGCCGGCTTCGCCCAGGCCGTCGCCGACGCCGGGCTCGTCTGGGTCGGTCCGTCGCCCGAGGTGATCGCCGCGATGGGCGACAAGCTCGAGGCGAAGCGACGGGCGGTCGCCGCCGGTGTCCCGACGCTGCCGTCGTCGGAGGATCCGGCCGCGGCCGACGAGGTCGGCTTCCCGCTGCTCGTGAAGGCGTCGGCCGGTGGCGGCGGCAAGGGCATGCGCATCGTCGAGCAGCCAGCAGCGCTCGAGGAGTCCGTAGCTGCCGCCCAGCGAGAAGCGCTCGGCGGGTTCGGCGACGACACCGTGTTCCTGGAGCGCTACGTCCCCCGGTCGCGCCATGTCGAGATCCAGATCATGGGCGACCACCACGGCACGGTCGTCGACCACGGCGAACGGGAGTGCTCGATCCAGCGCCGGCACCAGAAGATCGTGGAGGAAGCGCCCGCGCCGGGCATCGACGACGAGACCCGAGCGGCGATGGCCGCCTCGGCGGTCGCGCTCGGCCAGACCATGGGGTACACCTCGGCCGGCACGGTCGAGTTCCTCGTCGACGACACGTCAGGCGAGTACTTCTTCCTCGAGGTCAACACCCGGCTCCAGGTCGAGCACCCCGTCACCGAGGAGTCCCGGGACATCGACCTCGTTCGCGAGCAGCTCCAGGTGGCGATGGGCCACCCGGCGACGACGACCGCAGCAGCCTCGGACCACGCCATCGAGGTGCGCCTCTACGCCGAGGACCCGGCCAACGACTTCCTCCCGGCCATCGGCACGCTCGACGCCTTCGCGATCCCCGACGACGACGGCGTGCGCTGGGACATGGCCGTCACCGAGGGCAACGAGGTCACGATCGACTTCGACCCGATGATCGGCAAGATCATCGCCAAGGGGCCGGACCGTCCCGAGGCTGCCCGTCGGCTCGCCACCGCGCTCGAGCGACTCCACCTCGGAGGCGTCGTCACCAACCGGGACTTCCTCGCCGCCGTGCTGCGGGACGAGACGTACCTCGCCGGGGACACGACGACCGACTACATCGAGCGGGTCCAGCCCCGGACGACGATCGATCTCCGCGACGATGGCCTGGCCGCCGCGGTCCAGGTCGCAGCGCTCTGGCTCCAGGGCCGCAACCGCGCCGGGGACGCGATGTGGGGGGCGCTCCCCGCCGGCTTCCGCAACGGTCGCCTCCCACCGACCACGGTGACCCTCGCCCACGGGGATCGGGTTCGTACCGTCGCCTACCGCTCCAACCGCGACGGCTCGGTCGCGCTCGGTGTCGGCGACGGCCACCTCACCGGGCAGGAGATCGAGGCGCTGGAGCTCGGGGCGGCCGCCACCGTCCTCGACTGGTCGGAGCGGCACGTCGAGGTCCAGCTCGGCCGGGTGCGCCAGCGCCACGCCATCACCGCCCGACTCGCCGGCGCGGGACCGGCCGGCGACCTGGACCGCCTCTGGGTCCAGATGCCGATGGGCACCGTCGAGCTCGCGGTGTCGCCGACCTTCGTGATCCCGGGATCCGACGGCTCGGCCGGAGGGTTCACGGCACCGATGCCCGGCAAGGTGCTCGAGGTCCGGGCCGCCCCGGGAGACGCCGTCACGAAGGGACAGACCCTCATCGTCCTCGAGGCGATGAAGATGGAGCAGCCGATGACCGCCCCCGAGGACGGCGTCGTCGAGGCGGTCCACGTCACCGCCGGCCAGCAGGTCGCGAAGGACGAGGTGCTGCTCACGATGGCGTCGGCGGAGTCGGAGGACGGCGGGTCGTGACCCGGTCGGTCGTCGAGGTCGTCCGGGACGTGAAGGGCCCCCGCCCGCTGCTGTCTCGCGAGGCCGAAGAGGCGCTGACCGGCCGCCAGCGCGAGCTCTTGGCCCGCCTCCACGAGGTGTTCGCCGGCGGGTTCGCCCACCTGACGATGGCCGACCTCGCCTCGGCGGCGTCGTGCTCGCTGCGCACGCTCTACGAGCTCGCACCGAGCAAGGACGACCTCGTCCGACTCGTGGTCGACCACCGCCTCTGGGCCATCGGCCGCACCGCACATGCGGCGATCACCGACGACATGGAGCCGCTCGACGCGATCCGGGCGCACCTGCACGCCGCCCACGCCGCGGTGAGCGGGCTCACCGAGGCGTTCGCCACCGACATGACCCACGATGCCGGCACCGAGGCGGTCAACCGCGGCCACGCCGCCTACCTGGTCGACGTCACGCTGGCACTGCTCGACGAGGCGACGAGCCGAGGCCAGATCGCCGGTGTCGACAACGCCGCCGTCGCCCGGGTCCTCGCCAACGCCGGCGCCGACTTCGTCGACCCCGCCGTGCTCCCCCACCTCCGTAGTGCGCCCGACACCGCGGCCGACCAGATCGTCAACCTGGTCCTCCGCGGACTCACCGACGTACCCGGTCCACGATCAGATTCACGATGAGGTTCCACCGATGCTGCTGACCGATGAGCACGAGGCGTTCCGCAAGATGGTGCGCGACTACGTCGAGCGGGAGATCAACCCCCGCATCGACGAGTGGGAGGCGGCCGAGATGATGCCGCTCCACGAGATCTTCTCCGACATGGCGAAGCTCGGGATGATCGGCCTCGAGTACGACGAGGCGCACGGTGGCCAGGGCGCCGATCACGTCTTCACGCTGATCCTCGCCGAGGAGTTCGGCCGGTGCGACCACGGCTCGCTGCCGATGGCGCTCGGCGTGCAGGTCGACATGGCCACACCGTCGCTGGGCAAGTTCGGCACACTCGAGCAGAAGGAGCAGTTCCTCTCGCCGGCGCTCCGGGGCGAGATGGTGGCGTCGATCGCGGTGAGCGAGCCCGACGCCGGTTCCGATGTCGCCTCGATCCGCACCCGGGCCGAGCGTGACGGCGACGAGTGGGTGATCAACGGCTCGAAGATGTGGATCACCAACTCGGTCCAGGCCGACTGGCTGTGCCTGCTCGCGCGCACCTCCAACGACGGCGGCTACGGCGGCATGAGCCAGATCATCGTGCCCACCTCGACGCCGGGGTTCAGCGTCTCCAAGAAGCTCGACAAGCTGGGCATGCGGGCGTCGGACACGGCGTTGTTGTCGTTCGACGACTGCCGGGTGCCCGTGGCCAACACGATCGGCGAGATCGGCAAGGGCTTCCAACAGCAGATGGCCCAGTTCGTCGTCGAGCGGATGTGGGCGGCGTACTCCGTGGTGGGCGCCTGCGAGCGGGCGATCGAGCGTACGGCCGGGTACCTCCGCGAGCGCGAGGTCTTCGGCGAGCCGCTGCTCGCCAAGCAGCACGTGCAGTTCACCCTGGCCGAGCTCAACGCCGAGATCGACCTGCTCCGGCAGTACAACCGCTCGGTCGCCGAGGCGTACCAGGCGGGCCGGGATACGACCAGGGGCGCCACGATCGCCAAGCTCAAGGCGGGCAAGCTCGTCCGGCGGGTGGCCGACGAGTGTCTGCAGCTGCACGGCGGCATCGGTTACGTGGAGGAGACGTGGACCGCCCGCTTCTTCCGGGACAACCGGTTGACCAGCATCGGGGGCGGAGCCGACGAGGTCATGCTGCAGGTCCTCGCCCGGATGGACGGCCTCGTCGCCTGACGACACCGGCTACACTCAGTTCAAGATTGAACGACCTTGGAGGAGGCGGCGATGACCGGCGAGCGCCTACCCACGTACTTCATCTCTCACGGCGGCGGCCCCTGGCCGTGGCTCGAGAACTTCATGGGTGACTGGAGCGGCCTCGAGGCGTCGCTCGCCGCCATCCCCGACGAGCTCGGCGTGACCCCGAAGGCGATCGTCTGCGTCTCGGCGCACTGGGAGACCCCCGAGTTCGCCGTCCAGACGAACGCGAAGCCGTCGATGCTCTACGACTACGGCGGCTTCCCGCCCCACACCTACGAGGTGCAGTACCCGGCGCCCGGTTCGCCGTCGACGGCCGCCCGGGTGCGGGAGCTGCTCACCGATGCCGGCATCGCCTCGACCGAGGACCCAATGCGGGGCTTCGACCACGGCACCTTCGTGCCGATGCACGTGTCCTACCCCGAGGCCGACGTCCCGGTCTTCCAGCTGTCCCTGCGAGCCGACCTCGACCCCGCTCGACACCTCGCGGTCGGGCAGGCTCTTGCCCCGCTGCGAGACGAGAACGTGCTGATCCTGGCCAGCGGCTTCCCGAGCTTCCACGACCTGTCGACGTTCGGTCCCCCGGGGCGGGTCCCGTCCCAGCAGTTCGACGGGTGGCTCCACGAGACGCTGGTCGGCATGGTCGGCGAGGAGCGCAACGCCCGCATGCTCGACTGGGAGTCCGCTCCCGCCGCCCGCATCGCTCACCCGCGCGAGGAGCACCTGATCCCGATGCTCATCGCCGTCGGTGCCGCCGAGGACGAGGCCGGTCACGTCCAGTTCCACGATCCGGACTTCCTCGGCTGGATGAGCAACTCCAGCTTCCGCTTCGGCGACCTGCCGTCGACCTCGAAGGGCAGCTGGGTGGCCGGAACGGCCCCCGCCGCGGCCTGATCAGGCGGCGCCGGTCTCTGCTTCGCGAGCGAGGCGGGCGGCCCGGAACGACTGGATCGAGAAGAACAGCAGCACGCCGCCGACGGCGATCGTGGCGAGCTGGGCGAACAGCGCCCACCCGGTGCTGCCCCGACCGATCGCGGAGCCGAGGCTGCCGACGACGGCGAGCAGCGAGAACGCCGCGACGCCGTGCATGGCGTGGTGGTTGAGGTCGGGCTTGGCGCGGCCCAGGAGGCCGAGCGCCACGAAGATGATGCCGATGAACGCCGGAATCAACGACGTGACGCTCCCGGAGTCGGACACGATCGTCACCAGCACGCCGATGACGATCAGGACTGCTCCACCGATGAGCGACTTCTCTGCCATGTCCCCAACGCTATGGCGCGAACGAGTGCCTCGGACAGCCTCGGGGGCGGCAACCGGACCGGGCCCGGTGGCTCGCCCGGGGAACGCCAGGGGCGCGAACCTACGGTGATGTTCGGTGAACCTATTGCCTCGCATCAGGGTCCGGTCATCTCCGACGTGTCACTGATCGAGGTCGACGGGCTCGCTGCGTTGGGTGTCGACGCCACCTCGCATCGACTCATGTGGCCGACGACCGGATCGTTGCGGGCCGACACCGGGCGGCGGCGCCTGGTGGCCACGGCCACGCTCGGCGCCTGGGTACCCGCAGGGCACGAGGTCGTCCTCCACGTCGTCGACGGAGCCTGGGTGGTCAGGTTCCGTGCCGAAGGATGTCCGACCAGCTGGGCCACCCCCACGCAGCTCGTCCTGGACGGCTTCACGCGGTCCGTCCTCGCCCACCTCGGCGATCACGCCGGTCGGCCGTGGGCCGCCGAGTTGGCGTCCGCAGCTCTCGACCACCTCGCCGAGGCGCTCCGCCAGCGCGTCGGACAGCTGCCCCTACCCGACGATCCTGCCGCCCGTGAGGTCGCCATGGCCCTGCTCTCGGATCCCGCGAACGCCTGGACGTTGGCGGACTGGGCCGCCGAGGTCGGCAGCAGCGGTCGCACGCTGCAACGCCGCTTCCGCGAGGACACCGGTCTGGCGTTCGCCCAGTGGCGGTCACGCCTGCGGATGCAGGTCGCCGTCGCTGCCC
>JBCDAU010000079.1:0-5722 GCA_039185015.1 Actinomycetota bacterium
ATGCCGAGGTCCACGAGGTCGCCGTGGTCGACGGCGTCGCCGAACACGAGCACTCGGCCCACGGTCGTGAAGACCCAGTAGCCGTCGCCGGACGGAGTCGGCGAGAGGGTGGCGAACGTCTCGCCGGGCACGAGCACGCCCTGGTCGGGCTGGCCGTGGTCGGTCGCCGTGCCGAACGCGGTGATGGAGCCCAGATCGGACAGCACCCAGTAGCCGCGACCGCCAGGGTGGCCGGCGAGATCGGCGGCGGCGTCACCGGCGGCGAACGTCGGTCGGCCGTGGTGCTCGGCGTCGCCGAAGGGGTAGATCCGACCCTCTCGGTCGAGCATCCAGTACCCGGAGCCCGGCTCCGCCGACTGAGCTCCGGCGCTGGTCATGGCGACCGTGGCGAGCACGGCCGCGGCGATCGCAGCCAGTCCCGCAGCCGCCCACCTTCGACGCCGGTTGCCCACTCGGACCGTCCTCTCGGCTCAGCCCGCGCGAGGGAGGTCCGCCCGCGCGGCCCGGTGGAGGCGTCGCGCCCGCTGCACCGGTCGCCATCGCCGGTTCCCACGAACCGGTCCCATGGCGCCGCAGACCGTAGTGACGGGTTCGCCAGCCGGAAAGGAACCGCGGTACGTGTTGTTCCGAATCTGTTCTGTGACTGCCCGCCGCGGGCGAGCGAGCTGAGCTTCCTCGATGCTCTGCGCCCCGGTCGGGGGCGCGGCGCATCCGCTCGCTCAGCGGGCCGCTCGGGCCCGTGTTTCCCGCTCTGGCTGAGCTTCCTCGATGCTCTGCGCCCCGTTCGGGGGCGCGGCGCATCCGCTCGCTCAGCGGGCCGCTCGGGCCCGTGCCCTATCGGGCTCGGTTCTCGAACAGCACCAGGCGGCGGTGGGTCCAGCCGATCGAGACGACGTCCAGGTCGCCGTCGCCGTCGGCGTCGAAGAGCTGGGTGCCATCGTGGTGCTCGTCGCCGACCGACGCGACGTGGCGGGTCCAGCCGCTGCCGGTCTGCTCGTAGACGACCACGGCGAGGCCGCCCGAGTCCGGGTTGGCGTGCTCGCCGATCACGACGTCGACGTCGCCGTCGCCGTCGACGTCCTCGGCGTCGAGGCTGAGCGCCTCGGCCGGCGACACGTCGTCGATCTCGTGCTCGGTCCAGGGGGCGAAGGGGTCGTCGCCCTGTTCGAACCACCGGATCTTCCCGTCGGTGTCGTGCCCGAAGGTGACGATCGCATCGAGGTCGCCGTCACCGTCGACGTCGCGCAGGACGTTGCGGTCGGGCTCGCCGGGCAGCGTCTGGACCTCGAAGCGGGTCAGGTCGCCGCCGTCGTTGCGGAACCAGGCCCGACCGTCGAACAGGTCGAGCTGGTCGTCCTCGTCGATGTCGCCGACCGACAGGGCCTCGCCGAACACGTTCGGATGTGCGCTCCGCCACGCCCAGGTGTCGGTCCGGATCGCGGCTCCGGCGGGCACGGTCAGCATCTGGAGACCGGCCGTGCCGTCCTCCCAGGAGAGCGCGACCTGGAGCTGGTCGGGGACCAGCTCGACGGCGACCGCGCCCTGGAGGAACCGACCCTGCGCGTCGGCGACGTTGGTCCTCACGGTGAAGTTGCCGTCGCCGTCGTTCTCGGCCCAGGCCAGGTCGGCGTTGGGCCGCGAGCCCTGCGCCTCGGTGCCGAGCACGTCGAGGTCGCCGTCGCCGTCGAAGTCGGCCACCACCGCCATCTGGTTCATCGGTGCGCCGATGGTGGACCGGACCCAGTTGCCGTCGACCGAGCCCGGGTTGCGCCACCACCAGCCGCCGGTGACGACGTCGTCGAGGCCGTCACCGTCGATGTCGCCGTGCTCGACGAAGATCGTCCGCCACGGCACCGACCCGTCGACCACGCTGCGGTCCCACTCGTCGAGGGGGAGCGGCGGGACACCGTCGTTCCACCACACGTCCAGCCGGGGCACGCCGAGACGGAACGGCTTGCCGCCGATGTCGGGGTCGCCGTCGCCGTCGAAGTCGCCCATGCCGGAGTCGTGGACCTCGGCACCCTGTTGCACCAGCTGCCTGCGGAAGTTGCCCGCACCGTCGCCGTAGTGGACCCACAGCTCAGGGTCGGTCACCCCGTTGAGGGCCATCTCACCCGACATGATGTCGAGGTGGCCGTCGCCATCGACGTCCGCGACGTCGAGGCTGTGACCGTGCCGTGAGTCGGCGTCGAGGGTGGTGGCCACCCAGCGGGTCCCGTCCCAGGCGTACATGACGAGTGGGCCGTCGAAGTCGCCGGAGTCGAAGATCAGCTCGGGGCGTCCGCCCTCGATGAACTGCCCCGCAGCCGCCTGCGAGTTGGTCCGCGACGGCTCCACGGCTTCGGCGGCGTAGGTGGTGCCGCCCACGTATCTGAGCCAGTGGCCGCCGGCGACGATGTCGAGCACGCCGTCGAGGTCGACGTCGATGAGGTCCAGCCCCTCGCCCGTGGTCGCCGGCTGGAAGATCTCCGTGTAGCTCCACGGCTCGGTCGTCGGATCGGCCGGGATCTCGGCGAGGAACAGACGACGGGCGTCGCGCTGGTTCCAGAAGACCAGCTCGTCCCGGCCGTCGCCGTCGACGTCGCCGATCGCCTGGTCGTGGTGCTGGGTGCCGCCGCTCGACTTGATCTCGCGACGGGTCCACGGCTGGTCGAAGTCCGGCGCGGGGTTCTCCCACCAGAACAGCCGCTCGCCCCGCAGGTCCTCGCCGGCGACGAGGTCGAGGTCACCGTCGCCGTCGATGTCGCCGAAGGTGCCGCCGGCCTCGAGGCGGAGCAGCTCGGGCTCGATGGTGGAACGCACCCAGTCGGTCCCGTCGAAGCCGTACCAGACCATGGACGGGCCAGTGCTGCCGCGCCGGCCGCCGACGACGATGTCATCGGCGCCGTCGCCGTCGATGTCGAAGATGACCGAGATCGTCTGGTCGCCCTGGTCGGGGGGCACCGGCAGGTCGCCGGTCGAGCTCGACACGGCGCGCCAGGCGACGTCACCCGACAAGCCGGCGCCACCACCGCCTCCCGTGCCCCCGCCTCCGCCACCACCGCCGTCGGGGTCGGTGGCGGTGATCGTGATCGTGTCGGTGGCGCGGAGCCCGTCGTCGTCGACGACGGTGAGCGTCACGTCGTAGCTGCCCGGCTCGGCGTAGCCGTGGTCCACCACGGCGCTTGCCGCCGTCGTGCCGTCGCCGAGGTCCCAGGTGAACGAGACGATCGTGCCGTCGGCGTCGCTGCTGCCGGTGCCGTCGAGGACGACGTCGAGCGGCGCCGGGCCGCTCGTGGTCGTGGCGGCGACGTCGGCGGTCGGCGCCTGATCGGGCAGCTCGTTGTCGCCCGACGGTCCGGCGAGGTGGTTGGTCTCGACCTCACCGGCGCCGAGCGCACGGTCGTAGAACGCGACGAGGTGCAGCGTGCCGAGCCAGGCCCGGTTGCCGTCGGTCTCGTTGCCGAGCACGAGGCGGTAGGTCGGATCCCAACCGAGGAGGTCGCCGCCTGCGGTGCCGGACCGCACCTGCACTCCGTCGAGATAGAGACCGGTGGTGCCGTTCGCCGCGCGGGTGAAGACGACGTGGGTCAGGTCGGTGGTGAGTGACCCTGTCGCAGAGGACAGGCTCGGCCGGCCGTTCGCGTCGGTGGTGCCGGTGCGGAGGCGGACGTCGATGCGGTCGCCGGTGCTCCGGTAGACGCCCTGCCCGAGGGTGATGTTGCGGTCGCGGGCGCCGTTGCTCAGCGTCACGATCCGGGCCGGTCCGTTCTGGGCCAGCGAGCTCGACTCGATCCACGCCTCGAGGGTGAGCTCGCCGCTCGAGGTGACGGGGGCGATGATCGAACCCGGTGCCGACGGGTTCGTGATCATGGTCGGTGCGTCGAGGCGGAGACCGCCGGCCACCCAGGTCACGTTGCCCGGCTGGGTGATCGTCAGGTCGTGCCCGCCGACCGCGTCACTCACCACGGCGCCCGCGCCGTCGTCGAGGTCATAGAGCGCGACGAGGCCGTCAGCGACGCGGGCGCCACCGCTGCCCCCTCCGCCGCCGGGCGCGCTCCGGACGGTCACCGTCGTGGAGGCCGAGTCGTTGGCGCCGTCGTCGTCCGTCACGGTCACCGTGACGACGTAGGTGCCGTCGGCCGCGTACGTGTGGCTCGCCAGCGACCCGGTGGTGGTCGAGCCGTCTCCGAGGTCCCAGCTCGTCGTGGTGATCAGGCCGTCGAGGTCGAAGCTCGCGGACGCATCGAGGTCCACGGCCAGCGGCGCACCACCCAGGTTCGGTGTGGCGACCAGCGCGGCCGTCGGGCCGACGTTGGGTCGTGGCTCGCCCGGGTTTCGGAGCTGCGCCGGACCGTTCGTCGCCGTCGCGGTCGTCAGCGCCACGGCGGCGACCTCGGCGAGGTCCTCGCCCGACTCGACGAGCTCGACGGTGAACTCACGGTCGGTGCCGGTGAGGAAGGACGAGGTGTTGCGTCGACCGAAGCCGAACACGGTCATCTCGCCGTTCATCAGTCGGTACGAGTCGTCGGCGTCGTCAGGGGTGCGGTTGGTGAGGAGCAACGACCGATCGGACGCGCCGTCGCGGAAGGCGGTCCACTCATCGCCCGGGAGGTCACCGGTCCAGCTCGTACCGAGCTGCGTCTCGAGGCCGCCCGGGCGGATGACCGAGTCGGTCGTCGGGTCCGAGGTTCCGCCCGGGGTGCCCTCGTAGAGGAACCAGTACGCCCGAGGTGCGGCGAGGACGGTCGCCACGGCTCGGGCGCCTGCGATGTCCCACCGCACCGACCAACCGTCGTCGGTCGTGGAGACGAGCGATGCGCGCAGCGGCCCGTCGGCCAGGAGCGTGGTGGTCGAGGACGTTGCCCCCGGGTGCAGGTGACCCTCGGGGAACACGAGGTTGGGGATGCCGCGGAACTCACCGGCCGAGCCGCTCGCGGTCGACCAGGTCAGCCAGTCGGCGCCGTCGAGGTCGAGCAGGCTGGAGAAGCCGCCGCCGGCCTGGTCGTACCACCACGTGCCGGAGGGGGTCTCGATCGAGATGGCCGCCACGCCCGCGTCGACGCCGGTGCCGGTCACGACGACCGGGGCTACGACCGCGGGCGGGAGATCGGTGCCCAGCGTGTCGACGTACACGTGGAAGAGGCGGCTCGATCCGGCGGCCGAGCCGTCGGCGACGAGCAGCAGCTCGCCGCTCGCCGCGCCCGTCGGCTCGTACCCGTCGGACGGGTCGAACTGGAACGGTGGCGCAGCGTCGATCACCGCACCGTCGGCGTCGACCTCGACGACGCGGAGGGTGTCGTGGCGCAGGACCGCTCCGGGCACTCCGGCGGCGTCGGCTGCGGCGCGCAGGTCGACCTCGACGACCGCCAGGTCGTCACGGTCGACGGCTCCGGCGTCGACGACGACCGGGATGCGGAGGTCGTGGGTGCCCAGCACCCAGTCCTCCAGCACCGGCGGCTCGTCGGCGGGGTTGACGCCGAGGCGGGCGTCGTCGGTGGTGGTGGTGCCGCCGGGGCCGGTGACGGTGGCGCGGTAGAAGGTGCCGTCGTCGTCGAGGGTGATGTTGGTGAGGGTGAGGGTGGGGGTGTTGGTGTCGGGAAGGGGGGTGTCGTCGCGGAACCACTGGTAGGTGAGTGGTGGGGTGCCGGTGGCGGTGATGACGAAGTTGGCGGTGTCGCCTTCGGTGAGCACGACGTCTTCGGGGCCGTCGGTGATCGCGGGTGGGTCGGCGGGAGGCTCG
>JBCDAU010000080.1:0-5706 GCA_039185015.1 Actinomycetota bacterium
AACGACGAGACGCCGCGCTCGGCGAGGCATCGCCGGACGTGGTCGTCGTCCTCCCAGTCGATGGCGACGACCTCGGCGGCGCCGACGTTCGTCGGTGGAGCACCGGACCGGTCGAGGACCAACGGCTCACCGATCGACGACGCGGTGCCGACCAACGCGGCTGTGCGAGTGTCGCTGCCGTCGGTGAGGACGGCGACGACGTGACGACCCCGGGTCGCTCCGACGGTGACGTCGATCGGCGAAGCCGGACGGCAGATGTGCAGGATCTCGTGGTCGCGCACCGAGAGGCGGTGACGCTCCGCGGCGTCGAGCGAGTCGTCGAGCGCGAAGGTCTCCACCCCGAGACCGGCAGCCTCGAGCCGATCGACGAAGTCCGGGCCGTAGGTGCGCACGTGATCGTGCTGGCCCCACCTCCGCTCCCGCTCGGCGGGATCCGTGACCGACGGGTCCTCGTCGGTCGCTGCTGCGTTCCAGTCGATCGGCACCTGGGCGATGAGCGTGCCACCGGGGGCGAGCACCCGCCGCAGCTCCGACATCGCCCTGGCGTCGTCGGGGATGTGCTCGAGCACGTGGATGCACACGGCGACGTCGACGGAGTCGTCCGGCAGGTCGAGGGCCGTCAGGTCCATGCGTCGCATCGCCTGGGGCGACTCGAGGTCGATGCTCAGGTAGTCGACACCGGGCTCGGACATCAGCCGCCGGGCGACGGGTTCCTCGGGCGCCACGTGCAGGACGCGCAACGGCGATCGATCGAGCACGCCGGAGTGCTCGAGGTAGAGCGCGATGAGGCGGTGCCGTTCGAGCGAGCCGCAGCGACGGCACATCGCCCGCGGCCGCGGGGTGACACCGAAGGGCACGAACTCGGTGTCCGAACCGCAGATCAGGCAGTGCTCCACCGCGCTCATGCCAGGGCTGCACCGAGCAGGGAGTCGGCACCGGCGGCGAGATCGACCACGGGCAGCGGACGATGGCCGTCGAGCCCGGACCGCAGCGCCTCCTCGAGGGTGGTGACCAGCTGCTGGGCGGCAGGGATCGGCCGCAGCGCCTGGGCGGCTCGCGCGTGCTCGGCCCCGGTGATCACGTCGCCGAGCTGCACCAGGCGGACGGCGACGCGCACCCTGGCGGTCGCCTCGGCCTCGACGCGGTCGCCGTCCCAGCCGGCGTCCGGGATCAGGGTCGCCAGATCGTAGCGATCGATCATGCGGTGGACCACGGTGAGCTCGTAGCGCAGGTCCTTGCCCTCCATCGTCCCGGAGAGGGCGTCCTGGTCGTGCATGCGATAGCGGAGGACGGTCGCGCCGTTGTGCGCGAAGTCGGCGGAGCCGGCGAGGCGGGAGAACATCTCGTAGTCGTGGGCCCGGTGGAAGTCCGGGTGGTAGCCGCCGGCCCCGATCAGCACGGATCGGCGGAGCATCGTCGACGGGTTCGGGATGCAGTTCCCCTGGAACAACGCGGCGACGAGGCCCGGTCGGTTCCCCATCCAGTCCTGGTAGGCCTGGTGCCGCGTCGGGCGGAGGTTCGCGTCGACGACGTCGAGGTCGCCGTAGATCACGTCCGCCTGCGGGACCTCCGACAGCCGGGCCAGATGCCGCTCCAGCGTGAACGGCTCGATGACGTCGTCGGAGTCGAGCCACATCAGCCACTCCCCCGTCGCCTCGGCGATCGCCCGGTTCCGCGCGAGAGGCCCGCCCTGGTTCGGCTGCCGGACCACCCGGATGGCGTCGCCGTAGCGGGCCAGCACGTCGGCGGTGCCGTCGGTGGAGCCGTCGTCGACGACCAGGACCTCGTCGGCGGGGCGGGTTTGGGCGAGCGCGGAGTCGATCGCATCGCCGAGGAACCGGGCCCGATCGAACGTCGGGATCGCGATCGTCACGCTCGGCCGGGCCGAGCTCGGCGTCACCGGACTCGTGGGTGCGGCCGGGGTGGCGACCGTGCGCACCGACAACGGCGCCACCAGGTCGAGCCCGCCCTCGGCGAGCGCGGTCCGGACGGTCGCAGCGAGCTCTGAGCCAGCACCACCGGCGACGGACTCGGCCCGCTCGAAGCAGGCGAGCGCTCCCTCGGCGTCACCGAGCCGCAGCAACCGGAGCCCGACGTCGACGAGCGCAGGCGCTTCCTCGGGCTGGTCGGCGATCGCCTCGGCCCCGGCGTGCTCGAGCAGCGTGCACAGCACGGTCAGCTGCGCTCGGGCATCACCGGTGTCGAAGCCGATGCCCCGTCGGGCCAACGTGTGCCGGCCGGTCGGCACGAGCGCGACGACGCCTGCGGCAGCAGAGGACCACTCCGCGATCGCGGCGTCGCCGAGCTCGTCGCGAAGGGGGCCGACCGCGGCGAGCGCAGCGCGGCTCAGCGCCATGGCGCCTGCGGGCAGCCAGTCACCGTCGGCCAGGTGGCCGACGGACGACTTCGGGCCCCAGAAGGCCTCGTCCATCGGTTCGAGCCCGTCGTCCAGCACGTACACGTCACCGACGCTCACCACGGGCCCCTCGTTCGTTGCGTGGGCTGCGAGGTGATCGGCGACGGCGTCGGCGAGGAGCAGCTCGTCGGCATCGACGAGCACGACGACATCGCCGGTGGTCTCCTCGATGCCCCGCTGCCAGAGCGCGGCGCGTGGCCCGGAGGCCGCGACGTGCCGCAGCCCCGGCACCCCGACCTGCGCCACGCGGCTCCCAGGCCCTCCGGCGGGACCCGCATCGACGACGACGATCTCGTCGACGGGTCGGGACTGGGCGGCGATCGCCGCGATCGCATCGCCGAGGTAGCGCGCGTCCTCGGTGACGGCGACGACCACCGACACCGTCGCACCGTCACCGATGGACGGGATGGGGGCGGACGCGGGCTCGGGCTGAGGCGGTGTCGACGGTGCTGGTGGCGTCGGGCTCGGCGGCGCGCCGCCGGCCTCCACCGGGTCGGTCGTCGCTGTCGCGGGCCGCAGGCGCATCTTCGCTGACCTCTTCGGGGTGCTTCGCCCTCCGGACGCCGGAGGGTCGACCCCAGGCCTGTCGGCGGCGCTGACCGAGGCGAAAGGACGGCCTTGCCTGGGCGCGCTCCCCGCCGACGAGACCTCGGTGACCGCTGCGCCGCCTCCGGTGTCGATCGTGATGCCCGTCCACGGGCGGGCCGACCTCACCGAGGCCTGCCTCCAGCACCTGATCGCCAACACCGACGATGATCGGTACGAGCTGGTCGTCGTCGACAACGCCTCGCGGGACGAGACGCCCTCGCTGCTGGCTCGCCTCGACGGCGCGGTGCGCACGGTCCGCAACGAGCGGAACGAGGGCTTCGCGATCGCCTGCAACCAGGGCGCTTGGGCGGCGTCTGGCGAGCACGTGGTCTTCCTCAACAACGACACCGAGCCGGGTCCGGGCTGGCTCGAACCGCTCGTCGCGCCCTTGGCGGACGGCGAGGCGGACGTCGTCGGCTCACTGCTGACGTACCCCAACGGTGCGGTGCAGCACGCCGGAATCAGTTGGGTGCGGCTGCCCAGCACCGGCGACATCCACCCCCTCCACATCCCGGGGCCCTGCGGTGGCGACCCGGCCCTGATCGAGCAGCGCCGCCCGGTCTCCGCGGTCACCGGTGCGTGCCTCGCCATCCGCCGAGAGGTCTTCCTCGACCTCAACGGGTTCTGCGAGCGATACCGCAACGGCTACGAGGACGTGGACCTCTGCGCTCGGGTGGCCGGGCTCGGCGGCGTGATCCTGTACGAGCCCGCGTCACGCGTCGTCCACCACGAGTCGGGTACCGGCGATGAGCGCTTCGTCGCCGAGTCGGCGAACCGGGAGCTGTTCCGGACACGGTGGAGCCACCGCCTCGCGCCGGACGTGATCGCGACGCCGGATGCCGAGGCGGCGCTGGTGCGGTCGCTGGCGGCGGTCGGCTGAGCGCCGGTCGACCGCCTCAGGATCGAGGGTCGGTGGGGGTGAGACCGGCGAGGAGCACGTCGAAGGTCGCCATCGCATCGGCGTACGAGATGCCCTTCCGGGCCTCGACCTGGATCCCGTTGACCGTTGCGGTCAACAGTCGGGCGACCGCCTCCGGTTCGCCGATCAACTCGCCGGCGTCGACACCCCGGCGGACCGTGTCGGCGACGAGCTCGAGGAGTCGTCGATCGTGGTCGACCAGGATCGCTCGGATCCGCTCGTCGACCGCCGCCCGCTCGGCCGCGAGCTCGACGGCGTAGCAGCCCCTCGTCGGCGACGGGTCGGACGCCGCGGCGGCGATGCCCTTGAACCAGGCCCGGAGGCCGGCCGTCGGACTCGCGGCACCGCGCAACGTGTCCGCGAGACCAGCCCTCGCCGTGTCGGTGTAGTCCTCGAGCGTCATCGCGCAGAGCTGGTCCTTGCTCGCGAAGGCCTTGTAGATGCTGCCGACCGAGAGCCCGGTGGCTGAGCTGAGCGCCGAGATCGAGGTGGCGGCGACACCATTGCTCCAGAATGCGTTGCGGGCGCGATCGAGCACGACGTCCTCGTCGAACTCGCGGGGTCGGGCCATGCCTCGGAGCCTACCCAATTCGGAAACGATCGATTCCGAATTGACGGTGCGACGAGTGTCACACTCCATTTGGGAGCGTTCGTTTCCGAATCGGGCTACCGTCGTCCTCGGTTCGGAAGTGATCGCTTCCGAACGTCACGGAAGGACGCAGACATGCCTCGATTCACCGACCGCAACGTCGTCATCACCGGCGGTACGTCCGGCATCGGACTCGCCACCGCCCGCCGGATCGCCGACGAGGGCGGCCAGGTCCTGGTCACCGGACAGGACCCCGAGCGCATCGCCACTGCCGGAGCCCACGATCGGATCACCGCCGTCGCGGTGGACAACTCCGACGAGGTCGGCACGGCCCTCCGAACCGCCGTCGACCGACACCTCGGTGGCCGCGTCGACGCGCTGTTCCTGAACGCCGGGCTCGGGGCCTTCGCACCGACCGCCGCCATCGACGCCAAGGAGTTCGACCGGCAGTTCCAGATCAACGTCCGCGGACCGTTCGTGCAGCTCGCTGCGCTCGACTCGGCGCTCGCGGACGGGGCCTCGGTGCTGCTCAACACCTCCGTCGTCAACGACGTCGGCATGCCGAACTCCGCGGTCTACTCCGCTTCGAAGGGCGCGGTTCGCTCCGGCATGCGAGTGTTCGCCAACGAGTACGCCGGTCGCTCGATCCGCGTGAACGCGATCAGCCCGGGCCCGATCGACACGGGCTTCTTCGGTCGCACGGGCCTGTCGGCCGAGGAGATCGAGGGCTTCGCCGCCCAGGTCCTCACCCAGGTCCCGCTCGGCCGGTTCGGAACCGCCGAGGAGGTCGCCAACGCGGCGACCTTCCTGCTGTCGGATGAGGCCAGCTTCGTCACCGGCACCGAGCTCGTCGTCGACGGCGGGATGAGCTGAGCTCGGCTCAGCGCAGCGCCAACCGCGGAGACGACGGCCGCACGCCGATGGGTCGTCCGGGTGCCGATGCGGCAGCGGCGGCACCCGGTACGAGCTTCCGAAGGGCTGCGAGCCGCTCGTGCAGGAAGGCGGCCCGGTGCCCGGGAGCGTGCTTGGCGAGCAGCATGTCCCTCGCGCGCGGCCCCATCGCGGCAGCGGCGACCGGGTCGTCGACGACGGTCCGCATCGCCCGGGCAGCGGCGTCGAGGTCCGGATCGGCCCACGGGGTCCCGGGCGGGTAGGGGCCCGCCCCGTCGCCGACGACGCCGGAACGGGCCGGGA
>JBCDAU010000081.1:0-5056 GCA_039185015.1 Actinomycetota bacterium
CCGCCCCGACCGACGATGGCCCGCTGGAGATCGTGGACAGCCGTGCCTCGGCGGGACGCAGCTCGCTCAGCCGGCGCCGATGGCTTCGACGAGCCGGTCGAGCACCAGTCGAGCGCTGAACGGGTCGATCCGAAACGACTCGACTCCCAGCGGCACGACCCGACCCTCGGCCACCGCCGAGAGCGCACCGAGGGTCGGCTGCGACCCGATCACCGTCGTCAACCGCTCCTCGTCGGCGAAGATGCCGAGCAGCGTGGCGTCGGCGTAGGCGTCGGGCACGAGCTCGGTCGAGACCGCGACGACGTCGGCTCGCTGACCAGCGGCGTCGAGCGCCGCGTCCCCGGCGAACGCCTCCACGTCGACGACGTCGAGGCCGAGGTCGGCGAGGAGCCGTCCGTGGGCCGACACGGTCGTGAAGGTGTTGAGCTGCCCGTCCTCGCTCGGCACGAAGGCGACCACGGGGAAGGAGGTGTCGAGGGAGGCGGCGTCGACCGCAGCGGCGAAGTCCGCCTCGACCGCCGCAGCCTCGTCGGTTCGGCCGAGCGCAGCCGCGAAGGCCTGCATCGACTCCTGCCACGACAGGCCGCTCTGGTCGATCACCACGACGGGGGCGATCTCCTCGAGCAACCCGTAGAGGTTGTCGTCGACGCCGTCGCGTCCGAACGCGGTGCCGACGATCAGGTCCGGTTCGGCGGCGGCGACCGCTTCGATGCTCAGCTCGGGACCCGGAAGGGCGTCGATCTCCGCCTCGACGGCGACGTCGGCCCACTGCAGCCAGAAGCCCAGGTCGTCGCTGAGCGGTCCGACCGAGACGGCCGTGGCGACGACGGGTGCGTCGAGCGCGAGCAGCGCACCGGTCACCGTCACGCTCACCGACACGACTCGCTGCGGCTCGGCCGGTACCTCGACGGTCCCGAAGGCGTCGGTCACGGTGCGGGTCGCCGCCTCCGGGTCCTCCGCCTCCCCGATCGTCCCGTCGTTGGTGTCATCGGCATCGGCCTCGGTTGTCGTCGACGGCGCTTCGGCGGGCGCAGCGGTCGTGGCCGCCGTCGACGCATCGGTGTCGTCGGCATCACCACACCCGACGGCCAGGAGGGCGATGATCAACAGCGAGGACAGCAGGGAATGTAGTTGTAGTTTCACAACTACAACTATTAGCCACCCCGATCGGGTCGTGCAAGGGACGGAGTCGGAGGAGCCGTGTCAGGACCGGAGAGAGAGCTCGGCGAGATGCTGCTGCGCATCGGTGCCGAGCTGGAATCGATGTTCGCCGTCGTGGCCAAGGCGGAGTCGCTGACGCCCGCCGAGGCGAGGTTGCTCCGTCTCCTCGCCGACACGATCCCGCAGGCCGAGTTGGCACCGCGCCTCGGCGTCGACAAGGCGCGGGTGTCGTCGCTGATCCGTCGGCTCGAAGCCCGATCGCTCGTCCGGCGGGACCACGACCCCGGCGATCGGCGGGCCCGTCACGTCGGTCTGACGCTCGAGGGCCGTCAGACCATCGACCGCTTGGGGGAGGGTCTCCAGCGGGCATCACCGGTCGTCCAGCGGCTCACGGTGAAGCAGCGTCGGGAGCTGATCGACCACCTGCTCCCGCTGGATCCCCTCGGCGCCCACGGCCCCTGATCCGGCTGGCTCGGCGGCGATCGAGCGGGCCGTCCGGGGGCAGCGGAGCGTTCTCGCGTCGTGTCGTGTGCAATGATGACACTGTGTTAGTGATACTCCGTCAGAGATCGCTCCGGTGGATCGGGATCGCGGGCGCTCTCGCGCTGTTGGCGACAGCCTGTGGCGACGACACCGACGAGCCCGAGGCGGCCGCCCCGTCGACCTCGGTCTCCACGACGGTCGCCGAACCTTCGCCGACCACCGCACCTGCGCCCACCGGGACCATCGAGTCGTCGACGCCTCCGCCCGCCGCAGTCGCTGACCTGATCGTCGTCGACCTGACCGACAGCGTCTTCGACCTCGCCCTGCTCGGCGTCGCCCCGGTCGGGAACATCTACGGCAGCGAGCTCGTCGCGCCGACCCTCGCCGCGCTCGACGGCGTCACACCCGAGGTGGCCGACGCGATCCTGGCCGCCCCCGACCTCGCCGCGAGCGGCGGCTTCGAGATCAACGTCGAAGCCGTCGCCGCTGCGCAACCGGACCTCATCATCACGAGCCCGACCTGGCTGTCGTTCTACCGGCTCACGGTGGAGCAGCTGGAGGCGATCGCCCCGGTCGCGCAGCTCGACGACGAGCTCGGGTGGCAGGACCGAGCCCGACAGCTCGGCGAGCTCGTCGGTGCGGTCGACGAGGCCGAGCGACGCATCGCCGACGTCGAACAGCGCCTGCAGGTCGTCGCGCAGCGCGTCTCCGACGCCGGCCTCGAGGGCACGGTGGTGTCCCTGCTCCGGCCGGGCTTCACCACCTTCTTGCAGTCGCGTTCGTTGGGGGGCCGGCTGCTCGCGTCGGTCGGTCTCACGCAGCCGGAGCCGCAACTGGCCGACCTCGACACCGGGTTCCCCGACTACGCGGCGCAGACGCAGTACTCCGAGGAGCTCCTCGGCGACCACGACGGCGATGCGCTCATCGTGCTCGCCGAGGACCCGTCGCTCGAACCGGCTGCGGCGTTCGCCGCCGGCTCGCTCGCCGGCGAGGTGCTCGCGCCGCTGACCACCGAGACGGCGATCAGCGTTCCCATCTTCTTGTGGGCCACGAACACCCTGAGCGGAGCGGGGCAGATCGCCCAAGATCTGGAGCGTCTCGTCGAGCTGCTCGACCGCTGACCGACTCCGGCCTCGGCGTCACTCCTGCGGGGCGAGCTCGCCGGCGATGCCCGAGAGGACGACGCGGAGCTTGCGCTCGAACCACACGGCGGGATCGGTCGCGAAGGCCCGAGCGACCTCCACCGCATCCACCTCGGACAGCTCGGTCGCCCAGGCGGTGGGGTAGCCCTCGTCGGCATCGACGCGTGCGTCGAGTTGAGCGCTCCGTCGCGCCGAGTCGCTCGCGAGGTCGTAGACCACATCGAGGGCCGTCAGCGTCGCCGTCGGGTCGAACCCGTAGCCGCGCATGATCGCGAGGAGCTGAGCGAGGCGCTCCCGCAACGGCAGCGGGACCCGGCCGGTGCCGAACAGCTCGTCGTACATGCCGGGATGCGCGGCGAACATCCGCCACACGGCCACGGCCTCCCGTTGGAGGAACGACCGCCAGTCGGCGGTCGGCTGCGGTGTGTCGAGCGACGCGACGACCTCCTCGACCGCGGCCAGCACCAGATCGTCGCGGTCGGCCACGTGGCCGTACAGCGCACCGTGGGTGACGCCCAGCTGGTCCGCGACCGCCTTGACCGTGAGGCCGGCGAACCCGACCTCGACCGCAGCCCGAGCGATGGAGGTGCGAGAGATCGACGGTTTCGGTCCCGGTCGACGCCTGCCCTCGCTCACGGCGCCATCGTGGCAGCCCGCGCCGTCTCCTCGCTCGACGGTGTGATCGATGGGCCTCCGACGTCATGGCTGCGGAGCGAGCGCCGTGAGGGTGCGCATCGCCGCATCGATGGGGGTGCCGCTGACGTCCGAGCAGAGGAGCACCTCGTCGACGCCCGCCTCCGCGATCGCCCGGAGCTGAGCCTCGATCGCTGGTGCGGGACCGGCGAGGAGACGGCTGGCGAGCCGCTCGGGGTCGGTGGTCGGGGGCGCTGCCGACCGATCGAGGTGCTGGATCTCCGCGGTGGAGAAGGCCGGGGACGGATCGATGGCTGACGTCGGGTCGTCGTGGACCACGACGAAGGCCGTCGCCGCGAGCTGACGGGGTCCTGACGCGAGTCCGTGCAATCGATCGGCGAGCCGGGCGACGCGTGCCAGGTCACCGAGCGGTGGCGAGCAGATCAGGTGGTGACCGCGTGCGATGACGCGATCGATGCCGTCGTCGGTCACCGCCGCTTCCCACAGTCCTTGCTCGGGGAGTCGCGCCACGACCGACGCGGCCGCCGCCTCGAAGTCGTCGGCGTCGTCGGCGTGCGCCGCCCGCCCCGTGGCGTTCTGTCCGAGGCCGATGCGGAGGCGGTCTCCCAGGAGCTGCGCGCACGTCGTGAGATCCTCGACGAGGCGTCGGGTCGGCCACAGCGGTGTCGGCAGCACGGAGGTTCCCAGGCGGATGCGTTCGGTGCGAGCGGCGAGGTGGGCGAGCAGCAGGAGCGGGTTCGAGACCGCCGCATCGCTGCCGTGGTGTTCGGTGATCCATGCACCGTGGTAGCCGAGCTCGTCGGCCGCGGTGACGATCCTGAGGACATCGTCGATGGCCGGGCTCGGTCGGTCGGCGGTGAGTGCCGGCAGGTGGAAGGTCGAGCGGCGCATCATCGGGCCAGGAGATCGGCGGCGATCTCCTCCAACACGAGGCGCTGCCCGAGCGGTCCGGCGTTGCCCCAGAGGAATCCGTCCACCACGACCACGGATCCATCGACGATGGCGTCGACCGAGCTGGCGGTCGGCAGCGCGGTGAGCGCCGCTCGCGCCTCGTCGTCCCCGCCCGGCCCGAACTCGAGGACCACCAGCTCATCGGCGGCGTCGAGGAGCGAGAGCTGCTCGAGGCTGATCTCGACGGTGCCGGGTGGGATTCCCGGGTTGAGCTCGAAGCCGAGGTCGCGCAGCACGTCGGTCTGCAGCGTGCGCTCGTCGCTGACGAAGACCCGCTCTCCGAGCAGCGACACCACCGCGACGGTCCGGCCATCGAGTTCGATCGAGGCGAGCGCCGCGTCTCGTGCCGCATCGAACTCGGCGATCAGCTCGTCCGCCTCGTCGGGTCGACCGACGGCCGCCGCCGTGCTGATCAGCAGCGGACGCCAGTCGCCATAGCTGAAGGTCGCCTCGTCGGACACGGCGAGGGCGACCGTCGGCGCGATCTGGGCCAGCTCGTCGTAGGCCTCGCCGACGTTGAAGACCGTGCCGATGATCAGGTCAGGCCGTGCTGCGGCGATGGCCTCGAGGTTGAGCTCGGCGCCCTCCCCGACGAGCTCGATCGGCTCGGGGTCGACCGAGGTCCAGAACGCATCGACGCCCTGCCTGCCGCGGGCGACGATCGC
>JBCDAU010000082.1:0-4785 GCA_039185015.1 Actinomycetota bacterium
CGCATCGAGGTACCGGCGCCACCGACGGCCTGCCTGTTCGGCGTGTTCGGTGGGCGGCTCGCGATCAACATGGGCTTCTCGATCGCGGCGGCGTCACTGCTCGACCCCGCCATCGCCGAGCAGATGCTCGCCAGGTACTTCTCGGGGCTGAGCGACACGCGGCGGTACGTCCTCGGCTCCTCCGCCGAGGAGCAGGCACAGGCGAACGAGGTCGCCACCCGCCAACGGGAGGACGCCCCCGAGTGGCTGGAGCGGCATGTCGAGCGCCTGCTGGCCGAGCGCCGCAGCGAAGCCGGGGAACGGATCGCCGCGCTCGACCCGGCAGCGGCGTGGGCCCGGATCCAGGAGCTGGCGACCGAGACGGCGCTCGGACCGATCAACATCCACCTCGTCGTGTCCGTCGCCGCGGGCGAGCTCCACGCTCGGCTCGCCGGCCTCCTGCGTACGGCCGGGATCGACAGCGGTCACGTCGTGGGACTCACGTCCGGGCTGGGTGAGGTCGAGAGCACCGGCCCGGCCGTCGCCCTGTGGGAGCTGGCGTGCTCGGCCCGGGAGCACCGGGCCGTCGCCGAGGTCCTCCGCGACGAGGGCCTCGCCGCGACGCAGAAGCTCATCGCCGACCCGCCGGACGAGCCCAGCCGTCGGTTCGCCGCGCTGTTCGCGGAGTTCCGCGTTCGATGGGGCTACCACGGTCAGGGCGAGATCGATCCGACACGGCTCGACTGGTCGGAGGACCCGAGCTTCCCCCTGTCACAGATCCGCTCGTACCTCGCGCTGACCGACGAGGACGGCCCACAGGCCCAGCTCGACGCGACGATCACCGCTCGCCGCGCCCTCGAGGACGAGGTCCGGGCGCAGCTCCCCGCTGAGCTCCGGGACGGCTTCGAAGCGACGCTGGCCGCTGCGCAGCACTTCACCCGCCTGCGGGAGCTGTCCAAGGCCGTCTGGGTCCTGGCGGCTCGTCGGCTGCGGGTGCCCTACTTGGCGCTCGCCCGTGGCCTCGTCGCCGACGGGCTCCTCGATCAACAGGACGATCTGAGCTACTGCCTGCTGGACGAGGTCGACCAGCTCGTCGGTGGCACACCGATCGAGGATCTCGCCGAGCGGCTCGAACGACGTCGGGCACAGGCGGACGAGGCCTCGATGTCTGCGCTCCCGGCGTTCTGGATCGGTGAACCGCCGAACGACGCGGCGGCCCTCGTCGACGGCGGCGCGCTCCTCGGCATCGGCGTGTCGGCAGGACCGGAGCCGGTGACCGGCAGCGCTCGCCACATCCGATCGGCCGAGACCGGTCTCGTCCGCGACCTCCACCCGGGTGAGGTGCTCATCGCCCCGTCCACGGACGCGCCGTGGACGCCGCTCTTCGTCACGGCGGGCGCGGTGATCGTGGAGACGGGCGGGGTGCTCTCGCACTCGGCGACCGTCGCGCGCGAGTTCGGCGTCCCCTGCGTGGTCATCGATGGCGCCATGGATCGGATCCCCGACGGCGCCGTCGTCACGGTCGACGGCGCGACCGGAACCGTGACGGTCGAGCCAGATCCCGACGAGGAGCGGCCACCAGGCGAGCACTAGCGTCGCCGGCATGTTGCTTGCGGCCGTGACCGACGGTTCCTACCAGCTGCTCCTGATCCTTCACATCCTCACCGCGTTCGTCGCGTTCGCACCTGCGTTCGTCCGACCGGTGCTCCTCGCCCAGGCGAAGTCGAGCGGCGACCGATCCGGACTCCGGAGCCTCGCCGAGTCATCACGACGGATCTACTCGCCCGCGCTGATCCTCACCGGCGTGTTCGGCTTCGGGCTCTCCGGGATGTCCGACGACGTCCACGAGCTGTCCGAGGGCTGGCTCATCGCCGCGGTCGCCCTGTGGATCGCGATGAACGGCGTCCTCCACGCCGTCGAGCGGCCGGCGGAGGTCGCCTACGCGAGCGGTGACGACTCGGCCGAGGGTCGCCTCACCCTGGGCAGCGGAGTGATCGCCGTCATGTTGCTGGTGATGGTCTGGCTGATGATCGTCCAGCCCGGCGGCTGACGGGCCGCTCAGCCGCGGACGAGGCGGCCGGGTCGGGCGCCGGTGTCTCGGCCGTCGCGACGGGTCACCTCGCCGGCGACGACCGTCATCCGATACCCGGCCGCGTCCTGCAGCAGCCGAACGCCGCCCGCCGGGAGGTCGTGAACCGCGCGGGGCGACTCCAGCCGGAGCCCGTCGAGGTCGATGACGTTGAGGTCGGCCCGCCGTCCCTCGGCGATCACGCCCCGGTCGTCGAAGCCGTAGAGGGCGGCCGGTTGCGCGGTGAGGCGGCGGACGACCTCCTCCAGCGCCATCCGGGGCCCGCGGCTGCGGTCACGCACCCAGTGGGTCAGCGCATAGGTCGGGATCGATGCGTCGCAGATCGTGCCGCAGTGGGCGCCGCCATCGTCGAGCCCGAGGATCGCGTCGTCGTCGAGGAGCTGCTCGTGCAGCGCGCCGTGATCGCCCTCGGTGTAGTTGAAGACCGCACGCAACAGCATCGAGCGGCCCCGGTCCTCGAGCAACGCGTCGTAGGCGGCCTCGAGCACGGGCACACCCCGTGCCTCGGCGATCGCACCCAGACTCCGCTCGGGACCGGGTTCGTAGTCGGGCGGGGTGCCGAGGACGTAGGCCTGATCGATGGTCGTGACGATGAACTCGTGGAAGAGCGCCTCGAGCCCAGGCGGCTCGACGTCGGACTCGGCCAGGATCGCCGCACGGACCTCGGGGCGGGCGAGCTCGGCGGCCCGCTCGGCCAGGGGCAGGTGGGCGAGCGAGCGATAGGTCGGCCGCCACGAGAACGGATGGCGCACGTCCCACCCGAAGAGCACACCGAAGGGACGGCCGGCCACGAGGGGCACGACCTGCCGGCCCGCGCTCCGGTGCTCGGCTGCCCGGTCCATCTCGGCTCGCCATCGGCCGGGATCGTCGTCGTGCTGGAGGACGATGAACGTGGTCGTGAGGCCGGTCGACTCGGACAGCTGGCCCATCCAGTCGAGCTCGGTCCGCACGATGTCGGGATCGTCGTGGCGGGAGATCCCGGCGCCGGCGACCTCGAAGACCTTTCCGCCACCGGCGGCGACCGCTCGTCCGATGGCGAACAGCTCGTCGTCGTCGGCGAAGGTGCCGGGCACGGGCAGGCCGTCCGAGGACAGGTGGCCGAGCGTGCGCGACGTCGTGAACCCCAGCGCGCCCGCCTCGATCGCGTCCCGCGCGAGGCGAGCCATCTCGTCGACGTCCTCGCCGGTCGCGGGCTCGTTGCGAACGCCTCGCTCCCCCATCACGTAGGTGCGCAGCGCGCCGTGCGGGAGCTGGGTGGCGACGTCGATCGACCAGCGCCGCTGGGCGAGCACGTCGAGATAGTCGGGGAAGGACTCCCACCCCCAGCTGATGCCCTCGGCCAGCGCAGCGCCGGGGATGTCCTCGACGCCTTCCATGAGGCGGATGAGATCGTCCTCGGCGCCGGGCCGCACCGGTGCGAACCCGACGCCGCAGTTGCCCACGACCGCGGTGGTCACGCCGTGCACGCTGGAGGGCTCCATCGTCTCGTCCCACGTGATCTGGCCGTCGTAGTGGGTGTGGACGTCCACGAAACCGGGCGTGACGAGCAGTCCTGTGGCGTCGACGACCTCTGCCGCCGCGACGTCACCGAGCTCGCCGACGGCGACGATCCGTCCGTCGCGCACCGCCACGTCGGCGACGCGTGGTGGCGCACCGGTCCCGTCGACGACCGTGCCGCCCCGAACCACGAGATCGAACATCCCGACACCCCCTGGTGATCCCTCACCGAAGTATCCGACGCCGTCAGGCGAGCTCGCCACTTCCGCCTCAATCCGCTGCGGTCGAGCGGCGCCGCGCTCGTACGATGGTCGAATGACCGTCCGACTCTTCGACACGCGACGACGCACGAAGGTGGACCTCGAGCCGAGGACCCCCGGAACGGTGTCGATGTACGTCTGCGGTCCGACGGTGTACGACGTCCCCCACCTCGGCCACGCCCGCACCGCGCTCACCTACGACGTGCTGCGCAGGTACCTCGAGTGGCGCGGCCTCGAGGTCGTCCACGTCTCGAACGTCACCGACATCGACGACAAGATCATCGCCCGCGCCGCGGCGGAGGGGCGGACCGAACCCGAGGTCGCGAGCGAGTACACGAAGGTCTACGTCGATCAGCTCGACGCGCTCGACATCCTTCCGCCGACCGTACGGCCCCACGCCACCGAGTTCGTCGACGGCATGGTCGAGGTCATCGAGCAGCTGGTCGACGACGGCAAGGCGTACGTGATCGAGGGCAGCGGGGTGTACTTCGACGTGCCCGGCCTCGACGGGTACGGCTCGCTGTCGGGCCGTACGGTGGAGCAGCTGCTCGAGGGCGCCGGCTCCCGGGTCGACGTCGACGACGAGAAGCGGTCGCCGCTCGACTTCGCGCTGTGGAAGTCGGCCAAACCCAACGAGCCCACCTGGGACACGCCGTGGGGTGCCGGACGCCCCGGCTGGCACACCGAGTGCGTGGCGATGGCGGGCAAGATCCTCGGTGAGGACTTCGACATCCACGGTGGCGGCGACGACCTCACGTTCCCGCACCACGAGAACGAGCTCGCCCAGGCGGCTGCCCTCTGCCAGGGCTTCGCCACCTTCTGGGTGCACTCGGCGATGATCAACGTGAGCGGCGAGAAGATGTCGAAGTCCCTCGGCAACTTCACCACGCTCGGCGATGTGCTCGAGCGGTACGACCCGCGCGCGCTCCGGCTGCTGCTCCTCCAGACCCACTACCGACG
>JBCDAU010000083.1:0-4695 GCA_039185015.1 Actinomycetota bacterium
CCCGGCGTGGGCCGGGGGGCCGGGCTCCGCCGGCGCCCCTCGCCATGGCGCCTCCCGGGGGGGGTGGCGCCCCGGTCCGCCCTCGCCTGGAAGCCTCAGCCCACGCAGACCTCGACGAGGTGGGCCACGATCTCGTCGACCGGGACGTCGATGCGATCGCCGGAGCGGCGATCCTTGACCTCGAAGGTCGGTCCGTCCTCGGCGGCGATGCCGCGACCGGCGACGACGATCGTGGGGACGCCGATCAGCTCGGCGTCCTTGAACCGGACGCCGGGGGAGACCCCGACCCGGTCGTCGATCAGCACCCGGAGGCCCTGGGCCTCGAGGTCGGCGGCGAGGCCCTCGGCGGCGTCGCGCTGGGGACCGCCCTCCTTGCCGGCGATCACGACGTGGACGTCTGCGGGCGCGACGTTGCGGGGCCAGCACAGCCCGATGTCGTCAGCGGTCGCCTCCGCGATGGCGGCGACGCAGCGGGTGACGCCGAGGCCGTAGGAGCCCATCGTGACGGTGACGACCTTGCCGTTCTCGTCCTGGACCGTGAGGTCGAGCGCTTCGGCGTACTTGCGGCCCAGCTGGAAGATGTGGCCGATCTCGATGCCACGGGCGAGCTCCAGCGTGCCCTCGCCGGTGGGGGAGGGATCGCCGTCGCGCACCTCGGCGGCCTCGATCGTGCCGTCGGCCTCGAAGTCGCGCCCGGCGACCAGCCCGAACACGTGCCGGCCGTGGGTGTCCGCCCCGGTGACCCACTGCGTGCCCTCGACGATGCGGGGATCGACGAGGTACCGGATGCCGGCGGCCGTGATGCCCGCCGGGCCGATGTAGCCCTTCACGAGCGCCGAGTGCTTCGCGAAGTCGCCGTCGCCGAAGGGCTCGGGCTCGGCCGGGGCGACGGATGCCTCGAGGCGCTTCATGTCGACCTCGCGGTCGCCCGGGATGCCGATGGCTAGTGCTTCGATCTCACCGGTCGGGTGCCGGAGCTTCACGATGACGTTCTTGAGCGTGTCGGCGGCCGTCCACGCCCGGTCGGAGCGGCGGGTGGCCTCGTCGGTGTTGGCGAAGTCGACGAGCGTCTCGATGGTCGGCGTGTCAGGCGTGTCGTGGACGACGGCCTCGGCCAACCCGTCCAGGGGGAGGGGGTCGGGGACCGGGGTGACGACCGCCTCGACGTTGGCGGCGTAGTCACCGCAGCGGGCGAAGGTGTCCTCGCCGGCCTCGAGCGGGCAGAGGAACTCCTCTGAGGCCGAGCCACCCATCGCCCCCGACTGGGCGGCGACGATCACGTAGGGCAGCCCGAGTCGATCGAACGTGCTGATGTAGGCGGCCCGGTGGGCGTCGTAGGAGGCCTGCAGCCCCTCGTCGTCGAGATCGAAGCTGTACGAGTCCTTCATCACGAACTCGCGGCCTCGGAGCAGCCCGGCCCGGGGGCGGGCCTCGTCCCGGTACTTCGTCTGGATCTGGTAGATGCTCAGCGGCAGGTCCTTGTAGGAGCTGTAGAGGTCCTTGACCAGCAGCGTGAACATCTCCTCGTGGGTCGGGGCGAGGAGGAAGTCGTTGCCCCGACGGTCCTGGAGGCGGAAGAGGTTGTCGCCGTACTCCTCCCAGCGACCGGTCTCCTGGTAGGGCTCCTTGGGGAGCAGCGCGGGGAAGTGGACCTCCTGGAACCCGGCGGCGTCCATCTCCTCGCGCACGATCCGCTCGACGTTGCGGTAGACGAGCCAACCGAGCGGCAGCCACGAGAAGCCGCCCGGTGCGGCACGGCGGATGTACCCGGCCCGGACCAGCAGTCGGTGGCTGGCGACCTCGGCGTCGGCGGGGTCGTCGCGGAGGGTGCGGAGGAACAGCTTCGAGAGGCGCAGCACGGTGGTTGAACGTACCCGACCGGCCTGGTCACGCCGGTTCCATTCCTCCGCCCCCCGTATAGACTTCACGATTCGCTACTGCGCGTTCGACGGGCACGGCGTGGGACCTGAGGTCTCACGCCGTGTTGTTCGTCCGGGCTCGGAGTGGCCGAGCAACGAAAGGGTCGAGGACATGGTCGAGGTGCGACGCATCGAGGAGCTCGTGGCTCCCGTCGTCGCCGCGTCCGGCGGCCGGATCTACGACGTGTCCTTCGGTGGCAACACCCTGCGGATCGCCGTGGACGCCGAGGGTGGTGCGGGCATGGACCTCATCCACTCGCTGACCCGCCAACTGTCGATCCTGCTCGACGAGCACGATCCGATCCCGGGCAGCTACACCCTCGAGGTGTCGAGCCCCGGCCTCGAACGACCCCTGCGCCGCCCCGACCACTACCGCTGGTCGCTGGGCAGCGAGGTCAGCCTGAAGATCCGCACGCCCGACGGCGCCGAGCGACTGCGCGGGATCCTGCGCGACGCGGACGACGAGGCCGCCGTGCTGATCATCGACGACGCCGAGCGGCGCGTCGCGTACCGTGACATCACGAGTGCGAAGACCGTTTTCGCGTGGGGTCCCACCCCGCCGAAGGGTGGTCGCACCGAACCGAAGAGGAAGAGGCAGCCCAAGTCATGAGCAACGCCGACATGATGGAGGCCCTCGAGGCCGTCGCCGCCGACCGGGGCATCGGCGTCGACGTGCTGCTCGAGGCGCTGGCCAACGGCGTCGAGGCCGCGTACAAGCGCCAGCCCGGCTCCTCCCCCGATGCCTACGTGGTCATCGACGAGACCTTCGACATCCGGGTGATCGCCCAGGAGATCGACGAAGAGGGCGAGATCGTCCGCGAGTACGACGACACGCCCGACGACATGGGTCGTATCGCCGCGCAGACCGTGCGGCAGGTCATGACCCAGCGCATCCGCGAGGTCGAGCGCGACCTGAAGTACGAGGAGTACGCCGGCCGCGAGGGCGACATCGTCACCGGCATCGTCCAGCAGACCGACGCCCGTTACACGCTGCTCGACCTCGGACGCGTCGAGGCGCTGCTGCCCCAGTCCGAGCAGGTCTCCTACGAGCGCCCGGAGAGCGGCGCCCGCGTGAAGGCCTACATCGTCGAGGTCCGCAAGACCGCCAAGGGCCCGCAGATCGTCGTGAGCCGGACCCATCCGGGCCTCATCCGCGAGCTGTTCCTGCTCGAGGTGCCCGAGATCGGCGATGGCATCGTCGAGATCAAGGCCTGCGCCCGCGAGCCCGGCCATCGCACGAAGATCGCCGTCTGGTCCAACGACTCCAACGTCGACCCGGTCGGCGCCTGCGTCGGTGCCCGTGGCGCCCGCGTTCGCCAGGTGGTCAACGAGCTGCGGGGCGAGAAGATCGACATCGTCCCCTTCTCGGACCGCCTCGAGGACTACATCGCCAAGGCGTTGTCGCCGGCCAAGGTCCGCGAGGTCCGCGTCGACGACTACAGCGGTACCGCCGAGGTCATCGTGCCGGACCACCAGCTCAGCCTGGCCATCGGGCGTGAGGGTCAGAACGCCCGGCTGGCCGCCCGCCTGACCGGCTGGCGCATCGACATCAAGTCCGAGACCCAGATCGCCGAGGAAGAGGCCGGCTACGAGGGCGAGGAGTGGGCCGAGGGCGAGTGGGTCACCAACGCCGAGACCGGTGAGCTCGAGTGGGTGCCGGCCGAGGGTGGCGAGGCCCTCTCGGCGCAGGACTACGCCCAGGCCGCCACCGAGGCCGCAGCCGAAGAGGCCGCGGAGGAGGCCGCGGCCGAGGCCGCGCCGGCCGCCGAGGCCGCCGAAGCGGCCACCGAGGTCGACGTCACCGACGATGCGCCGGACGCCACCGAGCCCGAGGAGGCGGCCCCGGCCGCCGAGGCCGCCGAGGAGCCCGTTCCGGCCCCGGCCGCCGAGGCCGCCGAGGAGCCCGTTCCGGACGCGGCCGCCGAGGCCGACGAGGAGCCCGTCGAGGACGAGGCGGCTCCGAGCTGAGCGACCCCGTCCGCACCTGCGTCGGCTGTCGGGAGCGGTTCCCGGCGGGCGAGCTTCGTCGTTTCGCCTGGCACGAGGGAGCGGTGCGGTTCGGCCGTACACTGCCAGGCCGAGGCGGGTGGGTGTGCCCGGACTCGACGTGTTGGGCGACGGCCCGGCGTCGTGGTGCGGTCAGCCGAGCGTTGCGGCGCTCGGTCGATGACCGTCAACTCCCGGACCTCCCACCGCCGAGCGATCCCGCTCGTCGCAGCTCGTCCTGATCTGCGAGGATGGAGGGTCGCGGTCCGAGCGCTACCCCTGGCGCCCGGCAGCGACAGACGAAAGCGAGCCCTTGCCCAAGAAGATCCGCGTCTACGAGCTGGCCAGAGAGCTGGGCATCTCGAACAAGCAGACGATCGATCTCGCCGAGACCCTCGGGATCGGTGTGAAGAGCCATTCCTCGAGCATCGTCGATGCTCAGGCCGACCGCGTCCGCCGCAAGGCCGAGCGCGAGGGCCTGGCGTCCGCCGGCGGCGAGGGAGACGGTGACGCGGGCTCGAAGTCGGACGCAGCTCCGCCCAAGCCGCTGGTCAGCACCAAGGCCCCGGCCAAGAAGGCCGCGCCGAAGCAGCCCGCTCCGCCGAGCGAACCAGCAGCCGACGAGCCGGCCGAGGCCCCCGTCGCGGCGGCGCCCGAGGCACCGAAGCCCGACGCCCCGAGGCCGCTGGTGACGTCCTCGGGCACCGAGTCGGCCACGCCGCCGGCTCCCGCCCCGCCCCGTCCGCCGGCCGGCGCTCCGCCGCGGGTCCCCACCGGGCCCGACGGCCGC
>JBCDAU010000084.1:0-4686 GCA_039185015.1 Actinomycetota bacterium
CGCCGCGCCGAGGGCGATCACCTCGGCGCGGACGTCCTCGATGTCGCAGGTCCACGACGTCTTGCGGCCCGTGCGAGACACCTTGCAGCGGTCGGGGATGCGATGCAGCGCCGAGACGGCATCGGCCTCGTCGCCGGCGAGCTCGAGCTCGGCGCGCAGGTCGCGAAGCGGTCCCCGGATGCGCTCGAGCAGCTTGTCGTCGTCGGCGAGGCAGCACGCGGTCAGCTCGTCGATCCGATCGAAGCGGTCGATGATCGATGCCGTGAGCAGTGCCGGCGGAGGTGCGGGGTCGAGGTCGATCCGGTGGGCGACGAGGTCCCAGTTGGTGCCGAACGCCAACGCCAGCTCGCGGAGCTGGGGGAGGTCGACACCGCCGCTGGTGAGCACGAGGTAGGGCTGGCCGATGGTCTCGTCGTCGAGGAGTCGGTCGACGAACACGCGCCACCGGTCCTCGAACTCGACCTGCGAGCCGATCTCGTCGAGCACCTCGACGCCGGGCGGGAGCCTCGCCTCGACCGGATGCTCCCCGAGGATCCGCTGGGCGAAGGCGTGCAGCGTGCCGATCGCCGCGCCGTCGAGCTGCTCGACCGCTCGGCGGGCGACGGCGTCGTCGTCGCCCTCGAATCGGTGCCGGATGCGATCCCGGAGCTCGGCGGCGGCCTTCTCGGTGAACGTGATCGCGGCGATGTGCTCGAGCTCGACGCCCGATCGGACGAGCGCCTCGACCCGGTCGACGAGCGCCCGGGTCTTCCCGGAGCCGGCGCCGGCTTCAACGAACAGCGTGCGATCGATGGCCGTGCGGATGAGCTCGCGGGCATCGGCATCGGCGAGCGGGATCGGCGCGTCCTCCGGCTCCGGGCCGGCATCGAGGTCGAACAGCGACGGCTGCGTGATCTCGCTCACGGCGCGGCCTCGAGCTCGGAGAAGAGGTCGGGGTCGACCAGGCGGAGGTAGGGCCGCAGTTGGGGGTCGGGTCGCTTGCGCTCCCACGCCCGGTGGGCGTCGCGGGTGCCGAGATCGTCGGGGTCGCAGAACCAGCACGGGTTGAACGGTGTCCAGCTCGGCGCGCTCGGGTGCAACGGGAAGTGGCCGTCCTCGATCCCGTCGACGATGGCGGTGATCGTCCTCGCTGCGGCATCCAGCACCGCCTCGGTGACCGGGTACCCCCGGCGAGCGAATCCGCCCTTGGCGGACACGAACCAGTAGGACGCATCGACGGGCTGGGCGTCGGAACCGAGCAGCTCGGTCGCGGCGAGCGCGTAGAGGGGAAGCTGGAGGAACCGCCCGGCCGGGACCGGATCGGCCTCGCTCAGGTTCCGGTACCGCCACGAGCTGCCGGTCTTGTAGTCGATGACAGCGAGGCCGCCACCGGTTCGGCGGTCGACCCGGTCGATCGAGCCGCGGACCCGGAGGCGACGACCTCCGTCGAGCTCGTAGATCAGCGGCGGGTGCTCTGCGCCCGGTAGCCCGAACCCGAGCTCGGTGGCCACGGGGCTGCCGCCGAGGACGGTGCGCAGCGCGTCGTCGTGGTCGACGAAGGCGATGACGTCGCGCAGGATCGACCGGCGAGTGCGCTCCCAGTGCAGGCGGCGACCGGCTCGACCCCGCGCCTCGATCCGATCGGACTCCTCGACGGCGATCGCGATCAGTCGCCGGCGAGCATCCATCGGCCACGCCTCGCCCGGCGCGGGCACCGCGTCGGCGTCGATCGACTCACCGATCCATCGGTCGAGCACCTCGTGGACCAGCGAACCCCGATCGAGCGCGCTGATGCGGTACTGCTCATCGGGGGCCTCGATGGCGTCGATGCCGAGCACGTAGCGGACGAAGTACTCGTGCGGGCACGACGCCCAGGTCTCCAGCCGCGACGCCGACACCAGCACGCCCTCGTCGGCGGGTGAGGGGAGCCGGACGCCACGGAGGTCGCCGTCCCCGGCGAGGTTGCCGTCGAAGCGCGTGTAGGCGCTCGACCTCCTGGCGACGACCAGCTCGACCCCGCGGGACACCTCGGAACGCCGGGCCAGCGACTCGTGGCCGTGGATCGCCCGCAGCCCGTGGCGCTCGAACAGCTCGAGGAGCCCCACGACGTCGAACTCCTGCTCGGTCGCCGGGAAGGCCGTTCGCTGCAGCCCGTTGACATGCGACGGCACCTCCCGGAACCAGTCGCCGGTGAGCGCCGCGAGCTCGTCCCCGGCGGGGCGGACGCCGTCGTGGGCCTCGACCGCATCGAGCAACCAGCGGGACGGCGCCCGTTCGGCGCTGCGCCGCAGGTCGCCGCGTGGGAAGACCAGGAGGCTCTCCTCGGCCGCGGCGAGGACGGCGAGCAGCGCCCGGTGGTCGTCGTCGAGGCGTTGGGCCCGTAGGGCGAGATCGGGCGCGGCCGCGAGCCGCTCCCGGTCGGGGAGCAGCGAGTCCTCGCGGCGTCGGGCCGGGAACGTGCCCTCGGCGAGGCCGAGCACGATGACGAGATCGAGCTCGACGCCGAGGGCGAGCGTGGCGGGTCCGACGAGCACACCGTGGGCGAACGAGCCCCGCCGGCCGAGGTCGCCGTCGAGTTCCAGCTCCAGCGCCCGACGGAAGGCCGGGTAGGAGGGGGCGGGGTCGATGCCGTCGAGCTCCCCGAGTCGCTCGATGATCCGCTCGACTCGCTCGGCCGCCCGCCGCTCCTCGTCGGGCCAGCCGGTCCGGTGGCCCTCGTGGCCGAGCAGGTCCCGCACCAGGGAGCGACACCACCTCGACAGCTCGCGCCACGTCGATGCCTCGGCGCTCTCATCGAGGCGCGCCGCGAGGTGCTCGACGAACCCGGCGAGGGCGCGGCACCACCCGGCTTCGCGGCGGGCGTGGTCGGCGCGCCGCTCGTCGCCGTCGACGCGGACGAACCGGTCGGCGGAGTCGTCGAGGTCGTCGGCCGCCTGCTCGAGCCGCTCGGTCCACTGCGAGCGGCCGGCGACGACCCCGGCCAGGCGGGAGGCCCGTTCCCACGCCGCAGCCGGTACGAAGGTGCCGTCGGGTCGGCGCACCGGTGCCGCGCCGAGCCAGGCCGACACGTCGGAGCGGGCGAAGTCGCGATCGGGGAGGGCGAGCAGGTCGAGCAGCGAGCGGCCGAGGAGGCTCGTGCCCGCCGTGCGGACCGAGGACCCCCACCAGGGCAGGTCGGCGGCATCCAAGGCCTCGGTGACCAGTCGGGCGTAGGGCTCGTGGGTGCCGTGCACGATGGCGCATCGGCCGAGCGGTACCCCGTCTCGTGCCGCGTCGATCACGGCCCGGATGGCGTGGCGGACCTCGTCGTCGCCGTCGGAGACGCTGATCGCTCGACTGGGCGCCGCGCGGGCGACCGAGGGGTCGCCGCGCAGCTCGACGCCGAGCCGCCCGACCGCGGCAGCCACGGGAGCGTCAGCGGCCTCGTGCCCGACGAGCCCGGCGATCACGAGCACCGGGAGGCTCTCGGCGACCGCTCGCAACAGCGCGGCCTGGGCCTCGGTGAGGCGTTGCGGCAGATGGACGATCAGCGGGCCGAGCTGGTCCAGGACGGGGGAGCCCGCCGAGACCTGAGCGGTCGCGGCCGCCAGGAGGTCCTGCTCATCGCTGAAGTCGGCGGCGAGGCGCGCTCGCACCGAACGGTGCACCCGGACGACGTCGGCGGCCCGAGCCGACGTCGCAGCCAGCCGGCGCAACCCGCGCTCGGGGACGTCGGACAGCTCGCGGTGGGCCCGGGTGAGCGCCCGCTCGGTCGTGGGGTGGGTCTCGACACCGGCGAAGTGGCCGGGCGCATCGTGGAGCACGCCCCGCACCGCGCCCGCCACGACCGGCATCGACACCGGACGCCGTCCCTCGCCGGCCAGTCGGGCGCCGCCCAACAACTCCGCCAACCGATAGGTCGTGAGGAAGGTGACCGCGGCGACGCCGCCCGCCCGACCCATGGCGCGCCGGGCAGCGATGCCCACGTAGTTGCTGGGCACGATGACCGTGACCGGAGTGAGGGGGTCATCGCCCTTCACCTCCCGGACGGCGCGCTGCAGGCGCTCGTGGGCGGGCGGGCCGTACGCGGTCGTGACGAGCTCCACCGGCATCGGAGCCGATCGTACGGCCGCAGTGTGCGCCGGCCGCGTAACGTGCGGCGCCATGCCTCTCGATGCCCTGCCTGTGACCTACGTCGGGACCCTGACAGGTCGGACCCAGGACGTCGAGCGTCCCGTGGTCCGCTCCGGCCCGTTCGGCACGAGGATCGTCGCCACCGTGACGGAGGCGAGCCTCGTCGGCCCGGAGATCAACGCCACGATGCCCGAGGGCGTGGCAGGTGGTGACTGGCTCACCGCACGCTCCGACCGCTCGTTCGCCCTCGACGTGCGGTTGTCGCTCCGCACCGACGACGGCGCCGACATCTACGTGACCTACACCGGCATCGGTGTCCCCCAGGACGACGGCGCCGCCACGATCACGACATCACCCCGCTTCGAGACCGGCGACGAGCGGTACGCCTGGCTCAACAACCTGGTGTGCGTGGCCCTCGGGAGGACGACCGACGTCGGCGTCGAGTACGACATCTACGCGGTGTGAGCAGATGAGCGGTCCGGATCGACCAGCGCTGGTGTGGCAGCCCGAGGAGCTCACCGCGGAGTGGCTCAGTGCTGCGCTGCACCACAGCGGCGCACTCGCCGTCGATCGCCGCGTGGTCGAGGTCGAGCG
>JBCDAU010000085.1:0-4569 GCA_039185015.1 Actinomycetota bacterium
CTGACACCGAGGAAGAACAGGATCACGTCGAGGTAGGGGACCGAGATCGAGACGTTGGCGGCGTCGCGCACCGCGGGCTTCGCGTTGAAGGCGATGCCGAGGCCGGCGGTCGCGAGCATGTCGATGTCGTTGGCGCCGTCGCCGATCGCGACCGTCTGCTCGAGCGGGATGCCCTCGGACTCGGCGATCGAGCGGAGCAGCGACGCCTTGGCGGAGCGGTCGACGATCTCGCCGACCAGCTCGCCGGTGAGGCGACCGTCGGCGATCTCGAGCTCGTTGGCCCTGGCGTGGTCGAGGTCGAGCAGCTCGGCCACGTGGTCAGTGAAGCGGGTGAAGCCGCCCGAGATCACCGCGACCTGGTAGCCGAGGCGGTGCAGCGTGCGGACGAAGGTCCGGGCTCCCGGCGTGAGCCGGATGCGTCGGTCGACGGCGTCGAGCTGTTCGGTCGTGAGGCCGGCGAGCAGCCGCGTCCGGGCCCGGAGCGACTCCTCGAAGTCGAGCTCGCCGGCCATGGCCGCCTCGGTGATCCGAGCGACCTCGTCGTGGCAGCCGCACTCGTCGGCGAGCAGGTCGATCACCTCGTCCTGGATGAGCGTCGAGTCGAGGTCGAGCACCACCAGCCGCTTGGCCCGACGGTGGAGTCCCGCGGGCTGCAGCGCCACATCCATCCGATGCTCGCCGGCGGCCGTGACGAGCGCGGTGCGCATGGCGTCGACGTCGCCGCCCAGCACCTCGAGGTCGTACGAGACGACCGGGTAGCGCGACAGCCGGACGATCCGGTCGATGTTGCCGCCCGCCCGAGCGATCGCTCCGGCGGCGGCGCCGAGCTGGCGCGGCCCCAGGTCGGGGGCGAGCACCGTCACGACGCTCGCCGGTGGGCGGTCGGTCGGATGCGGCTCGACGACCTCGAAGTCGACCGAGACCTCGTGCTCCCATCCGAAGAGGAGCAGCTCCTTCAGGACGTCGCGTCCGCTGGGGACCTGGACGACGAGCGCGAGGGTGAGACGCTGACGTACGGCCACCTGCTCGACGTCCTGGACGGTGGCGTCGGCGTCGGCGAGCAGCTGCATCAGTCCGGCGGTGAGACCGCGGCGGTCCGGGCCGGACACGCGGACGAGGAAGGTCTCCCGGTTGGTCACGGGGTGAAGGCGTCGCTGGGCAGCTCGCGCTCGCCGTCGATGATGGCCCGCACGATCCGCTCGGCGACGGCGTCGGGTTCGAGCCCGGTCGGGAAGCGCGGCGCGGTCCCCGCGATCGGCCGGTCGGCCAGGCCGGTCTCGGTGTGCGGCGGCCGGGCGTCGATCACCCGGATCTTCCGACGCCGCACCTCGGCGGCGAGGCCCTCGTCGAACGCACGGACGGCGGCCTTGGAGGCGGCGTACGCGGCCATGCCCGGGAAGCTCTTCTCGGCGACGACGCCGCTGATGTTGATGAGCACGCCGCCCTCGGCGAGCCGGGGGACCGCGGCACGGGCGAGCATCATCGGCACGAAGGTGTTGGTGAGGAAGAGCTCCTCCATCACGTCAGGGGCAAGCTCCTCGACCGGCCCGAAGGCGACCACACCCACGGCGTTGACGACGCCGTCGAGGCGGCCGTCGGGCCCGGCCGCGGCCTCGACCGCCGCCGAACAGGACTCCGGCGTGCGGAGGTCGAACGAGCGCCGCTCGCCGACGACATCGAGGGCCTCGAGCCGGCCAGCGTCACGGGCGACGAGCGTGATCGCGGCTCCACCGGCGGCGAGCCGCCGGGCGATGGGTGCGCCCAGCCCGCCGCTCGCTCCCGCCACGAGGAATCGTGCGCCGTCGAGGCGCTCCATGCCGACCTCCAAGATCGATCGGTGTCCCAGGGTACGGACGGGGGCGCAGGGTGGGCGACACCAAAGAATTCCTCGGCGGCGTGCATCCGCTGACCAGGGGTTCGGCGTAGGAACGGGTATGCAGCGCGACGCCGAGCAACTCCCCCCGGTGGGGAGCGCTACGATGCCCAGAGTCTATGACGCGCATGCACCAGAACCCCTCGTGCGAACGGCGCGCAGCGCCGCCGAGGCCTGATCATGGTCGCGACGATGCAGGTCGCCGTGGCTGAGGTCGGTGTGACGGCGACCGGCCTCGACTTCGCCCGGGACGATGGCGCCCTCGAGGAGGCGTACCGCCTCCACGGGCAGACCATCTACTCGTTCTGCTCACGCGCCGTCGGTGCCGAACGTGGGGCCGACGTCACCCAGGAGGTCTTCCTCACCGCCTGGCGCCGCCGTGAGCGCTTCGATCCGGGCCGCGGCTCGCTGATCGGCTGGCTGATGGGGATCGCCAAGCACAAGATCCTCGACGCCCACCGGTCCGCCTCCCGCCTCCGGGCGGTCGAGGACCGCGCGACCGAGGTCATCGAGCTCGACACGGACCGCAGCGGGATCGACGAGATCGCCGACCGGATGCTCGTCGAGGAGGCGCTGTGCGGCCTCTCCGATCGGGCACGACAGGCGGTCGAGATGGCCTTCTGGTCGGATCTGACCCACACTGAAATCGCCCACGCCTCAGGCTTGCCCCTGGGCACGGTGAAGAGCGACATTCGACGGTCGTTGGCTCGACTGCGAACGCACCTGGCAGGAAGGGAGGCGGCCGATGACTGACGAACCGGCACGCTTCCACTCCACCGCTGATGACGACGAGCTGCTCGGCGCCGTTCGCCAGCTCGCCCGTGAGTCGGTCCCGGCGGTCGCCCCACCGGCCGAGCTGTGGGCCCGCATCGCCGCGGCCGCCGACACCGAGGACCGCGGGCTGCAGGGTGAGGAGCTGCTTCCGGCGAGCGCGGCCCTGCCGGATCCCGAGCCGCTCGCCGAGGTCGTGCCGTTGCGTCGGCGTCGCCTGCCGGTGATCACGGCGGCAGCTGCTGCGGTGGTCGTCGTGGCCATCGGCGTCGGCGTCCTCGTGACCGGTACGAGCGGGAACTCGACCGAGACCGTCGCGGCGTCGGAGCTCGCCGACCTCGCCTCCTCGCAGAACGTCGGCGCCGCCACGCTCGTGGCCGACGGTGACGACCTCGTCCTTCGGGTCGAGGCCATGGCCGAGCCGGCCGACGGCGAGTTTCTCGAGCTGTGGCTGATCGACGAGGCGGTCACCGAGCCGATCTCGCTCGGTCGGTACGACGGTGCCGGCGACTACGCCGTGCCCGAGGGGATCAACCCGGCGGCCTTCCCGATCGTCGACATCTCCAGCGAACCCGACGACGGCGACGCCGCTCACTCAGGGGCCAGCGTCGTCCGGGGCGTGCTGGACCTCTAGGCGCTCACTCGCTCGACCCACCGACGGATGCGGTCGATCACGTCGTCACGATTGGTCTCGTTGACCAGCTCGTGCCGCGCCCCCTCGTAGACGTGGAGCTCCTTGTCGATCGACGGCATCGCTTCGACCGCCGCCTGCGAGGTCTGCCACGGCACGAACGGATCCTCGGAGCCGTGCAGGAACAGCACCGGCAGAGTCAGCCGGTCGACGTCGGTGGCGTAGCGGTCGAGGCACTCGACCTCGGCCTCGAGCAGCCGGCGGTGGTAGTTGCCGTGGTACACCAGCGGATCCTCGGCGTAGGCCCGCACCGCCTCCTCGTCCCGTGACATCCCCGACGGATCGCTGTCCGACGGCGGCAGCTCGGGCAGGGCGAGCACCTCGCGGGCCCAGTCCCAATCGCCGATCACCGCGCCGAGGAAGCCGGCTCCGGCGAGACGACCCGGGTGGCGCTGCGCGAACCGGCCCGTGAGCAGGCCGCCCATGGAGTGGCCGATCATCACGACCGGTCGCCCCGGATGGGCGTCCTCGGCGAGGCCGACCAGCGTGGCCAGGTCGTCGACGACGTGCTCGAACTCGTCGATGTAGGCACGGGTGCCATCCGAGAGCCCGTGACCGAGGTGATCGGGGGCGTACACGACGGCGCCGTCGGCGGTCAGCGCATCGGCGAGGTGCGCGTAGCGCCGGCCGTGCTCGGCGTACCCATGGACGACGACCACCACCCGCGTCGGGTCGCCGCTCGGGTCCCAACGGTGGGCGACGATGTTGCCCTCGGAGCCTGCGAAGTCGATTCGGTGCGCCATGAGCTGCTCAGTGTCGCGCGCCGATGTCACGCTCGGATTACCGCGTCGCCGCAGGTCCACCCGTGTGGCAGTCTGGGGGCACGAAGAAAGGAGGTGGTCCCACGTATGTCATGCAATACCTGGACCTTCGAGGTGGCCGAGCGCTGAGCGGCTGCCGGTTGGGTGGCTGCTCCGCTCAGAAGCGAGCGAGGTAGCGACTCCAACTCGGACCACCGGGGTGACGAGCTCCGCAGGCCCGGTCCTCCTGCGGCGTCGAGCAGATCTCGACGAAGTGGCTGGTCGTCCTCACGAAACGAAGTGGAAGAGCGCGGGGTCGGGGCCGTCAGGTCCCGGCCCCGTCTCGCGCATGAGGCACCGCTCAGCGGTGCCTCATGTCTTCCGCTCTGGGCGAGCTTCCTCGATGCTCCGCGCCACGTTCGTGGCGCTGCGCATCCGCTCGCTCGCCGGGCCGCTCGGGCCACGGCACCGCTCAGCGGTGCCTCATGTCTTCC
>JBCDAU010000086.1:0-4465 GCA_039185015.1 Actinomycetota bacterium
GCCGGGACCGTGCCCGCCGCGGCGCCGCAGGCCCCACCGGCCGGCGCGCCGGCCCCGCAGCATGCGCCCCCCGCCGCTCCCCAGCCGGGCGCGCCGCCGCAGTACGCGCCCCGGCCCGCCCCGTCGGTCTTCGCTCCTCCCGTGGCTCCCGCCCCAGCAGCTCCGACGCCCGCGGTGCCCGCTCAGCCCCCGATCCCCCAGCCGGACGCGCCGCCGACCTCGGTCATGCCGGCGCACCCGGGTCCGCCGGCGTCGTGGGCGGGCACCGATGCCGCGTCGATCGAAGCAGCCGCCGTGGCCGAGGACCGAGGGTCGAGGCTGCCGCCACGCTGGGTCGACAGCCACGGCTGGGTCATGCATCCGCAGGATCCCGGTCCGCCCCCGCCGGGCTCCACCTGGGTCGCCGGCGTGGGGTACGTGCTCGGCGACCAACCGCCGCCCCCGCGGGGATCCTGAGACCACCCGTTCCTCGTCGAGGCCGATACGGTCGCCCCGGTGGAAGACCTGGACGAGCTGCTGGAGCGCCTGCACTTCGACGATCCGGAGCTGATCGCCGATCCGTATCCTGCGCTGGCCGAGCTGCGGGAGCGCACGCCGATCGTCTGGAACGAGCGCACGAACCAGTGGCTCGTCACTCGCTTCGAGGACGTCGCCGTCGCGCTCCGCAACCGCGCGCTCGGTCGCCAGTACACGCATCGCTTCTCCCACGCCGAGCTCGGCCGCCCCGAGCCCGACCCGCGGTGGTCGCGCTTCCACGAGCACGAGCGCTGGTCACTGCTCTGCCTCGAGCCTCCCGATCACACGCGGCTCCGGCGTCTCGTGTCGAAGGTGTTCACGCCCCGGGCAGTGACGGCCATGGCCGACCGGATCGCGGCCTTCTCCGACGAGCTCCTCGACCGGTGCGCCGAGCTCGGCGAGTTCGACCTGCTCGCCGACTACGCGCAGCCCTACTCGGTCGCCGTGATCTGCTCGATGCTCGGCGTGCCCCGCACCGACACCCAGCTCCTGCTCGACTGGTCGCATGCGATCGTGAAGATGTACGAGCTGACCTCGTCGGACGGGACCAAGGCCGCCGCCGACCGGGCCGCAGGCGAGTACATCGACTACACCCGCGACCTGATCGCCGCGAAGCGCCACTCGCCCGACGGGTTGTTGGTGTCCGAGCTCGTCCGCGTCGAGGACGAGGGCGACGTGCTCACCGAGGACGAGATCGTCTCGACGACGATGGTCCTGCTCGAGGCCGGGCACGAGGCGACGGTGAACACGCTCGGCAACGGCTTCCGTGCCCTGATGCGCCACCCGGCCGAGTGGGCTCGGCTCGTCGATGGTGAGGTCGACGCAGCCACGGCGGTCGAGGAGCTGCTGCGCTGGGACTCACCGCTCCAGCTGTTCGAACGCTGGGTGCTCGACGACGGCATCGAGATCGCCGGGCAACCCATCGCCGTGGGCGACGAGATCGCCATGCTCTTCGGCTCCGCCCAACGTGACCCTCGCCGCTTCGACGACCCGGACCGCTTCGACGTCGGTCGTGGTGAGTCGTCCCACATCGGCTTCGGCGGCGGCATCCACTTCTGCGTCGGCGCGCCGCTCGCCCGCCAGGAGCTGAGTCGCTCGGTCGAGGGCATCACCGCCCGCTTCCCCGAGCTGTCACTCGTCGCCGAGCCGACCTACCACCCGACCTTCGTGATCCGAGGCCTGACCGAGCTTCGCCTGTCGACCGGCTGACGTCGGTCAGTCCTCCAGGCGGGCGACCAGGGCGGCGAGCTCGTCGTCGCTGATGCCCGCCTCCTCTGCCGTCGACGGGAAGGCGCCCGACGTGGCGTCGGCCCGGAAGGCCTCCAGTGCCCGCACCCGCTCTCGTCGGACCTGCTCGTGGAGCGGGGAGAGGTCGGCGTAGGCGCGGGCGTGGCGGGGCTTGCGGGGGCTCTCGCCGCACAGATCGTTCATGAAGAGGAAGATCACGTCCGCATCACCGCCGGATCCGAGCGAGATCGTCGTCATGCCCGTGCGTTGCCGGATGATGGACATCACGCGTGCGGGGATCAGCTCGCACTCCACGGCGAACGCACCGGCCTCCTCCAGCCGCCGGAAGTCATCGAGCAGGCGGACGGCCTCGTCGGCGGTCTTGCCCACGGCTCGCACGCCGCCGAGCAGGTTCGACTTCTTGGGCACGAAGCCGAGGTGCCCCATCGTCGGGATGTCCTCGTGGGTCAGCCGCTCGACCGAGCTCAGCCCCCTGGCGGTGATGACGGCGTCGGCGCCGGCGACGAGCGCATCGAAGGCGGCGGCGAGGATGTCGTCCTCGGTGATGGCCCCGCCGAAGTCGATCGCTGCGGTCACGAACACCTTCGACGATCCCAGCCGAACCGCAGGGACGGCGTCGCCGAGGCAGACGACCATCTCGATGCCCGCCTCCTCGGCGGCGGCCGCCTCGTCGGCGGTGCCGGCAGTGACCTGGACCAGCGGCTGGTCTCGGTCGCCTGCGGCGGCGACATCGGCCACCGTGACGGTCCGCTCGGCGTCCTGGCCGGTGTAGTCGAGGATGCGTGGCACGGTTCCCTCCCGCTCGAGTGCGGCCCGAGACTAGGGATCGACGGGCGTCGAGTGTCGTTTCGCCCGCCTCGGAGCGACAGCTCGGCAGCGTGTCGTTCCAAGGCGGGCAGATCCCCTACCGGCACGCTCGCTCCCGACGCCGGACGAGCACCTCGGGCGCGCCGACGATGTCGCTCTCGCCGAGCTGCGCGCTCCATCCGGCGGCGAGGTCCGGGACGATCCAGCTCGCTCCATGGACGATGCTCCTACACCGACCGATCGCCTCGACGACGACGCGGCGTGCGGCCTCGATCGTCGCCGGGTCCCGTGCGAGCTCCCACGGCCGTTCCCCCTCCAGCGTCCGGTTCACGTCGCGGGTCGCGTCGAGGACGGCCCGGACGGCGGCTCCGAGGTCGTACCGATCGACCGCCGCATCGAGCGTGGCGTCGAGCGCGTCGTCGACGTCGGGCACCTCGGACAGTCGCCCGTCGCCGAGACGATTCGCCAACGTGACGACCCGGTGGACGGTGTTGCCGAGGAGGTCGGCGAGGTCGGTCTCGGCGTCGTCGGCGAGACCCGCCTCGGTGAAGTCGACGTCGGCCCGGAGCGGATGGTGGCGGAGCAGCCACCAGCGGACGGCGTCGGTGCTGTGCTCGTCGACGAGCGCCACCGGGTCGACGGCGGTGCCCAACGTCTTCGAGAGCTTGCGGCCCTCGACCGTGAGGTGGTCGTGCACCCAGATGTCGGTCGGGAGGGGCAGGCCGGCCGAGGCCAGGAGCGCCGGCCAGTAGACGGCGTGGAAGCGCGTGATGCCCTTGCCGACGACGTGCACCCGCCGGTCGGCTTCGGTCCACCAGCGCCCGACGAGCGGGGCGTCGGGCGACGCGCCGAGTGCGGTCAGGTAGCTCGTCACCGCCTCGATCCAGACGTAGACGACCTGTGCGTCGTCTCCGGGCACCGGGAGACCCCAGCCCTCGGATCGGTGGGCGGGTCGGGACACGCTGACGTCACGGAGATCGTCGAGGGTGGCGAGCACCTCGTTGCGCCGGACCTCGGGCTCGATGCGGAGCCGGCCCCGTTCGATCTCCCACCGGAGCAGGTCCCGGTAGCGGGAGAGCCGGAAGAACCAGTTCCGCTCGGTCACCCGTTCGGGCCGGCGTTCGTGCTCGGGGCACGGTCGGTCGTCGTCGAGGAACGCCTCGCAGCCGGTGCAGTACCAGCCTTCGTAGTCGTCCCGGTAGAGGTCGCCGGCGTCGTGCCATCGCCTCCAGAACCAGGCGACGCCCGTGCGATGGCGAGGGTCGGTGGAGGTGCGCAACGTGTCGTCCAGGCCGACGCCGAGCGGTTCGGCGAGCGCGAGGAACTCGTCGCCCCGCTCGGCGACGAGCTCTGTCACGGGCCGGCCAGCGGCTCGTGCGGCGGCGACGTTCTTCCGTGCGTTGTCGTCGGTGCCGGTGAACGTGCGGACGTGGTGGCCACGTCGTCGCCAGTGGCGGGCGACCGCGTCGATGTCGACCAGCTCGAGCGCGTGGCCGAGATGCGGCGAGGCGTTGACGTAGGGCAGGGCTGCGGTGAGGTAGGTGGTGGTCATGGGTCCTCCTCGGAACGGGGAGGGACCCGCGTCTTCACCGCCGCCGGCCCCTCCGCATGGGGCCGGGTGCGAGCGAGCGCGCCGACGTCAGCCCCGGACGGGGCGCATCATCTCGGTGGCGTGCGTGGTGCTCACGTCGTCGACGGTACGGGACCGTCGCCGCCCGGCGAAGCGGTTATCCGTCCTGGAGCGACCGGTAGTGGCGGATGAGCGCGGCGGTCGAGGCGTCGTGGTGGGACAGGTCGGGCTCGTCCTCGGAACCCAGCTCGTCGGCGATCCGGGTGGCGAGCACCTTGCCGAGCTCCACGCCCCACTGGTCGAAGGAGTTGATGCCCCAGACGA
>JBCDAU010000087.1:0-4327 GCA_039185015.1 Actinomycetota bacterium
GCCGCAGCCCGTCAGGGCGAGGACACGAGGAGGGGGTCGGAGCACCGAGCTCCGTGGGCTCCGGGACCCACGCCGGGAAAACACCACGGCCTCGGCCGCAGCCCGTCAGGGCGAGGACACGAGGAGGAGGCGTGGGCTCCGGGACCCACGCCGGGAAAACACAGGGTGTCTGCCTCTCCACGGGGTGACGCCACTACGCTCGCGCCGAATGTCCGACCAGCAGCGCCCCGTGCTGGGTGGGCGGTACGAGCTCTATCGGCGAATCGCGCGCGGCGGGATGGCCGAGGTGTTCCTCGCCCGCGACCAGTTGCTCGACCGCCCCGTCGCGGTCAAGGTCCTCATCCCCGAGTTCGCGTCCGACCCCAACTTCGTGGAGCGGTTCCGGCGAGAGGCCCAGGCCGCGGCGAACCTGTCGCACCCCAACGTCGTGGGCGTCTACGACTGGGGCGCCGAGCGGGGCACGTACTTCATCGTGATGGAGTACGTGGAGGGGTCGAGCCTCGCCCAGTTGATCCGCAGCGAGGGTCCACTCGACGCCGAGCGCACCGCCGAGATCGGTCTTTCGATCGCCGGTGCGTTGGGCGCCGCGCACGCCGGCGGCGTCGTCCACCGAGACGTGAAGCCCGGCAACGTGCTGCTCGACGCCGGCGGCCAGGTCAAGGTCACCGACTTCGGCATCGCCCGGGCGATGACCGGGCCGGCCTCCGACGGCCTCACCCAGACCGGCGCCGTGATGGGGACCGCCTCGTACCTGTCACCCGAACAGGCACAGGGCCACCAGGCCGACCCCCGCAGCGACGTCTACTCCCTGGGCGTCGTCATGTACGAGATGCTCACCGGCCGCCCGCCGTTCTCGGGGGAGACCCCGGTGGCGATCGCCTTCAAGCACGTGCGCGAGGCCCCGGAACCCCTGCGCAACGTCGTGTCGACGGTGCCCGAGCCGATGCAGGCGATCGTGCTCCACGCGCTCGCCAAGGACCCGGCCGACCGCTACAGCAGCGCCGAGGAGCTACGGGGCGACCTTCGCCGCTTCCTGCGGGGCGAACCGCCCGCGGTCGCCAAGGTGGCCGGCGGGACCGGTACGCCGGGCAGCTCGGCCGGTGCTGCCGCTGCCGCCGGAGCAGGTGCGGCCGCCGGCGCGGCCGCGGCGGGCGCTGCCCCCGCGGGTGCCGCCGCGGGGTACGCACCGCCTCCCGCCGCTCCGCCTCCGATCGACCCCGCCGCGTCGGCGCCGACCAGCGCGATCCCTCCCACGCCGCCGCCGGCCGCTCCGCCTCCTGCGGCACCCCCTGGTTACGGCGGCGGGTACGGGTACGGCCCGCCCACCGGCAGCGTGCCCGAGGTCCAGCCCGAGCCTCGCAACACCGGCCTGTTCGTCGGCATCACCATCGCGCTCCTCGCCGTGCTCGGCGTGCTCATCTTCTTCCTCGCCCAGGCCATCAGCGGGGACGGTGACGGGAGCGACGACGAGGACCCGACCGCTGCGGTCGTACCGGTCCCGAACGTCGTCGGCCTCACCAGCGTCGAGGCCGAGCGGGCCCTCACCCAGCTCGGCCTGGTTGCCGACATCCAGCAGGTCGAGGACGAGGCCGAGGCCGGCACCGTCGTGGGCCAGTTCCCTCCCTCGGGACGCGAGGTCGACGAGGGCGAGACGGTCACCCTGCAGGTCAGCGCCGGTGAGGCGCTGCTGCGAGTGCCCAACGTCGTCGGACTGAACGAGGACGCCGCGCTCGCCGAGCTGCGCGACCTGGGCTTCGTCCCCAGCGTCACCCGGGAGGCGGCCGAGGACGTCGAGGAGGGCCAGGTCATCCGCCAGGACCCGGTCGCCGGCGGCGAGCTCCCCGAGGGGTCGACGGTCGGCATCGTCATCTCCGACGGTGCCGAGCTCGTCGAGGTGCCCGACCTCGTCGGTCAGACCGATCGCCAGGCCGAGGTGACGTTGGCATCGCTCCAGCTCGGCGCGGTGTTCGTCACCGAGCAGAACGAGGACTTCGAGGAGAACACGGTCATCCGTACCGAACCGGCCGCCGGTGCGATGGTCGGGCGCGGCGACGAGGTCACCGTGGTCATCTCCGAGGGCCCGGAGATCATCGTCGTGGACGACTGGGCCGGCGCCGAGCCGATCGTCGCTCGCGCTGCGCTCGAACTTCAGGGCTTCGTCGTCGAGATCGAGCAGGTCGAGGTGCCGTTCGGTTCACCCGACGGCGGCCGCGTGATCGGGACGAACCCGCCGGCCGGGGCGTCGGGGCTGCCCGGCGACCGGATCATCCTGCGGGTCGGTGTCGAGCTCCCCGAGGAGACCACGACCACCACCACGACGACGACCACGACGACGACCACCACCCCGGCGACGACGGCCCCGCCGACGACCCAGGCCGACGACGACAACAACTGAGGCTCCGCCCGAGAGCGGAGCCGTGCCCCGGGCGGCCGGCGATCGACCGGGAACTAGGCCCTGGGCAACGACCGGGTCGGGACGACACCGACCTCGACGCCGGCATCGGCGAGGAAGTTCGCGAGCAGCTGGTGCCCGCCCGCAGTCAGGATCGACTCCGGGTGGAACTGCACGCCGTGGATCGGCGCCTCGCGGTGCCGGACGCCCATGACGACGCCGTCGTCGGTCGTGGCTCCGACCTCGAGGATGTCGGGCACCGTCGCAGGATCGAGCACCAGCGAGTGGTAGCGGGTCGCCTGGAGTGGCGTGGGCAGGCCCTCGAACACGCCTCGATCGTCGTGGGAGAAGACGGACGTCTTGCCGTGCATCAGCTGCGGTGCCCGAACGACGTCGGCCCCGAAGACCTGGCCGATCGCCTGGTGGCCGAGGCAGACGCCGAGCAGCGGGATCGCCCGTTCGGCGGCCTCCTCGATGAGCGCCGTGGAGATGCCGGCGTCCTCGGGGCGACCGGGCCCGGGAGAGATCAGGATGCCGTCGGCCTCGACGGCCAGCGCTTCGTCGACGGTGAGCTCGTCGTTGCGGTGGACGATCGGTTCGACCCCCAACTCGCCGAGGTACTGGACGAGGTTGTAGACGAACGAGTCGTAGTTGTCGACGACGAGGACGCGGGTCACCACGACAGGCTACGCAGAGCTGGTGTCGAGTAGCCTCGCCCTTTCATGGCTCGCTGGAAGTCGACGAACCGCACCCCGGGGCGCACGGCGCCCATCAACTCCAAGGCCGACGACGCCGAGGCATCGGTCGGTCGGGTGACGCCGCGCTCGGCGCCCCGCGCCGAGGACATCCCCAGCCCGAGCTGGCTCCCGATCGTGATGGCGGTGCTCTTCGGCATCGGGATGCTCACGATCATCGGCAACTACATCGAGATCTGGCCGGGGTCCCCGACGAACAACTACCTGGGCGTCGGCCTGCTGTTCATCCTCGGGGGGACGGTCCTCGCGACCAGGTGGCGCTGAGGCCCATCGACCGCGGCCGCCGTCCGTGAGCAGGTCGACACCGACGATCTGACCTCGCTCCGTGGTCATTTGGCGTGTCTCCACGCTCTGCGTTGCTACCGGGACCCTGAGCGCTCACCAACACCGGGCGACCACGGACTGGCGCTGTGCGTTCACGGATCGCACAGGCGGACACGGAGCGCGGCGATTCGCTCACTGGGGACATGTCCCTTGCGTAAAGTGAACGCGAAGAGCGAATCACAGACGTGTAGTCTTCCCAAGGTTCTCCACAGGCTGGGGAAAACCCGGAACGCAAGTCCGGAGGTCGCGCGCTCCGCCGAGACCCCGCGCGACCCGCGGTGATCCCACGCTCTGCGGTCGAGTGACCTAGCGCGTTAGAGCTCGTCGGCCGGGGTCAAGAGGACCATCTCCTCCTGACAGTGGCGTGGAGCTTCGGGTTCCTGGTCGTTGGCCAGGGTCATCCGCAGCTCGGCGCCACAGATCGAGCACCAGTAGTGGAGCTTGACCTTCCGCAGCTCACCGGGTGGCGGCGGCTCGGGCGCCGGTGTCCCGAGGCTGCTCAGGAGCCCCACGCCGATGCGCATCACGAGCACGAAGAACACGACAGCGAGCAGAACGCTGATGACGGTGCCCATGGGAGGAAGTGTACGGACCCCCCGACGCGACGAGGACGTGGGCCGAAGCCCACGTCCTCGCACTCCCTCACCCAGCCAACCCCACCATCACGAGCGACGGTGCCGGAGGGGCTGGCGGGTCCGGGTTCGATCGAGCGGAGCGTGTCGGGGGCGGGCGAGCGAAACCCCACACCCCCCCCCCCCCAAACCCACAACAGCCCCCGCGCGCCATGAGGGTGGGGGTGGGCCGCCCGCCCCCCCCGCCCCAGGGGGGGGGGGCGGGGGGGCCGCCGCCACGCGCC
>JBCDAU010000088.1:0-3338 GCA_039185015.1 Actinomycetota bacterium
CACCGAGGTCACGTAGGAACCGAGGGTCGGTGAGAACCGCCACGTGAGCGAGATGTGCCGGTCGAGCGAGTGGCTCTTGTACTGGGTCAGGACGACCATCTTGAGCAGGCCGGCGTTGGCGAAGTTCGACAGCACGAAGTCGACGAGTCGGTAGACGCCACCGAAGGGCACCGCCGGCTTCGCCCGATCGAGGGTGAGGGGCGCCAGCCGCTTGCCCTCACCACCGGCGAGGACGAAGACTAAGACCTTCTTGCCGTCGACCATGCTCATGGCTCACCGCGCCGTTCGCTGCTCATGCCGGGACTCTAGGCACGACGAGCACGGACGTGCCCCGCTGACGACGGCCGGTTCAGGCCGACGTCGGACTCAGTTCAACAGTTCGTCGGGGAGCGGGAAGCAGGCCCCGTTCTCCGGGTTGATGACGCCGTGGCTCGAGTCGGCCGGCACCGCGCAGATCTCGGTGACGCCCTCGGGGCGGTTGTCCATGTTGGTCGGGCCCGCGCTGGCGGTCTCGAACGGCCGGTTGTCGATGGCGTCCCACTCGCCCTGCTCGACGCCGCCGACCTGGTCCCAGTTCGTGCCCACCTGGTTGGCCTCGTAGATCGGCCAGTAGAAGTGGGCGTGCTGGTTGTCGATCGCCGGCTCCTGGCCGTAGTTGACGGCATCCCAGATCACCACGGCCTGACCGTCGACGGCCCGGACCTCGGTGATGCGGGCGCAGAGCCCGTTGCAGATGAACTCGGTGGTGGTCGGCGCCGCCTCGGTCGTGGTGGTGGTCTCGACCGGCTCCTCGGTGGTCGTCGGCGCGGGCTCGGTGGTCTCCACCGGGGCCTCGGTGGTCTCGGCGGGAGCAGCGGTCGTGTCGGTCACGACGTCGCCGCCGTCGGCGGTGTCGCCGCCGTCGTCATCGCCACCGCCTCCGCCACCGGCCAGGACGACGCCGAGGATGATCGCGACGACCAACGCGGCGATGCCGCCACCGATGAGCAGGTTGCGGTTGCCGCCACCTCCGCCGCTCGAGCTGATCTCCATCGGCTCGGCCGGCGTGGACGGGGGCGGCGCGGCCGTCGCCGCTGCGGCGGTGGCTGCGGCCGACGCGGCAGCGGGGGCGGCCGCCGGCGGCGGCGTGGGTGCGGGCTCGGGGTCGGGCTCGGCGACCGGAGCGGGAGCCGGCGGCTCCTCCTCGGCCTCGGGGATCGCGACGGGAGCGCCGACGGCCAGGCCACCCGAGCTCCGTGCCGCGTAGAGGGCGGCACCGAGGGCGATCGAGTGCTTCGGGTGGGCGTCGACGGCCACGGGCCGACCGAGCTCGCCGGCGACGAGCTGCCCGACGAGCGGGATCCGCGAGCTGCCACCGACGAGGAGGACGACGCTGACCTCCTCGACACCGACACCGGCGCCACGCACGGCCCGCCGCATCGCGGCGAGGGCGTCCTGGAGGCTCGGGCGGATCATCCCCTCGAACTCGGCCCGGGTGAGCCGGACCTCGGTCTGGATGTTCGGCAGCACCACCGGGATCGTCGCTTCGGTGTCGCCGGACAGGGCCTCCTTGGCATCGATGCAGTCGGCCCGGAGCCGAGCCACGGCGGCCGTCACAGCCGGATCGGTGGGGTCGAGCTCGGCGGCGGCGCCGCCGGTCGAGGCGAGCACGTGCGCGAAGACCGCCTCGTCGAAGTCGATGCCGCCGAGACGCTCGATGCCCTCGGGTGAGCCGAGGATGTCGAAGCCGTCCTGGTCGGTCTTGCGGAGGATGGCGGCGTCGAAGGTGCCGCCGCCGAGATCGAACACGGCCACGACCGAGCCGGTGTCGACGCGCGCCTGCGCGGCGTAGTGGATGGCGGCCGCCTCGGGCTCGGTCAGGGTGGCGACGTCGGTGAGATCGGCGATGCGGATGGCCTGGGACAGCAGGTCCTGCTTGTAGGGGCCCCAGTTGGCCGGGTGGGTGACGGCGATCGAGCTGGGCGGGCCGCCCTCGCGCTCGCTGACGTGATCGACGACCCAACGCAGGAGCTTGGCGCTGAGCGACTCGGCCGAGTACGGCGTCCCGCCGACCAGGATCGGGGTGGGGTCACCGACGCGCCGCTTGAACTCGCGGGCGATGCGATCGGGTTCGGTCACGCCGCGTCGGTTGGCCGCCTCGCCGGTGAGGATCGTCTCGTCCTCGCGCAGGAAGATGACCGACGGGATGGAGGCAGCCCGATTGCCCAGCTCGACCACGGAGGTGCGGCCGTCGCGCTGGATCGCAGCCGCCGTGTAGGTCGTTCCCAGATCGACCCCGAGCTGGTAGCTCACCGGTCCCGCCTTCCCTCGTCGTGCCGAACGCGGCGACCGTACCCGTCTTCGCGTCGCCAGATGCTCTCTGATCGACACCGACCGCGTCCACCCTGCGCTGTCCGGTGTTGAACGAGCAGGCAAACGTCGGCCAGATGAGGCAGAGTTCCCCTGGGGCCCCTACGGACCCCCGTGAGTCTCCGGTGATGTCCCCGATTCCCCCGACGTGGACGGTTCGTACGGTGCTCATCAACAACGAGGTCCGCACGGGGCCCACAGAACAAGGACAGCAACGAAATGGACATCTCCGGAATCTGGAACTCCGCTTACGGCTTCATCTTCGGCGATCAGCGTGAAGAGTGGTCGGCAGCGGACGACGCGCAGCGTGCCGACATGCTGCGCGAGGCGGGCCTCGACGAGGTCAGCCCCGCGGACCTCACCGACGCCGTCACCATGGCGTGCGAGGACCTCCCACCCGAGCAGGTCGCCCTCCTCTCGCCGGTGACCCAGCAGGTCGCCAACGTCGAGGTCGGCGTCGGCGGGTCGCCCACCGTCATCGGTGAGGCTCCCGGCACCGCTCCGGCTCCGACCGAGGGCCCGGCTCCGGCCCCGGCTCCGACGCCCGAGCCCGCTCCGGCCCCCGCTCCCGCTCCGGCGCCCTCGAGCGGCGGCAGCAGCGGTGGCGGCAGCAGTGCGCCCGCCCCGGCTCCGACGCCTCCGCCTCCCCCGCCCGTCGACCCCACGGCCGACCCGGTGGAGCAGCTGGTCCAGCACATCAACTATTACGTGACCAACGTCGAGAACAACATCGACCAGTCGGTCACCGACAACTCGGTCACCAACATCGACGACCGCGACACCGAGATCGACAACCGGGTGCAGCTCGAGGACGTCGAGATCGACGGTGACTTCGAGGTCGAGAACACCGTCCAGACCGCCGGCGACGGCGCGATCCAGCTCGGCGAGGACGCCGAGATCGAGGACTCGCAGCTCAACACCGGTGACGGTGCGGTGCAGAACCAGGGCGACGGCGACGTCAACGCCGCCACCGGCGACGGCGCCGTGGC
>JBCDAU010000089.1:0-2663 GCA_039185015.1 Actinomycetota bacterium
CCGACGGCGACGGCATCGCCGACGACGCCGACGTCTGCCCCGGCCAAGACGACACCATCGACGTCGACAACGACACCATCCCCGACTGCAACGACCCCCTCATCGACACCGACAACGACGGCATCGCCGACGACGCCGATGCCTGCCCCGGCCAAGACGACACCATCGACGTCGACAACGACACCATCCCCGACTGCAACGACCCCCTCATCGACACCGACAACGACGGCATTGCCGACGACAGGGACCTGTGCCCCGACACCGTGCTCCCTGATCAGCCGAGGCGTCGGCTGGGCTTCTTCCGATTGGCGGCGCAGCCGGACGGGACCTTCGATGCTGGGTGGCGTCGACTCGACGGCCGGTTCACGCTGGAGGACACCCGTGGCTGCTCCGGCGCACAGATCATCGACGAGCTCGGCCTGGGTCGCCGGCACCAGAAGTTCGGCATCAGCTTCGGCGCGTTGAAGTACTGGATCCGCCACGTCGCCTGACGGGCCACTCCGGTACCAACGGGCCGGGCCGATCCGCCGGCGCCCGGCCTGCCTTCGCCCGAGGACCTACACGTAGACCCGGGGCACGCGGGCGGCGACGTTGGTGCAGATCTCGTAGCCGATCGTGCCGACGTGGGCGCCGAGCTCCTCGGCGGTGATCCGCTCGCCGCCCTGGTCGCCCATCAGGACGACCTCGTCGCCGGGCGACACCTCGTCGTCGCCGACGTCGACCATGAACTGGTCCATGCAGACCCGACCGACGATCGGACGCCGCCGACCACCGATCAGCACCTCGGCCCGGTTCGAGTGCGCCCGGAACCAGCCGTCCCCGTAGCCGGCCGGCACGGTGACGATCCGGGTCCGCCGCTCGGGCGCCCACGTCGAGCCGTAGCTGACCGGGCTGCCGGCCTCGACGAGCTTCACGTACACGGCGGTCGACACCCATCGCATCGCCGGGCGGATCTCGACGGTTCGGGCCGCCTCGTCGCTCGGCATGACGCCGTAGATCATCACGCCGGGTCGCACGAGCTCGAGGTGCGCCTCCGGCAGCTGCAGCACGCCCCCGCTGTTGCACAGGTGACGCAGCGGCATCGGCGCGGAGCGGCGGTCGTAGAACGAGGTCGCCTCGTGGAAGCGCTCGACCTGCGTGCGGGCGTGGGTCAGGTCGGCCGCATCGGAGTTGGCGAAGTGCGTGTAGACGCCCTCGACCCGGACGCTGCTGCTCCGCAGCGCGGCATCGAGCAGCGGTTCCGCCGAGTGCCAGTGGATGCCGAGGCGCTCCATGCCGGTGTCGATGTTGAGGTGGATGTCCAGGATCCGCCCCGCCGACGAGGCGGCGGCCTCGAACAGCGCCAGCTTCGACACGCTGGCCACGCCGGGCGTGAGCCGACGCTCGACGAAGAGCGGCACCTGATCGGCCGCGCTGCCGCCCATGATCAGGATCGGGACCTCGATGCCGGCCCGGCGCAGCTCGATGCCTTCCTCGACGTAGGCGACGGCGAGGCGACGGGTGCCGCTGGCGACCAGGTGCTTCGCCACCGGGACGAGGCCGTGGCCGTAGGCGTTGGCCTTGACGACGGGCATGACGTCGGCCGAGCCGACGTGCGCGTCGATGGCGGCGACGTTGTCGCTGATGGCGTCGAGCTCGACCTCGACGTGGGTGGGTCGGACGACGTCGCCGACCCCGTCACTCATGCTGCGGGGTCGACCGGATCGCCCGGCCTGCGCAGCGCACCGGCGTCGACGCTGCTCAGCTCGACGCCGTTCTCGAAGGAGACGAAGTAGCGGTACCAGGTGTAGCCGGCCTCGGTCCGGATCTTCCCCGGGGTCCCTGCGGGCACGCCGGGGAGGTCGACGGTGGTCACGACCTTCTCCCGCCGCCTGAACCGCTTCGCTTCGCTCACGCGCTTCCCTTCGAGACGTCCTCGCCAGATTGTGCCAGCCCGGAGCCCGGGAGACCGAGAGCGCGGCGGAGGAAGTCGAGCTGGAGCAGGAGGAGGTTCTCGGCGACGACCTCCTGCGGGGTCATGTGGGTGACCCCCGAGAGCGGCAGGACCTCGTGCGGCCGCCCGGCTTCGAGCAGCGCCTGCGAGAGCTGCAGCGTGTGGGCGGCGACGACGTTGTCGTCGGCGAGGCCGTGGACGATCAGCAGCGGTCGGTCGAGGCGGGCGGCGTCGGCGACCACCGAGCTGCGGGCGTAGGCCTCGGGATCGGTGGCGGGATGGCCGAGGTAGCGCTCGGTGTAGTGCGTGTCGTAGAGCTCCCAGTCGGTCACCGGGGCGCCGGCGATGCCGGCGTGGAAGACGTCGGGCCGTCGCATCACGGCGAGTGCGGCGAGGTACCCGCCGAACGACCAGCCGCGGATCGCCACCCGGGACAGGTCGAGGCGAGGCTCGGCCTCGGCGGCGGCGTGGAGGGCGTCGACCTGATCGTCGAGCACGGGTGCGGCGAGGTCGCCCTGCACCGCTCGCTCCCACGCCGGGCCGCGGGCTGGGGTCCCCCGACCATCGGCGACGACGACGGCGAAGCCCCGGTCGGCGAACCACTGCGAGGCGGCGTGGGCGTTGCGGCTGGCGATCACCCGCTGCGCGTGGGGGCCGCCGTAGGGATCGAGCAGCACCGGCAGCTTCGCCTCGGGGTCGGCGTCGGCCGGCAGCAGCACCGCGGTGCGGA
>JBCDAU010000090.1:0-2430 GCA_039185015.1 Actinomycetota bacterium
CCGACGAGGAGGCCAGGGACGGGGTCTCGGGTCATCGGTCCTCCGACCCATGCTGGATCGTTGCGACCGCGAGGGACTCCCCGCGTATCTCGAGAACTCGAACCCGCAGAACGAGGCGTTCTACGCCCGACTCGGGTTCGCAGCGATGCCCCCCTTTGATCTCCCGAAGGGCGCCCCGCCCGTCATGCCCATGTGGCGCGAGCCGCGCTGAACGCGAGCGGCCGGGCCAACCAGGTGGACGACGGCCGGGCGAGGCCGGCGTCGGCATCCGGACGCTCGCCGGGTCGCGGGTCGCTTCGGTCGGACCGCCGACGGGATCGGCGTGGTCGGGCTACGACGCCGAACCAGGCAGAGCGAGGACGCGGTTCCAGATCTCGACGATGTCGCCATCTCCCAGCGGTTCCTCGCCGCGGAGCACGATCCGCCGGATGTCCTCCATGATCCACAGCGCCGTGATGGGGTTCTCAACGCCCCAGCCCCAGTCGTTGGTCACCAGGGAGATGCCATCGTCGGTGCGCAGGTCCGAGATGGTCGGGTCGAGCTCGGCGTCCGCACGCGCCCCGATGATCATGAAGTCGGCGTCGTGCTCACCGAGCAGCTCGATGGACAGCGGTTCGACGTCGTCGGCGCCGGCGACCGCCAACTCGGAGTCAGGCCGAACGAGGCCGACGGCGTCGATGATGTCGACGGCGAGGCCGCCGTTGGGGATCTGGAGGCTGCCGTCGAAGTTCGCGAACAGGAACGAGAACGTGCTGCCGGTCATCCCTCCGGCATCGATGTCGGCGGCGAGCGTCTCGATCTCCTGATCGACCGCCGCGATCAGGGCAGCTGCTCGCTCCTCGGTACCCGTCACCTCGGCCAGCAGCTCGAGCTGCGCGACCCAGTCGTTGGCCAGGAAGTCGGTGATCACGATCGGAGCGACACCCTGGACGATGGGATCGCGGAGCTCGGTGATGATCGGGTGGTTGATGGCGACGAGGAGGTCGGCACCGAGGGTGGCGATGTACTCGACGTTCAGCTCGCCCTCACCGGCGTTCACGGGCACGCCTTCGGCGTCGAGGATGGCCAGCGGGAAGGGCTCCTGGAAGAACAGCGACGAGGTCTCCGGGGTCACGCCGAGCATCAGCAGGTTCAGGGCGCTGACCTCCTCCAGGGTGGCGATGCCCTCGGTGGTCCGCGGCACGGTGACCTCGCCGGTCGCATCGATCACGGTGATCGTGTCGCCGTCGGCGGGCTCGGTGTCTCCCTCGGTCCCCGCTGCCGGTTCGGCGGCGTCCGCAGCGTTGGCCTCGGTGGTGGCGGCCTCGGTGGCCGGCGTCGACGCCTCCGCAGCGTCGTCGGCGTCGCTGTCGCCGCAGGCGGCGGCGATGACGAGCGCCAAGGACAACAGGAGCAACAGACGCGGTCGGCGGGGCATGGGAGGACTCCTCGAGTGCGATGTTCGGCACACCTTATGGAGCTGATACGGCAATTCGCAACTAGTCACGCTCATACGTGACAAATGATGAAATTGTCGGCGTGGCCTACCCTGCGGGGATGCCCTCAGCGACCGATGCGGCGCCCGGCCGTCGGGGCCGGCCGCCCAGGATCAGCCTCGACCAGATCATCGATGCCGGCGTCGAGATCGGGCTCAACGACCTGACGCTCGCCGCCGTGGCCAACGCGCTCGACGTGCACCCCGCAGCGCTCTACCGCTACGTGGACGACCGGGCAGAGCTCGTCCAGCGGGTCGTCGACCGGATCGTCTCGTCCGCCGACTTCCCCGACGACCCGACGTTGGATGCGGAAGCGTTGCTCGTCGACTTCGGCCAGCGACTGCGAGGGCTGCTGTTCGAGAACCCCGGGCTCACCGCCTTCTCGCTCGTCGCCGGTGCCTCGGCGATCGACGCCAAACGGGTGATCATGATCGACCGCCTCGGCCGGCGCGGCCTCGACCCGAGCGATGCGCTCGCCGCCGTGGACACGGTCGGCATCCACGTGCTCGAGACCGTCTACGCCGCGACCAACGGCAACGTGGCCTTCGATCCGGTCTTCGTCTCCGACGAGAACAAGCACCCGTCGCTCCACGCCGCGCTCGCCGACCTCGACTACGACGACGAGGAGAGCTGGCGTCACTTCGGCCTCCGTGCGTGCGTGCGCGGTGTCCTCGCCCTCCTCGCCGAGGGCGAGCGTCCCCGTCCACGCTGAGCGCATCGCGCTCGCCGTCGCTGCGACTCGCTGCGGCGGGCCGCGGCCTTGGGGACGACCAAGCGACCACCCGGATCCCGTCGATCAGCCCTCCGGTGGGATCGGAGCGAGCTCCGAGGACAGGGGCGACTCGCCGAGCAGGATCTCGTAGAGGTCGTCGATGACCTTGTGCTCGGACAGCACGCTGGGCGAGTGCCACGACGCGCCGACGGCGTAGGCCCGACCGTTCTGCACCGCGCCGAG